>JBBIMK010000005.1:0-93836 GCA_037444445.1 bacterium | reverse complement strand
TTCAACAGGAACGATGTTTTGTATCACCTGGTCAGGATCTATTGACTCAAAAAGTCGCAGATGACAAAGCGGGTTCCATCTGCGGAAAGAGAAACCTGATTTTGACATCCTTTTGGGTTCTCACTATATTGCCCGGGCTTCAGTAAAGGGGTAAATACAGGCGGGGCTATTCGGGTTTGAGGGGGCGGGACATCAGGGATTGGACGACAGATTTTGGGTCCTTCTTCTCAAAGAGGATTTGATAGACCTCACGGGTGATGGGAAGGTCCAGATTATTTTCCAGGGCGAGGGTGTAATAGGCTTTCGTGGTGGGGACACCTTCCGCTATATGGGGGGAATGGGAGAGGATTTTTTCTAATGGTTCTTGCTGTGCCAGGCGGAAGCCCAGGGTATAGTTTCGGCTTAAAGGGCTTGCGCAGGTGGTGACCAGGTCGCCGACGCCCGCCAGGCCGGAGAAGGTTTCTGACAGAGCGCCGAGGCAAGCACCCACCCGTTTCATTTCTGCCAGTCCTCGTGCAAGGAGGGCTCCCAGGGTGTTGGCTCCATATCCCAGCCCGGTGGCCATACCGGAGGCGATAGCAATGATGTTTTTGAAGGAGCCGCCGATTTCCACCCCGATGACATCCTGAGAGGTGTAGACCCGAAGGTTGGAACCCGCAAACAAGGACTGACCCAGTTGAAGAACCTCCTCGTGAGAGGAAGCGATGACGGTGGCAGATGGGTCGCCTCTGGCTACCTCCCTGGAAAGATTGGGGCCCGAGAGCACCCCGATTTTTAACCCGGGGATCTCTTCTTCTATCACCTCGCTGATGCGTTTGAATGGAGAGGCTTCTACTCCCTTGGTGGCGGAGATGAAAGGAACCCGAGAAGATAGCACTCCAGAGAATTGTCTTAAGATGGTGCGTGCAAACGGGGATGGCACAGCAAAAAGGAAAACTTCTGCTGATGAAAGCAGGGAAGGGTCTGTCGTGACTTCTATGTCAGGATTCACTGAAAAGTCTGGAAAGAACAAAAAATTCTCATGCTCTTCCCTCACGCTTTCACACACATCCTCTTCCCGAACCCACCAGGTAACGGAGTGCTTCTGAGTGGCAAGAAGATGAGCCAGGACAGTGCCCCAGGCGCCACTCCCGATGATTCCTGCTTTCATATCCGTCTTTCCTCACCCTTCAAAAATCGCTGGATATTTTCCTGGTGGCGATAAAAGATGAGTGCCACCATCACGAAAACCAGCAGTATCGCTACCGGTTGCTGGCGAAAGTCAGGTAAGAAAAACATCAGGACGAGAAGGGATAAACTGGCGGATAGGGAAGAGATGGAAACGATGCGTGTGGTCAGGAATAACAGGAGAAAAATCGCCAGAGGAAAGAGGATATACCACCGGAAAATAGCGGTAGTGACGCCAAATCCAGTGGCAATTCCTTTCCCGCCCTTAAAATGTAGCCAGGGAGTGAACAGATGCCCGATGAGGCTAAAGGCACCGATACAAAGCAGTAAATTTAAATTTGGAGTCCACCGACTGGCAAGCCACACGGGAAAGAAACCTTTGGAGAAGTCCAGCAAGAGCGTGAGGAGCCCTGGTGTCCAACCCGCTGCCCGAACCACATTGGTAAATCCAATATTTCCGCTTCCTACGGTTCGCACATCCACCCCTTTCCAGGCCTGTGTGATGAGATAACCAGAGGGAATGGACCCGAGAAAGAAGGCGCCGAGAAAGAATAAAAAGGAGATGGCAGACGCACTCATGGTGCGATGAGAACTCTGTGAAGACAATCCAGGATCAGGGGCAACTTTTCCCTCGGCGAAAGAATCAAAAAACACCCTTGCCCCTGCAGGTTCACCAGTGTTTCATATACTTCCGTCAACAGAGGAAAATCAAACAGGCATATAGAATGATATTTCATCTCCATTTGTGTCGCCTTCCGCAGAGCCTCCAGCGTATCTATATACACGATTTCCCAGTGTGCGGGCTGCGGATGAAATCTATCCCGTAGAGTATGCAAGACGAGGAGATAGAGTGGGGTAGAAGCGGGAGTCGTGGGAGGGTCCCGGGGAGCCACGACACAGGGCACACTCTGTGAAACTCCACTCCCCTTTACGATTTCCTCCTGGAGATGAAGTATATCGCCCGAAATAGCTGCGGGAACAAACAAGCAATCGGGCTCCTCTTTTTTTAAAATCTCTTGTGCTTCCATAGAATTTTCTGCCCGTAGAATGGATGGAACATGCTTCTGGAGAAGGGTCAGCCAGGGCTGAATATCCCATCCTTTCTGGAAAAGGAGGATGGAACGGATACCGAGTGGGCGGGTGTAAGGAACCAACCCTTTCTCCGCAGTCGTGATATAAGGGGTAGGGGAAATGGAAACAGTGAAATGGATTTTCGGTTCATCTATCTTTCCATCTTCCACCCATAAGGTTCCACCATGAGCAGAGATGAAATACCGCGTCAAGAAATCCTCAAATCCCCGGGCGAATGCTTCCGGCTTGCCGGGAATGGGTTCAATCTCTTTCGTTAGAGTGTCAAACACTTCCGAGGGTTTTCTGTGAACCCCTTCTGCGGAAATCATCTGAAGTGTAACCCATAAATACTCTCCCGGAGATAGTTTTACGGGTGGCGAGAATGGAAGTTTTTCCAGGGGTCCAGCGCGGGCTTGCAAAAAGATGGTGTCACCAGTTTTAGACTTACTAAACGCTCTTCCAAGGACGCCTCGGAAGATAAGACGAAGACGCCGAGGGTCAAATACCGCTTGTTCTCCTTCTGCGAAGATTTGCGTTTGAAAAGTGTTAAATTTTGCCTGCCCCAGAGCGTGATACGGCACGAAAAGAGTTTCAAGAAAAGCCTTTAATGATTGGGTTTCTGGATACAAAGCAAATTGACCGGATTGAATCAGAAGAAAGTCGGAGAGTTGAGATAGGAAATCCACCATAGCATCTACCTGTGTATTCAGAAAGGTGAAAAAAATCTCCTTCTCTTTCTCTGTCTGTTGTAAGCCAGTCTGGAAGATGGAAGCGGTTCCTTTGATGATAGTTAAGGGATTGAGTAGTGCCCGGGGGAGAGAGTGGACCAGTTCCTGCTGGAATTGTTGGAGGGCTTGCAACTGCTGGTTGAGATGAAGGATTTCTTTATCATGGGCTTTCAGTTGTTGGTGAACGCTTTCCAATTCCTGGAGTTTATCCTGCAGCTGCTGGTAGAGAGTCGCCTGCTCTAAGAACACACCCAGGGAGCCAGCGATGGTATTTAGAAGGTCAATTTCTCGGGGCGAATAGATTCGGGGTTGCCGGTTTAGAACGGAAAGAACACCAATCAGTTTTCCCGTAATAATCAGCGGCACACCACAGTAGGAAGTGAGGCCCAGGGCCCGGGCTTGTCCTTTGAATTTGAACCGGGGGTCCAGTTCAATGTTCTCTACCGCCAGGGGAGTTCCTGCCGCCGCTACCCATCCCGACAAACTCTCGCCGATTTTCATCCGAGACATCCCTTTCACTTCTTCCAGGGAAATTCCTGAAGAAGCCCTGAGATGGATTTCATCGTTTTCCACTAATTCAATCATAGCCACATCGGATTCCAGAGCCCGGGCTACCTGTTCAACTGAGGTTGTGAGGATATTCGAAAATTCCAGAATGGAACTGATTTGCAGATTAATCTGATGAACCAGTTCCAGGTCCTTAATATGCCTCTGACTTTCCTCCCGCACTGCATGATTTTCCAGCAGGAGTGTAATGATTTTCGTATAGTCGTCAAACATTTCCTGGATTTTCTGAAGGGTAGCAGAATCCTCTGCGGTAATAGTGATGAGCAGGAGCCCGTAGAGGGAGCCTTCCCGTCGGAGCAGGCTCAAGAACCCCCGATTTGTTTTCACTGCTGATAAAAGGAAACCCGCTTCAGGGTCATCTGGCTGAAGCGCGATGGAGGCTCGGGATGTAAAAATTCTCCGCAGGAAGAAGGGATGTTCATCCGGGCTTAATTGAAGAGAAGGTGGCACGACGCCAGGTTTTCCCGCCTGGCATGCAAAATGAAAACCTTTTATACTTGGAACATAGTCAAAGAACAGCACTTGCTCCACTTGAAGAACATCCAGCAGAAGGTGCACAAGGGTCTCCTGAAGTTCAGCTCTGGGACCCTGCCAGTTCATGAGTTCCAGGAGAGTCCTCAGAAATAACTGGTTTGCCTGGAGATGAGCGTTCTTTCTTTCCAAATTCTGTTGGTTTTGTGCCAGTTCCTGGCTTTGCTGGAATAATTGGAGCAGGGTGGGTTGAATCTCTTTCAGGAGAGGCTCTTCCGGGATGGGCTTCCCTTCTTGCAGGTTCAAAAGGCTGGAACGGAAGTAAGACTTCAAACGACGAATTTGCCTGCGATGAGCCCAGAAGCCGCCTACTCCCACAGCCACCAGAAGAAGAAGCACAATCAGAAAAAGGGAGAGATTCATCGTCGGAGGAAGACCAGTTTCACGGCGTCGGATAAAACCTTTTCAGAATCCACCGCCAGCCCTTTAACATCTGTGTGGATGAAGAAGGACGCAAGCCCACCGGCACGAAGAAAGGAAGGTATGCCTGTGAGGATATTCCGAACCTCTTTATGCGATAGATTGCGCAGGTCGCCGATTATGCGGTCAAAGCCATTCCTTTCCAGTTCATCCGGCCCGGGAGAATCCCGCAGGAAATCTTCCACCCGTTTGTTCATCAACGGAAGGCTGCCGAAGCCCTTGAATCGGAGGCTTAGGCTGGCAATCAGGAAAAGGGAACGGCGAGGTTCCACCCCCAGAGTATATCGCTCCAGTAAAGCATTCAACGCTTCATCCGTATTCAAGTCGTCTTCTCGCATGCGAATTTTTTCCACTCTCCGCCGGTCCGAGACTATCTTTTCCCAGGGCAGAATCTCTTCCTGCCCTGACAGGAAGAATTTCACTCCCTCTTCCTCTACACCGTAGCCCCCTTCTATCAGTTGCTTTTTAAAGTCCTCCAGAATGGACAGGGCCCACTCTCCCTCCCCCAGAGGGAAGAAGAGAAGACGCTGAGGGAAAGAAAGTTCAAGACTCAATACAGCCTCTTGCATTTCCCAGGGTTTCAGACGGGTTCGTTCTCCACGAGAATAATGTTTTTCCTCCAGAATTTTGTTAAACTCCTCATAAGTTGGCGTCATCTGAAGTTGCCAGGAAATCCCTTTCAGGGCAAGAAACGGGCTTTGTTCCTCTTCCAGATACCCTTTCAATTCCTGGATTTCATCTTTAGATTTCTGCGTGAGCGCCGGGGTCATCTCCACGAAACGAAAGGAACGTGTCAGGGTTTTCTTCACCCAGTAAGCATAGGAAAGACGGTCAAAAGTTTCCAGCAGTTTTGAAAGCATGGTGGTGCGGAGAGGATACAGAGAAGTTCGTTCCAATCCCACTTTCCAGCCCTTCTCCAGGGGGACTTTCACTTCCCACAACTCCAGCGCAGGGGTCTCTATGATGACTTCTGCGTCGTTGATGCGATGAACGGAGGAAGCAAAGAAACTTCCCACATAAGCCTCATCATGTCGGGAAAACAGGAGGATGTAATCCCGGGGTCGGGGCAGGATTTTGATTCCTCTCAGCGTAAGCGTCCACCCATCTTCTTTTTCCCGAAGTGGGATTTTCGGACCCGCGAAGGAAAAGGAAAAAGACTGGCTGGCGAGAAATTCCCGGGCATGAACCAGAAGGGATTTCCTCTTCTCCCAGGCAACTCGTTCAGGCATAATTTTCCATTTCTGGTCCTTCTTCTGGAAAGCATAGTGCTGGCACAGGAGGCTGAAAAGGTGGCGTCGGCTGGTTCGCCGTAGATACTGCACCCGATGGTACAGGTCCATCACGGTCAAACCCTCTTTGTACTGGGACAGAATCTCCACCATCACCTGGAATAAAGAAAGTTCCGGTAGTCGTGGAATCATTTCATCCAGCCGCTCAATTTCTTCTCCAGTGATGATGGAGATTTCGGATAGACTGGGTGTAACTTCCGGTGTCAGAGATAACTGGTAAGGGCCTGTGACTTCCACGCGATAGCAGGCCCCGGGCTCGGAGTAACGGCTGATAAAATCTTCCAGGCCGAAGACCAACCCCGTGCCCAGGTGGATAAAAATGTTGAGGTTTGTCCCGTCGGGAATACGCACCTCCAGTTCTGCCACGGGACCGGTTTCGGGTGAGTGGGGTCTCTCCCCCGAAGAACCCTCAAAGAATAAGCCCAATTCCTTTTTTAGAAAGGCTTTTCCAGGGGCTGAAAGAGCAACGATTCCCGTGAGCATTTCATGATAAGTGATGAAGATGCAGAAACCGGAGGGAGGGAATTGGTGCTCCTCATAATCGCCGTCGTAAAAATAATCGTATGGGTTTTTTAGGATAGCAACCATTTCGGGGTCCAAACCCCTATCGCTCAAGATTTCAAAAGGTTTCGGCTCAAAAGGCTCCTCTCGTATCGGCAGGGTAAACACGGCGGAAGGAATGTCTTCCGACAACCGCCAGGCAGCACGAAGCGAGAAGGTTTCCCGATGCCCTCTGACCCGGACCAGTTCGCCCCGGGCTTCTTTCGCTTGAAGGCATTCTCTCAGAAGTGAAAAATACAGGGTATCTTTCACACCCTGGGCTTCTTTCCCGAGTAAAGACTGAGTTAAATCATTGAGGGAGAAAGGCTGAGAGCGGTGCTTCATTTTCTCAAGAATTTCCTCCAGCGCCTGAATGACCTTTTCTTTCAGGGTGACTTCCACAACCCAGGAAGTAGCCTTTTTCTCTATCACCTCCTCTCGCTCTTCCCGAAGAACCCATTTTCTCTTGTGCGCCTCAAATCGGTCATCCCATCGGGGTTCAAAGATGAGAACCGGCTCAGCCAGTTTATAGTGGGCACGCACCTTTTCCTCTATTTCCCGGGTATTCAGCGGGGTCTTTTCCCTTCTCAGAATCTCCACCGCTTCGTCGTTGATGAGCCGCCAGTCCCTGGGAACCCAGCACTCTCCCTCTTCCACCTTCAGCGGGAAGGAAAATTTCTTGAATGTCTCCGGGTCTTTTTCAGGAAAGAAAAAAACTCGCTTCAACGGCAGGCGAAGACTTTCAGCAATTCTTTCTCTCAAGACCCTGGACGGAATGACCTTTCCTTCTGCACGAAGGATTTTTAGGGCGCATTGATGCTCCGGAAGTTTTTTATACTCCAGAGACCATTTTCCATCTTCTGTTTCATCTTCTACACAGGTAAAGTAATCCTGCTTCTTCAGCACGGGGAGAACGAAATCACTCTTAATCACCTCCTGACTTTCATCCAGCAGATATTTTTTCTGGATCCGGGAGATAATTTCCTTGAGACTTAAAGGGCTTTCCTTACCCAGGATTTCCTTCAGTGCATCCAGATTGCTGAAGAAAGTTTTACGAAGAGGCCTGGGCATAAGATGGAAGCCTCCTTCCCAGAACGAATGACTTACCCAGAGAGTAAGACAGAAAGTAGAGATTTTCTCGGGCTTCTTGTTCGGTCCCCTGGAAGGGCGTTTTGCCATAGAACGAAGCGAGGATTAGGTCCGCACCATGCCGGTAGACTTCCTCTGCGCCTGGTCCCAGAGAACCGGCCAGCAGAACCACCGGAATGCCCTTTTGTTTTGCCCTTCGGAGGGCTTCGTAGGGTGCTTTTCCATACAGAGTTTTAGAATCCACCATTCCTTCACCCGTAATCAGAAGGTCCTTCCCGGTTACTTTTTCATCAAACTGGAGACGCTTCAAGACGAAAGGAGCACCGGCGCAGATTTCTGCATTGAGATAGGCAACGAGAGCGGCAGGCAATCCACCGGCCGCACCCGCTCCGGGCAGGTTCTTCACGCTTATCCCTCGCTCCACTTCTATCCGTTCTGCCCACTTCTCCAGACCCTCTTCCAGCAGGGCAACCACCTCAGGAGAGGCTCCTTTTTGGGGACCGTAGACCCGAGCCGCCCCTTCCGGGCCGCACAGTGGGTTCCGGACATCCACCATGGCCACAATCCGGGTGGAACTCACGATGGCTTCCGCTTCCTCCGCATCCACCGCGGAGAGACGAAGCAGGTCCTGCCCTCGCCCCTCCAGAAGATTTCGCTGTTCATCGTAGAGTTTTACTCCCAGTGCCCGGAGAGCGCCCAAACCCCCATCTACGGTGGCACTCCCTCCTATTCCCACTAAAATCTCTTCCACTCCCGATTGAATTGCATTCCGAATCAATTCTCCAGTTCCATAAGTGGTCGTGAGCAGGGGATTTCTGCGTTCCAGTGGAACGAGAGTGAGCCCGGAAGCGGAAGCCATATCCAGGACGGCCGTTTTTCTATCCGGGCTCAGACCCCACGATGCTTCCACTCTCTCGTATAGAGGGCCTTTGACTTGAGAGGTCATCCGTATTCCTCCCCACGCCCTTCTCAGCACTTCCGCCGTTCCTTCTCCTCCGTCAGCGATGGGCAGTTTCTCCACGCGGCAGTCAAGCCCGCTATCTCTCAATCCCTCTTCCACAACCTGGCTGACTTCCCAGGCCCACAGGGTGCCCTTAAACGAGTCAGGTGCCAGTAGGATTTCCATTTTCCCTCCTCTGCCAGAGAATGGGCAGGACTATCACGGCCACCCAGACCATTTCCAGCACTTCAAACAGGAAGTTATGGGCGGGGGAAGAGGGTGCGCCCGTAGCCAGAAAAATCACCCATAGTATGGTAAATCCGAGAAGAAAAAGAAATAGTTTACGGAAAAGCGCCCTGGATGCCGTTTTGCAATACCACAAAAGCCCCACACCAGCGAGAATACCTATCCCGATTGCCCACCCAATCATCCACGCTGTTTCCTGTTGCCCATGCATTCCCTCTTTTAACCAGCGCCATGTCAGAAAGGTTCCACCCAGAACCACTACCCATGCTCGGAGGAGGTTCAAGAAACCATCGCACTCCGCGCACCCTCGGCCATCGGTTGAACCACCATCTCCTCCATATAACTGTGTCCCTTAAACACGGCGCCCTCATAAATAACCAGGCGTTTTGTATGTAAATCTCCTTCCACCACTCCGCCTTCTATAATTTCTATACGCTCCTTGGCTTGCAAATTCCCATGAACCCGTCCATACACATACACGCTTTTCCCCGTGAGGTTCCCTTTGACATATCCCATTTTTCCTACAAAGATTTCTCCTTCCGTGGAAATGTCACCGTTGAAACGGCCATCCACTCGCAAGGAATGAAGGTCGCTCAGCGTCCCCTCAAAGGAACTATTCCCCCCCAGGATGGTCGTGATTTTATCCTCTTTTGCCTCTCGCTTTCCAAACACCTTTTCCTCACCTCCGGACCCTGCTCAGGATTGATTCTACTGTAAACACATTTACATTTAGAACAATGCGAGGGTCTATGATTTTATCCCGGTAATGAACCTCGTAGTGCAGGTGGGGTCCTGTCGTGTAGCCAGAGCTGCCGATGCGAGCAATTACCTGCCCCTTTTTGACTCGTTCCCCGCTCCGAACCGTCAAACTGTAGTTATGGGCAAACCAGGTAACAAATCCATTTCCATGGTCAATGATTACGGTTCGTCCATATCCCCCCTTCCAGCCCGCAAAAATCACAGTGCCCGAAGCAGTAGCACGAACCACATCCGAAGGGTCCCCCCGAATGTCCAGCCCCGGATGGAAATCCTTCCTGCCACTCAGGGGATTCCGCCTATACCCGAAGCCGGAGGAAATGGACAGGGTAGAGGTGGGAGGAATGGAGGGCATATATTCCAGAAGGGAGAGACGCCGAGATACTTCTTCGTTCAGAGCAACATATTGACTTTCCAGTTTTTCACGGCGTGAGGTTAGAAGTTTGTATGCCTGCAGAGCATCCTCCATTCCATCAGGTGAGAATGTAGACTCTTCAAGGACCGGAAAAGCCTGCATTTCTGTGTCTTCTCGTGGTGGTGCGTAGGACTTGCTCTTCAACCGGTCCTCCAGTTTTCTAACCTTCTCCTGAAGGGCATGGAATTTCTTCATTTCATCCAACAGGTCCTGCTTCAGTGTGTCAAACTGCTCCTGCATCTGCTTCACACCGGCGAGTTTACGAACCTCACTCTCCAGATAAAAGTATCGGGCTATCCAGAGGGTTAGCCCCAGCAGTAGCACTCCACTCGCCAGCAGACTCCACCGAACCACTATGGAAGAGAGGCGGAAAAAACGAGGCTCTCTCTTTTCTGTCATAACCATCAGCGTGAGGGTGGGCCGTGGAGAATATCGCTTCATCCCGCTGATGCTCCCTTTGAATACCCCTGGATGGAAACCCTTCCCCTCAGGTTCCTCTTAAACATCCTCACTACAGTGGAATTCATCGGATCGGGTCCCCCGTGATGGCGTTGATTCGCACCTGAATGGAATAGCCGATGGCTTCTGGCTCCCTGAATTGCGTTTGACCCGGCTGGAGAAGTGACTGACCCGTCAGCACCATCGTAAACCGCCACACCGGCACCAGCCGCTCTATCTCTTTCTGGCTCTTATTGTAGTAGTATAACTTCACATCCGTCACTTCTGCCGTGGCATAGTATTTATTTTTCAGAATATCCACATACAGGTATTTCAGGGCATTCTTCAGCCCCACCTCAGCAGGAATGATTTTTACTGAAGGAAATTCTTTCACGGGTGTGCTCCATCCGAAGACGAATTCCACCACACGGCCTGCCCCTGCTGTAAGGCGTATCACATCTGTTTCCACAGCCACATTATGATAGTTGTGAGCGTAAATGTAATAATAGAGATTCCCTGCTCCACCTTCACCCCGCAGGGCTTTACTCTCTAACAGATAAGCCTCTGCCGGCAAGCCCCCAAATCTCTCCAGGAAATCATTCACCGCCTTTCGGGCTTCTGCCTCGTTCATCGTTTTTTTCTCTTCTTCAGGTTGAATTGGCTGTAAAAAGGAAAAAACCTGGGTGGGGTAGAAATCCACCTCTTGCCCATTTTTCCCCGTGTAGACCTCAATACTTCCTTCTTCTATTTTCGGGGGGACCTCGCCTAAAAATTGCTTTAGAATCATTTCTTTCTGAAATAGACGCCGATTCACCTGAATTTCAGGAAGTTCAGGGGTTTCTGTGGGCAGTTTTATCCGAATAGAGGAGCGGAGCAACTCCTCCGGTTCCTGGGAAAATAAGGGAATCCCGGTCAACAAAATTATACCTGTAAAAATCCACCTTTTCATCTTTCTCTCCCTTCCAAAAATTCCATCGGGACGGCGGGACTTGAACCCGCGACCTCCTGGTCCCGAACCAGGCGCTCTAAGCCAGGCTGAGCCACATCCCGCTCTTGCGAGTGTATATTATATCTTATTCTCCTTCTCTTTGTCAAAAGTCTACACTTTTTGAGTCAATAGATCCTGACCAGGTGATACAAATCATCGTTCCTGTTGAAAAATCGGTGGGGGCTCCCCTTAAGGAAAAGAAACATTTCCCGATGTCACAGCCCTCCCGCATGATTTCCCGGTAGATTTTCTTCTGACATTCCCCACTCATCCCTCTCTGAAAACAGGATGAAACTTTTAGAACCTTTCCTTGTTTATAGGAAAGTGGAGGTGAATGGAAGAATGAAAAAAATAATTCTGATAGTTACGGCGGTGCTGGTGGTTCCCTTCCTGCTCGCGGGTAAGCCGGAAGGAAGGTCGGTGAAAAGGGAACATTTCAAAAAGGAAGCGGTAAAGCATACGGGGAGAATGGCGTGGCAAAAATTTGATGCCAATAAAGATGGTTCCATCTCCCGGGAGGAGTTCACTTCGGGCTGGATGACCCTTTTCCAGAAGGTGGACTCTGACGGAAATGGTGTCATCACCAGGGAAGAGGCGCAGAAGGCACGAAACGCTTTCCTGGGTGAAGTGCAGGATAAAATCCTGGAGCACCTGAAGAAACTGGATGCCAATGGCGATGGAAAAATTGTCAGGGATGAGTTTCCCGGACGCGAGGAGTTATTCCAGAGGCTGGATGCAAACCACGATGGCGCCATTACCGGAGAAGAATTCATCGCTGGAATGAAAAAGCGGCAAGACAACCTTCCTCCTGTTTTCTCCCGCATGGCGCGGTTGGATACAAACAAGGATGGGGCTTTGAGCAAGGAGGAATTTCAGACGGGTATAAACACCCTTTTTGAGCGTCTGGACCGGAATGGCGACAGCGTCCTGAACCGGGATGATTGGAAGAGAGGTCCCGGAACTGGAGAACCCGGAATTCCGAAAGAATCCCAGCCTGAGGAAAGCATAAGCCCCCCGGAACTACCGTAAAACTCGTTAGTCCTTTTTGACTTAAAAAGTGGGGCGGCTTGACCGTGTCGGCGGCCGCCCCTTTTTATTCCTGTCACAAATTCAAATGGATTCCCCCCACAGACAGCCTTGACTCCGCACTTCCCTCCCTTTTGAGTCCAGGGCTCGTTGACACCCTGTTCCTGCCAGAGAAATGGGATAAAAATTTTTCTTCCCGCTTGTGATATGATTGGGAGAAGGAGGGCGGAAAAGATGAAAAAATATCTGAATTTCTCAGGTATTCTCCTCGCAATGATGCTGATTTCGGGAGTGGCTGAAGAAGACCCGTGGGAGAAGGTTTTACCCATCATCGGATACACGAAAGAGACGCTGAAGTTTGACCGGCTGGATATGAATTTTTTCGGCGGGGATAAGTATCGTCTTCATTTCTTTGATGTCTTCATAGATAGCCCCCTGAAAATTCCAAATTATGTGCCTTATTTTGCGGAGGACACCCTGAAGAACTCGGAATCTATAGGGAATCTGTTGATGCGCACGGCGGCAAAAGTGAAAACTTCTGTCCGCCGTAGCCTGATTTTCAACCCTGTGGAAGGCTACCGGAAAAAACTGAAAGAAACGGACGTCCTCCCCAACGCCATTCAATTCCTCTATGAGAAAAACGGAAAAAAATTACCGAAAAATGAATACCAGCGGCTTCAAAAAACCGCTTCGGAGGTGCCACCCGAAGTAGCGAAGGAGGTGGCATTGCTCGTTGTGACCTCTGCTGAGGTTCTCTCCTGGAGGGACCTGGCTTTTCAGAAAGTCGCAGTGAAGGATGTGGAGAAAGTTTTTGGCGATGCGATTTCCTATGTGGTGGGGATTGATTCGGAACAGGTGCAGGAGGAGGTCATTCGGCGAGTAGAATCTTTCGCCGACCAGGTGGATTTTCTGTATCTGAATACCGGCGGTATTGACCTCGCTCTCACCCTGGATGAAGTGGTGAAATCTCTTTCTTCATTCCACACGGATAAGAAATTTTCTTTCCATGCTTCCACCCCTGTGGGCGCCATTTCCATCCGGGGGGCAGGAGATGATTCCTATTCGGAAAAGAACCCGTTCATCCTTGTGGATGTGGGTGGAAATGACACCTACACCACGGGCGCATCCTCTTCCCCCGCCAACCCCATCTCTATCCTGATTGACCTTCAGGGGAATGACACCTATATCTCGGAGGATGCGAAGGTTCCTTCCTTCGGCGCCGGCATTCTCGGCTGGGCTTATCTGGTTGACCTTCAGGGGAATGATACTTACAGGAGCAAGTCTTTGACGCAGGGCGCTGGATTCTTTGGCGCGGGCATCCTGATGGATAGAGCCGGTGATGATTCCTACGATGCTTTTGCGGGCGGGCAGGGGGCAGGGTTCTTCGGTGTGGGCGTCCTATCGGACCTGCAGGGAAATGACTCGTATGCCCTCTACCAGCAGGGTCAGGGATATGGTTGGGTTCTCGGTAGCGGGCTCCTGGTGGATGTAGCCGGAGACGATATTTACACGGGCAACGATTCGGACATCAAATTTCCTGCTGCCCAGACGAAGGAACACAACAGCAGTCTTGTGCAAGGGATGGGAATGGGGAAGCGGGCAGATTTCACGGATGGGCATTCCCTCGCAGGCGGTGTGGGTATTCTCGTGGATGGCGATGGAAATGACCATTACTCTTGCGGCGTCTTCGGCCAGGGGCAGGCGTACTGGTATGGCGTGGGCATCCTCGCAGATAAAGCGGGGAATGATGAGTATAAAGGTGTTTGGTATGTTCAGGGCGCAGGAGCCCACTTCGGCGTTGGCATCCTCTGGGAGGGTGGAGGAAACGACCATTATTCCGCCACCCATAATATGGCTCAAGGCGCCGGGCACGATTTCACCGTGGGTTTCCTGATAGACGAGGCGGGTGATGATGTTTATGATGCCCCCAATCTCAGCCTCGGCGCCGGTAATGCTAACGGTATGGGCTTATTCTGGGATAAAAGCGGGAAGGATATTTACCGTGTGTCCGCAGATTTAACTCTCGGTAAATCCAGCGTGGGTGGCCCGGTAGGGCTAATTCGGGATTTTATGCCTACGATTGGCATCTTTTTAGATACCGGCGGCGGGGAAGATTCTTACCCGAAACCTTTCGCACGGGATAATATCCTCTGGATCCAGCCAGGTAGCAATCAATTGCCTTCCGAAAAGGGCGCGGGACTGGATTTGTAAAAAATGATAATGACCCTACAGGAAAAACACAGCCACTTCAGCCAGGGCGATGGCATCCTGCCGCTGACGGGCGATTTCTGCCGCTTGCTCCAGCAACTTTTCCCTTTGCTTCAGGTCCTTCCCCCTTAATTCCGATGCGATGTCCAGCAAGGCTTTTCGCTTCTCATCGGAGTCGGGTGTCATCTTTTCCACCAGCCCCAGGGCTCGCTGGAAATCCCTTTCTGCCAGTCCCAGGGCGAGGGTATGCAAGGCTTCGCCCTTCCGCTCGTTATCCTGAATTCTTTCCGTTAAATTTATAGCCTGTTCTATATCCGTTTTTGCCAGGAGTTCAGCGATATGATGATAGGCTTTATCCCTGTCGTTAGTGGTGGTGATTTTTTGCACGATACCCAGAGCCGCAGGAAGATTGTAGCGCGCCACTTCTACGGAGATGTTCCCATAAGCCCGGGCAAGCCAGAAGGGTAAACCGATTTTCTCTGCAATCTGCAGGGCGAGCCCCATATCCTTTTTTGCCACTTCTGTGGCGAGACTCAACAGGGCGGAGGCTCTAAAGTCTGAATCCTCAATACTTTCTACCCTTTGCAGGGCGCCGGGGACATCTTTTTTGGCTATTTCAACGATGAGAATACGAATGGTCTCCGCCCGGATCCAGGTATTGGAGATTTCATTCGCCACTTTGAAAGCTCGGTCAAAATCTATGCTCGCAAGGGCAATAGCGATTTCCTGCAGGTTTCTATCCTTCATTCCCTCATCATAGATTCTCTTTGCAGATTGAATGGCACGGTCAAATATGTCCAGAGCACGAGCCGAGTCCCAATTCACCATCTCTCTGGCTATGGGTAGGAGAAGGTGAACCTTTCGGGTAGGGTCAGAAATTTTTTCCCCCTCTTGCAGGGCGAGCTGAAAAAAGGTGAGGGCGCCCTTCGTGTCAGTCCTTGCGACCTCTATGCCGATGCGACTCAAAGCATCTGCTTTTTCATAAGGCTCGGGAATCTCCTCAGCCATTTTCTTCGCAACTTCCACATCGGTTTTCGCCTGCTCTGCAGAAATGATTTTGAGGGCACTTGCTTTGAAAAAAGGGTCAGGAATTGAATCCGCCACCGTGAGAGCAAGGCGAATGTGGGTTTGAGAAAGTTCAGAAACAATCTCATATAGCGCTATAGACCTGGGATTGGGGTCCCGGATTTTCTCTACCAGGGTTAGAGCACGCGCCGGGTCCTTCTTCGCCAGTTTCTGGGCTATGGAAATCAAAGCAGAGATTTTGGGACCGGGGTCTGGAGTCTTCTCCACCACCGCCATAGCTTCTTCCACATCCCTTTCAGTGAGGGGCTGAGTGATGTCGCGGATGACAAAGGACTGCATTGTTTCATCTGAAATTTTCTGAACTATTGCAATAGCCCGGTCCATATCCATCTCCGACAGGTCCAGAACGATTTCCTGGTAAGCTGAGATTCTCTGGCTGGCATCTTCAATTTTCTCCGCCTCCGATGCCGCTCGTTCAAATATGGAAAGTGCGAGGGCTTTATCTATTTTTGCCGCTTGACCGGCGATATGACGAAGGGCAAAGGCTTTATCCCGGGGATTCTCTATTTTCTCCGTCATACTCAGGGCTTCTTCCATCAAACTTGTCGCTCTAAGGGGCGCCACATCCTGCCCGAAAGATTTTGCGCCAGCCACGAGACACATCGGCAAAATTCCCACACTCATCCCCACCCTTACCCATCCTTTCATAAATTATCACCCCCATTTACCATCATACCACAGGGAAAAAGAAAATTCTTGCAATTCTGCCCCCTTCACTCTCTGAAATCCCTGTGGTGGAAACCCGATATTTCAATACATAAGGCGATGTGAAGGGGTCCCAAAATTCTGAGTATTTTATGAGGATGACTCGGGAAGGAGCGTAAGCGGGGGGTTAGATGCCAGCTTTAATGACTTTCACAATGGCATCCGCCATCTGGGATGTGCCTACGGCGGTAGGGTCATCCCGGTTCGGCTTCAGGTCATAAGTGACAAATTTCCCTTCCGCGATGACTTTTCGGACGGCTCGTTCCACTGTCAGTGCCGCTTCTGCTTCACCCAAATACTTGAGCATCATAGCGCCTGTGAGGATGAGGGCGGTGGGGTTTACTTTGTTCTTACCGGTATACTTGGGAGCACTGCCGTGGACCGCTTCAAACAGAGCGCCGTCATCGCCTATATTCCCGCTGGGCGCCACCCCTAACCCCCCCACCAATCCAGCGCATAAATCCGAAATAATGTCGCCATAAAGATTCGGAAGAACCAGAACATCATACAGTTCCGGCTTCTGCACCAACTGCATGCACATATTATCCACGATGCGATCCTCAAATGCAATGTCGGGATATTGTTGAGCCACATACCGGGCAACTTCCAGAAAGAGTCCATCGCTATACTTCAGGATGTTGGCTTTATGGACGGCGGTAACCTTCTTTCGTCCTTCTTTTTGCGCATACTCAAAGGCGAAACGGACGATGCGCTCCGACGCTTCCCGGGTGATGATTTTCAACGAAATGGCCGTCTCCGGGTTCATAAAATATTCTACCCCGGAATACAAATCTTCGGTGTTTTCACGGATGACCACGATGTCCGTCTCCGGGAATCGGGATTTCACGCCGGGCATATATTTTGCTGGTCGGATGTTGGCATACAGGTTCAGGGCTTTCCGAAGAGCCACATTCACACTCCGAAATCCACTCGCTATCGGAGTGGTGATAGGCCCCTTGAGCGCCACCTTCGTCTGACGAATGGCTTCAATCACCTCATCGGGTAATGGGGTGCCCTTCTGCTTCAACGCCGTTTCTCCCACTAAATACTCCATCCATTCAAATTTCACGCCCGTGGCTTCCAGAACCCTCACCGTTGCCTCCGTAATTTCCGGCCCCGTGCCATCCCCAGGAATCAGTACCACCCGGTATCTCACCTTCTAAAAACCTCCTTCTTTCTCAAGTCCAATGGTGATTATAAGGGGTCAGGCACAGAAGTCAAATGCCTTTCGTCAGGCAGAACGCAGTGAAGCATCTACCATGTGGAGGTAAGATTTTCCAATACTTATCGTCGGGGTTGTATAATTGAAGGGGTGGTGATGATTGTGGCTATGGAAATCGACCCGGTTTGCGGGATGAAGGTGGACCCGGAGAAGGCGGCGGCTATCTCGGTGTATCAGGGAAAAACTTATTACTTCTGCGCCCGGGGATGTAAAATCGCCTTTGATAAAAACCCGGAAAAATACCTGAAAAATTCTGAAGAGAAAAAATCTACCACTTAACCTCCCGACCTCCTGCTTCCGGTTTTCCACCTGCTCCCCTCTTAAGGGGGCGGATAGAGGTAATAAATCCCCACATACATGTTGGCAAGAATGGTCTTCGGTAGAAAGCATTTCATACTCACAGCAATCAGGCTATGGGCTATGGCAACAGAAAAAAGATTGGGGTAAATTAAAAACGCATAGGATAAAATCCATCCACCGATGAAGGTCGCCACCGTGAGGCCTGGATTGGGTAGGTGAACACTGGCGAAAATCAACCCCGTTAGGAATGCTGTCCACACCCGACTTTTCCCGAAGGATCGCAGTCGCACCACGATGAAACCCTGCAAAAGGTATTGCTGAAATAAAGCCCACAGGAAATAGAGGAGATAGCGGAGAGGTAGATTTCGGCAAAGTGTCGGTTGCCCCTCCGAGATATAAATTACAACAATCAGGAATATAAAAACAACAAGAAATGGCGATACAACACGAAGGCAGGGGAAAAAAGTATCCCAGCGAATACCACCTTCTTTCGCCAGTGAGGATTCTGTCGCAGGAAGGGCTTTTATTGACTTCCACCGGGCATATTGCACAGAGAGGAGATAAAACAGCGAAGCCATAACCCATACAGCACCGGCGAGATGGTTATAATGAAGATAAGGAATCCAGACCCGAACCATCGTCAAAATCCAGAGGATGAGAATTTCCCGAATTTCTCTCACGGGTGATTTCTATTTTCCTGATTTTGAATACAGACGGAAGGGCGAAGCACTCCCAGGGTTAAAAGAGGGATAGCGAGGAGCAAATAGGGTGCAGCAGAAGGAGAAAAAACACCCGCCGATTTGTGAAGAAAAATCTCATAGAGATACCCCCCGAGGAGTGGAGAGAGGAATCCTCCGAGGTTGCCAGCCGTGTTCAGGAAACCAATCACCGTGGCAGGATTATAGGACCGTAGGCTTGCGTAAGCCCTTGAAATTGGGGAAAAACTGTATAGTCCGCTGAAAAGGAAAAGTAGAGCGGGAAAGGTGGTATAAAAACCTCCGCGAAAAGAAAGGAGGAAAGCACCAGAGGCCGTCAGCAGAAGACTGCGATGCAATCCCGCTTCTAAATTCCCTTGACCTGCCAGATGGGATAGATAAAGGCTGACGCCCTGCCCCACCACACCTGCTATAAAAAGAAGATAAGTGGTCTCCGAAACGGTAAATGCTTGAACCTCTTTCAGGTAAATAAGGAGAAGTTCTCCAGTAAGCCCCACTCCCAGTCCTGCGCTGAAAGTAGTCAGGTATAGCCAGGCAGAAGTGTAGAAATGGGAGTTCGCAAGGGCAGGTGAAATGCCAGCCTTCGTTGCTGGACGCGGAGAAGGAAGATACCGCGTGCTCCAGGCGGTGAGCAGGAAGAAAAAAATTCCCGCCCCCATAGCTCCCGAAAACGAGCCTGTAAAAAAAGAGCCGTAGAGGAGATAGCCAAGCGACAAACCCAGCTCTCCAGAAATGAAATAGACGGCCAGCCACTTCGCCGATGATTGAGCATCGGCACTTTCCGCCACATAGGTTTGCATCGTGGGCCAGAGCACCCCCGCACACACTCCCTGGAGTGTGCGCAGAAGGATGAGCATCCAGATGAAAGGAGTGAGAAGGAAAAAGATAGAAGTCAGAGCGAAAAGAAGTAGACCGGCAAGGATAAAAAGACGCTGGAAAAAAGTTCTCCGGGACGAATCTCCGGTGAGCCGGTCCATGAGATACCCGAAGAGAGGCGAAGAAAGGGCACGAGCCAGCATAAATCCGGAAGTGAGAGCGCCCACCTGCCACCCTAAACCGCCAAGAGAGCGAGATTGGAACGCCACCGCCGTTTTCACAACCGACCCCGCCAGGGTCCCAACAAATGGTATAAAAATAAATACCCACGGAAGTGTCATACGGGTTTAACTCTATCTAATTTTATCAGGCTGAACGATGGGAAGCGAAATCCCAGCACTTCAAAGTTGGGCATCTGCGTCATACACCTCTTCCTTTATGTTAGAATAATAGAGAAATGGATTGGCGAGAAACTTTGAAGGTGAAAGGGATTGTGCTACCGGAACCGCCAAAACCCATCGCAAGTTATGTGCCAGTGGTGCGAGCGGGGAACCTCTTCTTCCTTTCCGGCACCCTCCCATTGAAGGAAGGTAAGTTGTTATTTGAGGGAAAAGTTCCCACACAGGTAAGCCTTCAGCAGGCGCAGGAAGCTTCCCGACAGAGTGCGTTGAATCTTCTTTCTATCCTGAGTTCAGAACTCCGTGCCGATGAAGAGGTGGAACGCATCGTCCGTCTCACCGGATATGTCGCAAGCGACCCGGGGTTCACCGCCCATCCACTGGTGGTGAATGGTGCCTCTGAGTTACTGGTGGAAGTCTTCGGAGAAGCAGGCAAACACAGCCGGGAAGCCGTGGGCGTGGCTTCCCTGCCTATGAATTCCCCGGTGGAAATTTCTATGGTGGTGAAAATCCGGAAGGGAGAGAAATCGGTGTGATGCAGGACAGAGGCTCTCTTCCTGCAGGGGAACGGAAAGTGCGGCTCCGCTTCGCTCCCAGCCCCACTGGCCTTTTGCACATCGGGAACGCCCGAACCGCTCTTTATAATTGGCTCTTTGCTCGTCACACCGGCGGGATTTTTATCCTTCGGATTGAGGATACCGATGTGCAACGCTCCGCCCCGGAATTCGTGGAAACTATCCTCAACAGCCTCCACTGGCTGGGACTGGATTGGGATGAAGGACCGGATGTGGGTGGCCCTTGCGGCCCATACTTCCAATCCCAGCGAAAACCCCTTTATCAGGAACATGTGGAACGACTCCTGAAAGAGGGAAAAGCCTACTTCTGCTATTGTGAGCCCGGTCAAGCCCCCAAACCCGGCAAACCCCACCCCTGCCGGGATTACACCCCGAAGGAGATAAAAGCCCTGAAAACCCAGGGGCTGAAGCCGGTGATTCGCTTCAAAACCCCAATGGGTGAACAAATCCGATTTCACGACCGCCTCCGCGGTGATGTGGACTTCCTCAGTGAGGAAGTGGGTGATTTCTCCATTATGAAGGAGGACGGTAGCCCCCTCTATAACTTCTCTGTGGTGGTGGATGACCATGCCATGGGAATTACACATGTTTTCCGGGGAGAAGACCATCTTTCCAATACCCCCAAGCAACTGCTGTTATATCGTGCTTTTGGGTACGAACCGCCGGAATTTCTCCATCTGCCGCTGATTCACGGGGAGGATGGAACGCCGCTGTCCAAGCGCCACGGCGCCACATCCGTGGAAGCCTACCGTGCCCGGGGCTACCTCCCGTCGGCACTGTTCAACTTCCTCGCTCTTCTCGGTTGGTCCCCGGGGAGTGAGCGGGAATTTTTTAGCCGGGAAGAACTGATTCAGGCGTTCCAACTGGAGCGTCTTCACCATTCCCCCGCCCGGTTTTCCCTTAAAAAACTGAATTGGATGAATGGAAAATACATCCGGCAGATGCCCCGGCAGGAGTTTGAATCCGCCCTGTGCAAGGTTCTCCAGAAAGGAGGTCTTCTCCAGTCCCCTGCACAGGAATCTCTCATACCTCGTATCGCTCCCCTTTTCCTGGAACGTATTGAAACTTTTGGTGAAATCGCGGAGAAAGCGGATTTCTTCTTCCAGGAGGTGAAAATTCCCCCGACCTTACAGAAAAAGTATTTGAGTAACCCCCATATCCCGGTTATTTTCCAGCAGGTCCTGGAAGTCCTGAACCTCATTGAGCCTTTCATCAGGGAGAAGATTGAGCCAGCCTTGCGACAACTCGTTTCGGATTCTGGGCTGAAAACTCAGGAAGTTTTCCAGCCCCTCCGGGTGGCAATCACCGGGAAAGATGCGTCTCCACCTCTTTTTGACTGCATGGAGATTTTAGGAAAAGAGAAGGTATTGAGGCGCATTCGCACGGCTATCCCATACTGATGGAACGAATTCGTCCATCCACCCCTGACCCCGTGCTGTAACGGCGATAATGGAGGAAGAAAAATTTCACCGGCGCATCGCAGACCTGCTGGAGGAGCGTAAAGTGTTCGTTCTCGCTGAACTGGTGGGAGTGAAGGGCTCCTCGCCCCGGGAGCCGGGTGCCCGCATGATTATCTTCCCCGATTCCTCCGGTGAAGGAACCATCGGAGGTGGAACTTTTGAAGCGGAAGTTATCCAGGATGCCCTCCACCTGATGAGAGAGGGGAAAACCCTGCTGAAGGAATACTTACTGACGCCTTCGGAAGCAGGGATGTACTGTGCGGGGCAAGCCACAGTCTTCCTGCAGGCTTTCCATCCGCCACCCCAATTATTGATTTTCGGCGGGGGGCATATTGCCCGCGCTCTTTCACGCCTGACCGGTGACACAGCCCTCTTTTCCATCACCGTCGTGGACGACCGACCCGAGTTCGCTACCCCTGGGCTCCACCCCGGCGCCCGGAAAGTCATTCTCACCGACCCCGAGTTCGAAAAAAACATCCCACCGGTGGATGAAAACACTTACATCGTCATCGTCACCCGGGACCATGAAATAGATAAATCCCTCGTTCGTCGTTACTGCCAGAAGCCCGTCGCCTACCTGGGAATGGTGGGCTCCAAATCTAAATGGCTCCAATTTGTCCACGAATTCAAAAAAGAGGGCATTTTAGAATCCGCTCTACAACGAGTTCACGCACCCATTGGATTGCCCATCGGTGGCAAGAGCCCAGAAGAAATCGCTGTCTCCATTCTCGCTCAATTGATTGCAGTGAAAAACTCTCGGGCTACTTCTTCTGCCCACGAAAAGAAGAATATCAAACCATAAGGAGGGCGGGCTATGAGAGGATTACTGATAGGCACTGATAACGCAGGTGTTCTCTTTCAACAGGTAGGAAGGAAGTGGAAATTACTCCGCACCTTCCTCATAGCCCATTCTGTGAACCACTATGCCGTAGATGAACATTCCGGAATTTTGTATTCAGCAACCCTCACCGACGGCGTTTATATCAGCAAAAACATCGGAAGAAAATGGACACGCTCTTATCAGGGTATGCCTATCCGGAAAGTCTGGACCCTCACTCTGAACCCTGAAAATCCCCGGGTAATTCTTGCGGGCACACACTATGGACACCTCTTCCGCTCCGAGAATGGAGGAATTTCCTGGAACGATGTGGAAGGGCTCCATCAGGCACCCGGTCGGAAAGAGTGGGGAATTGACTGGGGCTTTGGCACCACCGGGCATTGCTTACACACAGTGCTGTTTGACCCTTTAAAAAACGGGCGAATCTATATCGTCAGTTCCGGAGGAGGAGCCTATCGCTCCGATGACGATGGCGCTTCGTGGACTCGCATCCGGAAAGGTACTCTCTCCTCATGCCCGACAGCAAAAAATGACCCCCACCACCTGAAAGAAGTCCATGCTTGCACCCATCGCATCGCTATGGCTCCACTGAAAAAACAGAAAACTCTCCTCTTCCAGCAGAATCATTGCGGAGTATATCGGAGCGACGATTCTGGCGAGTCGTGGCAGGATATCAGTGAAGGGCTACCCAGCCGACACGGCTTCCCCATTGCGGTTACTATTGCTTCCCATCCCACTATCTTCGTAATCCCTGCTTATCAAGGAAAATGTAAACATCACAATAGTTGCATCCAGGGACCGCTGGAAGTCTGGCGTTCATCCGATACCGGAATAACCTGGGAAAAGGCAAGCAAAGGGTTACCCTCACACATTCACACTTGCGTCCTCCGCCACGCCCTGACCTCCAGTGATGACGGAACCCTGTTCTTCGGAACCACTACCGGGCAACTCTATACTTCCGACGATGGTGGAGATTCCTGGAATCTATTACACTCCCGCATCGGCCGCATTCAAGGCATTACCACCTTCACACTCTAACCCCACTTCTTTCCCTCCCCATCGTAAACAGACAGGATGAAGGATTGTCGTTGATATTTTCGGCGGTGGAGACATATCACTCTACTTGATACTTATTGATACTTACGGTAACATCGGACATAAAACCTTCATTCACTCTGGAGGCATTCACTCGCATCCTCAATCATATTCACCATTATTCAGTATAGTCTTCTTCACTCGCTGCCCATAATCTATTTCGCGAGAGATTTTCCAGATATTCCCCGATGGGTCCCGCCCCCAGAGTTACACGGGGAGAGTGGGGGGAGGCGAAAAATTTCTGGAGGACTTCCATGCCCAAATTATCCAACCACGCCCTGCAAAATTTTGCAAGGTGGCGAAGGACAGGCGAGGGCGGAATAGAAAGGAAGGGAAAATTTCAATTCAGTGGAGGGAGTGTATAATTGTAGAAGGGAAGGCAAATGAAAGTTTTGATGACGGATGAAATGAGGGAAGTGGATGAGCGAGCCCGAAAGGAAGTGGGTATTCCCGTAGAGGTATTGATGGAGAACGCAGGCAAAGCGGTGGCAGAAACGATACTTCACCGCCTGAAAGAGGAAAGGAAAGGAAGGAAGGTGGCTGTTTTTGCGGGAAAGGGAAATAACGGGGGTGATGGCCTCTGCGCTTCCCGATGGATAAAAATGTTAGGAGGAGAAGCACGAGTTATTCTCACGGCAGAGGAGGAAGATTTTTCGGGTCCTGCTCGTCAAAATCTCTCCTGGGTGCACGCTCATGGAATCCCTGTTTATACCTATGCCCACTGGCAAAAAGCCTGTGAGGGAGTTTCAGGAATTGTGGATGCAATCCTCGGAGTGGGAATCCGGGGTGAGGTAAGAGGGCTCGCATTATCGGCGATACGCACCGTTTGCCACTTACACGAGCAGGGGTGCCTTGTGGTGAGTGTGGATATACCGAGCGGGCTGAATGCCGACACAGGTCGCCCCATGTTAGAAGCCGTTCGTGCTGATGTAACGGTAACTATGGGCTTTTTGAAGCCTGGCTTGATTCTTTACCCGGGCGCCACCTACTGTGGTGATGTAGTCGTGGCACCCCTCGGTTATCCAGATTCTCTGACGGAGAATATTCACCGGTATTTTATTACCCGAGAATGGGCACAGATGGCACTCCCCAAACGAAAGCCCTGGGTTCACAAGGGAGAATGCGGGAAAGTTCTGCTGGTTTGCGGGAGCACCGGGTTGACGGGAGCAGGAGAGTTAGCATCCAGAGCCGCTATCCGAACGGGAGCAGGCCTCGCAGTCATTGCATTCCCGGAAAGCCTCCATCCTGTCTTCGCCAGACGTCTGGTAGAAGTGATGAAACTTCCCCTCCCGGAATGTGAGAAAGGGCATATCGGGCTAAAAGCGTGGGAGCCTCTGAAAGAGCAGGAAAGATGGGCAGATGCCCTCGTGATTGGACCAGGCGTGGGCAGGCATCCGGAAACTCAAACACTGATTCGCCGAATAGTGCTCAACGCACAAAAGCCCTTCATCCTGGATGCCGATGGCCTCTTCGCTTTTCGCTCAGGTGAAGGGCTAAAAGGTAAAGGCGAGGGTATAAAAGCCTTAAAACGGGTAGGGGTGAAATTTGTTCTCACGCCCCATGCAGGGGAACTTTCACGCTTGTTGGGTGTTCCTCCGGATATTCTGGAGAAAGAACGGCTGGAATGGACAAAGAAAGCCTCGCAGGAATCCGGTGGTGTGGTGGTTTTCAAGGGCGCCCGAACGACCATCGGTACCCCGGACGGCAAAGTCTTTATCAACTCCTCAGGAAACGCCGGTATGGCATCCGGAGGCGTGGGGGATGTCCTCAGCGGGATGGTGGGCACTCTTCTGGCAGAGGGATTAGGGGCGGAGGTTGCAGCCACTCTGGCGGTTTTCCTCCACGGTCTGGCTGGTGACCGGGCGGCAGCAAGAAAAACCCCACGCTCCCTCATTGCCTCTGACCTCCTGCTGGAAATCCCCAGAGTCCTCTTCAATTTGGAAAGGGAGAGTTGAATTAGTCCTGATAAGCAAGATGAAATCGGTCAATGGAGTGGAAACCCAGAGCGAACTTTCTATTTCTACACATCGGCCCGTTTGGGCAGAAATCAGCCTGAATGCCCTCCGCCAGAACCTCCGGAATATCCGAAAGTTCCTGAATGGAGAAACGGAGATTTTAGCCATCGTAAAGGCGGAAGCCTATGGTCATGGCGCAGTAGAAATTGCAAAAACTCTGGAAGCAGAGGGCATCCGCTCCTTTGGCGTTGCCTCTCTGGATGAAGCCATTGAACTCCGGGAAAATGGTGTGAGAGGCGAAATCCTTACCCTGGGGTACACTTCCCCGCGCGCCGTCCGGGAGATTTATCACTATAATCTTCAGCAAACACTCTTCAGCGTTGAAATGTTGCAGGAATTTCAGGAGGAATTGATGGCTCTCCGCAGAGATGGAAAGATTCTGCAGGTTCAGGCAAAACTGGACACCGGCATGGGAAGACTGGGCGTCCAGGCGGGCGAAGCCACCACTTTCCTTCGGGAAATCCTTGAAATTTCCGGCGCCGGTGTGAAAGGGATTTTTACTCACTTTCCGAAGGCAGATTGTGATGAAGAGTTCACTCGCCAGCAGGTGAGAACCTTCCAAACTTTGGTGGCTCCCTTTCTGGGGAAAAATCGCTCCACCATCGCTCTGCACATGGCCAATTCTGCGGCTACTTTACGGTGGAAAGAAACCTGGGCAGACCAGGTGCGCCTGGGTATCCTCTTATACGGCATAAATCCGATTCCAAACCTGAATTATAGCCTGCCTCTCGCCCCGGTTATGTCAGTAAAAGCCCGGGTAATTCAGGTGAAAGAATTAAAGAAGGGGGAAGGATGTGGATATGGGCATCGGTTTCAAGCCTCTGCCCCCACGAAAATTGCCATCATTCCTATCGGTTATGCGGATGGATACAGCCGGGCTTTTTCAGGTAAGGGATGGATGCGCCTCCTGGGTCAAAAGGCCCCTGTCCTCGGGAATGTGAGCATGGATTTTACTGCCGTGGATGTTACCACTATTCCCGGCGTGAAGGTCGGAGATGAGGTGACGATTCTCGGAGAAGGTGTAGATGCCTGGGAACTGGCTCACTGGGCTAATTCCATCCCTTACGAAGTTCTCTGCGCCCTCGGGAAGCGGATTCCCCGCCTTTTCGTTTCCTCCTGACAAAAACGCCAGTGGATTCGCTTCTCTTTTCCCTCCCCCCACCCGAGCCACATCCGAAACGGGCCCATGTTTGAAATTCTGGCTCCGGAGGATTTGAATTGACTCAGGATTCAGAATGGTGCCTACTCCTCATTTTTCTTGACAGGTGCATCCCTTTTGCACTATACTTATTTTATGCCATCAGGCACCGGAATATACATAAAGTAAGAGTGAAATATAAATGGCAGTTGTAACTGGATATAGTGGGGTAGTTATCGGGTTTATTATCGGTTTTGCCCTGGCATTTTTTCTTCTTTCCTCCTTTACCCGTAAGAAATGGAAGGAAATCTTAAAAGAATTTGTTCACACTCTCCGAAACAGAGTGGAGAAGAAGGATTTCTCCCCATTACCCACCGTAAAACAGGCGGACCTGGATGAACTCACGGTAGTTGTGAATGATACATTCCGGATGATGGAAAGCCAGAAGGAAGAGTTATATCATCGGACCTTGCTTTCTTATCTGGAATCTTTCCTTTATTCTTCCATTCCCTTTTCCGAGGCATTAAACAAGATTTGCCAGGCCCTCCAGAAAGAGTTGAATTTTTTTGCAGTCTACCTTCATCTCCGGGAGAAAGAAGAAAACCGATTCCGGCTGGTGGCTCACTGGAATCTCCCGGCCCCTCAGGCAGAAGCGTTACAGGAACTTGGAGAAGACCCCTGTTTGGAAGCGATGTGTCTTCAGACCGGGGAGCCTGTTTTTGTTCAGAATTACATTCAGGATACCCGCAGGAAGGCACCGGCACATGAGGACCTGATTCAGTTCGGAAGCGTGCCATTGAAAGGAATAGAGAAGCCCATTGGTGCCTTGAGTTTCTTTGTCTCTTCCGGGTATATTTTTTCCCTCCCCACCGTGTCTTTTCTCAGCCGGGTAGGAAACGAACTGGGACCCCCGATAGAAGCCCGGGCAATCATTTCGGAACTGGAAAGTGCCCTACAATATCTATCCCGAAAGTCTACTCGCCTCCTTCAAGTCTACGACATTCTTCATGCTCTCAGCACGGACCCGAAAGAACTGGCAAAACAGGTGGTGGAAAGGACCCGGGATTTATTCTCCACTCGCTATTCTGCGCTCCAGATATTTAACAACAAGGGGCAACTGGAAGAGTTTCTCACCAGTGGGATAGATGAAACCATCCTGCCATCCTTGACCCAGAGGCCGCGTAACCGGGGGATTCTTGGGGCTCTGAAAGTGTGTACCACTCCTCTACGGCTGGAAAACATCTCCAGCCAACCAGGGTTTACTGGCTTTCCTCCTCACCATCCTGTGATGAACCATTTTCTGGGTTCTTGTCTCCGGTATAATGACACGGTTTTGGGCTTGCTATATGTGGCGGACCGAGAAGACGGCAAGCCCTTCTCCGTGGAAGATGAAGAAATTATGTCGCTTTTCGCCAGTGGGGTTGCCTCCGCCATTTTTCAAGCGCGTCTGTATCAGAATGCCATTCTATCTGAGCAGCGATATTTGGACCTGTATGAGCATGCCCCCGATATGTATCACAGCCTGGATGACAGGGGAATTATCCTTTCCTGTAACATAACGGAGGCTGGCAAACTGGGCTATCGGAAAGAGCATCTCATCGGTCAGCCGATAGAAAAATTCCTGACGCCTGCTTCTCGCATCGCCCATCGGGACGCTCTGCAGAAAATTCTCAACTTCCAGAAGATAGAGGGCGTGGAACTCCAGATGGTCAAATCCAACGGCGAGTCCATGGATGTGATAATGAGCGCCTCGTTGATATCAGGAACTCCTGACCATCCCCGAATGATTCGCGCCATTCTCCGCGACATCACCGAGCGAAAAGCCCTGGAAGAGCAGTTGTTCCACTCCCAGAAGATGGAAAGCCTGGGCACTCTCGCCGGAGGCGTGGCCCATGACTTTAATAATATCCTCGCAGGTATCCTCGGCTTCGCCAGCCTGGTGAAGAGCAAACTCACCCCGGGCTCGGAAATTTACTCCCATGTGGAACTCATTGAATCCACTGCAAGAAAGGGCGCTGACCTCACTCAGCAACTCCTCGCCTTCGCCAGAAGCAGAAAAGCAGAAGTGAAAATCTTTAATCTCCACACCGTTTTAGACCAGGTGAAGGCTATTCTCACCCGCACTTTCCCCAAAAATATCTCCATCGTTATGCATCTGGATGCTTCTCACCCTCACATAGAAGGGGATGAGGCTCAGATTCAACAATCCCTGTTGAACATCTGTTTGAATGCCAGGGATGCCATGCCCGATGGCGGAACTCTGACCGTGGAAACCCGGTTCATTCCCATAGACCGCCTTCGGAGCACTCTGAGATTAAAGGAGCGAGATTATCTTCGCATTTCTATCTCGGACACTGGGGTGGGTATACCCGAAGAGATGAGGGACCGGATTTTTGAACCCTTCTTCAGCACCAAGCCCAGTGGAACGGGGCTGGGGCTTGCCGTGGCTTACGGCGTGGTGAAAAACCATGGCGGCACCATTGAAGTCCGCAGTGAACAGGGAAAAGGTAGCACCTTTCTGATTTATCTCCCTATCGCTGAGCGCCCGGCAGAAGTGAAAGTGCCTCCCCCTGTGGAAATTCCCGGGGGGTCGGAAACTGTCCTCGTGGCGGATGACGAAGCAGTCCTTCGCAATCTTCTCAAAGAAATTCTGCAGTCCAAAGGGTATCGTGTCCTCGCGGCGAAGAATGGGAAGGAAGCGGTGGACATCTTCCTACTGAACCGGGACTCCATTGACCTTATGGTAGTAGACCTCGTGATGCCTGAAATGAGTGGAGAAGAAGTGGTGGATGTGGTTCGTCATATCCGTCCAGAGATGAAAATTCTGGTGATTACCGGTTATAGCCAGGAATCGGAAGAGCAGCAGTCCCTCCGCGCCAGGGTTCAGGGCTTCCTGCAGAAGCCTTTTGACCACGAAGACCTCCTGTTGAAGGTGCGGGGCATCCTGGACCTTGCCCCTGCCGCCGAGATTTCAAAATAATGTCATAGTTTGGTGCCTGACCCCAAAAGGTGTCATTATTTTTATGGCTCAGGGGTAAACGCCTCGGATAACTGCGTCTTCATATAATTCACGCACGGTTCTTTTGAATACGGGATGGACATAATTGGGTGCAATCTCGCATAGAGGCTCTAAAACGAAGAGCCGTTCTGTCATATACTTATGGGGAATGGTCAATTCCGGAGTCTTTACCACATAATTACCATACAGAACGATGTCAATATCAATTTCTCTGGGTCCCCACCGCTGGGAGGAAACGAGGCGACCGGCTTCTTTTTCCGTCTCCTTGACAAGATTCAGGAGAGCGTAGGGCTCCAGAGAGCTTTCCGTGAGGATAGCAATGTTATAAAACCATCGCTGGGTTTGCAGGGGTCCCCACGGTTCTGTGAGATATACATTGGACATTTCCAGCACCATAAGACCGCGACGCTGGAGTATATACACACCTCGCCGAAGGGGGCTCAGGGGGTCGTCATGGAGTAAAGAGGTATTTGACCCCAACGATAAGAGTAGAGGCTGGTACCGAACACCGCACGGAAGCGCCGGAGGATTTGGCATATCCACACTCCCCTGAGGATTCCAATTTATTCCAGTTCCGGGTAGAGGGGAAACTGTTCGCACACTTCAGCCACCTCCTTACGAACCTGGTGAGCAACCTGCAAATCTTTACTGGATAGCACTCTCGCAATCCATCGGGCAATTTGCCGCATCTCCGACTCCTTCATCCCCCTCGTGGTAACCGCAGGTGTTCCAATGCGTATTCCACTGGCTACAGCCGGCGGCTGAGGGTCATAGGGTATGGTGTTCTTATTCACGGTTATTCCCGCTGATTCCAGGAGGGTTTCCGCCTCTTTCCCCGTGATATTCAGTGGGCGTAAATCCACTAAAAAAAGATGATTGTCGGTTCCTCCGGAAACAATACGCAATCCTTCTTCGGCCAGGGCACGGGCTAAAGTCCGGGCGTTCTGAAGAGTTTGAACCTGGTAGACAGTGAAGGAAGGCTGAAGGGCTTCCTGGAAGGCAACCGCTTTGGCGGCGATGATGTGCATAAACGGACCACCCTGGGTTTCTGGAAAGACTGCCCGGTCAATCCGTTTTGCGAACTCCTTCTTGCATAAAATCAGCCCGCCCCGGGGACCCCGCAGGGTTTTATGTGTCGTGGCAGTAACCACCTCGCAATGGGGAATCGGGTCGGAATATATCCCCGCCGCTATCAATCCAGCCGGGTGCGCTATGTCCGCCACCAAAACTGCTCCCACTTCATCCGCTATCTCCCGAAAAGCCTGGAAATCTATGGAACGAGAATACGCCGTATATCCCACCATAATCAGTTTGGGATGGGATTCCTTTGCCTTCTCCCGAACTTCATTCATATCTATCAGTTCCGTGTCCGGCGTCACACCATAATGAACCACGCGGTAGAATCTCCCTGAAAAGTTCACGGAATGTCCGTGCGACAGATGTCCCCCGTGGTCCAGCCGAAGGGTCATGATGGTATCTCCTGGATTTAAGAAGGTGAAATACACCGCCATATTCATCTGCGTGCCTGAATGGGGTTGAACATTGGCATGCTCCGCGTGAAACAGGCTTTTTGCCCTTTCTCTCGCCAACTCTTCTGCCACATCCACAAACTGACATCCGCCGTAATACCGTTTCCCCGGATACCCCTCCGCATACTTGGCAGTCAAGATGCTCCCCATAGCCCCCAACACTGCCAGAGAAGGGTAATTCTCTGATGCAATGAGTTCCAGCGTGGTGCGAATTCGGGTGAGTTCCCCCTGAATCGCTCCATAAATTGCAGGGTCCTTCTCTTCAATGAAACAACCGTATAAAATCTCCTTCATGTCACTCGCCTCGCTTCAATTCTGAATCCATATCCTTTCCTGCCGGTTTGACTTCCGAAGTGAGAAGACTTTGCAGATATTTTATTGAGGATTCCTCCAGAATAGTAAAGTGAAGATGAATGAGAGTTTCGGGAATTTCCTCGCTTTCTGCAGGCCGAATACGAATTACCCTTCCATAAAAATGGAGCACGGAAGACGATAATTGCAATTCCACTTTCACAAATTCACCAATTTGCAAAGGGGGAGGAGAGGAGAAGGCCAGGAGAGTTCCTTCTCGGCTTATATCCTTCGTCACCCCATAGAGAACCTGGCGGGGCTCCATGTTTTCTGCAAAAGTGGTGAGGGTTGCTGGCACACTCACAGGGAAGCGGGGTTCACGTCTGCGTGCCAGATGAAAACGGGAGGAAGATTTCACGCTCTATTTCCTTCGGAGGGTTCGCTTTATGACCCTCGCCACAGCACCTACCACATTCATCGCATCTTCCTCGGTCATCATAGGATAGAGTGGAAGGGAAAGAATTCGCCGATAGACCGATTCTGCCACGGGAAAGTCTCCTTCTCTGTAAGGGAGGGCTTTCCGATAAAACCGAAATAGGTGAACTGGCTTATAGTGAACTGCCGACCCCACATTCTCATCCCGCAATAGCCTCATAAATTCATCCCGGTCTACGGTCAGTTCCTCCAGATTCAAAAGGATAACATAAAGATACCAGGAAGTTTGGTGACGGGAGAGATCGCGAAATGGCAGGGTAATCCCGGGAAAGGTTTGAAACGAGCGGGTATACAGGCTGGCGAGGGCTTTCCTTCGGGCCTGGAAAGATGAAAAACGCTGGAGTTGATGAATTCCTATGGCGGCATGTAAATCGGAAAGATTGTATTTATATCCCGGATAGAGGACATCGTATCCGAACCCGGGGGGACCGCCCTCCCGCTCATAAGCGGAGGCGGACATTCCGTGATTGCGGCGAATCCGCAATGCTTCCCCCCACTTTTTCCTGTTCGTGGCTATGGCACCTCCCTCTCCGGTGGTGAGATTCTTATTGACATAAAAGGAAAAGCAGGTGAGATGCCCAAAAGTGCCGATGGCCTTGCCGTCATATTGAGCACCGAAGGCGTGAGCGGCATCTTCCACCACCACGAGAGACTGCTTTTTCGCCATAGAAAGCAGGTCATCCATCCGGGCTGGATAGCCCGAGAAATGAACCGGTAGAAGCACCCGGGTTCTGGGTGTGATGCGGGCAGGGATTTGCGAAACATCCAGATTCAAGTCATCCGGTGATATATCTACGAACACCGGCGTTGCACCCCGATGCAAAATCACATTCACCGTGGATGCGAAAGTGAATGGCGTGGTCAGCACTTCATCTCCAGGCTGGACATTCAGAATATCCAGAGCCAGGTGAAGAGCGGCGGTGCAGGAGGAAACCGCAAAAACCTCTTGACCCCCCAGATATTTTCGCAATTCCTGTTCAAAATGCTGAACCCTCTCTCCCGTGGTCAACCACCCTGACCGTAATACCCCCAGAACTTCCGCTTCCTCCTCCTTTCCTATCCCGGGCTTAAAAAAGGGAAGAAAAGTAGGACTGCGAGGCCGTTGAACCGCCTGCTCAAAAGATTCTGCCTTCATCCCGGACCCCCCGATAAATAAACCTGTAATTCTTGTAGGATTCTCCGTGAAGCGCCCTGATAACGGGATACGGAGCGAAAGGCCTTTTCCCCCATTTCTTGAAGGGTCTCCGGCTGGGAGAGTAAAGTCAGGAGTGTGGTGGAAAGTGCCGAGGCACTCTGGATGCATCGGGCTCCTCCCTCATTCAGTAGCAGGGATGCGGATTCCCGAAAGTTCTCCATAGAAGGTCCGAATAACACGGGCTTCTGAAAAGATGCCGGCTCCAGTGGATTATGACCCCCCCGAGAAATGAAACTCCCTCCCACCACGCACACATCTGCCAGAGCGTAGGCGCTCAACAACTCTCCTACAGTATCCAGAAGTAAAATGGCTGGAAAAGAATTCTTTCCCTGCTCCTGGGAAGAATCGGACAGGTTAGCACTCCGCTGGAGAATGCGAAATCCCGTGGCGTGTGCCAGAGAGAGGATTTCAGAAGCTCTTTCCGGGTGTCGGGGTGCCAGAATCAGCACAGCCTGGGGAAATCTGTGCCGGACCTCTTGAAAGGCTTGCAGTAAAATCTCTTCTTCACCCGCGTGAGTGCTCCCGGCGGTAATGATTTTCTTCCCTTTGAGAAAAGGATACAAACTTAAAAGATGCTCTACCGTTTCCTCCACGCCATCACGGGGCACCTCGTATTTCATATCCCCTACCACTTGAATCTTCTGCGGGTCAGCACCCAGAGAGGCGATTCTCCGTGCATCTTCTTCACTCCGCATCAGGAAAAGAGTGAAATGTCGTAGCAGTTGACGAAGGAGGAATCTCCAGGGATTTCTTGCCCCAAGAGTTCTATCTGAGATTCTCCCATTAACCAGGAAAATCTTCACGCCATAGACCTTAGAAAACACGATTAGATTGGGCCAGAACTCCGTTTCTACCAGCAGAAGCAGGCGGGGACGATAGTGTTTCAGGAACAGCAAGGGGCAGGGAAACAGGTCAATGGGTGAATAAATCACGGATAATTCAGGGAAAAGAGCAGAGAGGGTTTTCTTACCGGAAGGGGTGGAGGTGGTGACGAGGAGTGAAGAAGGAGGCACGGTTTGCAGGAGCGTTTTGACAAGTGGTGCGGCCGCACGCCCTTCTCCCATAGACACTGCGTGAATCCAGAACATCACTTTCTCACCCACCGGCGGGTATCTCCCTGCCCTCTGGAGAAGATATTCTCTATCCGGATAAATCTTTCTCCTCCCCCACAGGTAAACCAAAACAAAAGGGAAAGCCAGATATATTATCAGGTTATAAAGCAATAGAGCCATCAAAGATAAAATGAGATTCATCAAGGCGAACTCACTATGAGGAGTTGTTCTGCTCGTTTTCTCTCCTCTTCTGCCCATTCTACTTTTCCTTTACGCAGGAAAAAAATGGCGCGAAGAGTATGCAACTCAGCAATGACTTCGTTCATCCGCAGGTCGCGCCAGTGCAACTGGGTGCGGAACACTTCCTCCGATGTAGTAAAGGGATAAAGGTTCAAAGCCCGATTCAGAATTCCCTCTGCTTTCTCCAGTTGATTGGATTGCAGGTAGAAACGGGCGAGGGTAACATAAATGTCCGGGCGATTATATGAGTCCATCCGCAGCGCCGTTAGCAGTTCCCTCTCCCCTGCATCCAGGTCCCCAATCTGAATCAAATATTTTCCCAGTAGATTTCGGTAGCCCGCTTGCATGGGATGAAGGCGAACTGCTTCCTCCGCATATTTCAATCCCTCCTCTTTTCCCATCTCGTATTCCACCCGAGCCATCCAGAAATACAGGCTTGCGTCGTAAGGAAAAATGGACACGGCTCTGTGGGTTTTTTCCATAGCCACTTCCATTTTATCAGAAAGCATAGCCTTCTGGGATTGAACCCAGAGGAGCCGGGATATGCCATAACGAGCCATCCATACCATACACAGCACTGCCAGAAGGGTCAGACTTCCCGCCACAGCGTTTCGGAGAGGTTTCGATATGCGAACAGAATGGGAGGTGGAAAGAACAGAGAGCAGTCCGACGAAGAAAAAAAAGTGCGCAGTAAAAGCCGGGAAAGTCCAGTCAAAGTCCAGTAAAGAGTGGGCGAAGGCTCCCAGTAGTGAGGCTTCTAAAGAGAGTTTGAAAAGCCCTGCCCAACCCTCCGGAATAGGTGAACGAAGTAAGGTATAGGCAAGGCTGAACACGAAAATGATGAAGAGGAGGAAGCCAATCAAACCTGTTTCTGACAGCACTTGAAGCAAGAGATTATGAGGGTCAGAGGTATAGAACTCCAGGCGGGATTGGAAATGCGAAAAAAAATCTCCATAGTTTCCCAGCCCTGTTCCGAAAAGTGGAGAAGTCCAGGCAATTCTCAACGCCACTGCCCAGAACTCCAGGCGGGCAAGAACTGATTCCTCCCCACGAAGAGCCAGTTGAAATCGCTGAACCAGAGGGAGCCACAGGTCCGGGCGTAAGAGGAACAGGAAAACCAGCATAACGCCGCCTCCCACCACCATCAGGGGAACCCACTTTCCTTCCGGTCGGCGACTCCTCCGTAGCCTGAGCAGGAAGTAGAGGAGCGCCAGCAGGAAAGTGAGAAGTCCGCCCCGTGAACGGGTAAGAAGCAGACAGACCAGTAAAAGCCCCATCCCTATCGCATAACTGACCCGTGCCCGGGGAGTTACGGAAAAAAATCGAGCCAGAAATGGAAACCCTATCATCCCGATATAAGCAGAATACGGATTATGCCAGTAAAAAGTCCCGGTCAGAGGGGCTTTGAAATCCCCTCCACCCCATTGCGCAAACAAGCCCACCAGACCTGACAAAAGTGCACTGGCACCCAGAATGTCCAGAGCAATCTGCACCGCAAAAATAGGCTCTGGCAACTTCTTCCACACCCCCCTTGTAACCCAATACACCACAAAAGAGAAATACCAGAAAAAAAACACCTGAAAGCTGCTGAGAAAATAGGTGGAGGTAAAAAAAGTATTAAAGGCTAAATATAAGGCAAATACCGCCAGAATAAGCGAAGGAAAATCCAGTGGGATAGAAAGAAAAATGGAAAAGAGTAGCCCGCTTATCAACAACCCGAAGAGGAGAAGAGCAGGTATGGATTCCCCACCTCTCCACAGAACCATCATCCCGAGAGTGAGCGGAAGAATCAGAAAAAGCAGAAAAGGGAAAACCTCTCTAACTTTCTCGTGAGGCTTTATCTGAAAACGAGATTGTATCGTCCTAATAGATGTTGTAATTGAGGAAATAGGAGTTAGAAGCAAAGTCGTAAAACACTTTGGGCAGGATGGACATCAGCAAAACGCCGGCGGTGCAAATCAAAAGGGCAAGGCTATGAGGATGATACAGGGGCGGTAGAATCATCGGCTTTGCATCACCTTCGGGTGAGAAGAAGAACATATAATATGGTATTTTGATGTAGTAGTATAACGCCAGCAGAGTGAGCACGCCTGCGAGGACTGCCAGCCAGAGGAGTTCGGGCACCTGTAAGATGGCACGAAACAGCACCCATTTGGCGATGAAACCAGATGTGAAGGGAATTCCCGCCAGAGCCAGCATAAACAGGGTCATTAGAAATGCCAGCAATGGAGAGCGTTGAACCAGGCCTTTGTAGTTTCTCATATCGGGTGCGATACCTTGAGACTCCAGGAAAACCACGACAGCGAAGGCACCCAGATTGAAAAACAGGTAGGCGAACATATAGAAGAGAGCGGCGCGAAAGCCATCCGTATCCGTTTCTAATACGGGAGCATACTGGAGTGCACCCGTGGCAATTCCCATCAGCACATACCCCATATGAGCGATGCTGGAGTAAGCCAGTAGTCGTTTGAGGTTGAACTGATGCAGGGCGCCAAGATTGCCAATGAGGAGCGTGGCTGCAGACAGAATCGCCACCAGGTAAACCCATTCCCCCTTCATTGCCACCAGCCCCAGGAGGAAGAATCGGCACCAGACGCAGATGCCACCCACCTTCGGCGCCACAGAGATGAAGGCCGTGATGGGGGTGGGTGCACCCTCGTAAGTATCTGGCGCCCAGTTGTGAAATGGGGCGATAGCGATTTTGAACCCCATCCCCGCCGCCACCAGCGTCAGTGCCAGCGCCGCCACCGGTCCGAGCAAGGGATTATTCGTGAAGATGAATTTGTAGTCATACAGGTTCGTCGTCCCCGTCAGCCCATATAGAATCGCCGCACCGAACAGAATCAGAATCCCGGCAAATGAGCCCACAAGGAAAAATTTCATCACTGCTTCATTACTGAAACGATTCTCTTTTAGCATTCCTACCAGCACATATAAAGTGATGCTGGAAAATTCAGTCATCAGGTAGATGGCGAAAACATCCGATGAAGAAGCCATAAACATAATCGCCGCTGAAGCAAAAGTGAGGATTCCAAAGTATTCCCCCCGAACCCTGTCAACGGCTGGATACTGCATTGACAGAAGAATGACTACAATGGTAGTCCAGTCCGTCATCTGGTCCCAGAAGAGGGAGAAGGGGTCTACTGTTTCCAGCCCTCCCCAGAATTGACCCAGAGCGAAAGTAAAGTAGCGGGAGGTGGTGTACATCATCACATAAGTCATAACGATAGAAAAAAGTTGAACGGAAATTCCCACGATGGGCACCACGATTTTGGCTCGCCTGTCAGAAAGCATGGCATTTAAGAAAATCATGAAAATCCCCACTATCGTGAGAGAGATTTCCGGTAACAGGAGATAATACGCCGGATTTTGCCAGACGATATGGTCCATCCACAGGCGAAGTGGCTCAGATGAGCGGGAAATAAAGTCAAAAAGATTCGTTAATGACTGATTTAGAAAATCTAAAACAGACACATTCTATCTTTCCCTCCCATTTCTTTTCCTGCGTGAAACCGGGAGGGAAAATCTGCTTGCTTCACTCACAATTAAAAGTCTGACTCTGTGTCCGGTAGCAGGTGATGTAGTCCCAGCGAATACTCTGGGGTTCGGCAGCATAGTAGGCGCCCACTTTGAAGGTGGTAAATCCTGACTGGATATGGTCCACCCTCAGCGTGCCAAACACAGCCATAGGGGTTCGGAATAACCGTCCCGGTGGAACCACATCTATTTCCTCTAAGGCTATGATGGTATCGCCTTCCCGATAAAAACCGGTCATAAAAGGCACGGAGCGGGTTCCACGAAAGCCCATCATCACCTTCTTCTCCCCATTCAAGATGTAAACTCCCCGGATTTCCACCGTGGCAATAATGTCCCTTTTGTAGTTTGCAAGGAGCCGGGCGAGGAGTGCTTCCTTACTTTCTTCCACCTGAGGTCCTTTGGGGCGTAATTCCTCCGGCAAATCCGGCGGATAATCAAAGGGGTCTAATTTCCCAAACCCTTCTTTGACATCTGAGAGTTTCTTCCGAAAATAGTCATACCGGTAATCCAGGGGGTCTTTCCTCAAATCCACCTTATTCAGAATATCCGCCATCCAGAGGTAGTCGTGTTCATAACTGCCTTTAAGTTTTTCTGCTTCTGCCAGGAAAGGAGTGGGATGGGCACGCATCCAGGGGGCACCGGATGCCCCCGGTGGCGGTTTCTCCACCCCGGCACCTCCCAGAGCGCTCCGGGTTATCCATAAAGTCATCACCCCGAGCACCAGAAGAATTCCCCCTCCCACATAAAATTCATGATATCTTTTCTTCATCGCTATCTCCCTCCTTTCTTTCGGCGATGGTTCAGTGTTTACTGGATAAGAACGACCCCTGCGCCACCGCCTTTCAGCTGGCGGATTTCGTCGGGTTTCACCGCCCCACCTTTTAACCATACATACGCAATCACGCCTGCCAGCGCTATGACTGCAATAATTCCAATCAATCTCCAGTTAATCTCCATTCGCTATCCCTGCCTTATCGTGTGGAAGAGGGGAAGTAAATGACATATCCCCCCTCATCTTCGCCCCCAAAAATGTCTTCTTCCTCCATATTCCCAAGACGCCCTCTTCTCCCCGCTGCAGGCGGCGGAGGCTGGGGGGTGCGAGTGGAAAACTTCTTCCACACCCAGAATCCAATGAGAAGCACTACGATAATGATTACTATCCAGGTGATGGTTCTTGTGTCCATGCTTACCCCTCCTTCGGTTGCGATGGATTATCAGGCAGCCGGGAAGTAGAAAATAATCCCACCACCACCCGGAGCCGTTTGCCCCTCACCACCCTCTGGTCCTGTGGGTGCCATAGGGGCAACTCCTCCAGCAGGCTTCTGTGGTTCAGGCAAAGGTCCTTCCGCTGATTTGGGTGTATACCTCTTGTACAGGACAAATGCCAGAATCAGAAGCACCACAATGATAATGAGCCAACCTACCTTGTTACTGATTTCCATGAATCTAACACCTCCTTGAAGTCTGGGTCGTGTTCTCTCATAATGCAGCACCGCCTGGAAGTTCCCGGATTCCTGAGCCTCCACCGCCAGCACCCATAGATCCCATTCCTCCACCCATCTGGGCAGGCAGGAAACTCGTGTTCGGAGCGCCCGTAGGATTGAGGTAAAAATATGCCCCTTTCATTTCTGCTAACTCCATAGTTCCCACAGGCTGAAAACTCCCGATGGTAGTCATCTCGGAAATGTACGAGAGCTTGATGGAAAAGATTGCCATAAAGTAAGGAGAATGGTAGAACATATTATCCAGGAAATCTTTGATGCTCTGGTATTCTCCTGCCACCTTCATCTCAAACGGCAGGGTAATCAACAGGTCATTTCCGGTGATGGCCATCCCCGTCTCAGAGATACGAGCTTTTTGAGTCTGGCCTGACTGCCTCCATTTCGTGCTGATATCCGACATTTTCCTCGCAGTCCAGGTGTGTTCATAGGTCCAGTCCCGATTCTCCAAAAGTTTCAGCTTAAATTCTATCGGAACGACATAGGAGATTTCACAGGTATCCACCCAGTTCTGCCCGAAATGGTCCAGCACTTCCCAGTAACTTTTGAAGAACCACCGACGCTTCTCAGGGACATCTTCAGCCAGAACGAACTGCCACTTGTCATTCACGGCTTTTTGCAGAACTTTCAGATAAGGGAGAGCCTCCTGTTTCTTTTTATCTGCGTCATACTTACTCTTCAACTGCCCAATCTGAGAGCGAGAGGCTTCTATTTGAGTTTTTAAGGGGGAGACCACGCCGGAATAATATCCGTAGAGGATGGCAATGATAGCGAGAACTGCGAAGATAGCGGTTCCCCAGAGGAAGGTCTGGCTTCTCTTCTGGGCTTTTGCAAAATCAAAAGCGGGGACTTCACCCGGGGCCGGGGCCGGGGCCGGGACCGCCAGGTCCGGGCTGGAAACCCCCGGGCGCCCCCCCCGCGGGGGCAGCTCCGCCGGGTTGACCCTGGGTTCCAGTTCCACCTGCACCACCTCCTGCTGTTCCCATTATTTCATTAAATTTCTCTATCAAGGCTTTCGGCTGTATCAAATCTTGGTCCATCTGAAATTTCAGTGTAAAATTATACAGAATCGGAAATTCCCGAACTATTTCAAAATACTGGAGCAATTGTCCCAGGTCGGAACCCACCCCCAGAGGGACATTGGCATTAGCAGAGGAAGGTTCTGAAAATGGAAAGGACAGCGTCATTCCTCCTCTCCCTCCCGGCGCTGGGCCACCTCCTCCCCCTCCTCCCCCTACCTGGGTAGCCTCCTGATATTCCACCATTACATCGCCCACGAAAATCTCAGAGTCGTAAATGGCTTTAGCGAAGGTGAAAATAGGTCTGAGCCCAATGGCTTGTCCTTTGACCTCAATCGCCGGAATTTTTTCAAGGATGAGTCCTTCAGGAGTCGAGGCTCCACCCGCCGTTTGACCTAACCATACATTCTTCGGAGTCAGGTTCTGAATTTCTTCCAGAAGCACCGTCCAGGGAAACTGGGAACCAAAGCCCATGGCTATGGTCCGAATCCGAGGAGAAACATTGGTAATCTGGGCCTGGATTTCGTCAAATTGCTTGGCGTCTGGTTCTACCGACTTTACCTTTTGGTCCCACTGAGCCTGTTCCGCTTGCATCCTTTGCAGTTCATTTAGCAGATTAGTCCGGACGGTATACATAAACACCCCTGCCACGGCCACAACGGCTATAAAGCCCACCACCACATTTTGAACCTGCTTGCGAACCAGAAATTCCCGGGGCAAAAGGTTCAAGTCTTTTCGGGTTTTCGGGTTCATCCCATCCGCTGCCAGCCCGAGGCTCACCGCGATTTCACTGATATTCGCCTTGTATTCCGGGGGAAACCATTCCGCCGTAGAATAATCCACATTTTCCAGCGGGTCCCCAATCACTACATCCACCGCCGTGGTTTCCATCAAGAAGGATTCCAGGTTCACAAAATTGGACACACCGCCGACAAGCACGATTCGTCCAACACGGAGTTTCCGTCGGCTCTTTGCCTCATAGTAGCGGACTGAGCGAACTAACTCGTTGGCGAAACTCTGAAAGGCGTTCTTTAACCCCTCCACCAGCCGAGTCGTCTCACTTGCACCTTCTTCTACCTCCGTCGCCACCGGTGCCATCAGGTCTATCTCGCCTTCCTTCAATCGTTCCCGTATCTCTTTGGTGGTTAGCCCCACCAGACTCCCAATCTTGGTGTAAATCGTCTCTAACCCAAACTCTACCGTCCGAGAGAACTGGAAGGAATTCTCAGCCACAAAGGATATGTCGCAGAACTTATCTCGCAGGTCAACGATGGCTACCGCCTGGGCAAAATCTTCATAATATCGCTTGAGTACTGAAAGAACGCTCACATATCCAACTTTGACCGCAACGGGCTGAAGCCCCAGCGAGATGACTGCCTGGACGAGGGGATGAATGAGGGAATATCGGGCCGCCGCCAGCAGGATTTCATACATGGGCGTTTCCTCTTCCACCACTTCCCCGAGGATTTTGTATTGGTAGACCGTGTCCTCGGGCGGAAAGGGAACGAATTGCCCTAACTGGACTTCCATCGTCTCTCTCAACTGGGAACGCGTCATCTTGGGAAGGGTGATAACCCGAACGACGGAGTTCATCCCGGAAAGGGAGAGGACCACAAAGGAACCTGTGATGCCCGCTTCAGTCATGATTTTGTGCAGAACTTCCGCCAGCGCTCCTACATCGGAAACCTTTCCCAGGCGGAAAATCTCTGATGGTATTTCACCCACCGTCACCCGTTCCAGTTTTACCTCTTTCCCCTTTTTGCTAATTTGCGTAATCCGAACCTGATTGGAAAGAAAATCTATTCCTATAAATGATTTCGTCCTCTTGATTTTTCGTCGGGGCACCCGGGCACGCCGCTCCCGCCGCTCCACAGAACCCGCCGGCTTCTCCTTCTCCTTTCCTCTCCTCAAACTAATTCCTAACGCCATCTCCTTTCACCTCCCTCTTTTGAATACATCCCTCATCCCTCAGGCAATCCTCTTTCATCCTCAATTATATTATATCCCGCCTATGCTGGGAACCAGTCGAACAGTAATCATCAGAAGAATTTCTTGCTGGGTTTTGTTGGTCTCTATCCGGCTGAAGAGGCGTCCTATCACGGGCAAGTCGCCGAGAAGGGGAACCTGCCCCTTCTGCCGGGAAATATTTTCCCGGGTTAATCCACCGAGAATGAGGGTATCACCATCCTTTAAGCAAACGATGGTAGAGATGCTGGTAGTTTCAGTGATAGGAACCTGGTTTCCTTGGGGCGTGGTAACAAATCCCTTGATTTCGCTGAATGAGGGCGCTAACCCCAGGCAGGTATTTCCCTCATTATCTATGTTCGCCAGAGCGCCGAAAGAGATACCCGTGGTCAACGTTTGAATTACCGTGGTTTGAACCGGAGTGAAACCACCGCCAGGAGCCTGAACATAAGTGATGACGGTGAAGACTACAGGCGTAGCCGTGGTAATGTTGATTTGTGCCGGAACGCCGTCAACCGCCACCACCCGGGGCGCAGTCAGAATCTTTGCCTTTCTCTGGGAAACCAGGGCATCCAGAGCGGTGGTAAAATCCTCTATCTGCTGGCTTTGGTTCTTCCCCAGAATCGCCACAGCCAGACCACCCTGGGCTCCGAAGTTCACCCGAAAACGGTCAGAAAGATAGGTCGTTAAAGGCTGTGCTGCCAGGCCATAGTTCACCACTGCGCTCCGGTCTATAGAAAACAGCGAGAAACTCAACTCTACCTGTCGGGGTGGACGGTCAACTTTTAATACCGCTTCCTTGATTGCGGCTATCATCTCCGGTGTTCCACGGATAACCAGCAGATTCGGCTTCGCAACATAAAGGAAATTACCGGTGGAAGGCAGTTGACCGCCGCCTAAGCCACCGAGGCCACCACCGAATCCGCCGCCGAATCCTCCGTATCCGCCACCGAATCCTCCGCCTCCTGTAATCGTGCTGAAGCAGGGGTGCAAATCCAGCGCCAGAATCATCTGCACCAGCGCTGTCGGATTGGCATAAGTAATCTGAATCGCATCTAACACTTGAATGCCGTAGGCTTGCTCCAGGCGGTATCGTTGCCCAATCAGGACAATCGGGGTGCCCGTTCCTTCCAGGGAGGGCGCTTCCGACTCGCGAACCCTCCATTCCAGCCCCGAGGCTTTCGTCACCACATCCAGGGCATCATCAAAGGGCATCGGGGGAAGGTGAACCATAATCAGGGCTCGTGCACTACCGAGGCCGGTCCCACCCGCCCCTGGACCGCCCACACCTCCTACACCGCCACCGGGTCCACCAACAACCCCGGCGAAGGCACTGGCGTCAAACACCACGCCCACATTGGCTTCTCGTGCCATTTGCATGATGATGTCGGACACAGGCATAAGCCCCGGTGTGTCCACCTGAACCACATGGTCGCTCACCTTATATTTCCTTCGCGGGGGCGGTGGTAGTTCATAAGCCCCCTCCTTCACGGATATATCTATCTCCGGAAATTCCTCTTTAGATATGGCTTCCACAGGCGTCGTAGGTGGTGCAGGTTTTACCTCCGGCTTCAGTGGAGGAGCCACTGCGGGCGCCTGCACCTCAATCACGAGAGTGCTGTTCACAACCTTATAGTTGTATATCCGGTCCTCGCGCAGATAAAGCACAATTTCGGTCATCGGTATTTCCGGATAAAATACTCCTTTGACCATGTGAATGGTACGCCCCTCTACAGGCTTTTCAAAACCTGCTTCTCCACCCAGAGTCTCGCTCAGAATAGCATCCTTTACCGTCACCGTGATTCGGGTGGGAAAGTAATATTTTGCCGGCGGTGAATAATCTATGCTACTCAAAGGAGCGCTGAAGGTAATCGTCACGGTTTCCAGATTCTCTGCAGAAGTGAACTCGTAGGCAAGAATCTCAAATGCCGCTTTCTTTACAGGAAGAGGTGGAGGTGGAGGAGGGGGAGGAGGTGGTGGTACTTCCGGCGGAGGTGGAGGCGGAGGGGGCGGAGGAGCTACGGGAGGTGCAGGCGGAGCAGGTGGCGGTGGAGCAGGTGGCGGTGGAGGCGGAGGTACTTCCGGCGGAGGAGGTGCCGGTGGAACCTCCGGTGGTGCAGGTGGCGGTGCAGGAGGCGCCGGTGGAACCTCCGGCGGTGCAGGAGGTGCCGGCGGCGCCGGTGGCACCGGTGGCGCAACCACAGGTGCCATCACTTCCACCACTAATTTCCCATCTTCTACATAAGAAGAAATCGCCGTGTCCTCCGTCAGATATAGAACGATTTCCACTGATGGCCCCTTATGGTCCTCAAATATCAACCCCCGATACCGGGACACATTCAATCCCGTGATGGATTTCTCCAGCAGTTTGTCCACAAATCCTGCTTCATCTCCCGGAACAGTATTCCGAAGAGTAATCACCACACGTGTGGGATAATAATTTTTTATAACTGTGTATTCCAGATGGTCCATCGGAGTAACCTGGAGTTCAAATCGGTCCTTGTTCTCCACAGAAGACCAGGTGATGGAGGAAAGGCTAAAACGACCGGGACGGGGTGGAGCCTCGGGAGGCTTCTCCTCCGGCTTGGGAGGAGCAGGAACCTCCGGTGGCTTCTCCTCGGGTTTAGCAGGTGGCTTTATCTCCTCTTTCGGCTTCGGCTTCTCCTCCGGAGGAACCGCTGGCTTCTTGGATTTATCCAGCACCCACTTATACACACCCACTTCCAAATCCACATCGCTGGTGGGCTTGGAATAATAATCATCCTTCTCCAGAGAAGTCCGAATATTGATGTACAGAACCAGGTTCATCTGCTCGGGCTTGCCCACGAGAATCGTCCGAATTTGCTTGATGACTTTCCCTTCCCGATTCAGAGTGGCGGGAACACCTGTATCCAGTTCCCCGTTCTCAATAACCACCATTAACCGGGTGGGAAAGTCCACCGTGTCAATCCGGTAAGTGGCGGGAGAGGAGAAATGAATGGCCACCACTTCCCGGTCCTCCTGCTCCTTCACCTCATACTTCACTTTTACCTTCTCATTCGCCGCTATCAAGGGAGTTGCGACGGCGAAGAACCCCAGTAGAGAAAAGAAAAAACCCCTGCTCACTTCCCTCACTCCAGATCCCTCCTTCCACCTGTTCCTGTCATCTGGTACTTTAATTATCTCTTAAACAAAAAGAAAAGTCAAGTCGCATAAAAAATCAGTAGTATTTGGTGAAGAGAGAGGTCTCATCTTTCACGACCAGTTCAATTTCTTTCAGGGGTGGAAAGGCTCCCAGGTTGTAAATCAAGAGTTTCCCCTGGGAGGAAGGGCCCACTTTCCCCAGACTCTCCAGGCGATAGGCAAAAGATTTCACGGTGATGTCCTGGTCAATGCGGGCAAGAACAGCGGCGGAGCGGGTGAGTTCATATGGAGGCGATGGTAAACCATCCAGGTCGGATTCATCCCGGCACTCTGGGCCCATAATACTTGAATCGTCGTTTAAGCAGAGGACGCGCCACTTGGCAATCACATCCCTCGGGTCATCGGCAGAAGAGGGAGGGGTGGCTGAGACAGGATAGGTGGGCTCCCACGCCACATCCAGCAGTTGAGCGATATTCCGGAAGGGCGGATTGATGGAATGGTTTGGGAAATTGAGTTTCGCCCGAAAAGCATTGGCGCAGACGGAAGGATTATCGGCAGAATACGGGTCAAAACCTGCCACCGATTGAAGGAACTGGGTGTATAATGATGGAGCACAAAAGCCAGTCATCCCAAAAATGCCATCGGTGAAATTTCCAACCCAGTCCGCGGCGGACCCCTGGTTCGCATCATTCACATCCAGGGTCGGATTCATATAGAACCATTCCCGGTAATTGAGAATGGAAAGAGCCATATTGCGGGCAAATCGTCCCATGTCATCAATCTCCGTTACATCATCCGTCAGGAGTTTGGCGAACAGGGCTTTCAAAACCGGGAAGGGAGCGGTGTTGATGTTGATTTTCCCCCGGAAATACAGGGGTCGAGCATTTGCCGGGTCCTGGTTTAGCCATCCATCGGGCAGGGTTCCCCCGGGTGGATTAGAGCAGGAAGCCCCCACCCCCGGTGTATCCCGTCCGTCCGCCTCATAATATCCGCTATTCTGGCTACTGCTATTTAAGATAGAGGCGCCCACCTGAACCCGCATCCCCTGAGGGTCGCAGATGTCATTCACCGGGAATGGGTCAGGGGGATTCCCAGGTCCATTATTATCGTCCCTGCTGTCCAGGTCGGAGTCTAAGTAAGTTCGGTAGGGCGAATCCGCATAAGCGATGGAGGAAAGTATTTCAAAAAGGATTAATTCATCGGTCAGGCGGATACTCCCGGGGATGGGATTACTCGCGTCAAAACTGAGGCCTTGAGGCAATCGGTCTGGTACGATGAAAGCGGGGCGGATGAGGAGCCCATCTTCTATCAGAGGCTGGTAACAGTCCGGATACACAGGAGGATTACCCGCCCCCAGTCCATTCTGACTTAAATTGTCGCAGTAGGGGTCATTTGGGTCAACTTCCAATATGCCATTAGACTGACCGGGTGGGCAGGGTGGAGGGTCACCAGGATTGAATCCACAGCCTAAATCTACCCCCACAACTAAAGATGGAAAATCCATCGGGTCGCCGGAAGTGGTGGTCCCACAGGCTTCCGTCACATTCCCCGGGTCAAACCAGGGTCCTACTGTAGGAATGGGGATGAGGGAATCCGCAATGCCGTGATACCGGGCGAGCTTCATATCGTCGTCTCCGTCCAGCCCGTTGATGCCAAAGCAATTGTTAGTATTGGGCGTAAGGGAATAGCGGAAAAAATACTGCCACGCCGCCCAGTGCCCTAACACTCTACGGGCAAGCAAATCTTGAAAGTAGTCGAACGGAGCAGGGAAAAAAGGCGAGAGGTATCTCATCAAAAGGTCATGAAGAGGTGTTAATTCGACTGCAACGGTAGAATTCGTGTTTGTCAGAAAGTTATAAAAAGTTTCCGGGTCCACAATGTTGTTGTTGGCATTACCATCTCCCTGCCCGAACGCAGTCATCCAGTTGAGGGTATCATTCAAGTTCTTGTTTGCATTCGTGTCAGTGAAAGCCAGGAGGCAATCCTGAGGCGTGTCTGGATTTCCATCCCCGTCTAAATCCCTGAATGAGGTGCAGGTGTTCGTGGTGGGCCAGCCGGGCTGTCCTGGGGCAGGCTGGTCTTGAATCGGCGTATACAGGTCAAAAAGAGTGCAATAATGGAAGGCTTTATCGGAGTAAATGGTGAACGAAGTGCAGGGAAGACTACCCTGTCCAAACAGCAATTCTGTGATAATGGGGTCATTCACCAGAGTGCTGAGTTGTTCCGCGGGGGCGGAGTAGAGTGTGACCAGATGCTTTATCCAGGAAAAGACAGCAGGACCAATTCCAGAGCCCCTTCTCTCGCCTGTATCTTTTACCAGGTTCACATCCTGAATTTCTTTCAAATCGCCGGGGAAAGGTCGCATAGGCTCATCCACATATCCGTTTCCATCGTAATCATCCCTTGTGTTGTTCACCACCTGGGGGTCGGAGGCACCGGGAGGGGCCCCCACATCACCCATATCATAATAAGTCATATACGAGAGGAGAGCACGATTTTTGGACCTGCTCGCCGCCGGATCCGTGCCGAACCCTTTAATCAGCCAGCCCAGCGCCACATGCTGCTGAATGTAGCCTGTATTGACCCAGCTGGTGTTGTTCAGGTTATCCAGGAAGCGCCGGGAAGGCAGGCTGGTAGCCGGGTCAGGATTGGGAAGCGGGTTGAAGAAATACCCATCATCGGGGTTGTGGTAGAAGTCATACAGAGGGAAACGGGAGCCTTCATCCGTGGCTGACACCTCAAACCCGGTGGGAACAATGTCTACTCCCGCATCGTAGGAAAGGTGATTGGAAGTGGGCAAAGGATTTTCTAACGGTCTGCCCGTATCCGGGTCCGATAGAATGCTTCCGCGGACAGGGAGGGAGAAGCCTTCACCCGGTAGGACGGGGTCATAAGGCCAGACGGAAGTGGGAAATCCGCTATTCTCCACCCGCTCGTAGGGATTGTAAGGATGGTTGGCTTGCGGGTCGGTATCACCGGCGATAAAAAATTCATAGGGAGCGCGTTTCGCATCATTCACCAGCGATAGAAGGTTAAATAGTGGTTGATTGGGAACCGGCATACTATTCATCCTGCCCGTGAGATTCCAGGGGTCACCGGGTGCAAAGTTAATGTAAGACCTCAGGTCAAGCCCCAGCGGGTCCGGGATGTCAAAGGCTATAGACCGCTTGCCAAAGGGCATAAAGGCGAGAAATAGATGGGTTCTCACCCCGGCGGCAGGTGTGCCTCCACCCAGCCCGGCGTCAGGCTCACAATAGGGGTCCGCCAGGTCCATCCATTCATAATACGGGTAAACGGTCAGAGAATTCGCCGTGCGAAACCGGGAGGTTATGTCAGGATCATACACTTCCGCAGGCTGTAAAAAAGGATACCGAATCCAAAAAGAAGCCAGTGAATCTACGGTTAGAAATGGAGAGTAATACCGATAGTCATCGTTGGCTCTTGCGCCCACTGCATCACACTGCCATAAAAACCGTGGGGCCGAAGTGAACAGATGCTGTAAAAAATCCTGAAACCCCGCATTGGATACCTCTTCTGTGGTCCTTGTGGTAATTTCCGCTTTAGGAAATTGAGCCTCCACAGCGGTCAGAGAGAGGAGAATCACCACAATGGGCATAGCAAAAGCCACGAACACCAGCACTGCCAGAAGGGCAATCCCCTTTTGTTTTACCCGCAAGAAGGCGGTTCTTTTCTGTTGCTTTCTGAACATATTCTCACCTCTTATGGCACCACAAAAAGAGTGGGCAAGTAGACCCGCTCTTTGAGCACCACCAGATTTCCTGGAACATACAGGTTAGAATAGGGAGTGGCACCCAGATAATCCACGGCGCCAACGACCTTCGGGTCCACATTGGTCAGATTGGAGAGAATGACTCCGTTGACATCCCGGGTCCTTCGCATCAGGTTCAGGGTATCATCAGAGCCCGCCACCACGGTGATTTCCACTGACCTGATGGCACCCAGGATGGTCGACAGAGAGTCCTCGGCGCAATCTTCTGCCCGATTCACGCAGTAATGAACCCGATAAAACAGGCCCAGTGGACGAAAGGCAGGGTTAGGGAAGGTGTAGGAAGGAAAACGGGTGGGGTCAATATAGCAGGACCAGCCATTGCTGGACGGAACCCCGTCCAGGCTGGTGCAGGGTTTGACTTCATGATTATTCCCATCAAAGAAGCGAAACTGAACATCTATAATCCCGTGGACGACGGGAAGTTCAATGGTTCGGAAGCGTTCGTCATAGTCGTCTATCGTGCGGTCCGTTACTACCACACCGTCACAGTTCAGGTCCAGATTGATGGTGGGGTCTTTGAAATATCTCGTGCGGCGCTCATACAGGACGAAGTCATAGGTGCGTGTTTCCTGGGGCTCCACGATACCGTTCCAGTTTTCATCATACCAGAAAGTTTTTTCTTTCCAGGTGTGGGCGAGGGTGATGATGTCCCGCTCTACTTCCGCCGCTCGTCTAATCGCTGGGGAGACGTTCAGGCACACGGGCTCCGCCACCGTGGGAGGGAAAGGCGGCTGAATCTCAAACACCAGCGTCCGCACATATGACTCCCATATCCGGTCCAGAATCCCGCTTCCGTCTAAATCCTCGTATCCAGTCTGGTAGCGAGGGCGCAGAGACCCCGTGCACGCCGTTAAACTCGTATAACCGCTCGGGGCAGGGCAATCCTGCGCCGGATTCCGGTCATCTACATTCCAGTTGGCATCCGGATAGCCCGTCCCCTGCACAGGGTCGTAGGGCTGAAAATCGTTGTCCGGGTCGCCAAACGCCTGGGGAGGCTCATACCGCATATGCCAGTTAATACTGCGGGGTGGGGGAGGAACCCACGGGTTGGGATTTAACTCTATAAAGTCCCACCAAGCCCCTGAAATCTCAGAAGTATCCAGAAAATCATTGCGAACCAGAGGAGGATGAGAGGCTGGAGGGGTTGGCTCTGTGTGAGGTCCTGAGATGTTCAGATAGTCAAAGTAGGGGCTTTTATCTGCTCTCGGGGTGCTGCCTCCACCCGTGAGATTTAACTGCTGAAATCCCACATCAAAAGAGGTCGCTTCCTGCAAGCGAGACTTGATGAATGCGAGGGCAACCCGCGCTTTCTGACCCGCATCTGTTCGCCCTTCCACGGTGCGAACCGTATTCATAGTGATTTTCACCACTGCCACAAAGATGGTCAGAAAGATACCCAGAAGGGCGAGCACCACCAGGAGTTCCACCAGGGTGTACCCGGCTGTCGTCTTTCTCTTCATCCCTTTTCCCTGTTTTATCGGGCCGCCGTTAACTGGTCGTTGTAAGCGGAGGCTTGAACTACAATGGCTCCCCGGAGTGCCCGAAGTGCATGAACTTCATAGGGTACAGGAGTGCCGTTCACCGTAGAGAGGTCAGCAGGGTTGATGCGCCCCAGAGGGGCATAGAATTTCAGCCCATCCCCGGCCCCCAGGGGGATATTATCCCCATTGGAATCCGCGATGGCTTCCCAGTTCACCACCTTCTTGGAATCCCACGAGCGCCTGGCTCCGTAGCCTATCAGAAAATAGTTCTGGACGAAAACCATATACATCGCATTATCCGGAACACCGTCATTATTCCGGTCCGGATTTTCCACCGGGTCTAAGGGGATGTAGGAAAAATCGCCGGAAGGATAGTTATTGGGGTTAGCCCAGCCGGGCTCCCAGCCATTTCCGAGATTGTAGGTGAGGTCATCGCAGGTGGCAGGGGAACCGGTGGTCCCGCCGATGACAAATCTACCCGGTGTGCCAGTAATGGGTCGTGCGGTGTTATTAAACCGTTCATCGGTATACCAGCCAGAATTGGTCATAAGGGAAGTGGGGAGCACATCGGGCAGGCTGAGGCATTCCAGCACCCAGCCCCGAGCAGGCCCTGCGCCAGAGGTCACCATAACCTCAAAAACATTCATCATCGGGCGGAGGTTGTTCTCTGTGGTGCGGAAAGGATTCAGCGGATAAGTTTCCAGATCCCCATCCAGATACAGGCGGTCCCACAGGCTCCGGTCCGGATTGGAACTGCCGGTCATAAATGGACCTCTTCCCGGAGTAATCATCAGGTCCATCCGCCCGCCGAGGATGCCCGCACTGGGGAAAACTCCCGGATGAGCATTTCCTATCGTATCATCGCAGGAGAAACTCCGCTCTGGAATACCATCGCCACCCACGCAGTCCAGCACCCCGTCTATATCATATGCCACCCCGGGATACCAGCCGTTGTTCTTGGTGGAGAAGGACTGGAGTGCCACATCAATGGCATGGATGTTGTTTTCCACTCGCAGTTCCAGGGCCGCTTCCTTAACCCGGTTATAAGCCGGAAGGGCAAGCCCGATAAGAATCCCGATGATGGTAATCACCACCAGGAGTTCCACCAGTGTAAACCCATACACAGACATTTTTTTTCGGCTCATCTACTTCGCCCCCTTTTCATCTTTTTTTCGTTTTCTCATTTTCATACCTCATCTCATCATCTTATCTTTTCCTCAGGGTTACCTCTGAATGACGCACTGGGGGTCCAGGAAGTGCTCCGGGCTGGTGGAATTTACACCCAGGCGGGCAGGTTCCAGGCTCATCGGAGGGCTGTATTCCGTTACAAACCGCTCATCCGCATGGTCGTATGGGTAGGCGGGATCGCTCGTCGTGGTGGAGAAACTCAAAAAGCCATCGTTGAAAACGGGTCCAGGAGTGTGGCGGGAAGCCGCATAGGCGTCTGTAACGCGTGAAGACCCCGAGGAAGGGTCGGGAATGCCCAAAAAAATTGAAGTGTCATCGCAGGGGTTGTTATCCGGGTCCGCGATGAATTTCACGATTTGAACCTTCTTTTCTAAGTCCACCACGCGACGGGGAAGCCCGGAGGTCTGGCGGAACGAATTATACGGGTCGGGCTGTTTCTTTCCCGTCCGCCAGAAGACGGAAACACGAATCATCCTGCCATACACACGCTGGCTCATAGAATATGGGTCTGAGGCTTGAAAATAAAAGTGCCACCAGTTGGGATAATCGTTCCGGTCAAAGATGCCATCCCCGTTTCGGTCGTCCCCCATATAGAAAACGCCAGTAATTTCCGTGATTCGTTTGAAGTTGGCATAAGTTTTCGTGGCGTTGCGAATCTCCGCCACCACAGCGTCCCGCTGGCTATCCATAATAATTCGGGGGTCAAACACCCATTCCTGCACCGCAGGCGGAGTAGAAGGTGGAGGTGTAATGTCTGTCCCGCACACGATACGGGCGTAGCCGAAGCGATGCCAGGGAACATCAAAGTATCTCACATCCGTGCAAGCGTTATACCCTGGATTGGGCACATTGGTGTCGGTGGAGAGGCGCGTGAGGAGGGAAGGGTCCAGGATTTCGTTGTAATCCTCTATGCCGTCAATGCGAGCCACCGGGTCTAAGTCCGGCCTTCCGTAGTAAATGGCAAAGGCATCCACCGGGTCTAAACGAGCGGCAATGATAGCCTGGATGATTTGCACCTGGTCCAGCCCCTCGTTGATGGCGGAAATGGCTGATAGTTCCGCAGTATCATCGTTCACATTCCCGGGAATCCGGTCCGGGTTCAGCATAATATACACTGCATCGTTGTAAAAATAATAATCGCCATCGGATGGAGGCACACGGATGGGGGTAAAAGCGGGTGGAGCGGTAAGATATTCGGGGCAAATGGTGGTCCAGGAACCACCGGAGCGGGGCTCACCCGCCGCCGGAGGAATAGGAGTGTCAGTGGCTCCGGGGGTGCGAATCCGCCGAACATAGGGGTCGTCCGGCCGCCAGCCCACACCCGTTGTATACCTCAGGTGATAAGGATTCCCGGCACAGCCGTCAAAATCCAGAGGTATGCCTCCATCGTATCCAAACGGCACATTGCTGGAGTAGAAAGACTCCACCTCTTGCATACGGGTTTCCGCCAGGTGAAGTGCGGTGGTGTAATTCTCAGAATTTTTTACCACATCCAGGCTGGAAACATAGAGCCGCGCCAGGGGAATGACCACGAGGAGAAATATCGCCGCCGCCACCATAAACTCTAAAATCGTAAACCCGCGAAATCGCATCATCCTACCTCCAGTAGGCCTCCGTAGGGTCCAGCGGTAGCCCATCATGCCCGTTCATATTGCAGTTGGGGTTCTTGCTCAATGGGAGGGAAAAATTTAAAGGTGTTCGGCTGACCAGGGAAATTTGACCGGAGGCAAGCAATACCTCAATAGCCCGTGCAAACCCCTCATTCTGGCAATACCGCTGGGCCTGGATGTAAGCCCGAGGGAGGTCCTGCTGGGGCACAGTTCCCCGCAACAGAACTTCCTCACGATTTTTCGTCTCTATCCGAAGGGCAACTTGCTTGGTGAGAATCATGCCGAGGGAGAAGATGCCACCTCCGATGGTTTCTACAACATCGGGTTCTCTCATATAATCCGGGTCTGTGGGGTCGGTGTGGGGTATGAACCGAAACCCTTTAGACCCGCCGGCAGGGAAGAACACGATGTAATAGCCCCACAAAGAGTTGCCATTCGTTTCATCCTGCCGGGTTAACAGGTCCACGCCGGAAGGGATTTTATACCGGCGCTGAAACCTCTGCAGCCTGCGAATGAACCGCCAGTCCGGGTCAGCAGCCAGAGCCGGTGGGTCCACATAGTTGTCATGCACATACTCTAACAGGGGGAGCGGAACCTCACTTTCCGATAACGCATTCTGATTTTCATCCCCGCAGAGTGTGTTCAGGTCGTGGTTTAAGTCTGTATTTCCAGAACTATCAAAGATATCGTAAACCAGAAAGGGAACGGGGAAGCCTGCCTTGTGAATGTTGGCAGCCAGGCCTCCACAAGAATTGTTAAAATATTTATACCAGTCCGAGTATTTCCAGATTCGGTAGAGGTCGGAAAAGAAAAGTTGAGTGGGTGTGGCGGTGGGAGGCCAGGGATTGATGTAATCCCCGAAAAATTCCACCACATAGGGTTCGCCATCCGCCGCCGCCTTGAATGCGGCAAACCGCAGGTCCGATAAAATCATCCGAGCATAGGTGGAGAGGCGACGCTCCGGAAGATGCCGCACGAAAGTATACACGCTCGTCCCTAAAACGATGGCGATGATGCTAATCACTACCATCAATTCCGTTATCGTAAATCCCTTTTCTTTTTTCTTCCTTTCCATTCCCGCATATCTCTCCTACTTTACTTATTATAGAGGATAAAAATCAACTTGTCAACTCCCCCCTTCCAAACCCTCTTAAATCCGCTGAATAATCGGGAAAATGAATACACCTTCCTGCTCAACTATGGGTGGGGAAAAAGAGATACAGATACCAGTCAAGAAGGAAAGAGCCGAAGAATAAAGAGAGGACACTTCCAAGGGCGAGATAAGGCCCAAACGGGATTTCTTTATAAGGGATGTAGCCATCTTTTTTGCCCGTTCTGGAGCAGAGAAAATACAGGCCTGCGGCGAACAGGGCGCCGGATAGAATACTCAGAAAAATGGCCACAAGGCTTAATTTCCAGCCGAGGAATGCACCGGACATCAGGGCAATGAACACATCCCCCGTTCCCATAACTTCTCTGGGAATATGGGGAGAAAGAATTTCTTTTCCTCCCCAAAAAAATTTGAAAAGGCTTAACACCCGGCGGGAGAAAATCAGGAGGCTCCGCCCACCATACATCATAAGAAGGATGGGAAGAACGAAGGTGAGTGAGCCCAGCAGGGCATCCAGAACCTGGGATAGGGGAGGATGAAAAAGTAACCGACCCACCACACCAATGAAAATTCCAGTGTAGGGCAGGGTGGTATAAACATAATGGGTTTCTGCATCTATCCATGCAATGGCGATTAACAGGGAAATAAAAATTAAATCATACCCTCTCTGAAAGTGGTTGTAGCTGGGGAAGGAATAGTAGACCGCTAAAAAGAAGAAGGCGGTTAAGGCTTCTATAAAGGGGTAACGCCAGGGTATGGTGGCACCGCAGTTTCGGCATTTACCCCGGAGGTTCAAATAACTCAAAAGGGGGATATTGTCGTGCAAAAGTATGCGACTTCCGCAGGCGGGGCAAAAGGAAGGTGGCCAGAACAGGGAAAGCCCCTCTTCTCCTATGTGTGGTAAGCGGTAGACCAGCACATTCAAAAAACTTCCTCCCGCCAGCCCCACCAAAAAATACCACAACCACTGAATCTCTTTTAATGGGTCATAAATCATGTATCCTTCTTATTCATTATATAATAAGAGAAGAAAGTGTAAGGAGAGGAGAGAGATGGATGAGAAACAGACAGTGGAGTACCGGGTGGAAGACGGGGTAGGGATTCTGGTTCTTTCTTCACCGCCGGCGAATTCTTATACTCACGAGATGATGAAGCAGTTAGATTCTGCCATTCTGCGGGCGCGGTGGGATGAAGGGGTTTATGTGCTGGTTCTCACGGGTGCGGGGGAAAAATTTTTCTGCGCCGGCGCCGACATCAACTACCTCGCCAGCATCCCTCCGGAAAGTCGGTATTTATTCGTGCTTCATGCCAATGAGACTCTCAATCGCCTGGAGAACACACCGAAACTGGTCATTGCAGCGTTGAACGGGCATGCGGTGGGTGGAGGGTTAGAAATCGCACTGGCGGCAGACATCCGCATAGCCTGCCGAGGGGCGGGAAAAATTGGATGCCCGGAAGTCCTATTAGGCGTCCTGCCCGGCATCGGCGGCACCCAGCGCCTGCCACGAATCGCAGGGAAAGCCCGCGCCCTGGAACTCCTCACCACAGGTCGCCTGCTGGAGTTTGAAGAAGCCCGGTCCATCGGGCTCGTTAACCTGATTTTTGAGAAGGAAAATTTCCTGCCTGAGGTGTTGAAATACGCCCGCCAGTTCCTTCCTCCGAATACCGCTACTAAGGCCGTTGGAGCCATCAAGCGAGCCATTCAATCCGGACTGGAAATGTCCTTCCACGATGCCCTGGCCCTGGAACGAGAATTGCTTCAGCAACTTTTTATCAGCGAAGATGCCCGGGAGGGAATCTCCGCTTATCTGCAGAAAAGGAGACCCACCTTCCGGGCTCGTTGAAACCTTCAAAAAAATTTCAGGAGGTACCCGATATGGGTGAACAGAATGTAGGAACGCTGGACCGGGGAATTCGGGGTGTTCTGGGTATCATCCTTCTGTATGTGGGATGGTTCGTTCTCGGCGGAAATATCGGAAATATTTTCGGTGACCTCGTCCTCATCATCGGTGCTTATATCCTCATCACGGCTATCACAGGAAGATGCTTTTTCTATTCCCTCTTCAATATCAATACCGGGGCCTGAAATTCTAACGGGGTGCAGTCGGATGAAAGAGAGCGAAATGGCTGGACACTCATCCTGAACACCAGTAAAAAAATTCAGGCGCGTTTGAAAAAAATTTTGCCATTTTTCAGGCTGAAAATCTACAATCGTATTGAGGAGGGATAGGAATGAAATATATTCAAGTGGAAGAAAAACCGCCGATTTACCGAATCATTTTGAACAGGCCACCGGTGAATGTTCTGAATGTTGAAATGATTCGGGAATTGACCTCTGCGGTAGAGGTGGCATCCACCTCTCCTGATGTATCCGTGCTTGTCATTACAGGTGCGGGTGAAAAAGGCTTTTCTGCCGGTGCCGACATCCAGGACCATCTGCCGGAGAGGGTTTCGGAAATGCTTCAGGAGTTTCATCGGTTGTTTCAGAAGTTAGAGGAATGCCCGGCAGTTACGGTGGCAGGAGTTCACGGATACTGCCTCGGCGGGGGATGTGAACTTGCCCTCTTCTGCGATTTCGTCATTGCGGATGAAAGCGCCCGCTTTGGACTGCCGGAAATTGATGTGGGGTGCTTCCCTCCCGTAGCCCTGGCTCTCTTGCCCAACCGGATGAGTGTGAAAAAATCTGCCGAATGGATTCTCACAGGAAAAACTTACCCCGTTCAGGAAGCGGTGCAGATGGGAGTAGTGAATCGCCTGGCTCCCGCAGGACAACTGGAGACGGTTCTCCAGGAATTCATTTCCCTTCTGACTTCCAAAAGCCCTGCCGTGTTGAAACTCACCAAAAGAGCCTTCCAGAAAGCCCTGACCCTTCCGTTAGATTCGGCTCTAATAGAAATGAACCGGTTATACCTGGAGGAACTCACCCGTTTGAGCGATATGATGGAAGGCTTAACGGCATTCTTACAGAAGCGGAAGCCCGCCTGGACCGGGCGCTAAAACCTCTTCCTTCCCTCCAATCCATTCCCATCAAACTTACACCCCATATTCACCCATCCCCTCCATACCACTTGACAAGCATTATATAGTTATAGTATACTACTATAGTGGACTTACGCAGGTGAAAAAATCATGCGGGAGCGAAAAATTCTTTTCCACCTGAATCCGAATGCAGGCAAGCCCATTTCTTTTCAGATTATGGAGCAGGTCCGATGGATGGTTCTTACCGGGCTCCTGAAATCGGGAGACCAACTACCCACTGTCAAGGCGCTGGCTGAGCATCTGGGCGTGAACCCGAATACCATTGCGAAAACCTACACCCGGCTGAAAGATAAGGACATCGTGAAGGCAGTGCCGGGTATGGGAGTCTACATCTCGGAGAACGCTCGGAGGAATGCGGCGGAGGAGCCAGTGGCTACCGTCCGGGGCCACCTCCGAGGCGCCTCTATTTCCGCCCTTACGATGGGCATCAGCCGTGAAGAAGTCATTCAAATCCTGAAGGAGGAGTGGGAAGCATGTCAAGAGGAGATGAAGAGTTCCGGCTGGGAAGTTCGGAACCTGAGCGAAGATGAGCGACTGCGTAAAACTACGAAGCCTTAGGAAGAGTTTTCGGCGCCACGAAGTCCTAAAGAGTCTGGACCTGACAGTGCCGTCCGGCTGTATCTTTGGCCTCGTGGGTCCCAACGGAGCGGGGAAAACCACAACTCTTCGCATTCTTATGAACCTGTACCAGCCCTCTCAGGGTGAGGTGGAGGTCTTCGGTATGAACCTGTGGAAGAATGAAGTAGCCATCAAGAAGCGTATCGGCTTCGTATCTGAACTCCGCTCCCTTCCTGATTATATGACGGGGAGCGAACTTTTGAAAGCCCTCAAACCTCTGTATGAGCGGTGGAACGACACCCGCATCGCAAAGTATGTGGAGCGTTTCAAAGTTCCTATGAATCGGAAAATCGGGACGCTGTCGCTGGGGGAACGGACCCGCGTGGCGTTAGTGGCAGCGGTGGCGCACGACCCCGACCTGCTGATTCTGGATGAGCCCACCAACGGTTTAGATGCCCTCGCCCGAGAAATCTTCTTCAAAACCCTCTCCGAGGAATACGCAGACTCCGGTGGCACCGTCCTCATGGCTTCCAATGTCATTCCTGAAGTGGAACGCGTCTGCGAAGCCGTGGGCATCATTGCCGATGGTCGCCTCATCCTCTCCGGCAATATAGAAGACCTGAAAATGGCTGTGAAGATGATTCAATACACCACTTCTAAACAGCACGATTGGGCAAATCATCCAGCGGTTCTCTCCGTGGAGCGTCTGGGGGATGTGGTGACGCTGATTACCCGCCAGCCCCCTGACGGCCTCCTCCAGGAAATCTCCTCACTCCAGCCCGACTTTGTGAGGGTTCTGGACCTGAACCTGACAGAGATATTCGTGAAACTGGTGGAAAAATGGGCTTGAGGCGGGACTGGGCATTACGGTATGCCGAGGTGAAACCCTTTGTGCGAATCCTTTTTCCCTTCCTTTTACTCTATGCTCTCCTGATGGCCTTCCTCGGCGGATATGGGGCGATGGACTATCTTCGGAGCCTCTTCCCCATAGGGGCGATTTCCGCCATCCTTTTTGCCACCGGTGCCATCTCCGGTGAACGGGTAACGAGACGCTTTGACTTCTCTCTCTCCCTGCCCTATTCCCGCCCCTCCTTTTTGTATTCCAAATTCATTCACCGCTTTTTCTGGCTCTGTTTCACTTTCTTCGTCCCCTTCGCCCTGGCGTTCCTCTTAGAGCGATTCTTTCACGAATCCCCGGACCTCTGGCAACTCCCGCCTACTTTTTTGCTTTTCCTGGTATGGACTCTACTGTTTTACGGGCTCACTTTCCTGCTGTCCATCCTTTCTGCCTATCCCTTGCAGGAGATGGGACGAATGATGATTTACGCCTTTCCCATCTACCTGTTGGTGCCGGTCGTTTTTGCCCCTTACATTGCTATCCAGTTTCTGTGGGTGAGTAGAGAAGTGAAAGACTTCACCATCCTCAGGCTGATGGGCATCGCCCTCGTTACTTTCTCATTGCTAATTCTCACCGGGCTCCTTTTTGCATGGGTGGCTCGGGTATTTCTGAAAAAAGATTGGGGGGCATAACATGCGGGGAAAAGAGTTCTGGCATCTGCTTCTCTTGCATCACCATGCTCTTCCCCTTCGCTGGAAGGTTGCCTTCTCCCTCATCGCTCTCATCCTGGGCGTTGAACTGGTTTTCTTCTTCCTCCCGCCTATTCCTTCCTTCTCCTATTTCCTGGAATACCTCTCCCGGTTTTTGAAAATTTTTCTATTCTACAATTTCCCGCTTCTTGTGGTTTTTGCCGTTTTTCCCATCATTCTACTGGGAAGCGGGGGGCAGGATGTGGGAGGAAAAACCTTCGCTCTGACTCTTCCCGGTTCACGGACGGACTATTTCTGGGCTCGCTTCTATTACGGACTCTTGCCTTTTGCCTGCACCGCCCTTCCTATCTTACTTCTCGCTATGCCCCTGGAAAGTGTTTCTCCCACAACCGAATCCCTAATATACCCAATCCCTGCCTCCCTGGCAATCCCTTATGCTCTATTTCTGTGCGCTAGCTCCTTCTTCTTTTATAGCCTCCATTTCTGGCTGTCCTGGAGGCTTCGCTCGGCGGTATTTGCCTTTTTCCTCTCCCTATTAATCACTTTCTTTGCCCTCCTTCCGGTTTTACCGCTGGGCATCCTACAGAATGAGGAGCGAGCCTTCCTGTCCACCGCCGGCTATCTGCTTATCCTGACTTACCTGTTTATCGTCCTGGCATGGCGGGAGGTGGCTCGCCACGATATTCCACAGGAGGGGTTATGAGCCCTGCGAATCGGAGCATGCGAACCGGAAATAACCTCTTGCCTTCCCTTCTCCTGATTTTCCTTCCCCTCTTCCTTGTGTCCTGCTCTGCGCTGGAAGCCAAGCGGGAAATGGCAGCCTTCAAGCCAGAGTCTATTCCCAATCCCTATGAATACTCCTATTATCGCTGGTATATGACATACTTATTAGGATATGAGGAGAAATCATTGAAGCCTGATGAGAAAGCACAGCCGAAAGGAAAAAAACCGCCCCGCCCTGCAAAACCCGTAACCACAGGTCTCTTCCCCGAACCTCCTCCTTCCACACCCTCCCCATACCAGTTCCAGTCGGAACTGGGTAACGCCCGAGCGATCCCGGGAACGCCCCTCTTTTCCTGGGATGTCCCAGAAAAACTCATCTGGGGATACCACTACAGCGTTTCTGAAGGGGAGAAGTTTTTCATCGTTCTAACACCGGATGGAAGGACAAGAATCCTCTCGCTTGCTCGCTTTCCTCTTCATAGTCTCGGCGGTTCGGGCTCGCCAGAGCGATACCTGGTTTACAGCAATCTCTCTCAGAATCTGATGATTTTTGACGGGGGAGGAAAACTGTTGAAGAAGGAGACTTTTTGTCGCTGGCGATTACCGGTAAAGAAGCGTGGGGAATTCGTTTTCAAGAGGCCGAGAACCTGGATACCATGGGAAATTCCTCCGCCTGAGGTGGATTTCTTACCCCTGCCTTTGAGGAAGGGAGACCCGCTTCGCTTGCTGGTCTCCTGCCCGGCTGAAGGGAGCCTGGTTATTTTTGATGAAACAGGGCAATCCCTGACACACATCCATATCCGACAGCCCACTCTGCCACCCCTTTTTGCTTATGACTGGAAGGCTGGAGAAGGCTTCATCGCCGTTCCACTCCCCTCAGGAAGGGTTCTCATCTATGATAGATCCGGCAATCAGACAGTGCGACTCAACCTGTCAGGCAATTATCCTCACGGTTTCCTCCAAATTCAAGAGATGGAAATTTCCATGGCTTACGAGGGGAACCGGCGGTTCTGGGTTCTTATTATTGAACCTTTTGTTTTTATCTGGGATACGGGCGGAAGGTTGCTTCGTTCCTTCCTTATTACCGCGCAGAATCTAACCGTTGCAGAAGTGCGACCAGGATTGAGTCTCATCGGTGCTTATGAAACAGGCAGAGAGAACACAATTGACTTCTTTGACCTGAATGGCAGGAGGGTTTCATCCCGCAGGCTATGGGGGACCATGCAGTATTTTTCAAGTTATTCATCTCTTGTCTCTCTTGACCTGAACTTTGACGGCTTGAAGGAGTTTTACCTGACCCGTGGCGGATTCCGTAGTATTCTTTACTTCTCGCTTCAGGCGCCACAGCCTAACATTCCCCCACCTACCCGGTGGAATCCAGAAGGTGGATTCTCCGTGTCCCAGCCCATCGGCCATATTTCAATTCCTTTTGAAGCCAACGGCCTTTCTTTATCATCTTTGTCGCTTTTGCCCGCGGGTAAGGATTCCGTTTTTCTCTGTGCGGGGTTTCAACGAGGACTCGGTCTCGATGTCTATTCCGATGACATTGACCGAAGTGAATGCAATTTCGTTCAGAAGAACCAGCAACCCTTAAAAACTACTTATCTTCCACTGAAAGGTTCTTGGGGATTCTTGGGACCCGATTTGAACGGTGATGGAATACGAGACATCCTTTCCCTGGAAAAGACCGATTTCGGCGCGGGAATAGAAGCCAAAAGCCCCACCGGGAAACCCTGGAGGCAATGGAAAGCCACCTTTGATACCTTGCTTTACAACCCTTCCCGATTAGAAACAGGAGATTTTCTTCCGCTGGCAGGTAAGTGGTGGTTCCGTCTCAAACTATATCCCAGGTCTTCTAATCTTGAAAGGCGCACTCTTTATTTTCTTCACGACCCCGTCAATGCCCTGATGAATTTACCCATTTCAGAAGAAAAGGTTCCGAAGGGAGTCCGAGCAGGTTCTCGGAATGTAGTGGTTCTGGATGGACTGGATGTAAGACCCCTCCTGATGGACGCAGAGGGCTTTGTCGCTTCTTCTTCCGGCGAACGATGGAAGCCGTTTTCCTACTCCTATAATCTGAGTGGTCAACCTCTCGGTGCCCTAATAGGAACCCTCCAGAGCACCTGGCTGTTTGATTCTTTTGGAAAGGTTTCTTTGAAAATTCCTGATGTAGTAGCGGATGACTGCACTTCCAGCGTCATTCCCGACCCGTGGAATGCTCGGGCGGTGGTCTGGTCCTGCTCAACCCGTCTCATAGAGGCAGACAAGGTCCCCACCCCTGCTCAAAATCTGGTCCTTATCGTGGAGAAAGGAGGCTATGGGGTGGGGCTTTACCAGGTTAAGTCTGTCAGTGGGTCTTCCATTCCTGTGACCCTAACAGACCTGTTCGGGGATGAGAAGCCAGACCTCGTGGGAGCCACTTTATCCAGGGTCAGCGAGAAAGGGTGGGTGGTGGACCTTCTCCACCTGCCTATGCCGCCGATGATTCACCCCCACCCCTGAGGCAGTTCGTAAGTATACCGTTGTATCCATTACAGAAGTATCTTCGCGAATATCCGGGCTTATACGGGTGAGCCAGAAGAACGCATTCCATCTCTTCTTCGCCACTACCCCCAGGGGGTTAGTTACTTCCTCACCACAAAGTAGAAGTGGGACTTCTTTCCTTCAGAACCGGTGAACCAGGGAAGGTTCCACAACTCCTCAAATTCGGAGAAGGAAAGGTGAGAGTCTTTGCCCATCTGCTTTGCGGGGTCCTGAAGGATGAAAACTCTCTTTTCTTCATCGTAGCCTGTCACAATTCTAAAATGGGGTTTTCCTGTTTTGTGGGAATACTGATAAACGAGGACTGGAATCCCTCGCAAGACGAAATCTTTGACCTTTCCTATGTCTCCAGTGCCATATTCCACTTTTAGCCCCTTCTTCCCGGCATACTCCCAGAGCCAGGGAAGATACCAGCCTTTTTCATAAACATCCGGATATTCTTTGATAAGGTCTTGCTCGGAGATGGGAACACCGTAATATTGAAGGAGCATGACGAGGGCAGCAACGCCACAGGTATTGGGATGAGATTGCTGTGCATAGGGAAAACCTTCTATGGAGGTGAATGTGGAAGAGGTTGGGGAGAGGGAAACAGGGGAGGCCGGGGGAAGGTGGCTGAAAAACTCCCAGATGACATCCGTGGCGGTAATGTCCTGGCTTGTTTTGCCGATGACCCGCTCGGGCAGGTATTGCCAGCCGGACGGCCAGGTGTGCCCCCCGCCTTCAATGGTGTAAAGAACCACCTGCGTGTTGTTTTTGCAGGGAGAGTACACTTCCCGCCGAACTCGGGTGCCGTCTTTCGGGTCTTCATCCGGCTCCTGCTTTATCACGAGTTCATCAGGGCAGGCGTTATGCTTCACCCAGAATTGCACTGTCTCGGCAGTAGAAACCACTTTTCCGAACTTTCTGACTCCAAAGGGTCCTGTAATTTCCCCGCCACCATAGGGAACCAGCGGGTCCTTTGTTCCATTCATTATCAGCACGGATATGGGCTTCGCGGGCGAGCATTGAGCGAACAGTTCCTCAGAAAGGGATGCGGTGACGACGGCAATGGCTGAAATTTTATGCGAGAGTTCACAGGCGAGGCGGTAGGACATCAGCCCACCGTTGGAAATCCCGGTGGCAAAAACGCGCTGTGGGTCTATATTCCAGTCCTTCGCGACCCGGTCAATGAGGGCAGAGAGGAAACCCACATCGTCAATCCTTTCCCGATGGGCTCGCCAGGTTCGGATGTCCCGCCCGTCGTTCCAGTGCTTTTCCACACCATCGGGATAAACGATGATGAAGCCTTCCCTGTCGGCAAGGATGTTGAAACCTCCTCGGGTAAGCCTTTCCATTCCCTGCCCCGTTCCACCTCCCCCGTGAAGAACAATCAATAATGGCACGGGTCTACTCTTCCCATACGACGCCGGTAGATAGATGTGATAAGTTCGCTCCAGCCCTCCCCGGGTCAGAACTTCAGACTTTAAGCCATAAACCGGGGAAAGCAGGCTATGGACCGTGGATAGTAAGCCATAGATAAAAATGGAGGCCTTCATCTGGCTCGCTGGCGGAACAGAAGTTCATCCAGGCTCAACCTGCCAGGTCCGATGAGAATGAATGCGAGGAAAAGAATTCCATCTTCTATAGCGTGCGATGCCACGACCAGGCCATCACCTTTCGCAAGATGCTGATAAGCGGCAACGAACATGTTGATTAGCAGAAGAAAGCAGGCAGGGCGGAAGAATAACCCCAGAAGCAACAAAAGGGCCCCAAAGAATTCGGCAAACATACCCATAAAACCCCAGAAGGCGGGTGCAAAGTGGATTCCCAGGTATCCCATGACGCTACCTAACTTTGCCCACTGGGGAACTCCACCGAGCAGTTTCGGACCACCATGGACAACCAGAAACATCAGCCCGATGCCGATACGCAGAAGCAACAAGCCTATATCCCTATATGCGTCCAGAAATCTAAACATCTTTTATTCACCTCCTTGAACTACTACAAAAATAATAGCATACCCTCTTTAAGTCCTGCTTTTCCATTCTATCCCTGATATAAATTTCAGTTTTGAATTTTGAAATAGTAATAAGTTCAGGCTCCTTTATCAGTGGCCCGGGCGATTTCCTCCTCCAGCCTCTTTTTTTCTTTCGCTTTCAGTCGTTTCATACGGCGGTCTTTCATAACCACCGTTTTTTTCAACAGCAAGCGTCCCCGCAGGTCCTTTTTCTTCTTCTTACCCACCCACCCCATCACCTTTCCGATGCCATTCTATTTATCCCTAATAGGAGCCTTGAAGAAGGGCTTCTTAGCCCTGATGTCTTTTAAAAACTGTCGGAAATCCTCGGCGACAGCGGAGGTTGCACCTGAAAACAAGTTACGGCCTATATCAGAGCCATATTCTACACCTCTGCGAGGAGGACTGTAGCAGAGTGCGTGTAATTTCTGTTTGTAAAAGTCCTTTTTGCACACTTTACGAGGTGGAGGCTGAGGGCTCTCCGCTACCTTGTCCCGCCAGAATGACATATCCAGCAAATACCATTTCTCTATATGGGGAGAGGGAAAAGCGTAAACAAGTTCTGGAAATTCTTCCTCATATTTTTTTCGGAGTGTTTTGAACCATCCATCTGTTTCTTTCTTTATTTCAGCCGTTTTCCTACAATTGGTATCTCTTACGATAATGACAAGGCTTACCAGATTTCTTTTCAAGTAATCTTTGAGCGTCTCTGTGATAAAGCGCTTATATCTTACCCTCTTCGTGAGTTGATGAAACCACTTTTCTACAGGGTAGGAATAATCTTCAAACATTCTGTCCAAAATTCCTTTCATAAGTTCCTGTTGAGCAGAATCTTCACAGAATACGAGAATTCCGCCCTGCAGGTTCACTCGATGCCTACCTGCTCCATTTCTTCCAATGCCTTCTCTAAAGTAGTTTCCTTATACATAGGAAAAGAATCTCCGAATTTTTCAAGAGGAGTGATTTTAGACACTCCCTCTTTCTTGGAAACCACGAGAATATCACACACAGGGTGATTGGGTCTGTAATCAAAATGGAGAGGAAACTTCGGGGAGTGGGTGGTGAGAATGACCTGCCGATAAGGCTTTCCGTTTTTATCTAACACGGACTTTTCAAAAATATCTGCAATGTCCTTGAGGCGGTGAGGATGAACTCCATTTTCAGGTTCCTCATACCCTATTAAGGTATTAGATTTAATAGCCGAGACAATGGAAAGAATACCCAGCACCCTCAGCGCCCCCTCAGACAAAATTCGCGAAGAGGCTCGTTTTCCATTTTCCACGAAGTACCAGTGTAAAAATCCTTCCTCATCGGGACTCACTTCCACACCAGACACTGACGGAAGCAAAATCTGCAAGTTTTTCTCCAGAGCATGAAAACGCTTTTCTTCTTTATGTTTTAAAGTGTTCAGGAAGGAGGCGATGTCCTGCCCCTGGGGACCGATGAGGTAAGTTTCCTTTTTGGGTTCTTCTTTCCTCATCAATACTCTGGGTTCCAGATAAAAGAAAGCCCATCGGGAAAGCTCTTCCTTAAAAGCCGTGATATGAGGGTAATGGGGGCGATACAGGTCTTCATAACCCAGCACGGTTCGGTCCCTACCTGCATCAATATACCGGGGATGCGCCTGCCCTTCAATCCGCAAATGAATCTTGCCTCCTTTCGTTTCCAGGAAGGCATTGCGTTTTTTACGTTGACCGTCCTTGCGGATGGGATATAGTTCTTCTTCCATCACTCGTGCTGCGCCTATCTCATCCACTTCCACAGTGAGCCGATAACAGAGGTGGGTATGATAAATAAATTGCGATTTTTTACTGTCATTACTTCGGTATTGTCGGATTTCTTTATTCACATCTTCTATGACCTGAGGCGAAAGTTCTACCCAAGCCTCTATATGAAACCTTCCCTCTCCCTTTGGTCCGGTGTTACTCCAGAAAACAGATTCAAATGGCAAGCCTCTATGCTCCTTAAAAGTAGCCCCCAGGCTTTTGTGTGTCGCTGCCAGCTGAAGGAAGTGAAGTGCATCTAAAAAATTACTTTTTCCAGACGCATTGGCTCCAATGAGAATAGTCAGCGGTTTGAGATGAACCTCTACATCCCGAAAACTTTTATAGTCCTTAATCCGTAAGTAAGTCAGCACAATTACTTTTCTCCTTTCAGGCTACTTCCAATGAAACTCCACACGCACCCATCCTTTCCCTCCACTTTTATTATATCTCAATATTAAAGAAAGAACCCGAGTTGCGCACCTCTATTCCGTGTTAACTGCTACCCTCTCTTGTGGTCAAGAAAATAGAAAATTCTTCTTACCCACCCTCGCCTCTTGAGGAGGTATATTTATTTCAAAAATGCAGTGAAAAGGGGCAGAGGCATCGGCTCCCGCATCCAGGTTATTCCAGAGATGGAAGACATCCTTTGCCATTTCAATGGCTTTTTCCATTTCTCTGATGGCTTCTTCCTGAAGATGCGTGCTCTGACCGAAAAGTCTTTACCCACTCCTGATGTTCCAGGGTCTCATCTCCCTGTTTTGCAGATGCAAATATGTAGCGTGAAATTAGTTTACCGTATAAAACGAGAAATGTCAATTCTGCGTATGAAATCGCCGAAATTTGTGCAGGGAATATCCTGCTTCGTATTGTCCCATTTTCACCCTTTATTAGCGGAAACCAATTCTCCACTGCCACAAAAAGTTAATGACAGTATCAGGAGGGAATTGGAAGGGATAGTAAAGCAATACCTGATTGCAAGGAACTTGATAGGGTTGTGCCTGAGGCTCTGGCTTTAACGAAGGAAGAGCACCCCCGCTCATTGGGTTGTAATCCGATGAGTTGATGTTTTCAGGGAGAATCATTGGTGGGATAAGATTGTTCCGAACCCTCAGGGGGGCCTGGGGAGAGTGGGAGCCACGATGTAGCCTTCTGATTCAGAGCCAAAGACCTGGCAGCGGGAACCGCCCCACCACCAGTAGTAAAGCCCGGTGTAGGCACACAGCACTGCATTCAGAACCTTCTCCAGTGCTTCCCCCTTTGCTGAACCTCTGGTTGATGCTCCAGACACACTCAGGGATAGAAGGGAAGCATTTGCCAATAGCGGTGGGTCCTCCCGGGGCAATTTCTCCAGTATCTGCTTCTGGAATTCGTGAAGTTTTTTCAATCTCTGTTGGTTATCCCCCGGAGGGGGGGTGAAGAATTTCTTTAACTGGAAGAGGGCTACCTGGGAAGCCTGGGATGAAACCTCTAACCAGGCGCGAACGATAGTTCTGGGCTGGAAAAACGGGTCCGGTTCAAATTCCCACTCGCTCAATTGCTGGAAAAGTTCTTGAAGGCGCAGGGAATGTCCGAGATAGGCGTTTTTGTTAGAAGATTTGGATGGGGCGTAAGGAGCCAGTCTCTCTGCCATTTGCTTCTCCGCTGGCCGTAAGGGGGCTTCCCCCCGGGGGGAACGGTATGGAACATTCACCGCCACGATGCCAAAAAAACGGCACCGGTCCAGTATCCATAGCGAAATGTCCTCCACAGAGGAAAGGGTGGTATATTCCTTCAGGGATGCGGCTTTGCCATCAAACTGGAGGAAAGCCAGCCCTGCAGATGCGGAACCATCCCGCAGAGGAAAATCCACTCCGATAAAATACATGCCGGGCATCTTCGGTTCATTCCACCTCTCTCTGTGGGGAGGAGACAGTGCGTTGATATTCTTCATAAAGGGCTTTCACCCGGGAAAGAGCGGTCTCTCGGGAGGGAATCCGTCCTTCCACCTGCCCCTCCTCTATTTTCTCCAGTATCCAGCGATAAGCCGGACCGGCGGGGATATTCATCTTTAGCAAATCCTTTCCAGTTACCCACTTCGGCGGCTTCACCACCACTTTGTTCTGCTCAAAATAGGCGGATAATAGCCCCCGGGAAATCTCTTTTTGATACATTCCCCAGGGAATAGATTCATAATCAAAGTCATATCCAAGCAAATCGGCTCTGGAATGAAGGATGAGGGCAATGCCTTTCTCCCCGAATTCCTTGAAGAAGCGGTAGATTTTTCGTGGAGTTACTTCTCGCTCGTTGGAATAGAATCCGATGCGGAGGTGTCCACGAACCAGTGTGACCACCCAGTCCACATCTTTCTTAGGGAAGCGGAGTTGTGTCAGGGTCTCTTCCGCAAGGCGAGCACCCTCCACATCATGCCCATAGTAAGTGATGTCGCCATCGGCTTCCTTCTGGGTTATCGGCTTTGCTGAATCATGAAACAACAGGGCAAGCCGGATGAGCGGTAAAACTTCTTCATGCTCTTTCAAGAAATTTTGCAGGTAAAAGTGATAGGGGTGGAAATGGTCCTTGAGATGCTTCAGGATGTTCTCCAGTTCCCTGAGGGAGCGGAAAGTATGTTCCAGAACCGTAAGGGAGGAAACGGGGCTGGCGACTCCACTCTTCAGCCCCTCCAGGCAGGGAAACAGGGAGAACAGCAGGTTAGAATCCGCCAGTTCCCGTGCAACGGTGGAAAATTCGGGCAGTCGTAGAAGGCGGTGTAATTCCTCCTGAAGACGCTCCGGTGCAACCTCTCGCACAAGATGCGCCCGCTCCCGGATGGCTTTTTCTGTTCCTCTCTCCACTGTAAATCCCAGTTCGTGTCGCAGACGATATGCCCGCAGAAGCCTTAAGGGGTCCTCCTCAAAATTCTTCTCCTGGAGCATCCGGAGAATGCCTCCTCTCAGGTCAGAAAGCCCCCCCACTTCATCCAGAATCCGCTGAGAATGAAAATGGTAGACGAGAGCATTGAGAGTGAAATCCCTCCGCCGAATGTCCTCACCGAGAGTTTTTCCTGCCAGTTCGGTGAAATCCAGGATACAGCCATTCTGAAGAATGGCCCGTCGGGTTTGAAAACGGTCGTTCACCCGAAAAGTGGTCTGAACCAAAGACCCCATTTTCTGAATAATCTCCTCCGAGGCAATGCCATCCAGAAGAATGTCCACATCCAGAATCTTCCGGTGTAGAAGAAGGTCGCGGACCACCCCTCCTACCGCGTAAATTTCAGGATGGGATTCCAGAAGGTTCATAGCCGACGCCCCGAGGATACGAGTCAATCCTTCTTTCAGCGAGTTTTCATCCATTCCGTTGCTTTCTCCTTCAAATATGGGTGAAACCCGGCAATATAGTCTCGGACGATGCCCTGTTCATCTATGAAGAAATTGGCAGGGAAAATCAGTAGAGAATATGTTTTTGCTGTGCTCTGGGCAGGGTCAAACAGGGTCAGATAAGAGGGATTCAACTTTTTCAACCATTCCCGAGAGGAAGTTGAAACTGTGTCCAGGTTTACAGCCACCGCCAGAGAAGACCCTCCCCCTTTTTCCACTTCCTCTTGCACATACTCCAGTTCATTCCGGCAGGGAATACAGTCCATCATCCAATATATTAGCCAGATTCGTGAACCCTGTAAAGAAGAAAGCGTAAGCAGATTTTCATTTTCATCCGGAAGGGTGAAATCGGGAGCCTTTTTCCCCACCAGCATGGCCGCTTTATTTCTCCCCGCAGAAATGTAAATAAAGAAGAGCAAAAGGATGAGAGAAAATCCAATGAGCAGTATAGTTTGCCAGCGCAACCGTTTCATCGCAGACTCAGAATGGCGATTCCGAAAACGAGTATAACAGCGATGAAAAAGGCGATGGAAAGAATGACTTCTTCCCGCTTCAAGCGAAGGGCTTTCCAGTTCAGGAGGAAGAAGAACAATACCAGCAAAGGAATGCCGGGGAGGGATTTACTGTAATGGAGGAAGTAGGAGAGGGTGGCTAAAATCCAGAGGGCGAGGGTAAGAACGAACGCATTCTTTCGCAGGTCTAAACGGAAGGGCTCCACCACTGCAAGGAAGAAGCCATAGAAGAAAAAGTCTGCCCATAAGATGGAAGGTGAGGAGCCTGTAACGGTTTCAAAAGGGATAAATTCAATCGTCGTCATGGACAGGCGAAAACCGCTACCATAGAAGGGAGGGATGATTTTCAGGAAGACGGCAGATACTTCCACGAAGGCCGCCACCAGCGATAGGGGGAGTAAAAATTCTTCCCGGTAGAATACACCCGCCACGAGGGCAGAAAGTGAAAGGGCAAGGAGGATGCCGGCGAAATCCTTTATCGCCCACGCTGTCCTCGCCCCCTCTTCCCAGTGCTGAGCGCCCAAAAACAATAAGAGCGCAAAGGAAATAATTCCCAGCAGCAAGTGCGTCTGAAAATGACGCGGAACGGAAACGTATGAAAAAGCCAACACTGCAATCACTACGATGGAAATGAGAGCCGACAAAAGACCGAAGTATCGTATGGCTGGGATTGAGAGTTCGTTCACCAACCAGGTTAGCCCCCAATCTCCCGCCAGAAAGGTGAGCAGTAAAACCACCGCAAGAGGTAATGCCAGGTCCGTGTAGATTCCCTTAGAGGTCATCTTCGTGCTGAACTGCCATCAGGGCACCCAGTGCCACAGCCCTATCTCCTAACCTGGAATGAAGGATTTGTAATTTTCGGGTATGGAAGATTCTTACCCTTCTACGAATCTTGACGCTGAGAGGCCCGCTGAAAAGCCTCCAGGATTTCATCAATCCACCACCGAAGAAAAGGGCAGAGGGGTCCAGGATTGCCACCAGGTTTGCCGCTCCGAGGGCAACACAATCGGTGTAAATATCCAGGAGTTTTCGGGCTTTTGGATTTCCTTTTCCTGCCAGCATAAACAGGCGGGGCGGGGAGAGCCCCCCCAGCCCCAGCCCCGAGGCGATGCGGAGAAATCCGGCTGTGCCCGCAAGAGTTTCCCAGCATCCCCGGGCCCCACAGGTGCAGGGCATCCCCTCCGGGTCCACCTGCTGGTGGCCAATTTCCATGCCACGCCCAAATGCTCCCGTTATCAGTCTTCCACGGGAATATCCGCCACCCCCGATTCCTGTGCCGATGTAGATGCAAAGGAAATCGGACAATGTTTTCGCATCCCCGGCATACTTCTCTGCTACCGCCGCCGCCGTCACATCATTCAGAATCCGAACCCGCTTCGCCCAGCCTCCGAAAACCTCCCTCACATCTTTTTTATTCCACCCCAGATTGGGAGCCTGCTCCGCTATCCCTCCCCCGCTAATCGGCGAGGGTAGAGCAATTCCCAGACACTCTGGCTCTGTCGCCTCCACCCACGACTGTAAAACCTTCACCAGGAAGTCCCATCTTTTCGGTGTAATAAACCTCTTCACCTGCTCCCTTCCCTCGCTTCGCAGAAGGCAGAGGGTTTTTGTTCCACCCACATCAATGCCCGCCATCACGGACCGAGAGGCAACTACTGCCGTAGAAAGCGTCATACTAAGAAAGACGCCAGAGGTGGCCTGGTTTTCCCCGGGGAGCGAAACTCAACCGAACCTTCTCCCGCTTCCCCGCCTTCTTGAGTATCGTTTCCACCGTAGAAAGCGCCGTTTCCGGCGTATTGTTCACCGCGCTTAAATGAGCCAGCAAAACATCCATCCTCCCACTTCCGTTGGAAAGAATTTGCACCAGCGCCTCCCCGCATTGACGATTGGATAGATGCCCTACCGAACTCTGAATTCTCTTCTTCAAATACTCCGGATAAGGACCGCTCACCAGTTTCTCTTCATCATGATTCGCCTCTACAACCAGTAAGGTGGAACTCTCCGCTGCCCTCATCATAGAAGGAAGACAAACCCCTAAATCAGTGAAATAGGATAACTTCACATCCCGATACTGAAAAATATATCCTACTGTGGAAATGGCATCATGCGGGAGCGAGAGGGGATACACCCATACATCTCCAAAGGAAAGTTTCTGCCCCGGATGAAATGGAAAGTAATAAATCTCTTCCTCTTCCAGCCATTCTCCCAGATGGGAGAGGCGGGAAGAAAGCCACACGGGCACAGGATGCAATTTTAAGAGGTCCTTCAGGTAGGCAATATGGTCATGATGGTCATGGGTCACGAACACCGCATTCAGAGATTGGAGAGGAATCCGATGCACCTCCAGTGCGGACTGAATGGAAGAAACTGAAACCCCCGCATCTATCAGAAATCGCGTATCACCACACTGGAAGAAGAAGCAGTTTCCACAACTCCCACTGGAAATTGGAAGCACCTGAACCTCCATACTGATATTCTACTGTATCACAGATTTTCTGATTATGCAAAGCCTCTAACCCCAATTCCGGATGAACCCTGTGAAAAGTAAGAGCGAGAAGTGGCGGGGCGAGTGCTCAATGGGAGAAGAAAACATACTCGCATTATACTATGGGATATCTCAGATTTGGAAATCACGATGTATCCTCCCTTCTTTTCAGTCTCAAACGGTCTATGAAAGGAGGAAGGATTGGAGGGTAGAAGCGAGGGTCCCCAGAAGGATGAGAACCAGCAGGGCAAACTTCGTCCAGTCCTGCCCGACGAGAGACCCCACCATCTGGGGTTCAGAGGCGAGATAAGCAGAGGCGGCGAAGAATTCTTCTCCAATGAGAGTATAGTCGCAGGTGGCGATGAAAAAGGGAATCTGGTAGTACTGCGGAGCGCCTCCAATCTGGAAAGCCCCAACCCTCTGCCCCGCCTCGGCGATAATCAGCGATTCATATCCGTAATACCCCAGGAGGAAGGTGGCCCCCACGCGTTCCCGTAGAATCCATCCCGCAGTGCCAGCCGCAAAAGCGTTTTGATTATTGGAAAGGTAGCGGACATTCTCCGGGGAATAAAGGGCTTCTTGCCCCTCCGCCAGAAACGCTTGACGAACGATTTCTTCCTCCATAGGATAAGTGGGCGGGTCGCACACGGGAACCAACAGGGGCATGCCCATCCGAGCACAAAGCCCGGCCACATAATTCAAGATGGGCAGAGCGCCCAGGAGCGTGGCATCAATCCCGCCGGCGCCCGTGCAAAAGAGTACCGGCCGCCCCAATTCTGCACTCCGCCCCACCGCTTCCTCAAATACTGTCAACCCGGAAATCTTCCGAAGAATCGGTAGAAAACGATACGCCCCGAAAATCCGCCATAACACCATTGCCCCTATCATCAACAAAAATAGTTTCCCCATCTCTGATTCCTATTTTATTACACCTTTCCGGTTTTTGCCTGGCAAATGTGGGGTGATTTAGGGTCAGCACGGTAATATGTCATCATTTTTGGAAAAAGGTAGGAAAGTTGACTTTCCATAATTTATCTGATATACCTGAAATCGGCAAGAATGAATCAGAGAAAGGTGAAGTTTTTCCTTCGTTCTATTGGAAAGATGGGATGCCCCTTCTTTCACAAACAGCAGACGAGGCGGGGGGGCAGATATGACCTGTGACCCCGATTGAATATCAGGATGAATAAGCGAACAAAAAAAACAAAGAGAAAGACTCTCGGCAGAAAGCCGTTAGATGAATATCAGGATATTGCGAGGGCAGAGATTCTGGAGTTAAAGAGGCTGACCATCGCCCGGGCGGCCAGGCGAACCGAGATATTATTGAGGCTGGCAGAAGTATGGAAAAAATGATACACCAGCTTGACACTGTCCTGCAAAGCCTAAAAATCAGGTATGTCATCATCGGTGGGATTGCCGCATCTATATTAGGAAGACCGAGAACCACACTGGATGCGGATGTTGTCATTGCCACATTGCCAGCCGACCCCAATGAACTTCTCTGGAATCTAAAATCCCATGGTTTCGGAATCACAGAGTCTTCCCAGCCGAAAATGGTGCTCAGGCTTAAGCGCCTGTTACCGGTCAAGATAAGGTTTGGAAAGGTGTTCTCGGTTGATTTGAGAGTTGCGAGTTATACGATAGACCGACAAACAGTGGAGAGGGCGATTTCTGTGCGACTTTTCGGCAGGAAACTGCCCATTGCAACCGCTGAAGATATTATTGTGTTCAAGATTGCACGATTTGAAGATATGGATAAAGCCGATATAAAAGCCATCATCATCCGTTCCGGTAACAGATTGGATATTCAATACATAAGAGCCTCTGCAATCACCCTTGCCAGGGAAACAGGTGATGCCAGCATTAGAGAAAACCTCAGGGAAGTAGTGGGCTGGATGAGGAAAAAAGAAAGTGGGTGGTTAAATGGAAAATGAGAGGAGGCTTCTAATATGAGTGAAGGAAAGGCATACACCCGTGAAGAGGTTCACCAGCATTTCGCAAAAATGCTGAACGGCAAAGTCCGGGAAGGTCTCCAAAAACCAGAACGCTCAAAGTCAGAATTTGTGGGCTTTATGTGTAGATGACGAAATCTACCTGATCCCGCCTTCAGTTGGGTGAGGAGCCAGTGTAAGGAGCCCGGTAGACTTCACGAAACCCCGCTGATTGTAAGTCCATATACAATGTGGGTGTCAGAAGAACGGAAAATTCCTTCGCCAGAATGATGGAAATGGGCGAGGATTCACCGGGCACTTCCTGAATCTCCAGACGAACCGGATGCTCGCCCGGGTATTTTTTTAACAGAGTGCGAAGTTTTTGTAAAGACTCCTCGGTGACTTCCTTCGCCTTCAGGGTAATCACCAGGGGAGTGACTGGAAGGGAGAACGACGGCAAAGTAGAGAGTGGAGATTCCGGGGTGAGGCCGGCGGACGGAATCGCTGGAGGAGGAAGGATTCTTTCCACTAAGAAGAGGGTTCGGAGGGTCTCTTCCTCCTCACTCATTTCCATCCCTTCCTCTGCTTCTTCCCGCTGAAGGCGTCCCTCCATATAAACCATGCCGCTGATGCGGAAGTCCGGCGGTGCGGATTCCAGCACCCGGGAGAAGACCTGGAAATCCACACGCCCCGTCAAATCTTCCAGCACCCCCTTCGCATATCGGTTGCCCCGCCTGCTGATTTTTACAGAAAAATCGGAAATAAACCCGAAAATTCGGCAACTCCTCTCTTCATTGCTCTGTTTGAGACGGGCAATTTCCATCACCGGGTGGGGATGAACCACCCCGCGAAAGGCTTCCAATGGGTGGCCACTCAAAAAGAAGCCCAGCACCTCCCGCTCCATCATCCACTGGATGGAAGGGTCAAATCGTTCCAGGAGGTTAGAGGGGAAAAGGAGGCCGGGCTCGGGCTCCTGGACGCTGGCATCGGTAAAGAGGCTCTGCATGCCAGAGGCGGCTCGCTCTCGCCGAACCTGTGCCTCTGTCAGGATGTCGGATAACTGGTCCAGAAGCCAGGGCCTCTGGGCGTGCAATCGGTCAAAACTACCCGCTTTAATCAGGCTTTCTATCACGCCCTTATTTATCAGCCGGGTGTCCACACGCTGGCAGAAATCCAGCAGGTGAATAAAATCTCCGCCCTCCGTTCGCTGCTTCACCAGATTTTCTACCGCTGACTCGCCTACGCCCTTAATGGTGCATAAGCCGGTGCGTATCCCGTGCCCCTCCACTTTATAAAAAGCCTCACTCTTGTTGATGTCCGGGGGATACACCGGGATGCCAAGCCGACGGGCTTCCGCAATATATTCCGCCGTCTTTTCCAGATTGCCTATGACACTGGAAAGCAGGGCGGTCATAAACTCCACCGGATAGTGGGCTTTCAGGTAGGCAGTCTGATACGCCACGAGGGCATAAGCGGCGCTGTGACTTTTATTAAACCCATACTGGGCAAACTCCGCCATAGTATCCAGAATCTTCTTCGCTATGGGCGGCGGTATGCTCCGCTTCTCACACCCGGCTAAAAACTTCTTCAGCGTTCTCTCCATCAGTTCCGGGTCCTTCTTCCCCACCGCTTTTCGCAGGTCATCCGCTTCCCCAGGGCTGAATCCGGCCAGGGCTTCGGCGATTTGCAATAACTGCTCCTGATACAGAATCACCCCGAAGGTTTCTTTCAATATGGGCTCTAAATCCGGGTGGAGGTAGGTAACGGGCTCTTTCTTCTGCTTCCGCCGAATATATGTATCGGCCATCCCGCTCTGCAAAGGACCCGGTCGGTTCATCGCATTGATGGCAGTGAGTTCTAACAGGGTTTTGGGCTTCACTTCCCGACAGAGGCGTTTGGCTCCTTCCTTTTCAAATTGGAAGATGCCTTCTGTGGCTCCATTCTGGAATAATTCGTAAGTTTTCGCATTATTTAATGGGATGCTTTTGAGGTCCACAGTGATGTTTCGGGTCTCTTTCAGAAGTTGCAGGCATTTCTGGATAAGGGTGAGGTTGCGAAGGCCGAGAAAATCCATTTTCACCAGCCCCACCTCTTCTAAGGCTTCCATAGGATACTGGGTGATGATTTCCCCCTCTTTGGCGAATTTTAATGGCACGATAGAAGAAAGAGGGACATCGCCAACGACGATACCACCCGCATGGACGGAGGTGTTCCGAACCAGCCCTTCCACACGGACCGCTGTGGTGAGAAGAGCACGCACCTCCGGGCTTTTTTTGAAGAGGGCGCGAACCTCCGGACTTTTCAGCACCTGCGGGAGCCGGGCGCCGAAGGGTATCATCCGAGCCACTGAATCCACCAGGGGCAGGTCCAGACCCATCACCCGCCCTACATCACGCACCGCAGCCCGGGACATCATCCGCCCAAAAGTCACTATCTGCGCCGTGTGCTCCTCCCCATATCTCTTCCGAACATAGCCGATGACTTCATCCCTTCGCCTGGCACAGAAATCTATATCTATATCCGGCAGGCTCTTCCGCTCCGGGTTCAAGAACCGCTCAAATAGCAGATTGTACTTCAGCGGGTCCACATCGGTGATACCGAGGCAATACGCTACCAGGGAGCCGGTGGCACTTCCACGCCCAGGACCCACGGGGATGTCCTGCTCCTTCGCAAACCGGATAAAGTCCTGCACCACTAAAAAGTAGGTGGTGAATCCTTTATCCTCAATGACTCTCATTTCGTGCTCCAGGCGTTTCAGGGCTTCTTTCGTCTGCTCGGGATAACGGGCTTGAAAGCCTTCCCGACATAGATGTTCAAAATATGCCTCCGGGCTTGAAAAGCCGGGTGGAGGCTGGAATGCCGGGAATCTTGGCTTCATCTCACGAAAATTCAAATACTCCTGGCACCGCTCCGCCACCGCCAGAGTGTTCTTTATTGCCTCCGGAACCTCCGAAAATAGTTCCTGCATTTCTTGTGGAGTCTTGAAATAATACTCCGCCGGCTCCATCTTCATCCGGTCCGTATCGGTAAGCACCTTCTTCGTTTGAATACACAGCACCACATCCTGAATGAAGGCATCACTTTTATTCAGATAATGCACATCGTTAGTGGCTACAACAGGCAGACCAAACTGGCGCGCCAGCCGAATCTTCACCTCATTCATCTTCTCCTCAATTTCCCGCCGATGATACTGAATCTCCACATATAAATCCTCGCCGAAGATTTCATACAACTTCGCCAGCACATTCTTCGCCTTCGGCTCATCCCCTGCCTGAATCCACCGGGAAAACAAACTCTGCTCGCATCCCGTGAGAAGTATTATCCCCTTGTGATGCTCTGCCAGCACCTCCCAGTTCAGGCGTGGCTTTTTATAAAACCCCTCCAGATGGCTTATTGAGAGAAGTTTCACCAGATTCAGGTAGCCTGTTTCATCCTTCGCTAAAAGGGTAAAATGCGTAATGGGAGCATCCGGGTTCCTCTCCGAAAGGGGCGTTTCAGTGAAATAGACCTCACAACCAAGGATGGGCTTTATCCCATAACTCTGGGCTTCCTGATAAAACTCTATGCCCGCATGAAGAACCCCGTGGTCCGTCAGCGCCACCGCTGGCATCTTCAATATCCTCGCCTTCCGCATCAGCGTGGGTATCCTCGTAATCCCGTCCAGCAAACTGTATTCTGTATGCAGATGCAGATGCACAAAACTCATACCGATTCCATTATAACAAAGTTACCAGGCAGGAGTGAGAAATCCTTCAATCCATCACTGGATAGGGATACAGTCTTTACCGGGAACAAGTGCAGGTCCTCTGCCAGAATCCGCCCTTCTTTTTGTATCCATTTGCAAAACCGATTCACCTTTCTAAAATGCCATTCATCGGTTTTCCAACGGCGGCCTGTTGGGCTGATTTTTTGCTTCCTACCCGCCTATTGAGCATCCAATCTGGACTCCATCGTTGCCCTCCGCTCCGAATAACCCCTTGTCCCGCCGGGAAAACTTCCGGAATATATGTGGTATAATTATAATAAGTCAAGGGAAAAAGAGCCAATGAGTGGGAAGGTGCAAAAAGAGGTGGAACGAGGGAACATCCGCGGGAAAGCCTCTCTCCGAAACCGGATTTTTCTCGGAAATATCCTGCTCGTATTCCTTATCTCCCTCCTGTTCCTCATCTCATACTTCCTGCTCCGAAATCACTTACTGGAAGACGCTCGCCGGTATTCCCCCATTCTATCCAGTCACATCCGCCTGGAATACGAACATTATGTTCAGGCAAAAAAAGAACTGACTTCGCACTTCTCCAGTGACGGGCTCATTCGGGAAAGCGTCCGGAGGCTGAATGAACAACCCGCGAATCAGACAGTGAGGATGGAACTGAATCAGCATCTGAAGCGGAACAAAGCACCGCTGGACCCGGACATACTGGACATTCTGATTTTCAGCAGAGCGGGAAAACTCGTGGCGGGAACGAACATAGAAATGGTGAAATCCCCACAGGAACTGGAAAAGGAGTATTTTTCGGGGGGGGGCAAATGAACTCCGGGTGGCTCCGATGCACCTCCCTGCTGGGGAGGAAGGGCATTTCGGTGTTTCCGCCCCCCTGACAGATGTAAAAACCCAAGAATTTATCGGCGTTATTACCGTCCGGTTTTTCTTACCGAAAGTTAATTTGCTTCGCTTTCCTTCCGCGCTGGGGATGGAAGCAGAATGGTTGGACAACCTTAACGCCGTGGTCCTTCAAGAGGATGGTTCAGGGGTAATCGTTTCTGGACCACCCGCCCTGCTGGGAAGAAGGGCATATATTCCGCTTACCCTCCCCCGAAACCTATCCGCAGAGCAGGCTCAGCGAATATTCTTTTCCGACAGGGAAGGGAAAAGGTGGGTGGGGGAAATCTTCGCTATCCCGGAACCTAAGGGACTTTTGCTGGTTTCCCTGCCAGAGCGGGTGGTTTTCCGCCCTCTGCAAAGGCTCAATATTCTGGCACTCGTGCTTCTCCTTTTATCTTTTAGTGCTTCCCTGTTTTATACCTTTGTCCTCCACCGGTGGATTGTAGAACCCATTCGCTCCATTTCAGGAATTATGCGGGAAATTGCAGGAGGGGATTGGAATCGGCGGGCTCCAGCCCCGCAAATCGCAGAAATCTCCCTCCTGACCGATTCCTTCAACAGCCTGCTGGGAAGCCTTCAACGCTCATTCCTGGACCTGCAGGTTTCCGAGCAACGCTACAGAAGCCTCTTTGAAAAAAATCCTGCCGGGGTATTCCACTCCACCATTGCAGGAGAATTCATAGACTGTAACCAGGCCTTTGCACTGATTTTCGGCTATTCCATAGATGAAATCCGCAAGATGAAGGCTGAAGACCTCTACTTCAACCCCTCCTTTCGCAGGGAATATCTGATGAAACTCCACGAAGAGAAGCAGTTGAAGGATGTGGAGATTGTGGGAAAGCGGAAGGATGGACAGCCGGTCCATCTTCTGGAGAGTTCTTACCTGGAGGAAGATGAGCAAGGAATTCCACGGATTATTCACGGCGTTTGTCTGGATATTACCCATCGGATAGCATCGGAAGAAAAAATCAGAATGCTGTCCACCGCTGTGGCACAGACTGCGGATGCCGTGTTCGTCACAGACCCGCAGGGGGTCTTTCAGTATGTCAATCCGGCTTTTGAAGAGTTGACGGGCTATAAGGCAGAGGAGGTGTCTGGACAGACGCCGAGAATTCTGAAATCCGCCAAAATGCCACCGGAGTATTATCAGAACCTGTGGAACACGATTCTGGCGGGAAATGTTTTCCGGGCATGGGAAGTCATAAACCGGAGGAAGGATGGAACTTTCTTCTGTGTGGATGAGACCATCACCCCCCTCCGGGACCAAAAAGGGGCTACTATCGGATTTGTGTCAACCCTGAAGGACATCACGGAGTTGAAGCAGGCAGAAAAGGCGCTCCAGACACAACTGCAACGGGTCTCTACCTTAAGGAACATCGACCTGGCAATCGCGGGGAGTCTGGATTCTAAACTGGTCTTTGAGGTGATTCTGGAGCAGATTTTGAGCAATCTGGGTGTGGATGCAGCGGATATACTCCTTTTTCATCCTCTGCTGAACAGGCTGGAATGCACAGCGAGGAGGGGATTCTACTCTCCAGCATTAGAGTTCAGTATGCTGAGGATAGGGGAGGGATTTGCTGGAAAATCCGCTCTGGAGCGTAAAATCATCCACATTCCTGACCTTCGGGAAGAGCCTGGAGAATTTCGCCTTTCTCCCCATTTCCTGGGGGAAGGATTTGTCACTTACTTCGCCCTGCCTCTCATTGCCAGAGGGGAATTGCTGGGCGTTCTGGAAATTTTCAGCCGCAAGTATCACAGGGCAGAAGCCGGATTTCTGGATTTCCTGGAGACCCTTTCCCATCAACTTGCCATAGCGATTGAAAATTTGAGGGGGATAGAGGAGAAGAAAAGAGCCTATGCAGAACTTCTGCTTTCCTACGACTATACGCTGGAGGGATGGGTTCGGGCGCTGGACTTGAGGGACCAGGAGACGGAGGGGCACACGCAAAGGGTGTGTGAGATGACGGTTCGCTTCGCTCAGCATCTGGACATTCCGAAGGAACAAATGCCCCACATCCGCCGGGGGGCGTTGCTTCACGACATCGGAAAAATCGCCATTCCAGACACTATCCTGCTCAAGCCAGGAAAACTCACGGATGAAGAGTGGGTAATTATGCGGAAGCACCCCGTTTATGCGTATGAGTTTCTCCGACCTATTCCCTTTCTCCACCTCGCCATTGACATCCCCTATCGCCACCATGAGAAATGGGATGGAAGCGGTTATCCAGGGGGGTTGAAACGGGAAACGATTCCTCTGCCTGCACGGATGTTCGCCCTGGTGGATGTTTGGGATGCCCTTCTCTCCGACCGACCATATCGGAAAGCCTGGTCCAGAGAGCAAGCACGGGACTACATCCGGGAACAATCCGGCACTCACTTTGACCCCGAACTGGTGGATGTGTTCTTGAAGATATTCGCCCCGGAGTAAAATCGGGCGGGAATCCGCCTGCCTCCTTCCTTCCCCGCAACTTTCTGCCGTTTCTGGAGTTAGAAATGACATCTCCCCGCTCTTCCCGTGAAGAATGACCACCCACTCCTGATTCCTTGTTTTCCTGTTCGGGGTAAAGGTTTACCCTGATAAAACGCAAGGGGGATGAAGAAAATACCAGGGGGAGTCAAATCTTGCGGGCTATCCCTTTTTCACTCTCACGAACACGGAAAATACTCCGTCTTTCTCTTCCACTTTCAAGAACTCATGGCTGGTGGAGAGGCACCAGGCGGGCATATCAATCTGTATCACCGGGTCATCGGAGATGACTTTTAGAACCTGCCCGGGTTTCATCTCCTTCACCTTTTCTGCGGTTTTAATGATGGGTAGAGGGCATCGTAACCCCTCCGTATGTAACACCGCATCCACCTTGTCTTTCATCCTCATCTTTATCTTATACCTATTTGAGATAGGAGGGAGGGAGAAGCGAAAAGCGAGGTTACTATGGCTTCAATGGATGAGAAAGGGCTCCGACGCTACCGGGTGACAACGGGTGTCTGGTAAGGAGAAAGATGCGATACAATGTTAGGTGGTATGCGAGGGTGGTTGAGCCGCATTCTGTGGTTTCTCTTTTTGCTGGCGGCAGCGGGGGGTCTCTATTTGATTATCGGACCCTGGGGGAAAATGGCCGGCTCCAGGCTTGCAGAAGTCATCCAGAAGAATTTCCAGGCGACAGTCACTTATGCCTCCCTCTCCGGCAACCCTTTCCGGGGCTTTCTTGTTCAGGATGTGCATCTCAAAACCTCCTCGGGGCTTTCATTATCTTCAGCCACACTGAAAGTTTCCCTGCTTCCTGAAAGCCTCATCTTCCGCCCGGTGAGGGTGAAAACAGTAACAATTATTGGTGGAACGCTGTCGTTTCAAAAAACGAAGGAAGGAAAAATGTCGTGGAATCTTCCTCCCACCGAAACCCCCGAATTTACCCTGAAATTTCAGCAGACTTCCTTTTCTTACGAGGATGAGACTTTTGCTGTAAAGTTCCCTCTTACCGGAATGGTGAACGGGCAAATAAAATTTGCTGGCAGGCAGGTGCAATTTTCTAAATTATCTTTCCTTACACTCGGCACTACCTTCACCGTGGATGGGGTGTATTATCGGAACTCGGATGATTATCGGTATCAGATTGAGGTTCAAAGTTTCTCCATAGATGATGCGGTAAACCTGTTGAAGGCGTCCCTGGGGAAAATGAAGGACCCGGGCATAGGTGCCAATGTAGATGGGCGATTGACGGCGGAACGCCGCTCGGGTGTTGTCCACCTTTCAGGCACCTTTAAAACTCCGAAAGCCTACATCCAGGGCTGGATGGTTGAATCCCTTCAGGGGAAATTCTCTTATGCTCTCGGGAAATTGAGTTTTGTGGATGTATCCGCGAGGGTTTTTGGTGGCCAACTTCAATTGAAGGAGGGCGGGCTGGATTTCCGTAGCCTCCTGAACCCCGGGAATCCCTCAGATACCCCCAATTATGACTTGAATCTTTCCTTTGATTCTCTTTCTATGAAAGATTTTTTGAAGTCGGTGAATTTTGGCGAGAAACTGGATGTGTCGGGCGAAGTAGCGGGTGAAATTTCCTTCAGCGGCGCCCTCGGAGACCTGCTAAGAAGCCAGGGCGAGGGAAAGATTACTTTCGCTGATGGAGATTTTCCTTCACCAGATGGAAAGGGCAGGATGGCATACGACCAGGCGAGTGTAGCATTTTCTATGGAAAGAGGTGTGATGAAAATCCTCAAGGGGCAACTGTCCATCGTGGGAGGTCGGTGGCTCTCTGTGGCAAAGGGCAGTTTGAACTTCCTATCGGAAGAGGTGGATGGGCGAGGAATCCTCGCTCTGCCCACGGAAGATGCAGCACGACTCCTGGGGGGTGAAGAAGAAATTCTTCGCCTGATACCCGACTATATCCTGAAACAGAAGGTGTACCTGATTCTGTGGTTGAGAGTGAAGGGACGCTTTGACCGACCCAGCCTTGCCTTTGACCTGCCAGGGCAGTTCGTGGCGCGGTTGACCTCTGAAATACCGGAAGAGCGGATGGAAGAAGTGTGGAAAATCTTTCTTCAATCCAAGATTTCACGGGAATGAAAAGCGGTCGCCCCTCACGAAGAATCATTCTCGGAATTGATACTTCTTGCGACGATACGGGCATTGGATTGATTCGGAATGGAAAGCCCGTTCTCAGTAAAGTGGCCTCCCAGGAAGCCCTTCACAGCGTTCATGGAGGGGTCATCCCCGAACTGGCTTCTCGCCAGCACTTAAAAGATGTTCCCCTGCTTTTGAGAAAGGTTTTGAAAGAGGCAAAAATTACTTATTCCCAGGTGGAGGCCATTGGGGTCACCCGGGGTCCCGGGCTCGTGGGCTCTCTGCTGGTGGGTTTTTCTGCCGCGAAAGCACTTTCCTGCGCCCTCCAGGTGCCGCTGATTCCAGTGAATCATCTGGAGGCGCATATTTTCTCTGCCTTTACAGGTGAGAAGAAGCCAGAATATCCTCTGGTAGCGTTAATTGCCTCCGGTGGGCATACAGAACTGGTGTATTCGCCCGAGATAGGGGTGTATGAACTGCTGGGGCGAACACGAGATGATGCGGCTGGTGAAGCCTTTGATAAGGTGGGCCGCCTGCTGAACCTTTCCTACCCTGCCGGACAGGCGATGGACGATTTAGGGCAGAAGGGAAATCCAGGAGCATTTTCATTCCCTGTGGCACAGACGGGTGCCTATGAGTTTTCTTACAGCGGGCTGAAAACTGCCGCCAAAAGACTTCTGGAAAAGGACGGGAAGGTTCACCCACCGGATTTTGCCGCCTCCTTCACGGAAGCGGTCATACAACCGCTGGTTCAGAAGAGCCTGCGGGGGGCAGAAGAGAAAAATGCCCGTAGCCTGATTCTGGTGGGAGGAGTGATTCGCAACACCCGCCTCCGTCTTCGCCTTCAGGAAGCCTTACAGCGATTCGGGAAAATGACGCTTTTGCCACCCCCCCTGGATAATCCTTTTGCTCCCCTCCTTTACCAGACGCGGAAGTTCACCGTCTTCGTCCCCCCTCCCGCACTTTGCACGGATAACGGCTTGATGGTTGCCTCTGCCGCTTATCACTATTTGCTCGCAGAACGAAGAACCACAGGCAGGACAATCTGTCCTCCCGCCGACCTGGATGTAGACCCATCCCTGGACTTCGTATAATGATATGATAAAGAAGAACGAGGAAAAAATGAAACTCCTGTGGGCACCCTGGCGAATCCAGTATATTGCCGGTGAGCGAGAGAAGGGATGCTTCCTCTGTCGTATTCGGAGGGAGAAAAAGAAGGATGTGGAAAATCTGGTCCTCTGGCGGGGGAAAACTCATTTCGTCGTGATGAATTTATACCCTTACAATAATGGGCATTTGATGGTGGCCTCCAACCGCCATGTGGCTTTATTGGATTCTCTTTCCGATGAGGAACTATTGGAACTGATGCAGTTAACGGTGAAGTGCGTGCAGGTTTTGAAGAAAGCCTTACGGGCACAGGGAGTCAATGCCGGGTTCAACCTCGGGCTGTCCGCAGGCGCCGGGCTGGAGGACCATCTTCACTTCCACATCGTGCCCCGCTGGCAAGGCGACACCAACTTTATGCCCGTCCTTACCGACACCAAAGTTATCTCCCAGCAGTTGCAACAAACCTACGAGGCGCTGAAAAAAGCCTGGTAGAACCCCCCTATAATAGTCTCACCCTTTGGAACCTGACCCTGCCGATGCTATGATGAAGATTTTTTTCCGTCGCGATGGCATTCCGGTGAAAGAGTTACGCATCACCCATACCCCGTAACCAGGGTGAGATGAGAAAAAAGTCCCGAACTACATTCGGGATCCCGAGCCAGACTCGGGAAAAGAAGAAGGGCCTTAAAAGGAAAAAATGCCCTGCGGGCGCTCCTAAAACGGCAATTCACGATTCATGACTCACCTCCCTGACCCTCTATCTGCAGAGCCCGCCTGTAAATATTTCTTAAAAATTTAACTTCCTGCTCAAGTGCCGTAAAGCAGAAAACTGAGGGAGATAAGAATGGCATCCAAAATAAAATGAGCCATCCAGAGTGGAACGATATCTCGCATGCGCGAAAACACCCAGAGTTCAATAGCACTGCTGACGATTATCGAAGCGGACAGCATGGGATCTATCTGTACATCTAACCAGTAATCCGCATGTAGCACCGCTCTGACGATACCGGGGATCAGATAGGCAAAAAACACAGGCCGAATCCATTTTACCAGATGGGTAAAGAGAAACACCTGAATCACCTGTTCTGAAAATGCCCCCACCAGAAGGAGAAAAGGTCCGCTCAGCGTAAAGAAAAAGTCAGTTTCCCGGGGACCTGGTTTGGGTTGGCGAAGGAGATAAAGCCCGACTACTGCCGTCATCACATGAACTAAAAAAACTATTCCTAAAATAACCACTATCCATTTTAGACGGACTCGGAACGGGTTACGGATAAATCCCAGGTCCGTGAGTTTGCCAAACATAAACCATTGAAAGAGTAACAAACAAAAAACGAACCACAGCAGGTGATCTATCTCCTGTAAAATCCGGGAATAATCCACTTGTTTCACCAATCCCAATACAGCCTGATTTACTGTCCAGACCCATTGACTCCAGGAGTGCTTCCGGTAAGGGATATGCCGCACGAGGAACCAACCCATAAAACTAAAGAGGTTCTTTAAGAGAGGGATAGCAAAGATGAACCATAAAAAAAGGTGGAAAGCCTGGATTTTCCACGAAGGTCTTTGCCTTATCAATCCTGAATATAAGACGAAAAGATAGGCTATCCAGGGGAGCACAGTGAAGAGTCCAACTTGAACGAATCCGGGTTCAGTGATATGAGCGAAAGGATAAACGCTGCAGGTAGAAAATAATTTCGCAACAAAATGTGGAACAGAGCGACATGGAACAAAAAGCGGCAGCCCTCTTATAAGAGGTTCAAAGAAAAATAAGAAAAATGCAAGCGTGAAAAAGATAGAAATCCTGCGCTCGTTGTTCAGGCCTCTGTCACTCGACATCCATTCCTTCCCACGGGCAATCCACCACTGTGCCGCTGGGTAATCCTTCAGAAGTTACCGTCTCGCAATGCCACTCGTCTAACTCGTTAATTAAGCCGTCGTTGTTTAAGTCAGTTCCTACACCTGCGTAATCCCAGCCAACCCCGGAGCATGAATAATGATTGCCATTCTCCTGCCAGATTCCTCCTTGAGTCGAACATTCGTTATGAAGGTCGCTAACCTTAACAAAAGGACAGGGTAGTCGTGGATTTTCATCAGGATCAATCGGACCTGGACCTTCACTGCATTTGATTTCATCATCGTCGGCGTTAGGGGCTCCGTCATTGCCCTTAGGTTCAAACTTTTTATCCCCATCATCGTCGTAGTGAGCGTAGACTTCAGATATCAAGAATGGGCAATGCAAATCCGGGTAGCATGGTAAGTGACAGCGTGCACCCTGTCCTGCTCCGGGCGGGATATATTCCCAGCCTTGGTCTTTGTGGCTCTCACACCACTCCTTGAAGGAGTCTATGAACTTCTTTCCCCTATATGCTTCCCTGCTATGAATCCACCCAATTATACCCTCTACCAGTTCGCACCCCACCATCAGGGATATGGCGACTATGATTACCAATTATTTGCCCGAATTTTCCATCCTGCTTAAGGTCTTAGGAACTGAGGAAAATCTTCCTACCGGATTCCACCACGAAAAGAAAGAAGGATGACTTTTCGTCATCTCTTATCACCTTCAGAATACGATTTTTTGTCAGAAAAATCAAGGGATTGAATGGCGGTTCTGAAAAGTCCTGCAGTGAAAAGGAGAGAAAATGAGCGAAGAAAGCCTGAAAATTGCCCGTGTGCAGGGGCACTACTGACTGACCATCCTATACATCGCTCAGTCCCTGGCTTTCAACCAGTTATAAAGAATAAAGAAAATGTAAAAAAACAATCTTTTTCTATTTTTGCCTCTTTTTTTCCATTCCCCATCTACAAGATGAACAGGAAGTGGCTACCTGCCCTCCTATTGCTTGCACACTTCCACAGGTTAGTGGAAGGTGAACTTTTGAGTTCAGTCCCCAGAGTGTGCTAAGATTCAATGAACCTCATTACTTTTTGCGGATGAGCACAGGGTAACCTGCCCTTACTGGATTCTGACGACGGAAAGTCAGGACCCTCCCTGAATCGTGCTACAATGAAAGTGATGGGGAAAAAGCCCTATGTCAAATTACACCTGAAAATCTACAGGAAATTGTTCCGCCGGATTGAGAGGAAGGAGGCGGTGGTGGCGGTGATTGGGGTAGGCTATGTGGGCTTGCCCCTGCTCACTGAAATTGCAAAAGCAGGATTCACCGTCCTCGCGGTAGACACGGACCGGGAGAGGCTGAAGAAAATTTCTCGCGGTATTCCCTTCACCCCCGATGTGCCGGAAGAACTCCTGAAGTCTCTGGTGAAGGCTGGAAAAGTGAAAGTTTCCTCGTATTCTGAATTAAGCAGAGCGGATGTGATTCTGATTTGTGTTCCCACCCCACTATCAAAAACCCGAGAGCCGGATATTTCTTACATCCTGCAAGCCACTCAGGCTATCGTCCGAGAGATTCACCCCGGTCAGGTGATTATCCTCGAATCCACCACTTATCCCGGGACCACGGAGGAGGTGGTTCTTCCCATTCTCAGCGCCCGTCAGAGGCGGAAAAAGTATGAGAGGTGGAGAGTGGGGAAGGACTATTATCTTGGGTTCTCGCCGGAGCGGGTTGACCCGGGGAATCCGAAGTTTGGCATTGTGAATACACCAAAGATTGTCAGCGGTGTAACCCCTGCCTGCCGGAGTCTGGTGGAGCATTTTTACCGTCAATTCATCCAGGTTGTGGTGCCGGTGTCCAGCCCACGCGTGGCGGAGATGGCAAAACTACTGGAAAACACTTATCGGGCGGTGAACATTGGCCTGGTAAATGAGGTGGCAATTCTCTGCCATCGTATGGGGATTCCTGTGTGGGAAGTGGTGGATGCGGCAGCCACCAAGCCCTTCGGTTTTCAGCCTTTTTACCCGGGTCCAGGACTCGGTGGACACTGTATTCCTGTTGACCCCCTATATCTGTCGTATAAAGCCAGAACCCTGAAATACAATCCTCGCTTTCTGGCTCTGGCGGATGCGGTGAACCAGTCCATGCCTGCTTATGTGGTCTCCCGTATCCGCAATTTGCTTGATGCATCGGGTATCCCCCTGAAAAATGCGAACATCCTTCTCATCGGTGTGGGTTATAAAAAAGATGTGGCGGATACCCGGGAGAGCCCTGCCCTGGAAATTCTGAGGATGCTTCACGAGAAAGGCGCCAGCGTAGACTACCACGACCCTTATGTTCCCGCCCTCCGCATCAATTCGCTGGTCCTGAAAAGTATGGGCGAGGGAAAAGACTTCCCTTATCGCTTGCTGGAAAACTATGACCTGCTCGTAATCACCACTCCCCATTCCATCTACGACTGGAAGCGTATTGAGGAGCGTGCGGACCGGATATTTGACCTGCGGAATGCCATTCCATTTCCATCGCCGAAAGTGGAGAAGTTGTAAGAGCAGGGCAGGGGGAAAGTGCAAAAGAAATAGACAGTGGGGATGAGGCTACTTCTGGCGACCCCGGTATTCCCCCCCGCCCTTTCCTCACCCTCTATTGTCGTGGGGAAAGCGGTGAAATATCTTCTGCGTGAAGGGTGGCAGGTTACAGTCCTGACGGGCAGGAAGTCAGGGTTGGATGACCCCGCACTTCTGGAGGATGTGGGGAAATTAGAAGCACTGGATGAATTCCCCCTCACAGGGTATTCCAATTTTTCTTCCCTCCTTCGCCCTCTGATGAAAAACCTGTATGGTCTCACGCCATATCGGGAGAGCGGGTTATGGTATTCATCCGCTAAAAGCGCTTTGCAGAAAATTCTTGCCCGGAACTCTTACGATGTGATTTTAGGGGTGAATGCCTCCACTCCTGCTCTCATTCGCCTGGTGGCAGAGGCTTCTGCCCCTCATTCTCTGAAAGCAGTCTGGTATATTGACCCGTGGTATCTCTCATCGCTTGTAGGATTTCGGGACACCGTGAAAGGTTTTTTCTGGCGTCCCCTCGAAAAATCCCTGCTCCGTTGTTTTCACCTCATCATCTTGAATTCAGAATCTCTTTTACGCGCATATCAAAGGGCCATCCCTGAAAAAGCCGAACATTGCTTTCACTATCTGCAGGGGTTTGACCCGGAGGATTATGCCCCTTTCGCCGGGCGGGAAGTTCCCCCATCTTCGGAGTTTCACATTGGATACTTCGGCACGGTCAGGCCCGAGGAAATCCGCGCCCTGCATTCGTTGATGAGAAGCCTCTACCTCCTCCCTCCAGCAGTTCGTTCCCGTATCACATTGTATATCCGGGGCTGGATTACACCCCGTCGCCGAAGGCAACTCTTGCAGGCTTACGCCTATCTCCATCCCCATTCCACTGAAGGGCAATCCTTCTTCCGCCTTCGCCTCTTAACGGAGCCTTTATCTTACCTCAAAACCCTGTGCGAAATGTCAAAAATGGATGCCTTCCTTGTCTCCCGTGACCTCCGATATAAACCCCTTTACAGCGGGAAGATTTTTCAGTATCTGGCATTCCGCAAGCCGATTCTTTTTATCGGACCCGAAGGTTCTGCGGAAGGAGAATTGTTAGAACGAGTGGGATGTGGCAAGGCATTTCCAGTTGAAAATCCCCCCTTGCATAGTCTGACGGATTATCTGATGACTTTATACAACCAGAGGGTGGAGAGAGTCTCGTCGGTGAACATTCAGCAGTCTCTGTATGAAAATCTGAAGACGCCGGTGCAAATCTCTCGCCTATCGCAAAAACTTCTCTCCCTGATGTCGGAACGGAGATGAAAGAAATGGAATGAAGCAGGGGAGGGGAAAAATAAATCTTCCTCGTAAAGTCCTGGTAATTAAATTCAGCGCCATCGGGGATTTAGTGCTCACCGTTCCCGCTCTGCGTGCCATCCGCCAGGCGTTCCCCTCTGCCCGAATCTCTCTCCTCGTGGTCAAAGGATATGAAGGTATTCTTCATGCTTGCCCTTATATAGATGAAACCCTCACACTGGAGCGCCCCTTTCGCAGGTCATTTCCTCCGCTCGACTTTTTTCGTTTCACCCGCTTCCTCTTCCTGTTGTCAGGAAAGCACTTTGATGAAGTGTTTAACTTCCAGGGCAATGCCCGAAGTTACCTCATTGAAATCTTCACATCACCCGGCTGGAAGAGAAAATGGAATGCTTTCGGCAACTTACTCTTTCAAATTTTTGCCCCCCCTGCTATGAAAGGTGGACGAAGGCAGAAGGGCTATCCGGTGGAGGTGCAGTTGGGTGACTTAAAGAAGCGAGGCATCCCTCCTGCCGGCGCTCACCTTGAATTTTTCTTTTCCACCGAGGAAATTTCCTTTGCTAACGCATTTCTGTCCCGGTATCCATTCCTGACCACGAGAACATTTCTCCTCGGCATCAATCCTGGTGTCAACTGGGAATCCAAGGAGTATTTTGAAGAACGGTATGCCGGGGTGGCGGATAATCTTGTGAAGCATTATGGGGCGGGTGTTCTGCTCTTCGGCGGTCCCGAGGACATACCGAAGGCGGAGGCGGTTCTACGGGCGATGAAACATCCAGAGGAAGCGGTGATATGTGCGGGGCAAACACCCACGCCCAACCATGCCGCCGCCCTGATTTCCCGCTGCTCCCTGTTCATCACCAACGACACAGGGCTGATGCATCTATCCGCCGCCGTGGGCGTTCCTACCCTCTCCATCTTCGGCGGTACCAACCCCCTCTTCCACGCCCCAAAAGCAGAACCACACATCGCCCTCTGCAAAGGGCAATCCCTCCCCTGCTGGCCCTGCTACCGATACCACTGCCAGATTCCCGACAACCGGAAGTGTCTGAAAATGATTTCCGTCAGCGAAGTCCTCTCCTCTGCCGACTCCTTACTGGCACATCCCGCAAGGGTCTTACATCTGCCGAACGAAACGAAAAAAGTGCCGGAGTAAATGTGCTTTCGTGAGGTGCTGTGGGATAGACGCCGATAGATGAAAGGGTTGGAAAATGGGTCCCATCCTCACCGGTTGATTTCCCACCATTGAGATATAATACAAAGTGAAGCAAATGTGCCAAAGCCAGACAGAAAAATCACCTATCGTGGAAAAAAGAGAGGGAGGGAAACCCACCCGCCCCCGACAATTCACCCCTCCCCAGAAAATCGCCAAACCGTGGAGATTTAAAAAAGAAGTAATTGATGGATGGGTTGAAAAAAGAAAAGTTGTAAGGCAAAAGGATAAAAAATAAAAATGAAACTAAACCAATCTCAAAGAGAACTGCGAGAGCGAATCATTCAAGTCTTAAAAGAACAAGGGTTTAAAATAAATCCTCATGTGAGGCCAAAAGGATATAGTAAAGCAACATATCGCAGAATTCAACAAAAGGCAAGGTTGGAGCAACTATCTCTACATAAGAATTTTTTAGTAGATTCCATTAAGAAAGTGAAAAATTATTGTAGAAATGGTTATGAAATTGTCCCTGAGAGAATTTCTTTAGAATTACGGGAGGTTCAATCAGATTCTTTTGAGGAAATTTTATTTAAATGGTGGAACTTAATCTGGTGGAGTATTCCATTTCAACGCTCATATGGCCGTCAGATGAGATTTTTATTATGGGATACAACACATGATGCACCATTTGGTTTGATTTGTCTCCAAAGCCCTGTATTAAAAATGGCGGTTCGTGATAGGTGGCTTGGTTTACCTAAGGATGAGTTAGACATATGGGTAAATAGGTCAATGAATGCCCAGCGAGTTGGAGCTTTACCTCCTTATAATGAATTATTGGGAGGGAAAATGGTTGCTCTTACTCTGTCTTGCAATGAAATAAGAGAAGCTTATAAGAGAAAATACAAAAATTATGTATCAATCATTAAAGAGAGAAAATTAGAACCTGAACTTTTATTTATTACTACTACAAGTGCATTTGGTAAAAGCAGTTTATATAATCGGTTAAAGTATAATGGTGAAGTTGTGGCAGAATGTTTAGGTTATACGCAAGGTTCAGGCACATTTCATATTCCAGAAGAATTATACGAGGAACTTCTTGAGTTTTTAAGAGATCGTGGGGTTGATATAACAAGGGGTTATGGTCATGGACCTTCAAGAAAATTAAAATTAATAAGTCTTGGTCTAAAATATCTTAAACTTCCAAAATTTGAATATCATGGGATTAAACGCCAGTTTTATTTATTTCCCCTTGTCAAAAATCTAAGAGAAGTTATCCAAAAAAGAAAAAGACCTATCTGGATTGACCGTCCTTTCAATAATCTTGTGGATTTCTGGAAGGAAAGA
>JBBIMK010000004.1:0-96724 GCA_037444445.1 bacterium | reverse complement strand
TCTGAATAATTCGGGAGTCCCGCTTATTCTGACGGAAGGAGACAAACTCCTTCCCGGAGAACTTTTGGGGTCAGACCCTAAAAGTTCATACGGGGAAAGACAATTGTTGCTTAAAGCCAGAGAAGATCAGGAAAAGGTTCTGATTTCCGGTGAGCCTTCGTGTGACGGGCAATGTTCATCAGGGCTATAAGTAGGAATAAAAGCAAGAAGGCAGTAAAAAAATACCAACCTGTGCTTATGAGATAGCCATTATGGACCTGATAACCGTAAATCAACAGATACAGCCCGCTCCAGGAAATTGCGATTTTGGGATAGGAAAAGAAAAAGAAAAGCAGTTGACCTGCCACCTTCAGGGTTTTGGGAGTGGCTGCATAGGGAGTAATCGGTTTTTTCTCCACGATAATTCCTTCCAAACGGAGAATAAACCAGGCAAAGAAAGACACCCACATGGCGAAAGTGATGAAGTAAATAATACCGCCCATGATGGAGGCTTTTGGGAGAGTAAGTAAAGGTAACATGATACCCACATAACTGAATAAATAATAGAAGGAATAAATATAATAAAGTATCAAGCGAAAGCCTTTATCCTGAAAAGCAAGGCTGGAGGCGAAAGAGCCCGCATAGGTTTCAAACAGGTTTGGAGAGGCAGGGGCTTTCTTCTGGGAGCCCAAAGTGAGGGCTCCATAAACTCCTTTTGCCCCACAGAATAACGCTATTCCCATCAAGAAAAACCATAGGTAGAAGATGTAAAGAGTCGTCGCTATAAGTTAAAACACCTCTTTTAGCATGCATCTATGCATGGTACCAGCAGTTTCACGCAGCCTCCTGCGACGGCAGTACCTGCCAAAGCGACTGCCAGCCCTTCACCTGTCAGTGCTGCAGCAGCTGCGGCTCCTACCGCCGCTACTGCACATGGGATGAGTATCAAGGCTCCACCGATAGCACAGCTTGTGCAAGTGTGCTTGTGTATGAGAACAAGGCCCAGTGCGAACGCCCCAACCAGAATCCCTCCAATAATTATCCATCCAGCAATAGCCAGTTGATACTGAGGCCAATGAGATCTGTCGTTATTTAAGATGTTATAGGTATCATTCAGTTTGTTTTGAATGTTTTGTCTATCAGCGGATGATGATATCAATTCCCCATCCAGAGTTCCGCCCCAGCTGTTTACAGCATCTCTGTAAGTGCTCAATTCTTGTAGATATTGCTCTACGGATAAAGAGGTTATGTTAATATCAGCCTCCCAGTAATTGATTGTGGCAGTCATAAATGCTTTATCTGCTGAGGATAAATCGCTGTTGGAAATATCTCGTTTCAAGTTTTCCAAATCTCGTATTACTTGGTCAAAGTAAGAGTTTTGGATGTTTAACGATAAAGAGGCCTCGCTGGAACTACCCCCTTTATCAAAAGCCTTAATTTTTACGGTTCTGTTCCCTTTTGGTAAATAGAAAGCATCCTCAATACAGGGGTTATAATTTCCCAGAACATAGGGGATAGGAAAAGATAAGGTAAAGGTTTTCGTACCAGGGTCTATTTTATTATTGCCTTGATAAACGATAAGAAAATTGTCAACCCATAGTTGGACTGCTATTTCCTGCTCCTCCTCAATGTGCGCGCTAAAAGTTACGTTGTAGTCCACCGAAGAATTATTGGGAGGACTTACATTTGTAATCACCGGAGGAGTACCATCATTCAAATTAGGGTCAATCCACGAATTTATATCTGAAATGTTGCCAAATCCAGAGAACTCCTGATGCTTACCACAGTTGAAGGGAATGTTATTACTAGACTCGCCACCGCCGGACATGGATTCAAACCCGCCACCAGCACCAGGGGCGCCACCTGCTCCGCCGGCATTCAGAAATGACCAGTCAAAGCCGGTGGGGATGTCGGGTAATCTACCGAATTGCCCATACATGGGCGACTGGGAAGGTTTGGGCAACTGGCACGCCCGAATGTAATCCTGCCCCACCATTTTCCACCGAGAAAACGGAGAGGGTGAATAATGCAAACGCTGAAGAAGTGAGAATTTTCTTCACCGGATTCCACCACGAAAAGAAAATAGGATGACCTTTCGTCATCTCCTATCAACACCAGAATAACATTTTTTGCAGGAAAAATCAAGGGATTGAATGGCGATTCTGAAAAGTCCTGCAGTGAAAAGAAGAGAAAATGAGCCAAGAAAGCCCGAAAATTACCCGGGGTCAGGGGCTCTACTGACTACCTTATACATCCTTGCTTCCACCCGATTATGAAATGTAAGGGATATTTAAAAAAATCAATCTTTTGTAGGAAGGACAGGAAAAAGAATCTATCTTTTTCTGTTTTTGACTTTCTTTCCGCATTTCCCATTCCCTGCTGTGACTTCAAGGGGAATGCCTGCCCTCCTTTCTCTCTATCCAATCGTGAATCGTTAGGAACGGGTAAAAATCTCACTCAATGGAGTTATACTTCGGGTAGAAAGAAAAAGGGGTGATGGAAGATGAATGAAATGGCTGGAAAGGTGGCGGTGGTCACGGGAAGCACTCGTGGAATTGGAAGGGCCATTGCTGATGCTCTTTTGAAGGAGAGATTTCGGGTGGTGGTGACCGCTCGCACCGCCCGGGATGTGGAAGAAAGGGTGGATGCCTATCAGAAGGAGTTTCCCGGCTGTGTGACAGGCTTTCCCTGCGATGTCCGAAAATATGAGCAGGTGCAAAATCTGATGGCGCATACGGTGGAAACTTTCGGCGGGCTGGATGTCCTGGTGAATAATGCAGGAGTGGGAGGCTTTGGCAATGTGGACACCCTGCCCATTGAGAAGTGGCAGGAGTGCATAGAGACCAACCTGACAGGGGTGTTTTACTGTTGTCGGATAGCGATTCCCTTGATGCGCCAGCGGGGTGGGGGATATATTTTCAACATCTCCAGCCTGGCGGGTAAGAATGCCTTTCCCGGCGCCACAGCGTATAATGCTTCTAAGTTCGGGCTGAATGGCTTCTCAGAAGCCCTTATGCAGGAAGTCCGGTATGACAATATCAAAGTGAGTTATATTGCGCCTGGTAGTGTGGACACTCAATTCGGCGGAAGAGGAACCCCGAAAGCCGGGTGGGCGCTCCTGCCGGAGGACATCGCCCGGGTGGTGGTGGACCTGCTTCGCCATGACCCTCGTAGCCTTCCTTCCTATGTGGAAATCCGCCCCTCCAAACCTCCGAAAAAATCATAGAGCCACCGGGTTGATAAATCGCTGATTCTCGTCTACAATTATCTGCGGTTGAGCGAGAAGATATGAAAGGGATGCAAGCGGTCATCTTGGCGGGTGGGCGGGGAACCCGTTTAAAGCCTTACACTTTTCGGGCCCCCAAACCTCTTCTACCCCTGGCGGGCAAGCCCTTTATCCTCTATATGCTGGATTACCTGAAATCTTACCAGATTACGGACATCCTGTTGAGCCTCTGCTATAAAGCGGATGAGATTATGGAGTTTCTGGGGGATGGGAGCCGTTACGGAGTGAATATCCAGTTTTCCGTGGAGCAAGAACCTCTGGGCACGGCGGGTGCTCTGAGGAATGTGGAAGCCTACCTAAAGCCCGGCTCTGTTCTGGTGTTCAACGGGGATTTGCTCACCGATATTGACCTCAGTCGCCTGATAGCCACTCATAAGAAAAAGAATGCGAAAGCCTCCATTGCTCTGAAGGAGGTGGATGACCCCTCTCCTTTTGGTTTGGTGCTGATGGACCGGGAGGGACGGGTGAAGAGGTTCATTGAAAAGCCCACAGAGTATGAAGCCACCCAGAAAACTATCAATGCGGGCATTTATCTTCTGGATACAGAAATCCTCTCCCGCATCCCCCCCGCCACCAATTTTTCCTTTGAACGCGACCTGTTCCCTATGCTCCTGGATGAGCATTTCCCCTTCTATGGTGTAGTCTTTGATTCCTACTGGCTGGATGTGGGCACCCTTTCCACTTATATGAGGGCTCATCGCGATATTCTTTCCGGGAAGGTCAAAGTCGTATTGCCCGGGAAAAAGGGCGATAAACGGTCAATCTGGCTCGGGGAAGATGTTCGGCTTCACCCTTCCTGCCATATTAGCGAGTTCGTCCTGATTGGCGATAAGGTGGTGGTGGAAGAGGAGGTCTACATCGGAGAATATACCGTGATTGGGAGTCGGGGAAGATTGCGAAAACAGAGCGCACTGAGCGAGTGCATTTTATTTGATGGCGTGGTGGTGGGCGAGCGGGCGCGGGTTCGCGAAAGCGTTCTCGGGCAGGATTCCATCGTGGAAGACGATGTGGTCATCCGGTCGGGGAATATCCTCGGCGATGGCAGCCTCGTCACACGGGGGTCCATCCTCCCATCCGCTATGTAGGAGTGTGGAGTGAGAAGAGAAATCTCCATTCTATATGGGGTGATGGTTTCGGAATTGAAAAATTGGAATGCAGGGTTGAAATGATGAAGTGGACTTATAAAAAGGCAGGAGTGGATATACAGAAGGCAGAGGAGGCGCTGGAAAAGGTATTGCCGTTGATTCAGCGAACTTATCACACGGAAGTGCTGGAAGGGGCAGGGGGATTTGCCGCAGTGGTGGCACCCAGGAGCCTGCCCTCGGGTGCTACTCCCCTGCTGGTTACCTGCACGGATGGCGTTGGAACGAAGATTGAAATCCTTCACCGTCTGGGAAAGAACCGGGTGGCCGGGTGGGATGCAGTGGCAATGTGCGTGAACGACCTGGTGACCACAGGTGCTCGCCCCTTCCTCTTTCTGGATTATTTCGCATCCTCCGTCCTTCAGCCCTCGGTATATCAGGAGGTTCTCCACGGGCTTTCGGACGCCTGCCTGGAGTCCGGCTGTGCTCTCGTGGGCGGGGAAACGGCAGAACTCCCCGGCTTCTTTCCAAAAAATCTGTATGATGTGGTGGGATTTGCCATAGGGCTGTTAGACCCTTCCCAGTGGATTCAGCCGCAGAAGTCCATGAAGGCGGGAGACCGGGTGGTGGGTCTGCCTTCCTCCGGCGTTCACTCCAACGGATTTTCTCTGATTCGTCGCATCCTGAAGGTCAAGAAAATCCCTCTTTCCTCCTGTCCTCCAGAGTTTACTCAAACTCTGGGAGATGTCCTTTCCACGCCCACCCGAATCTATGTGCCAGCAGTTCTGGAAGTGCTGAGGGCTTTTTATCCAGATGTTCACGGGCTTGCCCACATTACCGGCGGTGGGATGCCGGATAACATTTCTCGCATCCTTCCCCGGGGTCTCGGAGTTCACATTTCCCTGAATGCTTTTGACCGCCCCGCCATTTTTCAATTCTTGCAGTCGGAGGGTGAAGTGGAACCGGAGGAAATGCTCCACACCTTCAATATGGGGGTGGGCATGGTGCTCCTGGTGGAGGCTTCCCGCGCAGAAGCGATCCGGGTCCATTGTGAAGCCCTCCTGGGGAAAGCCTGGCTGATAGGAGAAGTGGTTGCCCATGAAGAAGGGGTGAAATTCTTATCATGATGCGTCCTGTGTTTTCACTCCCCTCCCGGGGAGATGTGGAAGAGTGGTTGAACCGTATCGCCTGTGAGGAGGGAAGTTTTTCGGACTACCTTCAAAGCAGTCAGTTTCAGGCTATGCACCTGCGAAATCTGACCCTACAGCAAGCCTTGCTCATCCAGCAGGAAATGCGGGTGAAGGGTGGGGATGCCTTAGTGCCTCGCCATCTCATGAGACTTCAGTCAGAAGAGTCGTATACCCTGCTTTTGCTGGGGACACACCGGCAATATCAGCAGGTGATTGAATCGCTGAAGCGCGCGCCCTTTCAGTTGGCTAAAATTTCGGAGGAGATGGAGGCTTCTTTACTGAAATGTTCCAGCCCCCCACCGCCTATAACAGTGGGCTCAACACGCCTGGATTTCTCTAAAGGGATGTACTATATGGGAATCCTGAATGTAACCCCGGATTCGTTTTACGATGGGGGGCGGTATGTTACGGTGGAAAAGGCTGTGGAACGAGCCGAGCAGTTGATTGAAGAAGGGGCGGACATCCTGGACATCGGCGGAGAGTCCACCCGCCCGGGGTCAAAGCCCGTCCCAGCAGAGGTGGAAATGGAACGGGTGCTTCCCGTGATTGAACGCCTCCGAAGGCACACCGACCATCCCATTTCCATTGATACTTATAAGGCGAAGGTGGCAGATGCAGCCGTCCGCGCCGGCGCGGATATGGTCAACGACATCTCCGGCTCAACCCTGGATGAAGCCATGCCTGATACCCTCCGTTCCCTGAATGTCCCTTATGTTCTGAATCATATCATTGGAACCCCGAAAACGATGATGGACCTCATTCAGTTCACGGATGTTCTGGTGGACATCTACGATTTTTTTGAGCGGCAGATTCAACGCCTCACGCAGGCAGGCCTTCGGGAGGAAAACATCATTATTGACCCGGGTATCGGATTCGGAAAAAGCCTCTACCACATCCTCACCCTCTTGCACTATCTACGGTATTACAAGGTGCTGGGAAGACCTATTCTGGTGGGTGTATCCAGGAAATCCTTCATTGGTACGATTTATGGCGACCATAATGAAGACCGCCTGATAGGTTCGGTGGCGGCTACTGTTCTTGCCAGAGCTCAGGGCGCTCATATCGCACGAACACACGATGTGAAAGCCACTCGCCTCGGCATAAGGGTCGCTGAAGCTATCCTGCGCGGAAAGTGTTGAACAGCCCTTGGCTCAGGAGCGTAAGTTGAAAGAGATTACCCCCCGAGGATTGGATATTACCCGGTGGTATACGGATGTGGTGCTCTCGGCGGAGTTAGCGGACTATGCGCCGGTAAAAGGCTGTATGGTCATCCGCCCCTATGGATTTGCTATCTGGGAAAATATCCAGCGCATCCTGGATGGGGAAATTAAAGCCCTCGGGCATCAGAATGCTTATTTCCCCCTGTTTATACCGGAATCTTTTCTGAAGAAGGAAGCGGAGCATGTGAAAGGTTTCGCCCCCGAATGCGCCTGGGTAACCCGGGGCGGGCAAGAAGAATTAGAAGAGCCCCTCGCTATCCGCCCCACCTCCGAAACCATTATGTATGCGATGTATGCGAAATGGATTCAGTCCTATCGCGACCTTCCCCTGCTCATCAACCAGTGGGCAAATGTGGTGCGATGGGAGAAAACTACCCGCCCCTTCTTGCGAACCACCGAGTTTTTATGGCAGGAAGGGCATACGGTCCATACCACCGAAGAAGAAGCAGAAGAAGAAGCCCTGACTATCCTGGGCATTTACAGAAAATTGATAGAAGAAAACCTGCGAATTCCTGTAATTGTGGGGCGGAAATCGGAAGCAGAACGCTTCGCCGGCGCTCTGAGAACCTATACTCTGGAAGCCATCCTGTCGGATGGAAAAGCCCTCCAGGCGGGAACTTCTCATAATCTGGGCCAGGGTTTCTCCAGAGCCTTTAACATCCAGTTCCTGGATAAAGATGGAATGCTGAAGCATCCCTGGCAAACTTCCTGGGGTGTCTCTACCCGTCTTATCGGCGCCATTATTATGACCCACGGTGACGATTCCGGCCTCATCCTTCCCCCCGATGTATCGCCATACCAGGCTGTGATTGTCCCCATCTTCTTTGACCATGGGAAAGAGGAAATTCTGTCAGCCGTGGAAAAGGCCCGCTCCATCCTGTCGGAAGAGTTCAGGGTCCACGCCGACCTCCGGGAACAGTATACCCCCGGCTGGAAGTTTAATGAGTGGGAAATGAGAGGCGTGCCGGTCCGGATTGAAATCGGTCCGAAAGATGTGAAAGCGGGAAAAGTAACCCTGGTTCGCAGGGACACCGGTGAGAAATTTCAACCCTCTCTTGGCGACGCACTCAAAATTGCCCTCCAGGACTCTCTCCGGGCGCTTTCTGACCGGGTCTATCAGAATGCACGAAACTTTTTGCACTCTCACACCGTCTTCACAGAGGAATACTCCGAACTGCAGCAGAAGGTGAGGGAAGGGTTTGTTAAAACACCCTGGTGCGGGCAAGAAAAATGTGAGGGAAAAGTGAAAACAGACACGGGCGCAACCCTCCGATGTATCCTCCTGGATGAAAAGCCGGAGAAACGGGCGGTTTGCGGAGTCTGTGGCTCTTCCGCCACCTCCCTCGTCGTGTTCGCCCGAGCCTACTGAATGGAAAATCCGAAGCCCAAAATCCGAAATCTAAAATCTGAAATTTTATGCGGTTCACTTTTATGAACCGCTGGCGGATGGTTCTCACTCGGTTGTATTTCCTGCTTTTGCTGATTTTTTCTCAACCCCGCTGGCTTTTTTTCTTCCTCGGCTTGCCTCTGGTTATTCTCGGACTGGCGCAAAGAGTATGGGCGGCGGGCACGATTGAAAAGAAAAAATCTCTCTGCACCTCCGGCCCTTATGCTATTTGCCGGCACCCATTGTATTTCGGCACCTTTCTATCGGGCCTCGGCTTCACCACCATTGCCGGTGCCCTTCCCATTTTCTACACCGCCTTCCTGCTTCTTTTCCTCGCTTTCTACTTCCCTGTGATGAAACAGGAGGAAAAAGACCTCGCGGTTGCTTTCCCCGAGCCCTGGAAAGATTACATCCAGCACACCCCCCTCTTTCTTCCCTCCTCTCTCCCCTATTCCCCCACCACCCACGCAGGTTTTCGTTTCAGGCTATTTCTACAAAATAAAGAGTGGGAAGGGGTCCTCCTCTCTGTCCTCCTCCTCCTCCTTCTACTCCTTTTTTTATTCACCGGCGTAACCCCTTTAACTTTTATAAAAGGTGAATGAAGTCCTGCTCTTTTTTCCTCACCGTAGAATGCGCTTTGACTTCCGTGCTGAATATTCCGGGTTTATTGTATGAAGCGGGTTCTCGTAGTTGAACTGGCATACATCGGTGATACATTGCTCACCACACCTTTCTTGCGAGCCTTTAAATCTGTGTTTCCGAAATCTGAGATAGCCTTTCTGGGTGTGCCCCAATCCTTGAAAATTCTTCAGACCAATCCTCATCTTTCCGAGTGGATTCCGTACGATAAGAGGAAAGGATGGCAGGAAACCCGCCGTGTCCTTTCCGTCCTTCGGGAAAAGCAATTCCAGTGTGCATTTCTTCTTCACCGTTCCTTTGCCAGCGCTTTCTTATGCTGGCTGGCTCGCATCCCCGTTCGCATCGGCTATGCCACCGAGGGACGCGAAGGCTTTCTCACCGCCTCGTTCCCTTACCACGCCAGCCTTCACCGAGCCATCAATCATCTTCGCCTTCTGGAATATCACCTTGCCCGCAGTAGCACTGCTGCCTCTCCCTCCCCCATGCCTTATTCTTCTTTCCGTCACTCCGGTTTCTCCTCCATCTCACCCCGGTTCTTATCTCTTGAATTACCGGTTCCCTCCGAGTTCCAGGAACAGGTCAAAACAAAATTCCTGCAAAATACGGGAGATTACCTCGTTCTTAATCCTGCGGGCTCCTGGGAAACGAAACGCTGGCTGGCGGAGGGTTTTGCAAAGGTGGGAAACTATTTCTACGAGAAGAAGGGATGGAGGCCAGTTATCGTAGGAGGAGAAGAGGATACCTCTGTGTCGGAGGCTGTTCAGTCAGCCCTGAGCGTTCCCTTTGTGAATCTGACAGGGAAAATGGAGTTGATGGAACTCGCCGCCGTTCTTCACACTGCCAGAGGATTCCTCACAAACGATTCCGGTCCTATGCATATCGGTGTTGCGGTGGGCGCTCCTACAGTATCCATCTTTGGTCCCACTGACCCGGCTCTCACGGGCCCTGTGGGAGGGAAATCTCTCGTCCTCTCCACGCGCCCGTTCTGTTCCCCCTGCTATTTGAAAAAGTGCCCGCCCCGACGCCATTTCGTATGCATGCATTCTTTATCGGCGGATGAAGTGATTCGCCAGATGGAGGAATTTCTGGTAAAATACGAGTAGACATTAGATACGAAAAGGGAAAACAGGGTATTTGAAATGATTCCAGTGAGGGGATAACCCGGTGGCGAAGGCTCTTCTTTATATCTGTATCTTGCTCGGAGTCGTCGGGCAGGTTCTCCTTAAACGCGGCATCAATGAGGTGGCAGTTTCCCACCCCCCTATTCTGGTTCTGATTGTCCAATCCCTGCTAAATCCTCCTGTTATCGCTGGCTTCCTCTTATATGGCATCAGCGCAATCCTCTGGATTATCGTTCTCTCTCGCGTTGACCTTTCTGTGGCTTACCCCTCCATCAGTGTGGGCTATGTTCTCATCCTGCTTTTTTCCTGGTTCTATCTGAAAGAACCATTGAGCCTGGCTCGTGTGGCGGGGGTTTTGCTCATCAGCGCTGGCGTCATCCTTTTAGGCTGGAAGCCCAAATAGTGTCATAATCCGGTGCCTGACCCCAAACACTGACAGAAGGTATGGGTAAGCGAGAACTGCTCATTGCCACCACTAACCCCGGTAAGAGCCGGGAACTTACCTCCCTGTTGAAGACATCCACTTCTGGCATCCATTTGTTCACTCCTGACCCCTCACTCCTCACACCTCACACTCTGGAGGCGGGTCGTTCCTACCGTTCTAATGCCCTGAACAAAGCCCAATTTTACGCTACCCATTATCCGGATATTTTTATCTTATCTGAAGATTCCGGCTTAGAAATAGAGATATTGAAAGGCAAGCCAGGAATTCGTTCCGCTCGCTTTGCTCCGACTCCGGAAGAAGCCAATGAAAAAGTCCTTCACCTTCTCAAAGATGTTCCCTTTCATAAAAGGACTGCCCGCTATGTGTGCGTGATGGTTTTACGCTTTCCTGACGGGAAAGTAAAGACAGGGCGAGGAATCTGCGAAGGCTTCATCGCTGAAGAGCCGAAAGGCACACAGGGCTTCGGCTACGACCCCATTTTCTTCTATCCTCCATTTGGTAAAACCTTCGGCGAAGTGTCGCTGCAACTGAAAAATCAAGTGAGCCACCGCTCTCTCGCCCTTCACAGCCTGTTACCCTTTCTTCAGTATTAACTTTCTCTCTCCCGTATGATTATTCCAGCACAAAGATATTTTTCTTCCGGCACATATCCTTCAGGATTTTGGGCCAGACAGTAATACTGCACTCCCCCAGATGGGCTTTCCTTAGCAGGAGCATATAGGTGCGGGACTGACCGATGCCTCCACCCATACTCAGCGGAAGTTCACCTCTGAGGATTCCCTGATGGTAAGGATACTTCAGAAAATGGAGTTGTCCGGACATCTCTAATTGTTTCTGGAGGGTTTCGGCATTCACGCGAATTCCCATTGAGGTCAGTTCGTGTCTTCGTCGGGTTACCGGGTTCCAGACGAGGATGTCGCCGTTTAACCCGTGCATTGGTCTGCCATCTTCGGACACGGTTTCCGTTACCCAGTCGTCGTAGTCCGCCGCTCTCATTTCGTGGGGAAATCCGTCCTTCAGCGGCCAGCCAATCCCGATGATAAAGATGGCCGGATATTTCTGCAGGACCATCGTTTCCCGCTGTTTTCGGGGCAGGTCGGGATACCAGTCTAAGATGTCCTCGGCGTGCAGGAAGGTTAGTTCCTCGGGCAGGTTCGGATACCTGTCCGTCTTCAACTGAGGGAACTCTGTCTGGATGAAAGTTTCCGCCCCCCGAATCACCTTCCAGATTTTCTGAACGGTTTCCTTCAGGTAAGAAAGGTTTCGCTGGTCTGGTGTAATTACCTTTTCCCAGTCCCACTGGTCCACATAGGCGCTGTGGTCGTGGTCTAAAAAATAGTCCTTGCGCACCGCTCGCATATCTGTATACAGCCCTTCTCCAGGCTTCATCCCGAATTGTTTCAGGGCAAGCCTCTTCCACTTGGTTGCCGCCTGAACAACCTGAGCCTCAATGGGGTGCTGGTCGTGGTCGTTAGAGATGTGGAACTGGATGGGTGTGCGAGTGCCATCCCGGTCCAACAGGTCATTCACCCCGCTCTCCGCATCCACAATCAGTGGGCACTCCACCCGGATGAGGTTCAACTCCTTACACAGGTTCTCCTCAATGTAGCCTTTCAGTGATGTGATGGCAATCTGCGTTTCCTTCGGGTTGAGGAGTGGGAAATAATCCCCCGGCAGGATTCTCTCTAACTCCTCATAAGAACCGATGCCGGGACCCGCCAGGTCCGCCTTCTTATCCCTCATACTACCTCACCCCTTTGCATCATTTTAAGTATATCATACCATCCCAACGGAAAGGTCATCTGTCGGATAGAAATCCGTTCAGTTCACTACCGCAGCGGGAGATTCTTTGCTTTGCTCAGTGGGGTCGGCAATTACAGGGTTGCGAGGAACTCGTCCCAGGGGGTTGCCAGCAGGGTTTCCGTGGTGGAATGCCCGTAGGCGTGGATAATCATCGCCGCTTTCCCCACCTGCTTCGGGTCATCGGACTCCACCACATCCACCACATCAAACCGCCCGAGAGTGGCGTAACTCGCTTTCCATTTCACACCCGGACATTCCTTCTTAATCCTATCCGATACCTCCTCTGCTAACTTCTTAAAATCTTTCGGCTCCCGGAAGGCTTCCGGTGAAAACCTGCTGAGCATCACATAAGTTGCCATTTGCATTTCCCTCCTTTCTTCTAAATTTTATTCCTTCACTCCACTGTTGGAGTATATCACAGGGTCGTCGGCGTTCTGCGTATATTTCAGGTAGGAAAGGGCTACCCGTCCTCCGCTCTTTTTTCGGATGTGGAAGACCGCATCCCCCGTGCATCATTAAAAGCCCCTCTTTTGCAGGTCTATAATGGCCAGAAAGGAGCTAATCATTCCCCACCGGGATTCATAAGCGAAACAGACGACGGCTTTCGTTCCATCCGGGCTGAAGGAACTGTCAGAAACAACGACTCGTGAAGTGGGAAAGAGATTCTTCTGGAACCACGCCCAATCGGGATGCCCCCTTTGATTAAAATAGGTGAGCCGTCGCGCGGCTGTGCCATCGTGATTCATCATCCACAACTCCGTTTTCACATCCTTCACCCAGTTCAAGCCATACACATTGCGGAATTTCACATTCAAGCCTGCACCCGACATCCAGAGGATTTTAGAGCCGTCGGGAGAATAGTGGGCGTGCTCGTCCCAGTCCTTATCTGTGTTCGTCAGGTTCTTCAACTCCTGGCTCACAGGGTCATATTCGTAAATATCCAGTTCATTAACCGATTGCCCTGGCTGAAGGTTTCCCGTGAACAGCACCTTTTTATCATCCGGTGACCAGTCGTGGGATTCATAGAAACTGTGCTGAACACCGGGCTGGAACTTGCGGATATATTCTATGTGTGGTCTTCCACCTTCTAAAGAGAACTCAGCCACGAAGAGAGCCCACTCACCCCATTCATAACCTTTCTTGATGTGATAATTTCCGGTGGGTCCTGCCCAGAAGAGGCGTTTTCCATCCCTGGAGAACTGAGGGTGAATGGCGCCTTTCGGATTCACATAATCCGTTTTATAATCCGTGAGTTTCCAGAACTGCTTTCCGTCAGAGGACATAGCCCAGAGATTGGTATTCAACCCCACGCCCGGGGAAGCCAGTTCATCTGCCTTCTTCGTCTGCACATCCTCATTTTCCGCTGTAAAGACGATATATTTGCCCGAGGGATGCCAGGTGACGCTTCCCGCATGCTTCTTCGGCGCCTTCTCGCCACAGGTCAGGCACTGTGCAGACGACCCATCGGGGCGAATCTTCCACACATCCATATACCAGTTCTGAGGGTTCCGCTTCGTATAAGCAATCCACGAGCCATCTTTTAACCAGTCCACATCCCCCACCCACTGGTCTATCAGAGTGATGCCCATATCCGGAAAATCCTTCGGGAAGGAGGCTTGCCGACCCCAGCGCTGGAACACGGGAAGCAGGAATCCTGAAAACAAAATTAAAAATCCAGAATATGCCCTTTTCTCACCTTTCATACCTGAAAACTATATCACACCTTCTTCAATTTTGACATCAGGACAGCGGATAGCCTTCCCACTGCATCCAGCGAGAGGAAAAAGAACACTTACAACTTTTCTCGCTCCCGTCTGACCTGTCGCCGGTCCGCCGCTCCCGAAATGAGAACGATAATCTCTTCCGAAATGTTACAGGCGTGGTCTGCAATGCGCTCTAAATCGGAGGCAGTTACCAGTACCTCGTAATCGGAAGGAGAAGTTTTTCCCGCTTCCCAGGAGGCTTGAATTCCTTCCACAATCTCCTTTTTCAGGCGGTTTGCAGACCTGTCAGTCGTCAGGATAGTCTGGGCGGCAACCCCATGGGTATCATAGAAGGCTTGCAGAACATCTATCCACATCCCGGAAGCCACTTGTGAGAGTTCCCGGAGGGTGGGCTCCTGTGGATGATTCAAAGGCTTGCCGCGTTCCTGCCCTCGCTTCGCTAACTTGAAACAATGGTCGCCCACCCGCTCCAGGTTTACAGAGGAGCGCAAAATGGAGAGTATCCAGCGGATGGAGGTAGCATCCATCGGATGAAGGGTCAGAACCATTTGACAATTTTGCTCCAGTTCCACCTCTTTTTGATTCAGTTTCCTTTCCAGGTCCAGAACCTGAAGGGCAAGCCTGTAATCGCCCATGAAATAAGCCGAACTTGCCAGCCGCACCATCTCCAGAGAGAGGTCGCCAACTTCACGAAATTGCTCCCGTAACTTTACAATCTCCGGATTCATCCCTTCTCACCTCCGTCATAAATAAACAGCCTTAATTCAGGGGTTTTCTTTCTCATTTCACCTCACCTCTTCAGTTTTATTCACCCCCTTTCCTTTTCTGAAGCCAGGGGGCGGAATCTGGGTGACCCCGATGGAGGAACCTCTTACCCTGTGTTAGGCGAAGTCGTGCCATTATCTTTTCACTTTAATAATCTTTTCTTTCATTTTTCTACTAATTCTTAAAATCGCATTTGTGAGGCTTTTTCTCCCTGGTTGAACCGTTGGCGTTATTTCCTCTATTTCTTTGCCAATCTCTATTTGTATAGATGGAGATTTTTTAATCACGAGTATCTGAGAAGGATAGATACTTCTGTGTCCTGTTATAAGAAAACTAATGATACAAGACAAAGCAGCATAAGGAGCAATACCTGCTCCAAAAAGCTCTATTGCCATTATACTTGACGCAATAGGAGTATTGGTTGCACCTGCTAAAACGCTCACTAAACCAATGGCAGAAAATGTTGCTTTATCCAGCCCGAATAAATCTGCAAATCGTGAGCCAGAAGTTGCTCCAATGAAAAATATAGGTGTTATTACCCCACCACTACCACCAAAGTTCAGGGTAATAGCAGTATAAATAATTTTTAGAATAAAGGCATACCAGATAACTTTTGTTCCTTCTAATGTTGACTGGATCGTTTCCAAACCAAGCCCGAGAAATTGTGTTGAGAAGATAAAAGTCAAAACAACAAGAAGCAAACTGCCAATTAAACCCTTCAATGGCTTCCATAATTCTATTTTAGAAGATTGATTTTGGAAAAATCTCATTGTCTCAATCAGAAGAAACGAAACAAGGCCCCAAAAAATTCCTCCAATAATCACTTTTATTAAAAGATATTCACTAAACACAGGAACAAATTTTAATGGATGATAAAAATAGGTAATTCTGAGTGCCGAAGAGATATGATAACTTACAATTCCCGCAATAAATGAAGGTAAAAGAACATCATATAAGATACTTCCAATAAAAAGAACTTCAACACCAAAAATAGCACCGGCTACTGGTGTGCCAAATACAGAAGCAAATCCTGCACTAATACCGCATATTACCAACTTTTTTCTATCAATATCATCAAATCTAAATATATCACAAAAAACAGATGACACTCCTCCACCTATTTGAGCACAAGGACCTTCCTTCCCTGCTGAACCACCAAAGGCTATTGTGATTACAGACGCAACAAGTTTCACAGGAATAACTACTGCTTTTATCTTACCAGAATATCTATGGATTGCTTCAATAACCTTTTCTGTTCCATGACCTTCTGCATCAGGTGCTAAATATTGAACACATAAAGCACTTAAAAAGAATGCAACAGGTAGGAAAAGATAATAATAAGAATATTGATGAGTGAGAAATGTAGTCCAATTGAGTATTTTCAAAAATACGGTTGTTGATAATCCAACTGCCATCCCGATGATTGCAGCTAAAACACTCCATTCAAGGGTACTAATAAAAATAACAATTGTTTCTTCTAATCTTTTCCTCATTCTATCTATTATCCTATTTTATATCCATAGCCCGATTTCACATAACGGCTTGCGGATAAAAGAAGTTGCCGAAGGCAATTTGGGGAAATCTTTGATTTCCCTTTTATCCGCTGTTATCTGCCGTTGTGGGCAACTCGTGAAATAAACCAAAGGCATTTCTCTTTCCAATCACAATCGCCACATATATCTTGAACGGCAGAAATATTTCTGAACTTTGTATTTGCAAGGGAAAGAAAATCTTTGACTCTGCCTCTTATCCCATCTTTTAATTGTAATTTTCTCAAAATTCGCATATCCATATTTTTAACCTTTTGAGCAGAATCGGGCTTTTTTTGACATACTCCTTCTACATTGTGAGAGCAATAAGAACAGATAATGTCACATTCAGTAATTATTTCTGATTCAGGATTTGAATCTATATTCTTAATAATTTCAATCATATTCTTTACAAAATCTTCACTATAACCGTATCCTTGAAAACCTTGTATGCATAAGAGGTGGTGAGCACGAATTTTCAAAATATTCGCCATTTCTTTGCCCTCTCGGCATCCACTTCACCATTGTAGGCTTCCTTGGGAGTAATGGCTTTCGCCAATGCTGCCGCACCCACAATTTTAGTTATGTCCCCGATAACGAATGGAATAGTTCCCATCCAGAGCAGCTTCCAAAGAGTTAATCCAGTGCCTTTGGCTATGTAAAACCATACTCCTAACTGTATTAACCCCGGTATGTGTATCAGGACAAAATTGGCAAATAGCATAAAGGTAAACATGCAAAGAAAACTCCTTGCTCTAATATATTTGTCAGTGAAATGGCCAATGAACAAGGCAGCTAAGATAAAACCAATTATATATCCTCCGCTGGGACCAATGAGAACGCCATAACCCCCTCTTAAGCCTGCAAACCAGGGAACACCAACCACACCTAATACTACATATATTGCCTGGCTTATTCCTCCCCACCATCTCCCAAGAAGGACTCCAGCCAATAATACAGCAAAAGTCTGACCGGTGATTGGTGTCGGAGTCCAGGGAAGAGAGACTTTTATTTGGGCAAAAAGTCCAGTCACACAGGCCATCCCTAATGCTAAAGCAATCTTATTTACAAGAGCTAAACTGTAACGCCATTTGAAAAATAAATATCTTGCTCTAAAATACTTTTCCGCTATTGCTATATTCTGCATTGCTTTTCTCCTTTCTAATTTTTCGATGTTTTCAAGTCACTGCCCACAATTTCATTAAACATTCCCGGCATAAAAGAAGTTTCGGCGTAGCCGAAATTTGGGTGACCCCGTGAGATGACGCAGGCTATCTCCCGCGGGAACCTTTTATGCTGTGTTATACGCTGTGGTGGTCTTTCCTTCACCGGCTTGCCCATATTATACTTTTTTTCTGAACGCACCCGCCTTTTTCCTCTTCTGCTTTACGGCGCTCTTTTTTCCACTCACATATATCACTATTCTGTATACCGCTTTTTTTTCCAGAATAGCCAGTTTTCTTCCCAGATGTTCGTCATCGGGGCTGGCACCACGAAAGTGGGCAGGTATATTTTGCAGAGATTTGCAAGCCAGCGGGGAAGTCAGGGGAGTGCAGGCAGGATTTTCGTGGGTGCGGATAGGGCTTTCAGAGCCCGGGGCAAGCCGGGAATCAGGTCAGCCCCAGCGGGGACCAGGAGGCTGGAGCCTGTGAGGTCATCGCCGATGGGCTCGTAGCGCCCGCCCAGGCATTTTGCAAGAAATACATCGGTGATGGCATAAAAGGACAGGTTGTTCTGTGGGCGGGCAAATCCATGCCCCTCGTCCGGGTAAAGAACATAAGTAACGGGAATGTTCTTCCCCTGCATGGCTTTTACAATCTGCTCCGACTCTGCCTGCTTCACCCTCGGGTCGTTGGCACCATGTCCGATTAACAGCGGCTTCTGTATCCGGTCCACATAAGTGAGAGGAGAGCGGGCGAGGAGAAACGCCCTGCCTTCTTCTGTTCGGTGGTCGCCCACGCGGGATGTGAAGAGGTCTAACAGAGGCTTCCAGTAAGGGGGGATGGCGTTCATAAAGGTGACAAGGTTAGAGGGCCCCACGATGTCCACCCCGCAGGCGAAATCATCCGGCGTGAAGGTCATACCCACGAGAGTGGCGTAGCCTCCGTAACTTCCACCCATAATGGCGATATGCTTTGGGTCAGCAATTCCCTGCTCAACAGCCCAGTTCACCGCATCTATGAGGTCATCGTGCATCTTTCCGCCCCACTCTTTGTCGCCGGCGTTGATAAACTTCTTGCCGAAGCCAGTGGAGCCGCGGAAGTTTACACTCATCACTGCATAGCCCCGGTTAGAAAACCACTGATGCCAGGGATTATAGCCCCAGTTGTCGCGCCACCAGGGGCCGCCGTGAACCGTGAGAACCAGGGGCAATCGTTTTTCCGGCTTGCCGTTGCCATCCGCATCGCTCCACACTGGCAGGGTATAATAGCTCACCAGGTTCAGGTTATCCCGGGAGCGTATGACCACCGGATGCATTTTTGCCAGAGGCAAGCCTTCCAGCGCCTTGCGATTGGTAAACAAAAACTTCGCCTCTTTCAAATCCCGGTCATACACATAATAGCGAATGGGACCGTTGTCCACCGTAAATGTCACAATCCACTTCCGGTCATCCAGCGACTGACTGGTGATATTCAAATCGTCTTTACTGATGGTGCTGAGATAGGCGAAATCCTCCCTCAATGCAGGGTCAAGAATCTTCCACTCCTTCCGGTCGTAGGTGAAGGCGACCGCTTCCATATTCTTTTCCGCAGGGTGGGCAATCACATCACTGATGTCCGCTCGGGGGTCTTCAGCGATAATTTCCTCCTCTCCGGTTCGGAGGTCAATGGAAGCCAGCGCTGCGGTGTTGCGCCCCCGGCTGTCTGTCATATACAGAACCCGGTTAGACTTATCAAATCTGATAAGTTGGGTGGTCAGTAAATCTTCCTGAGAAATGGTCATAAAAGGCTCCCACTTCCCTTCTTCCGTGGGTTTCAGCACCTCGTTTCCTCCGTCGGGCGTCAGGCGGAAAGCAAAGCGAACCCGATAGTAGTCATCGGTGAGAAAGTCAAGAAAACCCGGGTTTTCCTGAATCAGCCTTTTGCTACCGCTGAGGATATTCACCCGATACAGGTCGTGGAATTGCGGATTCCTGTCGTTCAGCCCGATAAGAATCTCCGCAGGAAACTTCTCACTGACCTGCTGGATACGGGCTTGCACGCCCTCCACAGGGGTCAGGTCCATCACCTGCCCCGACCTTAAATCCACGCTATAGACCCGCCAGTTCTCGTCCCCGTTCTTGTCCTGCAAATAAATGATGTGACGGTTGGTGTAAGCCCAGAAGTATATCCTGATGCCACGAAGACGGTCGTGGGTGACCGGCTTCGCAGAGGTCGGGTCGTCCACAGAACCTACCCAGACATTCAGCACACCCTCATCCGGAGCCAGAAATGCCAGTTGTGTGCCATCCGGGCTTAATTGGGGGCTTGCCCTGTCCGGATTCCCGAAGAACACTCTCCGCGAAATCAGGGGAACCTCCTCCTGCCCGGGTAGAGTGGTGGAGTGAATGAAAAAAACCGCAGCGACGAAAGCACCGCTACGAAATACAATTTTGAAAATACTCGCCATCATCACACCTCCTGTTTTTTTTGCCTCGTCCGGGTCATACCCATAAAAAATCTGCTTTAAGATTTCAAAAGTCACCTTTCTAACAACCTCCATTATGGATATTATACCTGACTATTTCCTTTTGAGTGTCCATACGGTCAAGGGCAGACCTTTTTCATTCTCTTACTACTACTCATTGCTGTTTTTGAAGGAAGATGGGGCTTCCCGCTGGTTCAGAGGCTTTCACGATTTCAATGCTTGCTGGACTTCTTTTTGAAAATTTTCTCTGTCTATAACAAAAGTTCGGATGGGCCTGGCATTCACAATGACGCCTTCAAAATCGCCCCGCTTTTTCACCTCTTCCGGCTCCTCTGTCTTGCTAATCCATCGGATGGAAATCTCAGGTGACACCTCCTTTACCGCCTCCTCCGCTTTCTTCAGGAAAACAAAGGAAAAAGGGCAGAACGAAGGTCCGTAGATGATGACCGCTTTGCCTTTATCTTCCTCCTGTGGAAAATACACCGGTGCTTTCACTGGCAGAGGCTGATAAACAAAACCCTCCTTCAGAGGATAATACAAAAAGTCCGGGTCCTTTCCCACTGGCTTGAAGCCCATATCGGCAAAGAAGAGGCGGGCGGGATACTGACCCTGCTTTTCACCCGGAAAGGTTCTCGTCACGAGAGCGGATGCCGGCTGATGGTCAAACCAGACTTGCGGCTGTTTCATTTCTTCCATCAGGCTCAGCAACAGTTTTCGGGCTATTCCTTTTCGCCAATTCTCCTTGTCGGGAACATAGATGCAATGGATATAGGTGGTTTTCTCCTCGGGAACCGGATGATAATGGATTTGCCCCACGAGTGATTTCCCTCTGTAAGCGATTTTTGCGAAGGTTCCCCACTTCTGGAACATTTCTTCCGTCCACTTTCTTTTCTCTTCCACTCCCTTGATGAACTCTGTCTTTTCTCTCCATTCCGGGAAAATGCAGAACCACGCAACCTCTTCCACATTTTCCTCTGTTACCTCTTCTATCCGAATCTCCATCTTCCTTCCCCTCCTTCACCCTCTTTATTATACCCGCTCGTTTCTCCTGCACATCCTTACTTTTTTGGAAGGACGAGGTGATTTCTGGCGAGGGATTTTCCATTGAAAAAGCATCGGGCCCCCTTCGCCATTTTGAACTTTTAGACTGCCCTGCATCAGAAGTTGGGGGTTCAGGTGAGGAGGAAGAATCTGGAGAAGTCAGTTCCCTTCCTCTTTCCCTGCATTTTTTCCGCCAGTGCGTGAGAAAGGATGGGCAAGGCAATGGTAGCATCGCAATAGCACTGGACCAGCCCTCCCTCGGGCTGTTCCTTTCCCCAGGAGACGGCTTCCTCAAAGGTGGCTCCTGACAATCCGCCCCACTGGGGTGAGTCAGTGGTAATCTGGAGGGCATATTTGTGTGGGTAGTAAGTTTCATGGGTTCCAGCCCGTTTTTTTCCTTTCTTGTTCGGGACTTTCAGGTCAGCGTAAAGCAAATCCGAGGTGACAGCGAGGAGTTGAATAAAATCTTTCGGTACGCCACCGCCGATATAAATCACCCCCGTTTCTTGAATTTTCTCAGCCAGGCTCATAAACTCCACATAATCTTTCACCGCATCCAGGGTCAGGTGGAAGCCTTTGCTTTTCGCTATCAAAGCGGCGTCGCCGTAGGGGCTGTCTATGATGGCAGGGCAGAAGATGGGTATCTTTTCCCGCACTGCCGCTGTCACGAGGCTCTCTATCCCTTTCTCCCCCAGCCACCTCCCAAAAGCCGCCAGAAATTCCCTTGATGAGTAAGGATGGTTTTCTTTCAATGTGAGAATGAATTCCGCAATCAATTCCGTCATCCGATAGTAATCCGATTCTTTCCCGCATACATCGTAGTATCGGTTATACCCCTCCTGAAACAAAGTTTTATCTGCCACCGGGCGGTCGTACTGATAATAAGAGAACCCCATTGCTTCCACAATATCTTCCGAAACATTCGCCCCGGTAGAAACCAACACATCTATATAATGATTTTCTATCAGCCACTGAATTATCTTCCATTGTCCGGCGGTGGAGAGGGAGCCGGCATAACCCATAAAAATAGTAACGCAGGGGTCTTTTAGCATCCTTTCCAGAACTTTTAGGGCTTCTGCCAGTTTCCTTCCCTGAAACCCTGTTTGCGACATCTCTGATAATACTTCCGAAATCCGCTTCCCCTTACTTACTTCAATGGCTTTGACTTTATTCCGAAAGAGTTGGCTTTTTTTCATAAAGTTCCCTCCTCTAATCTAACAACACGGGCATTTCCTGAAAGTGTTTTCCTGATGTTCATACCCTGTGCGATTGTATATTATACCTGAACGCTTCACCCGATATGTTTGCATCCGTTTCTGAGAAAATGAATGCTCGGAGTTTTGACTGGTAACGGCGATTACAGGAATTTTTTGAGTATCGCCAGTATTCCCTGTCTCCAGGGAGAGCGGTGGGTGAGCCCGACCCCTTGAATCTCTTTCTCGTGGTCCAGATACCACTGATATGACTTGATTAAAGCCTGAGCGTTGGTGTATTTCGGGGTCCAGCCCAGTTGCTTTTGTATCTTTTCTATGGAGACGAAAGAATCTTTATCCGCGGTAGCGTAGACCCATTTATATAATGGGGAGAGGCGGAGCGTCCAGAGAACTTCCAGCAGAGGTCTGGCGAGCCAGGACGGGACGGGCATAGGGCGGGCTCCACTCCCGGCATACTCACATAATGCTTCCAGGTCATCCTGCACCGTTCCAAACTCCTTCGCCCCCACATTGAAGGTATCGTTCACCTTCTCAGCCGGCTGGGTCATCAACAACTCCAGCCCCTTCACCAGGTCCTCCACTTCTAACAGTTGATAGCGATTCTTCCCATTCCCGATGATAGGAATCTTCTTTCCGCACTTCACCCAATCGTAAAGAATCTGGAAGACACCGAGGCGGCCCGTTCCGATGAAAGTTTTCGGACGCACCACGGGCACACACAGCCCTTTTTTCCGATATTCTTCACATATCCGCTCCGCCGTTACCTTGCTCTCGCCGTAGGGACCCACTCCCCTTAGAGGGTCATTCTCCTCTATGGGATGCTTTTTCGGTATGCCGTACACCGCTGTGGAAGAAATATGCACCACCCTCGGAATACCCTGTTTTACAGCAATTTTCAGCACATTCCGGGTGCCATCCACATTCGTCGTAACGATATTTTTCTTCGTCCAGAGGGGCAGGGCAGCCGCCCCGTGAACCACCATATCCACGCCGGCAAGAATTCTCTCTAAGGCCTCCTCATCCCGAACATCCGCCTGGAAACACTTCACATTACCGGGGTACTCTTGTGGGTTGATGGGCGCTATATCAATCACCCGAATCTCCTCAAACCTGTGTGCCAGTTGATGGCACAGATGATAACCCAGAAAGCCCCCTCCACCCGTAACCGCCAATCTCATTCCCCGCTCCCCCCCATCACAGGTATTGCTCCTCTCTGCTCTTTTCTAAATAATGGAGCACATAATCTGCTATCCCTTCTTTCAGAGAATGGAAGGGCTGGGCGTATCCAGCCCGGCGGAGTTTTTCTATCTTCGCCTCGGTGAAATACTGATATTGCCCCCGGATGCCTTCCGGCATCTCTATATACTCCATCCGGGGCGGAAGTCGCAGAGCGGTAAAGATGGCATTCGTCAGGTCGTTGTACGATTGGGCTTTCCCCGTTCCAAGGTTGAAAATCCCGTTGACCTGTGGGTTCTGCAAAAACCACCACAGGGCTTCCACGCAGTCTTTCACATAAATAAAATCCCGTTTTTGTTCGCCATGCCCATATTCAGGGCGGTAAGACTTAAAGAGGTCCACCCGCCCCCTCTCCTTCACTTGTCGATACGCCTTGAACACCACGCTTGCCATCTCACCTTTGTGATACTCATTGGGTCCATACACATTGAAAAACTTTATCCCTGCCACCTTTTCAGTGAGTTGATTCCGAATTACCCACACATCAAATTGATGCTTGGAAAATCCGTAAAGGTTCAAAGGTTTTAACTGGAGGGTCGTGGAATCGTCATCCGAGAACCCCAGAGACCCATCTCCATAAGTGGCGGCGCTGCTGGCATAAATGAAACGAACCCCTTTCTTCACCGCCCATTCCGCCAGCACCCGGCTATATTCATAGTTATTTCGCATCAGATATTCCTCATTGCGCTCCGTGGTGGAAGTGCACGCTCCCAGGTGGATGACTGCGGATACAGGGGATGGCATTCTATCTTCCATCACATCTTTCAGGAACTTGTCTTTATGGACAGAGTTCTCAAACTGGCGATTCGTCAGGTTTTTCCATTTTTCCTCCGGGTCAGGCTCATCCACGATAAGAATTTTCTGGATGCCTTCCATATTCAGTTTCCACACGAATGCACTGCCAATGAATCCTGCTCCGCCAGTAACGATGAACATTTTTTATTCGCCCTGCCCGGGATTATGTGGCGGACCCTGAACCTCTGGCAAAGAAAAAATTTTGGATTCTGTGTGCTTCCCTTCAGATTCCGGCAAATCTTCTCGTGAAACGATAGGCTTGCCCTTTTGACCGGCAAACAGAAGAGAAGTCAGGATTGACAGCAGTAACATACCTGCCACTACTCCCAGGGCGATGCCGATGGGTATCTTATAAAAGTCGGAAATCAGCATCTTCACTCCCACAAAGATGAGGATAGCAGAAAGCCCATAATGAAGATAGTCAAATAATTGCATCAGCCCGGCAAGGGCAAAGTAAATGGACCTCAGCCCCAGGATGGCGAAGATATTGGAGGTATACACGAGGAACGGGTCATGAGTGATAGCAAGGATAGCAGGGATTGAATCTATCGCAAAAACCACATCCGTGCTTTCCACCATCAAAAGCACAATCAGAAGAGGGGTGGCGCACAGACGGCCTTCCTTCTTCACAAAAAATTTCCCACCCACATAATTTTCTGTTACGGAAAAGAACCGGCGGAAAAACTTCAGCACCGGATTCTTCTCTGGATGAATCTCTACATCCTTTTGCCAGGCCATCCTGTAGCCGGTAAAAATGAGAAATACGCCGAAAATGTAAATCACCCAGTGAAACAGGTGGATTAAAGCCACTCCCGTTAGAATAAAAATCAACCGCATCAGGATGGCACCGAGAATGCCCCAATATAGTACCTTATGCCGGTATTCGGCAGGGACTCTAAAATAAGTGAAAATCAACAAAAATACGAAGAGATTGTCCACGCTTAACGACTCCTCAATGATATATCCGGTCAAGAATTCAAGGGCTTTGGTTTGCCCCTGCCAGATGGAAATTCCCAGGCAGAAGACAACAGCGAGAGAAATCCAGAAAAGGCTGAGGAGGAGGGCTTCTTTCATCCGGATAATATGCGCTCTGCGATGAAGAATGCCCAGGTCCAGGGCGAGCATTACCACCACAAAAATGTTAAAAACTACCCACGGAAATACCCGGCCCCACATCTCCATGCACTACAGTTAAGTATAACATACATGCGTGCGAAACCCCTGTGCCCTGCCTTCTCTTATGGAGGGTGAAGCCAGAAATCTTCGGAGCGGAGGAGCATTTTGCCCACCCCAAAAACTTTCACCCAATGAAAATTGGTTTGAAATTCTCGTGATATAATGAGTGAGTAAGAGAAGGATGAGGGCGAAATTTCCAATGAATGAACGCGAACTTTTTCTCCTCCTTTTTACTCTCCCGGGAATTCGGTCTGCTCTTATCTGGAGAATCCTAAAAGTTAATGAAAGAGAGGGAAGAAACCTTGAGGAATTTTTCCGCCTGTCGGAAAGAGTTTATCAGGATGAATATCATTTGCCCGGTCCTATTGCAAATTTTCTGAATCGGAACCGCAAACGGGTTTTCCGCAAGGGGGAAGAAGAAATAGCGAGGCTACAGGAGTGGGGGATAAACACAATCACGGTGCTGGATGAGGGCTATCCGTCGGGATTGAGAAAGTATTTTGAGTATCCGCCGCCGGTTTTATGTTTACACGGGAATCCGGATGTTCTTACCTCGCCGAAGGTTGCATTCTTGAACTCCCGGACGGTGGACCGGAGGGGACTGGAGGTGACGAATGCGCTGGCAGACCTGGCGGCGGAGATGGGGCTTACCATCGTGGCAAGCCCCACGAGAGTGTCGTATAATTTGCCCGCCTTGAGAAGCAAAATCCGCCGCTCCCCTTTGCTTCTGGTTCCTGACCGGGGGATTTTTCAAGCCTTTGCCGGGAAGAAAGAAAGAGAACCTTCCCCTTTAGCCCGCAGACTTGGTGAACTGTTTGACCCGAAAACTACCCTCGTTCTTTCCCCCTTCTCACCGCAAGATGTGGGCACGCCGGGTAGCGGCGCCCAGCGAGACCGGCTGATCCTTGCCCTCTCTGACCTGATTCTCGCCGTCCAGATTCGACCAGAAGGAAATATGGAAAGAGAATGCCTCCAGGCTCACCGACGCGGGAAAAGAGTCCGTATCTGCCAGTTCCCACCTTCTACTTCCCCAGCAGAAGGTAACCTCCGCCTTATCCAGGCGGGGCTGACTCCCCTGACTGTGGATGAACCTCTGCTGGAATACCAACATCTCCTTGCAAATATGGTCCAGACTCCCCTTCCAGGAGTCGCCATCCCGACAATGATGGGTATGCCTACCACCGAAAAAGAAGCAGACCAGGAAAGAGAGATTCTCGGCCTTCTAAAAAAACTAACAGGCATGGCTTTTCCTTCAGGAGCGAAAATCCTGCATCTTTTTTGTGGAACAGGGCAGGGCCTCCACCACGCTGGCGAAATCTTTCACATCCCCGATGAAAATCTCTTCGGAGTAGAGCCACGACCCGGGTTCAGAGAAGGCTGGGTGCATTCCGGTAAGCAGAAACGATTCAATCTGTTTATTTCAGACCCGTTATTGAACCTGTTAGAATGGGGCGTAGAACCCCATCAATTCCACCTCGTATGGGGTATCCCATCTACGGATACTAAAAAAAATCACATCCAGAATTGGGCTCAACTTCTCGCACAACCAGAATCCCTCCATCCTCATTCTTCTCCTGTTTATTCACCGGCTTTACAAGCCTTTTACGGCCTTCCTCCTTATGAGATTCGCCGGGCAACTCTCGTAATGAATAAATTATTTAGAAATTATGAAATCTGGAATCGGGTGGAGGAGAAGAAACCTGTAACCCTGGCGGAATTTCTTCCCGGCTTTCAGACGATGGAGAAGAAGAAAAGGCGGGTGGATTATCGGAAAATTTTTGACCTGGTGGAGCATTATGACTGGACGAGGCAGGAGCCCCTGGATGAAGAGATTACGCCCGAAGTGCTGGAGCGTCTATCTGCCTGCCCTCCCGAACTCTACTACCTGGAACGCTTCATCCAGTTAGCCCGCCCGGATGGCTGGGTAGCCATTGCCCTTTCGCCTCCCACAGCCCATACCCTGGAGTCAGCGCCTCTATCCTTGTGGCTATCTACTCAGGTCCATACGCTTTATCGCTATCCTTTGATGGAATCGGAATTAACCCTTTTTATTGCCCGGAAAATTTGAGTTAAAATGGTGGAGGACAAAAGAAAGGCGCAAAGTTAAGAAACGCAAACTATCGGGAGAGGAGGGAACGCAATCCTGATAATCTGGAGGCATAAATCCCCGGGGTTATATCTTTACGGTGCGTGGATATTCCGGATGGCTGAAATATGCATTTTTGCAATGAGTGTGTTCACTTTCGGCGGAATAGAAGAACCTCCCCAGTATCAATTGACGGTGATAAAAAAAGGGAATGGAATGGTGAAAAGTGAACCAGCAGGAATTCACTGCGGAACGGAGTGCTCAGGATTCTTTTACCACGGGGCAATTGTCAGCCTTGTGGCTCTACCTGCCCCACTCTGGCATTTTGATGGATGGTCCGGGGACCCGGACTGTGCGGATGGCAGAATAACGATGAATGCCAATACATCTTGCAGAGCCACTTTTACGAGAACCTCTGTGATAAGTACCTGGGCAAAAACTTACGGCGGTCCCTCCAGTGATTACGCATACGCTGTTCAGCAGACAAGGGAGGGGGGATTCGTCGTCGTGGGTTCTACTACCGTCTATGGCCACAAAAATGATTTCTGGATTCTGAACTTAGACTCTGTGGGAAATGTAAAATGGCAAAAGGCCTATCATCGTATCTCTACGGATGTGGCAAAATCTATCCGGCAAACCACCGACGGCGGATATATTGTGGCAGGATACACCTCTCTTCGTGGTGCTGATACTGTCGACCTCTGGGTCCTGAAACTGAGCGCTGACGGAGATATACTCTGGCAAAAGACTTACGGCACCGCAGCAAAGGAAGAGCCATCTTATATCTTACAAACGAAAGATGGCGGATATATCATCACTGCATGTGTGAACTGTGAAACTCGCAGTAAAATTTGGATTTTGAAACTGGATTCCAGGGGAAATATGGAGTGGCAAAAAACTTCTGACAGTCCTTATTTTGCTTTTCCCTGTTGTATCCTGCAAACCACCGGTGGTGGATATATCCTGGGAGGGAAATTTATTCAAAAAGTAGAGGGTATTTGGAATATCTACGGGGTGGAAAATGCTATGCTTCTGAAGGTAGATGCTAAAGGGCAAGTGGTCTGGATAAGGGCATATGGTGGCCTATCACCTACAAGTGCAAATGCCATCCATCAGACCCCCGATGGAGGATACATCGTGGCAGGTGCTACCAGCCTTTCTCAGGAAACTGGTAATGATTTGTGGATTCTAAAATTGAATTCTCATGGCCATATGAAGTGGCAGAAAATCTACTCGGACGAAGGTGTGAGTTATCCGTATTCCATTGACCTGACGGCTGATGGTGGCTATATAGTGGCTGGTGAAACGAATTCTCTGGGTGGAAGATATGCTGATGCTTGGGTTCTGAAATTGGATTCTTCTGGTAATATACAGTGGCAGAAGGCTTACGGTGGGTCTGGGCAGGATGTCGCCCGCTCGGTTCAGCACACGAAAGATGGCGGTTACATTGTGGTAGGCTCTACCACTACTTTCGGTGCAGGGGGAAACTGTGATGGGTATCCCTGCTCAGACCTCTGGATTTTGAAGTTGGATACCAATGGTCTTATTTCATCTGATTGCCCACCCGACTTCAGTCAGGATACTTCCGCCATAATGGAGGATGCTTCACTGAAGAGCGTAAGTTCTACCACATCTATGAAGGCATCTTTCGCTACGAACACAACTATTCAAGAGATGAAAGTCACCAGCACCACAACGCAGGCTACCGTGAAAACTCTGTGCAGTTCTGTGGGTGAGTAGTGTCTGACTAATAGATGGAGGTTTCGCGCCGTTTAATGGGGAAAAAATGGGCAGAGAAGATGAAAATTTTATTTCTTTCCGCTGATGACGAGGGTGATCTCACCCCGAATTTCCTTCCGGGATTGAAAATCCTGGAGAAATTCAGAGAGAGTGGAGAGTTTAATTTCCTCAAACATTTTGGTCATTTCCCGGCAGAGAGTGGCCTCACGGTTGCCCAGAATCTCCAGCAGTTCTTGCAGGAGAGAGATAGCATCATGCGGGGGGACGAATATCACGAGGGTAGCCTTTAAATTGCCGCAGGCTTTCAGAAGTTTTCTCCGTTTCCCTCTTCGGGCGGGCAAGAAGCCCAGAAAAATGGAAGGAGTGGAAGGGAAGCCGCTCACTGAAAGAGCGGTGGACAGGGCAGATGGACCCGGCACGGGAACCACCGGTATTCCCTCCTTTAGTGCCGCACGGACGAGATACATCCCCGGGTCAGATACCCCTGGCGTCCCACTCTCAGTCGCCAGGACTACATCCTTACCCTCCCTGAGCCAATGGAGTATTTTCCCCACTCTTGATTTTTCTTTCTCACCATAGTAAGATATAATATGCTGAGGCGAAGATAGGGAAAAGGAGGTAAGAATTTTTTTAAGGGAGTGCGTATTTTCAATGCAGAATAGGTTTTTTTCTTTAAGCACCTTTAGGGCTCTGGGTGATAGGTCCTGAAGGTTTCCAATCGGGGTGGCGAGGATGAAGAGGCATCCGGGTTTCATCACTAATAATTGTAAGATACTTGACAGAATGGGTATAGGTCTATTATACTTTATAATTTTGGATTTGAGCAGATGGGCAAATATCTCGCCTGTGGCGGAGGAGGGGTGCCCGAGTGGCCAAAGGGGATGGGCTGTAAACCCATTGCCGGAAGGCTTCGCAGGTTCAAATCCTGCCCCCTCCAGGATGCTTCTGCGGGAGTAGCTCAGGTGGAAGAGCATCAGCCTTCCAAGCTGAGGGTCGCGGGTTCGAGTCCCGTCTCCCGCTCGCCAGGGTGGGAACGCAATCAGAGCCGGATAGCCCATGTAGCTCAGCCGGCAGAGCGCTTCCTTGGTAAGGAAGAGGTCATCGGTTCAATCCCGATCATGGGCTCTCGGGTCAGGATAAAAGAAAATAAAGGCAGGAGGTAGAAGAAATGGCAAAAGAAAAATTTGAGCGGCGTAAGGAACATGTGAACATCGGCACCATCGGTCATGTAGACCATGGCAAGACGACTTTGACCTCCGCCATCACCAAGGTTCTGGCGAAGGCGAATCTGGCGGTGGCGAAATCCTACGAGGAGATTGATAACGCACCCGAAGAGAAAGCGCGAGGCGTCACCATCAACGTCCACCATGCGGAATATGAATCTCCCCAGCGTCATTATGCTCACATTGATTGCCCGGGGCATGTGGACTACATCAAAAATATGATTACTGGCGCAGCCCAGATGGATGGGTCCGTCCTCGTAGTGGCAGCGGACGATGGCCCGATGCCCCAGACCCGGGAGCATATCCTCCTGGCTCGCCAGGTGAATGTCCCCGCTATCCTCGTTTTCATCAATAAGACCGACATTCTCCAGCAATCCGAGGGAGAAGGCTGGAAGGACATGGTGGCCTTGATTGAAGAAGATGTGCGCGGACTGTTGAAAAAGTATCAGTTCGACCCAGACTGCCCGATTATTCAGGGCTCCGCCTTGAAGTCCATGGAGTGTGCCTGTGGAAAGAGAGAATGCCCCTGGTGCGGGCCTGTGTGGGAATTAATTGATGCGATGGACCGTTACATACCCTCCCCCACCCGAGATGTGGATAAGCCCTTTCTTATGCCCATTGAGGACATCTTTACCATCACAGGACGAGGAACTGTGGTCACGGGCCGTGTGGAAAAGGGCATCCTCAAGCCAGGTGAGGAGGTGGACATCGTCGGTCTGTCCGGTGAAATCCGCACTACCGTAGCCACCAGCCTGGAGATGTTCCGAAAAATCCTCGATGATGCCCGGGCAGGAGATAATGTGGGCGTTCTCCTCCGAGGAATCGCAAAAGAAGAGGTGGAGCGGGGTCAGGTGCTGGCCAAGCCCGGCTCGGTGAAGCCGTTCAAAAAATTTGTCGCAGATACCTATGTCCTGACGAAGGAAGAGGGTGGTCGCCACACGCCTTTCGTCCCAGGCTACCGGCCCCAGTTCTTCGTCAGAACCGCTGATGTGACCGGGGGTATCCTCCGCCTGATGGACCCCGACACGAAGCAAGAGGTGCAATTTGCCAACCCGGGTGACCATGTGTTAATGGAGGTGGAATTGATTTACCCGGTGGCTATGGACGCAGGTGTTCGCTTCGCCGTTCGCGAAGGTGGAAAAACCGTGGGCGCAGGCGTGGTAACCTCCGCTATTTCATAACCCCTGCATTCCCCTATGGCCAAGAAAGCGAAGAAATCAGGCATACTTCTATTTTGTAGTGAGTGCAAAAGGAGGAATTACATTACCACCAAATCCCACATCTTAGAGAAGGAAAGGCTGGAACTCAAGAAATTTTGCCCCCACTGCAGAAAGCACACCCTTCACAGGGAGATGAAATAACCCCTCATAAAGGTGAATAAGCCTATGCCCGGCAGGTCAACCCCCGCTCCCATTTCACCCTCTTCCACCTCATTGCACACCACCCTCGGGTATCGCCTCAAGCGATACCTCATTGACCTCGTTCAGGAGGCTCAGAAAGTCACCTGGCCTACCCCTGTTTCCGCATGGCAAGCCTCCCTCGCCGTTCTCCGAGTTATATTCATCAGCCTTCTCATCCTATCCCTCGCAGATTTTCTCGCCTACATTCTCATTCAGAGGTTATTCACCTGATGGCGAAAGAGTGGTTCATCCTCCACACCCAGAGTGGGCAAGAAGAACGAGTGAAGAGAGCGATTCTGCGTGAAGCAGAAGTCAGTGGACTGATGGACCATATTGGCAGCATCATCATACCAGAGCAAGAGGTTGAAGAAGAGCGGGGGGGCAAGAAGCACAGGTTCAAGCGCCGGGTTTATCCCAGGTATATCTTCATTGAAATGGAATACACTCAAGAGGCGAAGAAGGGGTTATCTCGCGTGTTAAGAGGAATCCCCGGTGTTTTAGGATTAATTGGCGGGTGGGAGGAACCCCATCCCTTAAGCGACGAGGAGGCGAGCGAGGTCCAGCAGATTGCAGGCATCCCCATCCCACATACCGACCTCCTCCTCCAGAAAGGTGACACCGTCCGAATTCTTTCCGGCCCCTTTATGGACTTCTCAGGCACACTCCAGGAGGTAGACCCTTCCCGGGGGAAAGTGCGGATACTCATATCCCTGTTCGGGCGAGATACTCCCGTTGAGTTAGAGATTGACCAGGTGCGGAAGGTATAACCCATGGCAAAGAAGCAAGTCAAAGCCGTCGTGAAATTACAAATACCGGCGGGGCAAGCCAATCCCGCCCCACCGGTGGGCCCCACCCTCTCTCAACACGGTCTCAACATTATGGCGTTTTGCAAGGAATTCAACGAGAAAACGAAAGATAAAACCGGCTACCTCATCCCCGTGGTCATTACGGTGTATGTGGACCGCACTTATTCCTTTGTGTTAAAGAATCCCCCCGTCTCGCAACTGATTAAGCGAGCGCTTGCCATAGAAAAGGGGAGTGGGGACCCGAAGCGTTCCATCGTCGGGAAACTTTCCAGAGCCCACATAGAGGAGATAGCCCGAATGAAACGGGAGGAGATGAATGCCCGCAGCCTCTCTTCCGCTGTGCGAATCGTGGCTGGCACCGCCCGGAGCATGGGTGTGGAGGTGGAAGAATAGCATGCCTGTCCGAAGCAAACGGTATAAAGCCCTGTTATCCCTTCTGGAGCCGGGCAGGTCGTATGAACTGTCGGAAGCGGTAGAAATTTTGAAAAAAGGCGCCTCCGCTAAGTTTGATGAAACTGTAGAACTGTCCGTCCGGTTGGGGATCGACCCGAAGAAAGCCGAACAGGCAGTTCGGGGCACCCTGTCCCTGCCCCACGGCATCGGAAAAGAGCGCAGGGTTGCCGTGCTGGCAAAAGGAGAACAGGCGATGGAAGCACGAGAGGCCGGAGCCGATTTCGTGGGTGATAAAGATTTGATTGACCGAATCGCAGAAGGCTGGACCGATTTTCACGTCCTGATTGCCACCCCGGATATGATGAAAGAGGTGGCGCGCCTGGGAAAAATTCTGGGCCCCCGGGGCTTGATGCCCTCCCCCAAAACAGGCACCGTCTCCCCCACCGTAGCCCCCCTCGTCCGGCAATTCAAAGCAGGCAAACTCTCCTTTAAGAACGATACCTATGGTATCCTGCACCTCCCCGTCGGGAAAGTGCACTTTTCATCCACTCAATTGGAAGACAACATCCGCTCCGCACTCCAGACGATTCAGCGTCTCAAGCCCCCATCCGCCAGGGGTGTCTTCCTTTTGTCTGCCCACCTCTGCACCACGATGGGTCCCAGCATTAAACTCAATCTGGCGAAGGTATAGGTGGTCTGAATGCCTGCAACTTCAGGGAAGCAGAAACTTGTAGAAGAAATAGAAGCGTCCCTTTCCGGGGCCACATCCGTGATCTTTGTGAACCACACCGGGTTCAAGGCTATGCCAGAGTGGCGCCTTCGGGGCATTGCTCGGGCAGGGGGCGGGCAATATCGCGTCCTCAAAAATACCCTGCTAAGGAAAGCCCTTTCCAGAACCCATCCTCAACTCTCCCTTCAAAACCTTACCCAGGGTCCAACTGCCGCTCTTTTTTCCTTTGACGACCCCTTGAAATTGTTAAAACCCCTGATGTCATTTATACAGGACAACGAAGGAATACCTGTCGTGAAAGGTGCCATTCTGGAAAATACCTGGATGCCCACCGAGGAACTCAAAAGCCTCACCCGGTTTGAATCCCGACATGCCATTGTAGCCTTCTGTTACGAAACCCTGCTCATGCCCCTGCAAACGGCATACATAAGCCTGCTGTCTCCGATTACAACCCTGGTAATTACCTTAGAAGCCCTCATTCAAAGAAAGAAAAAACAAGAAGGAGGTTATCAAGAATGACAACGCAGGAACTACTTACTGCGATTGAGAATTTGAAGGTCAGTGAACTGGTGGAATTGGTGAATGCGCTCAAGGAGCGATTTGGAATAACCGCACTGCCGGTGGCTACGGGTGCTATACCGGCTGGTGCGGCTCCAGCAGGGGGAGCTCCTGCTGCCGAGGAGAAGACCACCTTCAATGTTATTCTGACGGACACCGGAGACCAGAAGGTCCAGGTCGTCAAACTCGTCAAGTCTCTCACGGGTCTGGGGCTCAAAGAATCCAAAGAACTCGTGGATGCGGCACCGAAGCCCATCAAAGAAGGTGTGAGTCGTGACGAAGCCGAGCAAATCAAAAAGCAACTGGAGGATTTAGGTGCGAAAGCCGAAATTCAATAGGTCCTCCACTACGACAGTACACCCCAAAAAAGCCACTTCTCGAGCACCGGTGGTCACTCTACCCACTTCACTCCCGGGAAAGGATTCCGTAGAACCACTACTTTCCAGGGTATCTTACAGCAAAATCCGTCGCAGGTTTGCCATCGGTCACCTCACCCAGCATATACAAGACTCTTACCGGCGATTCTGTGAGGAAGGGATAGGTGAAGTCTTCCGTCGGATGTTTCCAATCCCCCAGGATGAGAAAAGTGAGGTTCAGTTACAGTTTTTAGATTACGAATTGGAGAAGTCGTCCTACACCTGGGATCAGTGTAAGGAGCGGGGTCTTACCTTCTCCCATTCCTTATATGTCATTTTACGCTTGCTGAATCGGAAGACAGGAGCCATCATTGAGCAAAGGATGTATGTAGGGGAAATTCCTGCCATTACGGAGCGAGGTACCTTCATTATCAACGGTGCAGAGCGTGTGGTGGTTTCTCAACTCATTCGCTCTCCCGGGCTATACTTTAAGGATGTGCAGGACATTCGTGGGCGGAGTTTCTTCTCCGCTCGCATCGTCCCGAACCGAGGCACCTGGCTGGAAATGGGTTTTGACATCAATGGAAACATCTTCGCGCGCATCGGGAAAACCCGCCGAATTGCTGTTACCACTCTCCTGACAGCCCGGAACTTCTCCCTGGACACCCAGGTCATTCGGCACGCCCCCGTTCACTTTCAGGTAGAAAATACCCCACAAAACCTCGTGGGATGGTGCCCCCCCTTCACCCTGTATGATTTTGACTCCCGCACGAAAGATGGAACCGGGGAAATCCTCGTGAAGTCCTACGAACAAGTCACCCAGGTGGAGGCCCGTCGGCTCTCTCTCATCCAACTCTCGCTCCAGATTCCAGAAGACAAGAATAGACCGAGAATCCTCACCCTCTCTGCTCACCAACCTGTGTTTGATTATTGGCTTCCGGTGAAAGAATTACCCTTCTATGATGCGATTAAAACTACATATCAGAAAGACCCCTTTAAGAGCCGGGAAGACGCCCTTCGGGCTATCTATGTGACCCTTCGCCCGAACGAATCCAACCCCACGCCCGAGGTGGCAGAGGAATACCTTCGGACTCGCTTATTCAACACGAAAACCTATGACCTTTCCGAAGTGGGACGCTACCAGATCAACCACAAACTCCAGACAAAATCTATTCCTCCCTCCGAGCGCAGCCTCACAGATATTGATGTGATTGAATCCCTTCGCCGGCTGATTCAAATTCAGGAAAAGGGAGGAACCCCGGATGACATTGACCACCTTTCTAACCGAAGAGTTCGCTGTGTAGGGGAACTGGCTCTGGAGGCGCTACGAACGGGTCTACAGAAAATGGAGCGGAGTGTTCGCGAGAAACTTCAAAACCAGGATACAGCCATTCTCACTCCCCAGATGCTGATGAATAATAAAGTTTTGATGACCCCTCTGCGGAATTTCTTCAACACCGGTCGCCTCACCCAGTTCCTGGACCAAACCAATCCACTGGCAGAACTCACTCACAAGCGACGCCTTTCCTCCATGGGTCCCGGCGGGCTTACCCGCGACCGTGCAGGCTTTGAAGTTCGGGATGTGCACCAGTCCCACTACGGCAAAATTTGCCCCATTGAAACCCCGGAAGGCCCGAACATTGGCTTGATTACCTCCCTGGCTACCTATGCCCGCATTAACCATCATGGCTTCCTTGAAACCCCTTATTATAAAGTGGAGAATGGACGGTTAACTGGAGTCATTGAGTTCTTAACCGCAGATACAGAAGACCAGGCTCGCATCGCCGAGGCCACCACACCGGTGGATGCGGCAAATCGCCTCATCCCGGAGTGGGTTTCTGCCAGGTATGAAGGAAGTTTTATATGGTTAAAACGCGAAGAAATACAATATATAGATGCTTCTCCCGGGCAGTTGATGGGGATTTCTGCCAGCCTGGTTCCCTTTCTGGAACATGATGATGCCAATCGGGCATTGATGGGTTCTAATATGCTCCGTCAGGCAGTGCCTTTGCTCAAGCCAGAGACCCCCATCGTGGCCACAGGGATGGAATCCCGCTGCGCCATAGATTCTGGCTTCCTCCTCTTTGCGGAGGACGATGGAGTTGTGGAGTCGGTCACAGGGGATTCCATTACCCTCTTTTACAATCGCATAAAAAGGAGAGTCACTTATCCACTTATGCGCTTCAAGCGTTCCAACCAGGGAACCTTAATAGACCAGAGGCCAATCGTTCGGCGGGGGCAAAAGGTCCGCAAACATCAAATCCTTGTAGATGCCCAGGGAATCACCCGGGGCGAGTTAGCCCTCGGCCGCAATCTCCTCGTGGCATTCCTCCCCATAGAGGGCTACAACTTTCAGGATGCGGTCGTCGTGAACGAGCGCATCGTCCGCGAGGACTTCTTCACATCCATCCACATAGAAGAGTATGACACCGAGGCACGAAAAACCAAAATGGGACGGGAGGTCATCACCCGCGACATCCCCAATGTTCCCGAGGAACTCTTAAAGGCTCTGGATGAGGAGGGCATCATCCACACCGGCGCAGTCGTCCGTTCAGGAGACATCCTGGTGGGAAAAATTACGCCCCAACCAGCCGCTGAGAAAAGCCCGGAGGAAAGCCTCCTCTGGAAAATCACGGGCAGTCGCTTACAGGACTACAAGCACACCTCCAAGAAGTTACCCCATGGAGTTCAGGGATGGGTAATTGGGAATCGGGTTTTCAAAGCCCCGGAGGACGAATTACCACCCGATGTGGAGCAACTGGTGAGAGTCCAGGTTGCCGTCAAACGGAAGTTACAAACTGGCGACAAGTTAGCAGGCAGACACGGAAACAAAGGGGTCATTGCCAAAATTATGCCCGAGGAGGATATGCCCTTCCTCCCCAATGGAGTCCCCATTGACCTCATCTTCAGCCCTTTGTGCATCCCTTCTCGTATGAATCTGGGCCAACTCTTTGAACTCCATTTAGGATGGGCTGCCTCCGTGCTGAAACTTTACCCGGAGGTTCCCATTTTTGATGGGGCCACAGAAGAGGAGATTCGGACCCTACTGACCCTGGCGGACCTTCCGCCCGATGGCAAAATCACCCTCCTGGATGGTAAAACCGGCAAGCCCTTTGAAGAGCCCGTGGCGGTGGGCGTGATGTACATTATGAAACTCTACCATTTAGCCGCGGACAAGATTCATGCTCGCTCCACCGGAACCTACACCCTCGTGACCCAACAGCCCCTGGGCGGAAAGGCACAATTCGGAGGTCAGCGTTTCGGTGAGATGGAAGTCTGGGCGCTGGAGGCATACGGAGCGAGTGAGATTTTACAGGAGATGCTGACCATCAAGAGCGATGACATTGAAGGACGACGCAAAGCCTATAAAAATATCGTGGAAGGGAGAGACATTCCCGACCACCGGATGCCTGAGTCTTTCCATGTCCTCATCAAAGAACTTAAAGGACTGGGGATTGATGTGCGATTTTTCAAACGCCAGACCCGGAAAGAAGGGCTGGAAGAAGGTGAACGCTAAATGGAATTAGATATGGTGCAGGTTACTCTGGCTTCTCCACAGCGGATTCGGGAGTGGGGGCGCGGAGAGGTGAAAAAATCTGAAACCTTGAATTACCGCACCGGACGCCCGGAGATGGATGGGCTTTTTTGCGAACGCATCTTCGGCCCCACTAAAGATTTAGAGTGTGCCTGCGGCAAATACCGCAAGATGCGCGTGGAAGGGCGAACCTGCGACCGATGTGGCGTAGAAGTCACCTTCTCCAGAGTCCGCCGTCGTCGCATGGCTTACATCACTCTCGCCGCTCCTGTCGCTCACATCTGGTACTTCCGCGGCATCCCAAGTTACCTCTCCATCCTCCTCGACATCCCTCCCCGTGACATTGAACGCATCATCTACTATGCAGATTTCATTGTCGTCAAACTAAATTCAGCCCTCCTCAATACCCTCCTCCGCCCCGTTCTCCAGCCCCTCCAATCCTCTCCCTCCTTCTTCCCCAAAGAACTTCTTGACGAAGACCCAGAATTAGAAGACCTCCTCTCCAGATTGAACCGATATGAAGGTGAACTCAAGGACATCGTTGCCGCTGAAATTCAGGTCATCCTCACTCGGGCTCACGAAAAATCCTACATCCGCGAATCCTATCCTCTTGACATCATCAGCGCACTCCTTTCCAGGAGGGAAATCCTCTCTCCCATCATCGACCACCAAACCGGCGAGCTCCTCGCGCCCGCACGCTCCCGTCTCTCCCATGCGCTCCTGACCCACCTCCTCTCCGCAGGCATCCATCTTCCTACCCTTCAGGTTTCCGACTTCAGGGCCCCCCTTTCCCTACAAGACCTCCTCGCTGACCATCTCAAACAAGAGGAACTCATCTCACCCATTCACGACCCCATTACAGGCTCACTCCTCATCCCTGCCCCATCCCCATTAGACCAGTCCTTATGGACCATTCTCCACCATTTTCGCAACTCCTTCCCCATTCGCATTGCCAACAAATCCGCACACAAGACTTATCTTCACGCCAGAGAGCGCAGAGTCAAAGAGATTCGTGAGATGATAGAAGGCTTAGAGGCATTACACTCCCTCCGCTCCTACACCCCCATTATCCCATCCACACAGCCCCGATCCCCCGAGGGCAACTTCATTCTTTCAGGCACCACCTATCGCAACCTCATGAAACTTTCCAGAGTCATCACCAGGCGGGCGTCAGGCTATTCACCAGACGACCTCTTCATCATCCTCTCAGGCGCAGAGGCTATCTATCACATCCTGAAAACCATTGACATACCAGGGTTGATTGGCGACCTCAAGAGGCTATGCAAGGCGTCCACCTCAGACCCCGCTCACCCTCACACCCCAACCAGGACCCATAGAGAATCCCGCCGCCTCAATCTCCTCCAGTCCCTCCTCAACTCAGGCAATCGTCCAGAATGGATGATCCTGCAGAACATTCCCGTCATACCCCCCGAGTTGCGCCCTATGGTCCAGTTAGAGGGAGGTCGCCACGCCACATCAGACCTGAACGAGTTGTATCGCCTCGTCGTGACACGCAACAACCGCCTGCTGAGGCTGATAAAAGTCAACGCACCGGAAGCCATAATCCGCAACGAGAAACGCATCCTCCAGGAAGCTGTGGATTCTCTTCTGGACAATACGAAAAAATCCCGACCCCAGTTGGATTCCTCCGGGAGGCCCTTGAAATCTCTGGCTGACACCCTGAAGGGTAAGCAAGGGCGATTCCGACAGAATCTACTGGGGAAAAGGGTGGACTATTCCGGGCGTGCTGTGATTGTGGTAGGTCCCCATCTGAAGATTTATCAGGCGGGCATTCCTCGGATGATGGCCTTAGAACTTTTCAAGCCCTTCATCACGAAAGAGTTAATTCAGCGGGGGTACGCCCAGAATATCAAAGCCGCCAAGAGGATGATTGACCGGGTAGAAAGTATCAAGCCGACGGAGAGTGCCCGAGTTTGGGAATCTCTGGAGGCAGCCATGCGGGGTCGGGTAGTCCTCCTCAACCGCGCTCCCACCCTTCACCGCCTGGGTGTTCAGGCTTTTGAGCCCATCCTCGTGGATGGCGAGGCTATCCTGCTTCATCCCCTGGTCTGTGCCGCTTTCAACGCCGACTTTGATGGCGACCAGATGGCCGTTCATGTTCCTCTCTCCGTCCGCGCCCAGGTGGAAGCTCGTCTCTTAATGCTCTCCTCTCACAATATCCTTCTTCCTGCCGATGGCACCCCCATCGCTAACCCCACTCAGGACATGGTTTTGGGGTGTCATTACCTGACCCTGGAGATTCCTCACGACTCTTCAACGCTGAAAAAATTCCCCGACTTAGAATCCGTAGAACGAGCCTACGCCAATGGACACGTGAAAGTTCACGAACCTATCCTGGTTCGGATTCCCACCCGATATGTACGCAACCCTCGTCTGTGCCCCACCCCCTACTGCACAATCCAAACGACTCCCGGGCGGGTGCTTCTCAACTTGATTTTGCCTGAACCTCTCCGGTTTGTGAATCAGACCCTGGATAAAAATTCCACCAAAGACCTGGTGACCCGATGTTTCCACCTCCTGGGTGAAGCAGAGACCATCCAGTTGTTGGATGACTTGAAAGAACTGGGCTTTATGGCCGCCACCCGCGCCGGCATTAGCCTGGCTCTCACGGATGTGGACATCCCGGAGGAGAAGAAGGAAATTGTCCAGCGGGCTGAGCATGAGATGGAAAAACTTGAAGAACAGGGGCTACACCTGGAGCACGAATCCTGGGTGAAAAGGGTTGAGGATATCTGGTCCAGAGCCGTGGAATCGGTGGGGAAAGCGGTGGAGAGCAACCCGAACCCCAGAAACCCGCTGCTTATGATGGTTCGTTCCGGCTCTCGGGGTTCTTCCGACCAGTTGCGCCAGTTATCCGGAATGCGAGGCCTCATGTCAGACCCCTCCGGAAGGATTATCCCTATGCCCATTAAATCTAATTTTCGGGAAGGATTGTCGGTTCATGAGTATTTCATTTCCACTCACGGGGGGCGGAAGGGACTCACGGATACCGCGCTAAGGACGGCGAAGTCTGGATATTTGACGCGTCGCCTGGTGGACCTGGCGCAGGAAGTCTTCATCTGCGAGGAAGACTGCCATACCCCTGATGGGATGGAGTATGAGACTTTTGCCTCACAGCCGGGTCAGGAACCCCTGCAAACCTTGCAGGACCGCGTCCTGGGTAGAATTTCTCTGAATACCCTCTACGACCCCGAAACCGGTGAAGCCCTCCTCACCGCAGGCTCAGAAATTGATGAAGCCGTGATAGAAAAGGCTCCAATGCTTGGAATTCAGAAGTTCCGGGTTCGTTCTCCTCTGACCTGTGAGTCGCCCTACGGCATTTGTGCTCTGTGTTATGGCCGCAATTTAGCCACGGGCAGGCTCGTGGAAGTGGGTGAGGCAATTGGCATCATCGCCGCACAGGCTATCGGTGAACCCGGCACTCAACTCACTCTCCGGACTTTTCATACGGGGGGTATCGCAGGGGGCATTATCAAGGATATCACCCAGGGTCTTCCTCTGGCAGAGATGTTCTTTGAAGTCTATCAATCTCGGTTCCAGCCCCGACGGGAAGGTGCAGTCATATCTCCCGTGGATGCCATCGTCCATGAAATCCGAGCGGGCGATAAATCCCTCACCCTCATCACCCTCCTTACCAGAGAGGGTAAAGAGATTCATCTGGAAGTTCCCCCCACCCGTACTATTTCCGTCCAGGAGGGTCAGGAAGTGAAAGCAGGTGATGCGCTCACCGATGGGTATAAGAACCCCCTGGATATTTTATCTCTGCTGGGCCCCAAGCCTGCCCAGCAATACCTGATTGATATGCTCCAAAGCGTCTATCGGAGCCAGGGAGTTACGACGAATGTCAAGCACTTTGAGGTCATCGTCCGACAGATGCTGAAGTTCATCAGGGTTCACAAATCTGGTGACAGCGAGTTCCTGGAAGATACTTATGTGAATAAATACATCTTCCAGCGCAAGAATCAGCAACTCCTGAAATCTGGCCAGGAGCCCGCTGCGGGGAGCCTGGCTCTTCTGGGCGTGAAAAAATCTGCAATCAACTCCGACAGTTTTATTTCTGCGGCCTCCTTTCAGGAAACGGCTCGGGTGCTTTCAGCAGCCGCCCTGGAGGGAAAGAAAGATTATCTCATTGGATTGAAGGAAAATATCGTGCTGGGGAGAGAAATTCCGGCTGGCACCGGCTTTCCCCTCTTCAAAGCCCTGAATTACCTGACACCTTCCTCCCCCCGATTGGCGGGCGCAGAAAAACCTCAAAAAGTTCCCGTCACTCTTGACTCCAGGGACTAAAATTATGTATACTATAATTTTGCAAGGAGCAAGGAAGAGAAAAAAATGCCAACCTTAAATCAACTGGTTCGCTACGGCCGGAAGTCGCTCTCACCAAAGGCCAAGACCCCTGCATTAGGGGGGAATCCACAGAAGAAAGGGGTGGTTCTTCGTACTTTTACGGTAACTCCGAAAAAGCCCAACTCGGCACTGCGGAAAGTGGCACGCGTTCGTTTGACCAACGGTGCGGAGGTCACCGCTTATATCCCTGGAATCGGGCACAATCTCCAGGAGCATCACATCGTCCTGGTCCGGGGAGGACGCGTGAAGGATTTGCCTGGCATCCGATACAAGGTCATTCGCGGGAGTTATGATGCCGGGGGTGTAGAAGCCCGCCGTCGCAGTCGCTCCAAATACGGCGCTCCCAAGCCCAAGTAGCCGGAGGTAAGGTATTATGCCCAGACGCGGTTCAGTGGAAAGAAGAGTTGTTTTGCCTGACACCCGATTCCAGTCCATAGAAGTCGCAAGAATGATTAATAAACTCATGCAGAAAGGGAAAAAAAGCAAAGCCCAGCGCATCCTGTATGGTGCCTTCACTTTACTGGAGCAGAGAACCCATAAGAATCCTCTGGAAATCTTCCGTCAGGCTATTCAGCAAGTGTCTCCTCAATTAGAAGTTCGTTCCCGTCGGGTGGGGGGTGCGAACTATCAAATCCCCCAGGAAGTCCGCCCAGAAAGGGCGTTGATGCTTGCCCTCCGCTGGATTAAGGAATATGCAAAGGCCCGTAAGGGCAAGAGCATGGTGGAAAAACTCGCTGATGAAATTCAGGATGCCGCCAACGGCACCGGTGGCGCCGTGAAAAAGAAGCAAGATGTTCACCGCATGGCCGAAGCGAACCGGGCCTTCGCTCATTATCGGTGGTAAACTATGGATTACCTTCTGAATCACATCCGGAACATCGGAATCGCTGCTCATGTGGATGCAGGCAAAACCACCACCACCGAGGCCATTCTCTTTCACACCGGTCGGATTTATAAAATCGGTGAGGTAGACGAAGGAACGGCCACCATGGACTGGATGGAGTTAGAAAAGGAACGGGGCATTACGATTACTTCCGCCGCCACCTACTGCACCTGGAAAGACCATAATATCAATATCATTGACACCCCGGGTCATGTGGATTTCACGATGGAAGTGGAGCGTTCCATGCGGGTGCTGGATGGAGTCGTGGTGGTTTTTAGTGCGGTGGAGGGCGTTCAGCCCCAGTCGGAAACGGTCTGGCGCCAGGCAGACCGCTATCGGGTGCCCCGGATTGCATTCGTGAATAAGATGGACCGGGTGGGTGCTGACTTCTTCGCCGTGATCCGGCAAGGGATGGAGAAACTCCACGCCCGTTTCGTGCCCATGCAAGTCCCTATCGGCTCCGAAGCCTCCTTCCTCGGTGTGGTGGACCTCCTCTCCTTACAGGCTTTCTTCTTCTCTGATGACCCGGATGAACCCCCGACTCCGGGTGAAATCCCTCCTTCACTCCGGGCGCTGGTGGAAGAGCACCGACGCCTCCTGGAAGAAGCCTGCGCCGATGTAGACGATTCCATCGCAATGAAATATCTGGAGGGCAAACCACTTCAGTCGGAAGAAATCCGCCAGGCGGTTCGGAAAGGCACCCTCGCCTTTCAATTGGTTCCTGCCTACTGTGGGTCCGCCCTGAAAAATAAGGGAATTCCTTTTTTACTGGACGGCGTGCTGGACTTTCTACCCTCCCCCCTGGACCTACCGCCCGTAAAAGGATGGCACCCGAAAACCCGAGAGGTCTTGCATCGGCGGGCTTCTTTGGATGACCCCTTAACTGTCTTAGCCTTCAAGGTCGTCACAGACCCCTTCGTGGGCAGACTGGTGTATGTCCGGGTTTATTCGGGAACCTTGAAAACGGGAGAGTTAGTATTAAATGCCACCCGGGGAGAACGGGAGCGAATTGGACGCCTCCTCCGAATGCACGCAAATTATCGCGAAGAAATTGAAATCCTCCGGACGGGTGAACTGGGGGCTGTCGTGGGGCTCAAACGCACCTTCACAGGCGACACCCTCTCCCACGAACACCATCCCATCATTCTGGAGACGATTTTTGTTCCTGAAACCGTTATCTCCGTCACCATTGAACCCCACTCCCAGCAGGAACAGGATAAACTGGCCGCAGCCCTCAAAAAAATCTCTGAAGAAGACCCCACCTTTCGCGTTCATTACGATGAGGAAACGGCCCAGACGATTATCTCCGGAATGGGAGAACTTCATCTGGAAATCATCACCTCAAGACTCCAGCGGGAATTCGGCGTGGGTGCCCGGGTTGGAAAACCGGAAGTGGCATATAAAGAAATTATCACCATTCCGGTGGAACAGGAGGGAAAATACATTCGCCAATCGGGAGGTCGCGGCCAGTATGGTCATGTGAAAATGCGATTTGAACCCATTCCGCCTGAAAAGAAGTTTGAATTTGTCAATCAGATTAAAGGCGGGCGCATCCCGGCAGAATTCATTCCAGCGGTGGAAATGGGTGTCCGGGAAGCCCTGTCCTCCGGAAGCGTCTCGGGCTATCCTCTGGTCGGTATCCGGGCCATCCTCCTTGATGGCTCTTATCATGAGGTGGATTCCTCTGACATCGCCTTCAAAATTGCTGGAAGTATGGCCCTCCGGGATGCCGTCCGGCGGGCAAAGCCTGTCCTCCTGGAGCCCTTGATGAAAGTGGAAGCGGTGGCTCCTCCCGGCTTCCTCGGAACCGTCCTGGATGACCTCCAGAGCCGCCGGGGACAGGTGACGAATCTTCAGATTTATTCCGATGGATTGCAAGTCGTGCAAGCCCTGGTTCCTCTCAGTGAAATGTTCGGCTACGCCACACGCCTCCGCAACATCACCCAGGGGAGAGGAACCTTCACCATGGAGTTCTACCGTTATGAACCGGTTCCGGAGCGCCAGATGACTGAACTCGTCGGTTCCAGGTGATGATGAATGCCCCAGCGAATTCGCATAAAACTTGAATCTTTTGACCATCGGATTCTGGACGAATCGGCGCGAAAAATCGTAGATGCCGCTCGTCGCTCCGGAGCCCGTGTTTCTGGCCCTGTCCCTCTCCCCGTCCATAAACGCCTTTTCACGGTTCTCACTTCCCCGGTCATTGACAAAAATGCCCGAGAACAGTTCGAAATTCGCACCCACAAGCGTTTAATCGATATCTACGACCCTTCCCAGGAGGTGATAAACTCCCTCACCGAATTGAAAATCCCCGCCGGGGTGACCATAGAAATCAAGCGTTGAGGAATCGCTATGAACATAGGTCTTGTCGGTCGTAAAGAGAAGATGATAACCTTCTTCACTCCCGAGGGGGTTCCCTGCCCAGCCACCGCGATTCGCCTCCTTCCTTCCCGCGTGGTTCAATGTAAGTCCCCGGAGAAAGATGGATATTTTGCGATTCAGGTAGGGTATGAAGAGGTGGCGAAGGAAAAAGTATCCAGAGCCATTCAAGGGCATTGTCGGGAGGCAGGCGTCACTTATAGACACTTTAAGGAATTTCGGCTGGATGCTCCACCCACCCTGAAGGTAGGGGATTTACTCCGTATGGATGTGAAGCCGGGGGACCGGGTGGATGTGACAGGGATATCACGAGGAAAAGGTTTCACAGGCGTGGTCAAGAAGTATCATTTCCGGGGTGGGAAAGATTCCCACGGCACCAGTGTGGTTCATCGCCGGCCCCAGAGCATTGGCTGCCGATGGCCCCAGCGGGTCATCAAGGGGAAGCGAATGGCAGGCCGGATGGGGCACCGGAAGGTGACCCTCAAGAACCTCCTCGTGATGCAAGTGGAGGAAAATCGCCTGTTAGTGAAGGGTTCCATTGCCGGGCCACCGGGCGAAATCGTGTGGATTCGTCCCGCCAGGGGGTTTGGTTCATAATGGGCTTGGAGATCCCTGTAAGAAACTCCGATGGTGCAGAGGTTCGTCTGCGTCCCCTATCGGAGAAGATATTTGATGTCCCTGTATCCTACCCTCTGGTGAGCCAGGCAGTGCGGTATTACTGGTGGAATTCCCAGCCCTCTTCCGGGCACACGAAGACCCGGGGAGAGGTGAAGGGAACAGGGCGGAAACCCTGGCGCCAGAAGGGCACTGGCAGAGCTCGGCAGGGCAGTTTTCAGGCACCTCAGTGGGTGGGTGGAGGGGTCGTCTTTGGACCTCGCCCCGGCGCTCGCCGTATCCTCCGCCTGAATAAGAAAATGCGCCGAAAGGCTTATTTCATCGTCCTCTCCCAATTGCTCCGTAATCATCAAATCCTCTGCCTGCAGGATTTTGATTACCCGAAACCCAACACCCAGAATGCTTATTCTTTCCTCAAAACCTTAGGTGTAGCCGGTCGCCGGGTCCTCTTTGTTACCCCCGCTCGTGACTCCTCCTTCCTCCGCTCTATCCGTAATGTCCCCGGTGTTTCTTTCACTTCCCCGCATCGCCTTTACCTGTTAGACCTCCTTCATTCGGACTACCTCATCTTCACTGAATCCGCTTTAGATGCTCTGGAGGAGGTGTGGAAAAAATGAATCGTGCGCCAGAATCCATTTTGATTCGCCCGGTAGTCAGTGAGAAAGGTATGACCCTCTCGGAAGAGGGAATTTACACTTTCCGGGTTGCAGAGGATGCGGGCAAAATTGCTATCAAGAAGGCGATAGAATCCCTGTTCAATGTCCGGGTGGAGCAGGTTCGGTGCGTTCGTATCCCCCGAAAGAGGCGCATACGGTATATTCGCCGAAGCCGTGTGGCTGGCAGGTCGGCCGCCGGGAAAAAAGCCTATGTGAAACTGAAGAAGGGTTTCACTTTGCCGAATTTCTTTGAACCCGGATAGAAGGTGCAGGATGGGAATCAAGAAATTTAAGCCTTACACCCCCTCGCGACGATTTATACAGACCTCGGATTTTTCCGACCTTACTCCGGGGGCAAAGCCCCCCAAATCTCTCCTCATTCCCCGACCGTCCAAGGGAGGGCGAAATGCTCAGGGGCATATCACCATCCGCCACCGGGGCGGCGGAAATAAACACCTCTACCGAAAAGTAGACTTCCGATGCTCCAAGGATGGCGTCCCCGCTGTCGTTCATTCCATCCAGTACGACCCCAATCGCTCCGCTGCACTGGCACTTCTGAAGTATGCCGATGGAGACTGGCGGTATGTCCTGGCTCCCAAAGGCTTAAAACCCGGAATGCGCATCCTGTCCGGTGAGGATTCTCCTATTCTAATTGGGAATACGCTGGCACTGAAGTGGATCCCCGTGGGCAGTTTTGTCTATAACATTGAACTCTCCCCGGGCAAGGGGGGGCAACTGGCTCGTTCCGCCGGGGCTTCCGCTCAAATCCTGGCTCGTGAGCATCCCTATGTCCTCCTCCGTTTGCCGTCCGGAGAAATTCGGAAAGTGTTAGCAGAATGCCGGGCGACGGTTGGCTCAGTGGGTAACGAAGAGCATTCCAACATTGTTCTCGGGAAAGCGGGCAGAAAACGCTGGCTGGGGATTCGCCCCACAGTTCGTGGCACGGTTATGAACCCCGTAGACCACCCCCACGGCGGTGGAGAGGGTAAAACCAAAGGGCGACACCCCAGAAGCCCGTGGGGATGGTGCACCAAGGGACGGAAAACCCGCAAATATGATAAACCGTCCAACCGCCTGATTGTTCAGAAAAGAAAAAGAAAAAAACTTTAGGAGGTGGATGCGATAGGACGCTCTTCCAAAAAAGGACCTTTTGTGGATTTATCGCTCTTTAAGCGAGTCAAACAAATGCTGGAGCAGGGTGAAAAAAAACCCATCAAAACCTGGTCCCGACGTTCCACTATCACCCCGGATATGATTGGGATGACTTTCCTGGTATATAATGGGCGTAAGCACCTTCCCGTTTTCGTGACAGAAGCGATGGTGGGGCACAAACTGGGTGAATTTTCAGCCACCCGAATATTTCGTGGTCATCGGGGCAAGGGTGTGACGAAGGCGGAAGAAGAAGCTGCCGCAGCCGCCGCAGCCGCCCCCACGCCCACACCTGCTCCACCCCCTTCCCCATCACCACCTCCAGCCTCCGGTGAGAAGAAATGAAAGTTCATGCGAAGGTAGCAGATGTGCGAATTTCCCCCCGGAAAGCCTTACGGGTGGCTGTTTTAATTCGGGGTAAAATGGCCACAGATGCCCTGGACATTCTCTCCTACTTACCTAACAAGCCTGCTCGCATCCTCCGGAAACTTGTGGCTTCTGCTCTGGCGAATGCCATGAACAACTTTGACCGCTCCCGGGAAGAGATGTGGGTTGAGCGTGTGGATGTGGGAAAAGGGATACATTTTCGTCGGGTTCATCCCCGGGCACGGGGTCGGGCTTTCTTAATCAAGCGACCCACCTCCACTCTTCGGGTCGTCCTGCAATCCAGAGAGGAAACTCATGGGGCAGAAAGTTAATCCCTTTGCCTTCAGAATGGGCGTTCACTACACCTGGAACGCTTCGTGGTATGCCCGAAAAAAAGATTATTCCACCCTGCTGGTCAGGGACTTAAAGATACGGCAGACTATCCAGCAGCTTCTCGGGAGTGCGGCTGTGGAGGGGGTGAACATCATCCGCCCCGCCCCGGGCCTGGTGGAGGTCATTATTCGCACAGCCAGGCCCGGTATCGTGATTGGTAAGAAGGGCGAAATGATTAACTCCCTCACGAAAAAATTAACAACGATTCTGAAAGGAGAGGAGAAAGTCTCCCTGAAGGTGTATGAAGTAGCCGAGCCAGACCTTTCGGCGCAAATTATTGCCGACAATATCGTCAACCAGTTGTTGAAGAAAGTTCACTTCCGACGAGCGATGAAGCGCGCCATTGACCTGGCTCTGGAGAAGGGAGTTCAGGGGATTCGTGTGGAATGCAAAGGACGGCTCGCAGGCGCAGAAATCGCCCGGAAAGAATGGTATCAAAAAGGTCGCGTCCCCCGGAATGTCCTCCGGTCCCTGATTGACTATGGCGCCTCAAAAGCCCTGACCAAATATGGCATGATAGGGGTTAAGGTGTGGCTATATAAAGGCGACTTGAAGCCGGATTCCATCTTTTCCCCGCTGAAGGAGGAAGGAGAAAGTGCCGCTCCAGCAACCGCGTAGGACGAAATTTCTGACCCAGCACAGAGGCACTCGTAAAGGGAAAGCCACCCGGGGGAATTTTTTGGTTTTCGGCGACCTGGGTATCCAGGCTCTGGGGCCTGCCTGGGTTTCCGCCGCTCAAATTGAAGCGGTCCGGGTGGTCCTCACGAAAAATCTGGGTAGAGGTGGAAAAGTCTGGGTTCGCATTTTCCCGGATAAACCGGTGAGCAAGAAGCCTGCAGAAACCCGAATGGGAAAAGGAAAAGGGGATACAGACCACTGGGTTGCTGTGGTGAAACCCGGGCGCATCCTTTTTGAAACCGCAGGCACTTCCCCTTCCACCATGATTCCTATCCTTCAGCACGCCATCCAGAAACTCTCCGTTCCTTGCCGAATCGTCCAGCGCTTTTCTTTGCCCACGGGAGGAAGGAAATGAAACCAGCAGACCTGCGGAAATTGAGCCTGCCAGAGCTGGAGAAGAAAGTGAGCGACCTGCGGCGGGAATGGATGAATCTGCGATTTCAGGTGGCTCGCTCCCAGGTAGCGAACTCCCGAAAAATTCGCGTCATCCGACGAGACATTGCTCGCGCTCTGACCATTTACCGTGAAAAAACAGGAGGAAAGATGAGATGAGCCCCCGAAAACAATTGTCGGGTGTAGTGATTCGGGCGAAACTCCCTCGCACCGTTACCGTCCGTGTCACCCAGGCCTACCGTCACCCCCGGTATAAAAAACTGTTGCGGCGCTCCAGGAACTATCTCGTGGATACGAACGGTCGCGACTATCAGCCGGGAGCCCGGGTGGTGATTGAGGAAACCCGCCCTTTGAGCCGCCGAAAACATTTCCGAATCGTTCGCCTGGCGGGGAAAGCTCGGATGGAGGTTGAAACCCATGATACGACAGCAGAGTCGTCTGAAAGTGGCGGATAATACGGGTGCGAAAGAAATCCTCTGCATTCGGGTTCTGGGCGGCTCTCACCGGGTATCTGGCACCCTCGGAGATGTCATCATTGGCACCGTCAAAGATGCTTTCCCCCGGGGAATGGTCAAAAAAGGTGACATCGTGCGCGCGGTGATTATCCGTGTTCACAAGGAGAAAAAACGCGAAGACGGCTCCTATGTCCGCTTTGACGATAACGCGGTGGTGTTGATTGACCAGGAGAATAATCCCAGAGGAAGCCGGGTTTTCGGCCCAGTGGCTCGTGAACTCCGAGCCCGTAATTTCACCAAAATCATCTCCCTGGCTCCGGAGGTGGTATAACTTGAAACTGCCGTTGAAAAAGGGCCAGAAAGTAATGGTGATATCCGGCGAAGACAAGGGGAAAACAGGGGAAATCGTTCGGGTCTACCCGGAGAGCGGACAGGTTCTCGTGAGTGGAGTAAATCTGGCAAAGCGTCATACACGCGCCGCCGGCCGGATGCGCCAGGGCGGTATCCTGGATGTTCCCCAGCCCCTGCCCATTTCCAGTGTTATGCGCCTCTGCCCTCATTGCAATAAGCCCACTCGTCCACAAAAGGTGTGGAAGGATAACACCCGTTATATCAAGTGCCGGAAGTGTGGTGAACTCTTCCTATGAGTTATCTGCCGATACAAAAAGACCCTCCTCGCTTGCAAAAGAAGTTCCAACAAGAAGTCATTCCAGAGATGTGCAAGCAGTTTGGGTATTCCAACCCCTATCGGGTGCCACGGGTGAAAAAGGTGGTTATCAATATGGGGTTAGGGGAGGCGAGCCGGGACCCGAAGAGCCTGGAACTGGCTACTCGTGCCCTTTCAAAAATCACCGGGCAAAAGCCTATTCCTGCCCTGGCTCGCCACTCTATCGCCGCTTTCCACATCCGTAAAGGAATGACCATCGGTTTGAAAACCACCCTCCGGGGTCGGAGAATGTATGACTTCCTGGATAGATTATTTCACATCGTCCTCCCTCGTTTCCGCGATTTCCGTGGCCTTCCTGTTTCCGGGTTTGATGGCCACGGGAATTACACCATCGGAGTGAAAGAGCAACTCGTCTTCCCGGAAGTCAGTTTTGAGGATGTGGACAAGCCGAGAGGGATGAATGTGACCCTGGTGACGACGGCGCGAAGCGATGAAGAGGCAGCAGCCCTCCTCACTCGCCTGGGCATGCCCTTAAAGGAGGGAATCTAAACCCCTATGTCAAGGAAGGCTATCGTAGAAAAGAATGACCGATTAAGAGAATTTCTGGAACGCTTTCGCACGAGGAATGAGCCCCCACCTTCCCGAACGAAGGTGCGGTATCGCAATCGCTGTTCTCTGTGCGGACGCCCCAGAGGCTATATCCGATATGTGGGGCTTTGTCGCATCTGCTTCCGAGAACTGGTTCATAAGGGGTATCTTCCGGGATTCCGGAAAGCGAGCTGGTAGTCATGGTGATGACAGACCCGATTGCAGATTTCCTGGCCCGTCTACGAAATGCGATCCAGGCACACCATGATTCCTTCACTCTTCCTTACTCCCGTATAAAACATTCCCTGGCGGAAGTGCTGAAACGGGAGGGATACCTGCAGGATGTAAATGTGGAGGGAGAAGGGGTTCGGAAACAACTGGTGATTCACATTCGGTATCTGCGGGAAGGGCGGTTCAAGCGACAGGTTCTGACCCACATACAGCGCATCAGCAAGCCGGGACGGCGAATCTATGTGCCCTGGCGAGAAATCCCCCGGGTTCGCCAGGGGCTGGGAACCGCAGTCCTTTCTACCTCCCATGGCATTTTATCCGACAAGCAAGCCCGCCGATTGCACACCGGCGGTGAACTTCTCTGCATTCTCTGGTAGGTGATGGCTGTGTCCAGACTCGCTCGAAAACCCATTCCCATCCCTCCGGGAGTCACTATCTCCCTTCGGGACTCCACGCTGACGGTGTCGGGGAAATTAGGAACTCTTACTCGCACTCTTGCCCCGGAAGTTTCAGTGCAAATAACCCCGTCAGGGGTTTTGGTTTTGCGCCAGGACGATGAAAAATCCTCCCGCGCCATCCAGGGGCTTACCTGGTCGCTGATACGAAATATGATTCAAGGAGTCACGGAGGGGTTTATGCGTTCCCTTGAAATCAATGGTCCGGGTTATAAAGCATCCGTGCGGGGTAATACCCTCATCCTGAGTGTGGGATTTATCCACCCGCTGGAATATTCGTTTGACCCCTCTTTGAAAATTGCGGTGAAAGAGAATCGGATTGAAGTGTTCGGGATAGATAAGGAGAAAGTGGGTCACACGAGCGCAGAGATTCGCAGTCTCCGCCCCGTGGAGCCTTATAAGGAGCGGGGCATCAAATATGTGGATGAGAAGGTGCGGCGAAAAGTGAGCAAAGCCGCTAAAATTGCATAGAGGGTGAGTCGGGTGAAATCTGGAACCCAGCGGATGAGAGTTATTCGTCATCGGCGCGTGAGGCAGAAAGTGAAAGGCACTTCCACACGCCCACGCCTATCCGTTTTCCGAAGCCTGCGTCATTTCTACGCCCAGGCCATAGACGACCAGAAGGGAATTACCCTTTGCGCCCTCTGTACCCTCTCCCCGCAGGTCAGTGGAGATTTGAAGGGAACGAAAACCGAGCAGGCTCGCCTTCTGGGTCAAAAATTCGCTGAAATCGCTCTGAAAAAGGGAATTCAGACCCTGGTGTTTGACCGTGGAGGGTTCCGCTACCACGGCAGGGTCAAAGCCTTTGCCGAAGGTGCAAGAGAAGGAGGGCTCCAGTTCTGATGATGGAAAGGCAAACACTTCGTGAGGAAGTGATTTCTGTGAATCGGGTCGTGAAAGTGGTGGCGGGGGGAAAGCGCCTCAGGTTCCGTGCCGTCGTGGTCGCAGGGGACGAAAATGGTCAGGTGGGCCTCGGCATAGGGAAGGCCCTGGAGGTTGCGGATGCCATTGCCAAAGCCACGCAAGACGCCCGTCGGCATCTGGTCCGGCTCCCCCTGATTGACTGCACCATTCCCCATGAAATTATCGGAAAGCAGGGGGCCTCCCGGATCCTTTTGAAGCCTGCAGCGCCCGGTACCGGTGTCGTGGCGGGTAGCGCTGCTCGCATCGTTCTTTCCGTTGCAGGTGTGAAGGATGTTCTGGCGAAGTCCCTCGGTTCTAATAACTCTTTGAATCTGGCGAAGGCAACCTTTCACGCCCTGACCTCGTTGTGTGACCCCCGAATGGTAGCCCGGGCACGCGGCCTTCCCCTCCGCTCCGTCTGGGCTTACCCTCGCCTTCCTGCCTATCCTCTGGAATCTGAAGAAACTCCTCCCGTGGTGCCCTCACCGGAGGCAGGAAAACTTCCCGAAACGGTTGAGGAGGAAGTATGAAGGTCTCAGAACTCAAAAAGGACCCGGGTTTGCACCCACGAAAACGGGTGGGCCGTGGAGAAAGTTCAGGCCGTGGGAAAACCAGTGGACGCGGGCACAAAGGGCAGAGGTCTCGCTCCAGCGGAACTTTGCCCGTTTTCTTTGAAGGGGGGCAAATGCCTCTCATTCGCCGCTTGCCGAAGAAGAAAGGCTTTCGTCCTCCCCGCTCCTTTTCCTTTCAAATCGTGAACCTGTATGCGATACAGCAAACATTCTCTCCCTCTCAGCCCCTGGGACCTCAGGAGTTTCAGCAGGCGAGACTGATTCGCTCTACCGCACAGCCCGTGAAAATTCTCGGACAGGGTGCCCTCCAGCGAGCGTTTCATCTTCGGGCTCACGCTTTCAGTCAGTCGGCGGTGGAAAAAATTCACGCCGCCGGCGGAAAAGTTGAGGTTCTCCCGTGGCGAAAATAACGGAATCTTATCGGAGCATCCTGTCCTTTCCTGACCTGCGTCGCCGACTCCTTGTCGTTGCCGTCGCTTTCGCCATCTATGCCTTCGGAGTTCATATCCCTCTTCCCGGTGTAGACCGAACCGCTCTTGCAAGCCTGTTCCAGGCGGGTGGGGGACTCTTCGGCCTGGTCAACCTCTTCTCGGGCGGCGCCCTGGAACAGTTCTCCGTCCTCTCCCTCGGAGTGATTCCTTATATCAATGCTTCTATTATGATGCAACTGCTCGCCTTCTCTGTGGATTCTTTCCGGGAGTTGATTCGGGAAAGGGGAGAAGAAGGACGCCGCATCCTCGCCCGTTACACCCGATATATCACCATCGCTGTGGCAATCCTCCAATCTATTGGCCTCCTCAAAATGTTCTCCAGCCAGGGAATTCTCACCTCCTCGGGTTGGTTCTACTACCTCTTTATCATCCTTTCCCTTACCGGGGGAACCTGTTTCCTGATGTGGCTGGGAGAAGAAATTTCTAACCGGGGAATAGGGGAAGGGATTTCCCTTCTGATTTTTGCCAGTATCGTTCTTCGTTTGCCCACAAGTATGGGACGAGAGATAGCCAGCATCCGTGCCAACCCCGGCGCCTTCGGTAACTTTCTTGGCTATGTGGGACTTTTACTGTTGCTCCTGGTCTTCATCGTTTTCGTGGAACTCTCGGAACGCCGAATTCCCGTTCGCTATGCCCGCCGACAGGTGGGACGCCTGGTTTACGGCGGCCAGTCCAGTTATCTTCCCATCAAGGTGAACCTGGGCGGGGTTATCCCCATCATTTTCGCCATCACTTTTATGCTGGTTCCCTCCACCCTTGCCACATATATGCCAAAAACATGGCCCGGTTTTCATCGGTGGCAGCAGTCTTTTCCTGGAACCTATTACTATTATCTCGTTCTGGCGTTTCTCATCCTCCTTTCCAATCATTTCTATTCTGCCGTGATTTTCAAGCCCGATGAGATTGCTGATAATTTGAAAAATTATGGCGGATTTATTCCGGGTGTTCGCCCCGGGGAGCAAACCGCTGAGTATATTGCCCGCATACAGGAGAAAATCACCTGGATGGGGGGATTTTTCCTGGCTGGAGTAGGCGTATTGCCCTTTCTACTGGGTAAATTTTTTGGTGTCCAGAATTTCCTGCTGTCTGGAACAGGGCTTTTAATTGCTGTGGGCGTTGCACTGGATACCGTTCGCCAGCTGGAGGCACATATCGTTACTCGTCAGTATGAGGGGTTTATCAAATGAAGGGCGCTCGCATTGCTCTCCTGGGTCCTCCAGGCTGTGGAAAAGGAACTCTTGCCAGCCTGCTTCACGAGAAATACGGGTTACCCTTGCTGGCTACCGGTGACCTGTTGCGGGATGCTATCCGGGAGGGAACCCCCCTGGGAAAGATGGCTCAAGCATATCTGGACCAGGGGCTTCTGGTTCCCGATGCGGTGGTCAATGACCTGATGGCGTCCACGCTCTTGAAGGATTCGTATTTATCCTCCGGTTTTATTCTGGACGGGTATCCCCGAACTCGCCCTCAGGGAGAATATCTCGAGCAGTTTCTGTACCGCAAGAAGGCTCCGTTACACCGGGCATTCTTTCTTCTCGTGCCTCGTGAAGTTCTCCAGAAGAGGCTTTCCAATCGTCGGATTTGCCCCCGCTGTCATCAGATTTACCATTTGTTATATTCCCCTCCCCGAAAGAACCCGGAGATGTGTGATCGTTGTTCAGAGCCCCTGGTTCAGCGGTATGATGACCGGGCAGAAGTGGTGGCCATCCGGGCACGGCAATTTATCCACAAAAGTTACCCTCTGGTTTATTTCTACTTCCGAGTAGGAGTGCTGGTGCCGATAGACGGCATTGGCACGCCGGAAGAAATTCTGCAAAGAGTGGAGGAAGGATATCGCCTGCCCGTGACAGGTCATATTTTCCGATGAAAAAAAAGAAAAGACAGGAAGAATCTCTACTGCACGATGCGAAGGAGGAAAAACTGGCAGTGGATGGCAAAATTGTAGAAACCCTACCCAACGGACTCTTTCGGGTCCAAATCCCTACTGGCCATGTGATTCTGGCTCATGTTTCCGGTAAGATGCGTATCCGCTTTATCCGTCTGATTACCGGCGACAGGGTTCGCGTGGAAATCTCTCCTTATGACCTTCAGCGCGGTCGGATTATTTACCGCCTCTCGGAAAAAGAATGAAAGTTCGTCCTTCTGTTCGGAAGCGGTGTAACAAGTGTAAGGTCGTTCGCAGGCGGGGGAAAGTCTACATCATCTGTGAAAATCCTCGCCATAAACAACGGCAGGGATAAAGGAGGTTCCTATGGCGCGGATATCAGGAGTGGAAATCCCGGATAACAAGCGAGTGGAAATCGCTCTCACCACCCTGTATGGTATCGGTAGGTCCTCCGCAATTAAAATCCTGACGAAAACAGGGATAGACCGGATGAAAAAGGTGAAGGACCTATCGGAGCAGGAGTTGGCGCGGATTCGGTCCATCGTGGAGCGGGACTACAAGGTAGAAGGGGAACTGCGTCAGGCGGTAGCGGAGTCCATCAAGCGGCTGGTGGACATCAAGTGTTATCGGGGTCTGCGTCGCCTGGCCGGGTTGCCAGTTCGGGGGCAGAGGACCCGGAAAAATGCCCGCTCCTGGAAGGGACCTCGCCCCTCCATCCTCCGGAAAAAGTTTCCACCCAGAGGAGGCGCATAAATGCCTAAAAAAACTTCAGTAAAGAAAAAGAAAGGGAAAAAAATTTCTCACGGGGTGATTCGGATTCACGCGACTTTTAACAATACCATCGTAACTCTAACTGACCCGGAAGGGAATGTGCTGTGCTGGACCAGTGGGGGGGCAGTGGGCTTTAAAGGAACAAAGAAGGGCACTCCCTTCGCCGCCCAGCAAGCGGCCGAGATGCTCGCCCGGCGTGCTGTGGATAACTTCGGCATTAAAACAGCGGAGGTTCTAACCAAAGGTCCAGGGTCAGGCCGGGACCCTGCTATCCGTACCCTCCAGAGCGCCGGCATCCGCGTGGTCTCCATTGAGGACATTACTCCCGTTCCTCATAACGGCTGTCGTCCAAGAAAACAGAAAAGAGGGTGAGAGAATGGCTCGGTACACAGACCCCAAATGCCGCCGATGTCGCCGCGCGGGTGTAAAACTCTTTCTGAAGGGCGACAAATGTATCAACAACTGCCCTATGGACAGGGAACGCCGCAGTATTCCTCCGGGGATTCACCGCTACCGGGGAAAACAGTCCGAGTTCGCCGTTCAGCTTCAGGAGAAGCAGAAACTACGGTATATCTTCGGGCTGACAGAGGCTTCTCTCCGCCGCCTCGTTCGGATGGCTGAACACCAACCCGGCGTCACAGGCCATGCCCTGTTACGCCTCCTGGAACGCCGGCTGGATACCGTGATTCACAGGAGCGGGATGGCTTCCTCCCGAAATCAAGCCCGCCAGTGGATTACCCACGGACATTTCCTCGTCAATCAGCATCCGGTTCGTTCTCCTTTCTATCTGTTAAAAGAAGGAGATGTCGTCGCCCTGAAAGCCACCAGTAAATTACGCAATCCTGTTCTGGAAAGCCTGAAACGCTCTCAGGACATGGGACGCTTCCCCCCCTGGGTGGAAGTGCTACCGGATGCCCTCTCCATTCGTTTTTTACGGCCCCCTGAACGGGATGAAGTGCATCAAGATATTCAGGACCGCCTGGTGATTGAGTATTATACCCGCTAAGAGGTGATAGGAGTATGATTCGTTTTTATCCGGTGGATGTTACCCTGGTAGATGTCTCCGAGGATAAAAGCTATGCCCGTTTCGCCATCCAACCCTTAGCCCGGGGCTATAGCATCACCCTGGGGAATGCCCTGCGTCGGGTTCTGCTTTCCTCCATAGAGGGCAGTGCACTGACTTATATAGAGATTACCGCCCGGGAAGAAAAGAACTCCGGCAAGGAAATCCAAATCCTCCACGAGTTTACCACGATCCCCAATGTTCTGGAAAGTGTGACGGAACTCATTTTGAATCTTCGTAGTCTACCCATTCGGGTGGAAACCCCGGGCCCCAAACTTTTACGCCTGGTTGTAAAAGGCTACAAAGAAGTAAAGGGAAAAGACATCTCCGCTCCCAGGGATGTGAAAATCGTAGACCCCAATCATTATCTTTTCACGGTGGAGCGCGACACCTCGGTGTCTGTGGAGATGGGTTGCATGAGGGGCAGAGGATATATTCCTGCTGAAAGCCACTGGCCTGGCGACCTTCGGGAAGACTGGCGTGAACTGGAGTCCTTCCCCCCGGGTGTCATTCCAGTGGATTCCGATTTTCAGTCGGTCAAAAAAGTGGTTTTCTTCTCGGAGCCCGTCCGGGTCGGGCGGTCCGCAGATTATGAGAAACTCTTCCTGGATGTGTGGACCGATAAAACTATTTCTGCAGAAGATGCGGTGAAAGAAGCCCTCATCATTCTTCTGGACTATCATCTGATTCCGGTGCGGGATGCTCTGGCTCGTGGGGTTTTTCTTGCCCCGGCGGGAGCAGAATCCTCCCATGTTCGCCTCCTGGAGCAGGAGATTTCTTCCCTCAAATTTTCTACCCGCACCCATAATGTCCTCATCAAGAACCATCTCCACACCATCGGCGAGTTGATCTCCCTCAGCCCTGCCGAGTTCGCACATCTACCAGGGATGGGTAGAAAAACCCTGAAGGAAGTCCAGTCACGACTGAAGCAACTGAATCTTTCTCTGCGGAGCGATAAAGAAAAGGAATGAATAAAAAAAGGGGGGATTTACTTGAGACATCGGCGTAAGAGGGGAAAGATGGGGCGCCGGGCAGACCATCGCCTGGCTACCCTCCGAAATCTCGCCGCTTCCCTGATTCTACACGGCGAAGTCACCACCACACAAGGAAAGGGTAAGCAACTGGTTCCCTTCGTGAACCGCTTAATTCATCTGGCTCGGGGTGGAAAAACGATGCTCCTCATCCGCCGTATCCAGAGCATCCTCCCCCACCGGGAAGCGGAAACCCGTCTTTTTGACCTCGCAGACGGATTGGAGAAGCATTCGGGAGGGTATGTGGAAATGTTCAAAGTGGGCACGCGTAAAGGAGATGCCGCTCCCACCGTCCTCATTCGCTTACTCACTTCTAAACCAAAGAGTGCTCCAGCCTCCAAATGAGAAACCTGAAAATCACCCTGTCCTATGACGGAACTTTCTACTACGGATTTCAGTATCAACCCGGCTTGCCCACTGTTCAGGGGGTGCTGGAGTCCTGCTGGAAACAGGCTCTGGGACACCCCGTAGGGCTGGTGGCCGCCGGCAGAACGGATACCGGCGTCCACGCAGAAGGACAGGTCGTCAGTTTTTACACCCCGGTTCCCTGGCCCCTCTCCTCCCTCCAGGGTGCATTGAGTCAGAATCTGCCCCAGGATATATCTGTGGTTTCAGTGTCCGAAGTTCCCCTTACTTTTCATGCTCGCTTCTCTGCTCGGGCTCGCTGCTACCGCTATCGCCTTTTTCCTTCCCGCATTCCCTCTCCACTCTGGCGTTATCGTTCGTGTCTGGTTTCACCGCATATTTCTATCTCCCGATTACAAGAGTTTCTGTTGCACCTCCAGGGTCAGCACAATTTTTACGCTTTTTGTGGTGGTGGAATTCCGAGAGACCTGACGGTGAGAACTCTCCAGCGGGCTGAAGTTTTCCCGGAAGGGCCCTTTCTTATCCTGCAGTTTGAAGCACCCTCTTTCCTGCCACGAATGATTCGCATGCTGGTGATGGCGGCGATAGAAGTCGCTACCGATTCCCTCCCCGCTGAATCCGTTCTCTCTCTCCTCCATGCTCCCACTTCCAAGTGGACAAAGGTGGCCCCTCCCTGGGGGCTTTCCCTCTATTCCGTTTCGTATCCACAGGATGGCGTATGAACTCAGCCCTTTATTGTTTATTCTCGCCCCGATTTCCCGGGGGAAACCTGTAAGGGGTGAACTAAAATGCACGGATTTCAAACCTCTATCCAATCCGTTGAGCAAGCCCGGAAGTCCCGGCAGTGGTTCCTCGTGGATGCCCGTGGGCAAGTGCTGGGCAGGCTGGCTACTCAAATTGCTACACTTTTAATGGGGAAGCACAAACCCCAGTACACACCCTCCATAGATGCAGGAGATTTTGTGGTAGTAATTCACGCCTCAAAAATCCGATTGACCGGGAAGAAACTCCAGAGTAAAAAATATATTCACCACACGGGTTATCTGGGGCACTTGAAACAGGAATCCTATGAATCATTCCTGCGACGCAAGCCGGAAGAGGTGCTCCGAAAAGCGGTATGGGGGATGCTTCCAAAGAATCGTCTCGGACGACAGATGTGGAAGCGGTTGAAAGTCTATTCCGGTGAGACTCATCCCCACAGGGCGCAGAAGCCCGCTCCCTTTCCCCTCGCCTCCCCTGGCGAGGAGATAAAACGAGGAGGTGAGAAATAAGTGGAAACGATGGTTCTGGCTACGGGTCGTCGGAAGCGCGCTGTGGCCAGGGTTCGCCTCATCCCCGGAACCGGGAGAATCCTGGTGAATCAGAAGGACTTCAAAGAGTATTTCCGACGTGAGGAGCATCAGATGCAGGCTCTGGCTCCCCTGGAAACCGCCTCGCAGATTCGGGATGTTGATGTGCTGGCAAAGGTAATCGGAGGCGGGATTTCCGGGCAGGCAGGCGCCTTCCGCCTCGGCCTGGCGAGAGCATTGTTGAAAATTGACCCCACTCTCCACGCCTCTATGAAGAAGAACGGCTTTCTCACCCGGGACCCCAGGGAGAAGGAACGGAAAAAATACGGCCGCCGCCGCGCCAGAAAAGGCTTCCAGTACTCCAAACGCTAACTCTTTGTCTTCTTCAGAGATAGGTTATGCTCGCAGGGGTCCTGTCTTACATCCCACCTCTTCTGGATATTTTCCTCGTCTCTGTTATCTTCTATTTTTTTCTGCGTTTCTTCCGTCAGTATCTCTCTCCCCGTCTTCTGGAAGGGCTATTTCTTTTTCTTCTCCTCTTCCTGCTGGCGGTTTACCTCCGTTTAGAAACTCTGGGGTGGCTGATGGAAAAACTCCTTTTCCTGGGTCCTTTGTTCTTTATCGTCGTCTTCCAGCCAGAGTTAAGGCGTCTGGTGGAAAAAGCCACAACGGGCATCCTATTCACGCCCTCTTCCCGTTTTAGTATAGAGGAGAAAAAGCGACTGTCTGGAATTCTTGTGGAGGCTGCGGATGTGTTATCCGAGCAAAGGGTGGGGGGTCTCATCGTGCTGGAGCAAGGGGTGAACCTTCAACATCTGCTGGAAACGGGCGTGGCTCTCAATGCGGACCTTACGCCAGAGTTATTGACCACCATCTTTGCGCCGAAAAGCCCTCTTCACGATGGTGCGGTGATTGTGCGAGGGGGAAAGGCCGCCGCCGCCGCCTGCACCCTCCCCCTTTCCCGCCGGGAAGACCTGGCGGTGAGCCTCGGCACCCGCCACCGCGCCGCCATCGGCGTCACGGAAATCTCTGATGCCATCGCCATCGTCGTCTCGGAAGAATCCTCCGCCATTTCTATCGCCTACGACGGAAAACTCCTTCACAACCTCTCTTTAGCCTCCCTTCAGGCTGAACTGGACACCCGCCTATGAAATCCTGGCTCCGCTCTTTCCTCAAAGACTGGAAGTTAAAACTCCTCGCTCTCCTGGCTACCCTCTTCCTCTACAATTATGTTCGCACCATAAATCCTGTCATCACTCGCAACATCCTCGTTCATCCACGGATTTTAAACCTTCCCCCCGGCTTTGTTCTCAGGAACCCCCAGGAAACCCGGGTGTCCCTCACCCTGAAAGGGGAAAGCGGAGTGCTGGGCAGGTTGGACCCGGAAAGTGTGGATGTATTTGTAGATTTCTCGGAGAAGGAGGTGGTGAAGGGAGGAGTGTATGTGTTGACCCTGTATGTTTCCCAATTGCCACCTGGTGTGGTTCTTCGCTCCGCACCCCGAGAAATTCCCATTCGTATCTCTCAGCTTTCCGAAAAGTCCTTGCCCGTGGAAATCCGCTTTCTCGGTTCCTTCCCGAAGGATGTGAAAATGGAGAACGCCGAAGTTCAGCCCGAACGAGCCACCATCCGGGGACCCGCTGAACAGGTTCAACTCGTCTCCCATCTGGTAGCCTCGCTGGCAACCTCCTCTCTCTTGCTCTCTCCATCCGTGCGTGTTCCCCTTACCCCTGTAGATGCCTCGGGGTTTGCCGTAGGGGGTATCACGGTCATCCCGGATGAAGCCAGCGTGTCTACCTCCGTGCAACTCCAGACTTCTGTAAAGCCAGTCGTGGTTCACCCTCAGTTGATAGGGAATCCTCCCTATGGGTATACCATCCAGGCTGTCCGCGTTCAACCCTCCACCGTTCTGGTTCAGGGCAAGCCTGAATTTCTGCGGGGGCTGGACTCCCTGGATACACTCCCGATTGATGTTTCATCAGCCCGTCAAACAATCACTCTGGATTCCTTAAAACTGGTGTATGATGAGAAACACTACCGGGTGGAGCCATCTACCGTTTCTGCGAGCGTGGAAATTCGTCCGTTGAAGGGAACGGTAAAATATGAGGTGCCCGTTCTCCTGCAACTGCCTCCCGGAGCGGTGGGCAGTGTGGAGCCAGAGCGAGTAGTTATCACCCTCTTCGGCTTCCTGCCAGACCTCCAGCGAATTCCCTTAGAAGAAATCTCAGTGGTAGCCACTCCGCCACAAAAGGCTCCCGGCGTTTATGAGGTCAAACTCCAGGTTCTTGTCCCTGCAACGGTAGAATGGTCAAAAGTCACGCCCCAGGAAGTGCGCGTGGAAATTCTTTCTTTATGAAGCGTCTTTTCGGCACCGACGGGATACGCGGGGTGGCAGGCGTGGACCTGACCGCAGAAGTGGCTTTCCGAATCGGTGCCGCTTTCGCTCGCTTCTTGATGAACCATCACCACCCCTCTCCTTGCCTTCTTGTTGTGCGGGATACCCGTCTCAGCGGAAGGATGCTGGAGGAAGCCTTCGCCAGAGGCTTCTCTGCCGCAGGAGGAGAAGTGGCTCTCGCCGGGATCCTGCCCACCCCGGCCGCTTCTCACCTCCAGCGAACGGAGGGCTTCACTGCCTCCGCTTCTATCTCCGCTTCCCATAACCCGGTTCAGTTCAATGGCATAAAACTTTTTAATCCTGCCGGTGAAAAACTTGCCCCGGAGGAAGAGGAGGAAATAGAAGAGTTATTCGGTCAGGAGTCAGTGGCTGGTGGGCAGGAGGCTACAACAGGGCCTATCCGTTCCTTTCCAGCGGCTCGCGAAAAATACATTTCCCTTCTACTTTCCCGGTATACAGGCGGACCTCTTTCCAAGCATCGTATCGCTCTGGACTGTGCATACGGAGCCACGGCATCAGTGGCGCCGGAGATTTTCCACCGCCTCGGCGCTTCCCTCACCCTGTATGGCTCTCACCCCGATGGCTCCAGAATCAATGTAAACTGTGGCTCCACCCACTTTGAAACCCTTTCTCGTCTGACCCTGAAGCATTCCTGCCAGGTCGGCTTCGCCTTTGACGGCGATGGAGACCGTCTCATCTCCTCCGACGAAGCAGGGCAACTTTTTGATGGCGATAACCTGCTGGCTTCCTTCATCCTTAGAAAATTTGCCCCCTCCCTCTCACCTGACCCCTCATCCCCTGTGCCTCACTCCTCCTTTGCTCCGCTGGTTGTGGGCACTCCCTACTCCAATTATGGCCTGGAGCAAGCCCTCCAAAAGCGGGGATTTCGGTTGATTCGTGCGCCCGTGGGCGACCGTTTCGTCTACCAGGAAGTGAAAAAACATCACGCCCCCATCGGAGGTGAGCCATCAGGACACATCGTCTTCAACGGCCTCACCACCACCGGTGACGGCATTCTCTCCGCTCTCCTTTTGCTCTCCCTTCTCCAACAACTCTCTCTCCCCCTTTCCCTTTTACAGACCGATATGCACAGGTATCCCCAGGTCCTCCTGAATCTTCCCGTTTCTCCTGAATGGAAAGAAAAGTATTCGGAGTTGCCGAAGGCTCAACAGGCGGTTCAAAGTGCAGAGGAAAAATTGCGCAGCAGGGGGCGATTGTTTATCCGACCCTCCGGCACCGAAAACCTTCTCCGCATTCTCGTGGAAGCAGACGACGAAATCCTCGCAAAATCCACCGCTCAGGCTCTTGCTGATGTCTTGCGAAATCAGGAGTAATCCATTGACACCCGGATGTTTGCCCCTAAAAACTGTGCTATGATATTTTCGCGGATGGATGAAAAAGAATTTGCGCATCTGGCGAAACTGGCGCGTTTAAACTTTACGCCCGAGGAAACGGAAAAGTTCTATCATCAAATTCAGGAAGTCCTGGCTCACATTCAACGGATAGAAGCCCTCTCTCTTCCAGGGCGTGTGGAGTATTTCTTTCCCAATCAGCAGAAGCGCCCTCTCCGTCCGGATTTCGTTCAGCACGGCTTTACGCAACAGCAAGCCCTCGCCAACGCCCCGGAAAAAAAGGGCGGCCTTTTCACCGTTCCTCGCGTCGTAAAAGAATAATAACCCCTTTGGTGCCTGGCACCAAAAGGGTCATTATTAGAAATAGAGGTGATAGAAGAATGAAAAAAATTTCTTCCCTTTACCTCCTGCTACCCGCCTTCCTTTTTGCGGTTGCGAAAGAGGGAAGTCCTCCGACTCCTCTTTCTATGGCTTATGAGCGGGTGAAGGTCGTTCACTCGCTTTTGCAGGACCCCCTGCCGGACCTGACGAAAGCCCGGGACCCTCTGCGGGAGGCCCTTCATTATCTCCGCTCACCTTCACAGGAGGGGTATCAATTTGCTCGCATACAGCCAGAAACGGGGAGTAAAACGGACATTAAAGAAGGGTGGAAAACCCTCGCTTCCGCTAAATTGACCTCTCTGGAATCCGAACCTCAGCCCGTGATAGCGAAGGGCGGCCCCGCTGCCGTCATCAGTGTCTTTGTGCCTCAAAAGCGAGACCTCTTCCGCAATAACGGTGATGTGTATTTGAAGGAAGTGACGGTTTCCTACCGTATGGCGGGCATCACAGGTGAACTTAAAAAAGATGTGGGAAAATGGCTGAATCGGGGTGAGTTCCTTCAGATCCCTCTTCCCCTCCTTGCGGATGAAGTGGAAGTCAAAGCCTACCTGGCAACCCGGGAAGCAGACCTGGGGAAAACCGTGGTGGATATTGACGCCCGCTCCGGTAAAGTTGTGGACTCCGACGAGAATCCGGATTACTATCTGGTGGTTCTTCTCACACAGGCTCTCCAGTCGGTGGACAAGAAAGAGAAATCCCTCCTTTCAGCCTATGTTCGTGCGGTTGTTGAAATCCTTCAAGCGCGAAAATGACCCCCCTGGTGCCTGGCACCAAAGGGTGTCATTATTTCTTTCGCCTCCCGCTGAAGTTTTTCATCTCGCCGAATCAACCTCACCCATCGCTTAAAAGTAGATTCACCTGCCGCTAATTCGTTTTTCAGGCTGGATATTTTTAATCCCAGATTTTCTTTCGCCAGATAGATTAGAACTCCTCGCGCCTTTGCCACTTTCCGCCGTCGGGTGGTGCTACGAAGGTCCTCGGGGGTAATTTTATAAAACTCACAAACTCGTTGGATAAGACCGGGTAGAGGAATTTCCTTTACGCCCCGTAACCTTTCGCTGAGTTCGGATAGACTTTCCTGGGTCCATCCACAACTTTTTAATTTATCTAAAAGCATTTCAAGGAATTCTGTTGAACCCAGAAAGTTGCTCCGGGGTTCAGGCTTCCAGACAGGGGTTACGCCAGTGACTTCATCCCAAATAAATCGCCGATATGAATTCGCATCTCCTATCAGTTTTAATGCCAGGTCCATATCCACTTTTACTGGATAAGAGCAGGGTAGGTTCAGGTAGGCTCTGAGGCTACTCCAGGGATAATCTTCAGGAACACTACACAACCCTGCATGATAAGGATTTAAGTGGATGTAACGGGTTAACTGGAGAAAGTAGGAATCCCTGTCGCACAGGATAGCACGATACCGCCCATGAAAGATGTGCCCATCCGTCCGATATTGTCGCCTAAAATAACTCGCATAATTCGTCAGCAAATTCTGCATCAGAGTGGAGAGGTTCGCTTTTTCCGTTTCTAACAGCAGGTGAAAATGGGTGGTCAAAAGGCAAAAGGCGTAAATTTTGACCTGGAGTTTTACCTTGAGCGATTCTAAATTTTTCAGGAAATACAGGCGGTCTTTGTCGGTGTAAAAGATGGGCTGGCGATTATTTCCCCGGGAGAAAACATGGTAACAGGCGCCCTCAAATTCAATTCGGGGTAGTCGTGGCATGCTAACTAAAATAATAACACCTTTGGTGCCTGGCACCAAAAGGGTTAATATTTAGAATTGGCGGAGGAAGCGAAGGTCGTTCTCGTAAAACAGCCGGATGTCGTCAATCCGGTGAATCAGCATGGTGATACGCTCTAATCCCATACCGAAGGCGAATCCCTGAATTTTCTTCGGGTTGTAGCCCACATTCTTGAACACCTGGGGGTGGACCATTCCACAGCCTAAAATTTCTACCCAGCCTGTGCGTTTGCACACGGGGCATCCTGCCCTGTGGCAAATCTGGCAGGAAATATCCACCTCCGCAGAGGGCTCGGTGAAGGGAAAGTAGGAGGGGCGAAAGCGGGTGCTTGTGTCTTCACCAAATATCTCCTTGCAGAATAGGTCCAATATCCCTTTCAGGTCCGAGAAAGACACCTTCTCCCCCACCATCAATCCTTCAATCTGGTGGAAGCAAGGGGAGTGGCGGGCATCAAAGGGGTCCCGCCTATACACCTTTCCGGGGGAGATGATGCGGAAGGGAGGCTTTCGCTCCTTCATCACCCGAATCTGCACCGGAGAGGTCTGAGTCCTTAACAGCCATCCCTTTTCTATATAGAAAGAATCCTGCTCATCTCTGGCGGGGTGAAACCAGGGGATATTCAGCGCCTCAAAATTATAGTATTCTTCCTCCATCTCCGGTCCGTCCACCACTTCAAAGCCCATTCTCAAGAAGACTTCTAAGATTTTTTTCAGAGTTTTTGTCAGGATATGCCAGTTTCCTCTGGGTGGACGACTGCCGGGGAGGGTGACATCCAATTTTTCCTGCAGGTGGCGTTCCTCCAGCGCCAGGCCTGTCAATTCCTTCAGCCTCTTTTCAATCTCCTGTTCAGCCAGTTGTTTGAATTCATTGATAAGTTTTCCGAGGGCAGGGCGCTCTTCCGGGGGTGCTTTTTTCAGGTCCTCCAGAATAGTCCTCAGGAATCCTTTCCTTCCCAGAACCTCTACCCGTAAAGATTCTACTTCCGCTACGGAGGTGGCTCTCGTCAGTTTTTCTGTCAGAATTTTTTTCCCGGATTCTATTCGTTCTTTCATAACCTACACCATTTTACCACAGCCAACACTGAGGATTAAGGAATGCTGGAGTGCTCTGACAAAAAAATCGTCGGAATCCTGCCAGAAAGCGGGACGGAATGTGCTTTTTTCACCTGTCCCTTTTCTTTGTTCATCCCTTTTCCATTTTTCTTCTATGGGATTTCCACCTTCAGGGTTGACATGACAGGGGGTCGCATTTATAATAGAATGTGAAATAGGTGTTTGAGGAGGAAAGAAGGAGGAAAATTTTGGAAAAGGGGAGGGTAGAAAAAGGGGATAATTTTTATCTCCATAGCCCGCTATCAAGGGCTTTAGAGAGGTAGAGAAAAGGAAAATGGGTCTCTTCCAGTGGGCGGTGAAGATTTCTAACCCGGGGGAACGCCGGCGGGAGGAAAAGGTGAACCATTCGGTGGACACAGACGCAGTGATGAGTGTGATACCCGCAAAAAGGTTGAAGAAAATTGGCATAGAGCCCTCTCCCTTTCCCATTGATTTGGAAGTGATGGATTCTTGCAGAATCAGTCGGTGGGTGGGTTATGTCATTTTCCAGGTAGAAGGGAAATCCGCCTTGCGCCCGGTGGTTTTTGGTGAGATAAGGGACAGGGCTACTCTCGGGGCGGATGTGCTACAGGCCACTGGCCTCTGGGTGGAACCCAAAAAGGAGCGGCTCATTGTTCCAGAGGCTGAGGCATAAGGAGATTAGGAAGGGAGGTGGCGAGGCAATCGTAAGAGCATGTTGCCACTGGCTATGGTGTCAGGGGTAGAAATGGGCAAAGTGACGACGAAAGTGAGATTGTGGAGTATGGCGCATCAGTTGGAATATGTGAAAGGCATTCGGAGAGCCTCAGAGATTCAAGTGATGGAAGAGGAAGGGTTAGTAGATACCGGGGCCACTTCTCTGGTGATACCGCAAGAGGTGGCTCAGAAATTACAACTCCCTTATTTTGAGAAGGAAACGACGGTGGCCTATGCAGATGGTCGGAGGGCATCCAGAAAGGTGGCTTATGGGATTATCTTGGAAATTCTGGGCAGGCAGGGAGAATTTGATGCCATCGTGGAGCCGGACGGGAAAATTTTGCTGGGACAGATTGTGTTAGAAAGGCTGGACTTGATTCCCGACCCGAAGAAAGGAGTGCTGGGACCTCGCCCCGAATCGCCGGATACTCCCCTGATTGAACTATTTGAAGAGCGGGAAGAATGGAGAAGGGGAAGATGAAAAATTTAACCTTGAAAATAGAAAGGAGGTGCCAGAAATGGCAAATGGCGTAAACAGGAGGCTTTTATCTAATTTTTTTGCTCTCATCACCAGTTTTTTTCTGATGGGGGCTACCACCACCTGGGACTTTTCCAATGCGGGGGATTATACCGTCAATCCACCGGGTCAAATTGTGGTCAGTGGAGGTGTGGCAAGTCTGTTTGAAAATACTCCCTGGCTGATTCCCTGGCCTGTTCGGAAAACCATTAGCATTGGAAATACTACTGGAACGAGTTACACGAACCAGTTAGTGAGGGTGGATATAGGTTCCAATCAGACCGATTTCTGGAGTTATTATGGTGCTACCACATCCAATAGCGACATCTGTTTCACCGACTCCACCGGGGCGATTCTGACCACCTATCTTGCAACCTGGACGCCTTCTCCGGCTGGCAGTCAAACCGCTACTTTCTGGGTTCGTGTGCCCAGCATTCCCACCGGGCAAACGACGGATATTTTTATGTATTTCGGGAATATTGGTGCATCCTGCTCTGGTCGCACGACTGATGTGGAAGCGATGTTCGGCGCCGGTGTGCCGGATTCTTATCCCGGCACTGCTCCCGTAGATTATGTTCTGGCGAACCTGGGGTCCAATCGCTTTAACGACCCACCATCAGCCAGCACATTTATCGGAACACTTGGGGATGAAGGCGTAACTGGCATAGATTTAAGCACTTACTTTGGAAGTACTTACTTCCCATACTGGGGCACTAACCGCTACCGCTATATCCGGATTCATGCCAATGGTTGCGTTATGCCAAACACTTCTAACTCAGGCACTCCGAATTGCCCGTGGGCATCTTTAAATGATTCAGCCTGGTCAGGAACTCTGAATAGTCGTGTCATTGACCCCTATGCCCAGGACCAGTGGAATGGGTCCGGCGTTGGAAGTGACAATTGTTCCCAGCAGGGTGTTTTTCGGAATCCTTCTCCGAATTCAACTGTAGTCGTTATCCGATGGTGTGCTCACCCCTATGGAAATGACGGAACCGATGAATATCAGGTCCGGCTGTTCCGGAACGGGAATATCCAGTTTGATTATGCAGATATTACGGGCAATTATCTTACTCCCTGCTCCTCTTATCCCTGTCCTCCTGTGGTGGCTATTGGTCGGGGTGTAGGGGGCACAAGGTATACTGTTCCTGGCTACAACCGTGCACCGAACACTGCCCCCTTAAACCAGGCGAACTCGGTGAAGTTTTATGCGATTCCTACGCCTTCCCTGACGCAGACTATTAGCGGACTGCAGACGAGGTATCCTACCTCTAATCCGATGATAGAGAATACGGCGGTTCGCCCCGCCTTCGCATCTCTCCTGAGATTTCAGGAAACGGGGACTTATCAGGGGCTTCCCAATGCGGGAATCCGCTATATCCTTTCTGCAGACGGGACGAACTGGTATCGCTGGGGTGGGGCGGGCTGGATAGCCTCTAACGGCACCTACGATGAGGCTTCCCCCACCGCCGATGTGTCTGCCAATATCCGTCAATTCCCCTACCAGGGAAACATCTACTGGCGCGCCTTCCTCCATTCCAACGGCCAACTCCAGGTGATTTTAGATGATATTACGATGGACTACTCACAATCTCGTGCGGATGGGCAAATCAAGATTTCTGGCGACCCGACTTTCCAGGGCGATAATGTCTATAACACCGATGGAACCAACCAGACCGCCTACCGGGAGGTGGATGTGCAGGCGGGTCCCATCACCACCGTTTTTGTAGTGAAGATACAAAACGACGGCGTGATTGCTGATAGTTTCACCGTCACCGCTCCGGCACAGCCCAACGGATGCACCGCCGGATGCACTCTTATTTACTACGATGCGGAGACGGGCGGGAATGATATTACCGCCCAGATTGCCGGCGCGGGATGGAATACCGGCACCCTCGCTGTATCCGCATCCACCACCATTCGTGCGGAACTCACCATCAACTCCAATGCCCCGGGTGGCGTTACCTTTACCATCCCTGTTACCGCAACCTCCGATGCGGATAAAGCCGTTCTGGATGTGGTGGTTGCCAGCGCCTCTGCCAGAATCTTTTACAGCATTGATGGTCTCATCGCCACAGATGCCGGGCTTTCGGATGCGGTTGGCGATGGCATCTATAACTCTGACGGAACGAATCAAACGAAATCTCTCACCGTCGTCAACAATGCAACCGCCACCTATTATGTTCGCCTGGAGAATGAAGGGAACACCACGGATAATGTTCGGGTAAAAGGTCCGCAAACGAACCCGTCGGGCTGGACCGTGACTTACTGGGATGCTTTCACCGGCGGGAATAACATCACCGGGTCGGTTATGGGCGCAGGCAGGGTCTTTGCCATCCCCCAGGCTGGAACCCAGGACATCCGGATAGAAATCACTCCTGACCGAACGGTGGAAGGCAACGCTTCCTACGATGTTCTTCTGACCTCTACTTCTGTAAGCGATGCCACGAAGGTGGATGCCGTGAAGGCTCACACGACGGTCATCCTGTTCCGCCAGGCGGATTTGTCCATTGGCTTACAGCCCTTGCCTTCTATGCGCATCGGGAATGATGTGTACACCCCACCGGACCCGGTGGAGAATCAGACGCTTCAGCAGGCCACGACGGGGCAGACTCTTACTTATTACTTCTGGCTGGAGAACGATGGGAATGTGCTGGGCAACTTCACGCTGAGGGCGGATACAGCGCCTCCCGCTGGCTGGACCGCCCGATACTACACTCAGCAGACGGGTGGGGCGGACATTACTTCCGCTATCCTCGGCGGTTATACAGTCCAGATCCCGAAATTCAGCCTCTCCGGAATTTATCGCCTGGAAGTGACTCCAGATGTGAACACGCTGAATGCGGGCGATACATTTGCACCGGGCATCACACTCACGCCGGTTCAGGAACCACAGAAGTCAGACAAAGTGATAGCAGAATCCGTGGTGGGACCCATCTACCGCCCGGATGTCCTCGCCTCCAGCGACAACATTGATTACATCGGCAATAACCTCTTTGACCCCACCCAGATTGTGTCCCGCGATACGGGTCCGGGTGTTACCGCCACTTATTACTTCAGGGTTCAAAATGACGGGAATACATCGGACCAGATGAGGATTTCTGGCACCGCAGGTTCCGGGCAATGGGATGTGAAATACTACGACGCTATCTCCGGTGGAACTGACATTACGGGGGCTGTGACCGCTGGCTCTTATATTACTGCCACGCTGAACCGGAATGAGGAAGTTTTCTTCCGAGGGGAGGTTACTGCCGCTTCCGGCTCCCTCGGCGACCTTCTGGAGATTTCCTTCACCGCCACTTCCGTTTTTGATGGCACCCGGAGCGACACGGTGAAAGCCCGAACGAGGCTGAGTTATATGCCCGACTTATCCATTGACCAGGATAACGACATCAACGGCGCCATCGGCCGGAGGATTATCAATACAAACGCCACGGGGCAGAGCCTGAGCCGGGTAGCCAACACAGGCTCCCCAGCAATCTACTATATCTTCGCAGAAAATATCGGGCTGGAGGACGAGTTTCTATTGACGGGCACTCCTCCCACTTCCGATGGCTGGGACATTCATTACTTTGACGAGGCATCGGGCTCTGAAATTACCGCGCTGCTGACTTCTACCGGCTGGCGTACCGGGACATTCAGTACCGGGAACTACAGGGTCGTGCGTCTGGAGGTTACTCCTACATCACAGGCCTCCGGCACCACGAAGACGGTGGCGGTTCAGGTGCGTAGCCTCTCCGCCCCGGGTGCTGCCGACGCAGTGAAAGCAGTTACCTCCCGCCAGACTCCTCCTAATATCTTCTACGGAACAGACCTGCAGGTGGATAACAATGGAAATAACATCCAGGGCGCTCCCGGCACAGGACTGGGTGGCTCTTCTACGAAAACCGTTGTAGACGGACAGACAGCGAGTTATTCCATTCTACTCCGGAATACAGGCAATACCTCGGATACCTACCAGTTCACCTGGGTAACGCCTTCGGGCTTCACGGCGGTTCTGAATGATGGCACCGCAGACCGGGCATCGGGCTACATCACGCCGGTTGTTACTGCGGGCGGAAGTATGAGCTTCACCTTCAAAGTGACGAAACCGACTCCACCTTTCCTGGGGAATGACATCAGCCAGACCTTTATTGTAGATGCGGTATCCCAGGGCGACCCGACGAAGTCGGATTCCCTGGAAGCGAGAGCGAATATCCAGGCAATTCGCTATGGTGTGGATGGTGCCATTGACGGCAATGGAGCGGGCATCATCGGGGCACCCAATTCCGGCGCCGGCGGCTCTTCCTCTAAATTCGCTCCCCCCGGCAATACCGCTAACTTTGACATCACTATTGTGAACACCGGAAATGTGAACGACCTGTATACCTTCAACTTCCTGGGGTCACCCCCTCCGGGCTGGGCCGTGGGCGTTTATTACAATAATGTGCTCCTGGGTCAGACCCCTGTCATCCCACCGGGCAGCTCTTTCCCGCAGTTCCCGAACTCTTTACAGTTACGCATCACTTCACCGACTTCCGCCAGCGCGATTCAGACCTTCATTCTGAATATGGTTTCCAGCGGAGATGGCACAAAGGCCGATTCCCTGAGGGCGTTGGTGAATCCCGTCTCTCCTGCCACCGCCTCTTTGAAGGTGGAAAAGGGCGGAGTCATTCCTGAATTTATTCAGGTTTATCCGGGCAACATGAAAGTGAGCATGCTCCAGTTGAAGATGACCGCAGACCCCACCGGCAACGATATCCGTCTGAAAGGGCTTAGCCTGTTCGCTCAGGGTACCGGCAATGATGCCTACCCCAATATCCTGGTGAAGTTGTGGACGGATACGGATGGGGATGGGAAGCCCAATGGCACTACCCCTCTGGCTACCGGTTACTATGCGAATGACAATGGCATTGCGGACCTGACGCTGGCGGTGAGTGAGGTGATTCCAAAAGGCACCACCCGCACTTATGTAGTAACCTATGATTTCGCCAGTAACCTATCCGCATCAGCGGGAGTCATAGGAGCCCCCATCTCCGGGGCAACTTCTCACACCGGCAAGGCAGGTGGGCTTCCCCTGCTCTTTGCCCTGACTCTGGTGGCCGGGCTGGGATTGGGCTTCCGTCGTCGGAGCCTTCTGGCAACTGCCCTTGTCCTTCTGGTGGCGGTGGGGCTGTTCACATCCTGCAATGGTGGCGGAGGTGCGGGTCCTTCTCTTCCACCCTTACAATTCTGGGCACGAATCACTTCTAATTTTGATGTTCGGGCGGAAGATGCTGTTACCTCCTCTCCTGCGGAGGTCATTGTCGTCGCTCCGCCGATTGAAAGCGCCAAAGCCACTCTCGTTCCGTGAGGAGTGAGGATGGATAAGGTGACAGGGAAGAGAAAAAAAGGAGCGAAATAGAAAGATGAAACCGAAAAAAGAGCCAAAAGGGAGGTGTGGCTGACAATGAAAAGAGCTGTTGGAATCGTGGTTCTCTTTGCCCTCTATTCGGTTTTCACTGCCTGCAATGGCGGTGGGGGTCCGGGGCCGATAGCGCCCGCCAATACTCCGCCGGTTATCACGGGTCTGACGATGAACCCGGCGATTGTGGGACCCGGGGGAGTCACTCATCTCACCGCTACAGCGGTGGATGCAGATAATGACGCACTGACCTATTCCTGGGCGGCTACCGGAGGGCTTTTTGATAACCTTTCCGGTATCTTCATCAATGGAGGGCCCACTGTGTCCTGGACTGCTCCGGCGACGCCGGGAATATCTTACACAATCACGGCGACGGTATCTGATGGGAAGGCGAATGGAACGGTTCAGAAAACCATCGTCATCAACATTTCCAATCTGGTGGTGAGTCTACTCAGTCCGGAGCCGTTGAGCGTGGTGGGGGGGCGGGTGCCCATTACTGGACGGGTGCTCACTTTCCAGCCCCCAGCCACTTTCCAGCCCTTTCTGGATTCCCAGACGCTGACGCTGGAGATAGGCGAGACCAATGCGGTGAACCCGGATGGAAGTTTCAGTTTTACCTGGGACACCCGTGCAACTACCGATGGTCCCCATGCCATTGGTGTCAGGGTTACGGATGCGGCGATGAACTTCGGCTCCACACAGATCACGCTGAAGGTGGATAATACGAGCCCTTCCACTATCTATTTCCTCAAGCCTGCCAGTGGAATCCAGGTCAACAGGGCCACTCCCTCGCCGCTGGTGGTGGAAGTCGCAGCCTTTGACCCCAATATCTCCGAGGTTCACTTCTTCTATGATATAGCGGATGAAAACCATAAATTGATTTGTGATAACTCTACCGCAACCCCGAAGGATAATGTGGACCGGGACGGGAGTGATTCGTGGACCTGTGAATGGAATTTTCTAAACCCTCCTTTTGATCAGCCCGAAATGTCAGGCCCTCACACGCTGATTGCCAGGGCTTTTGACCAGGCGGGGAATGCACTGCTCACTACACCCCCTCTGGGTTTTTTCCTGCTGAATTGTGGCACCGCTCTGTCGCAGAATATCAGCAATCGGGTTCTGACAGAGAGCGAGAGCCCTTATTTCATCACGAATGACATTACGATTACGGGAACGGTGAGCACCACCGGGAATGTTCGGATAAAGTTTTTCCAGGGGAAGAAACTCGTGGTGAGCGGTCGGTTGAACACTTCAGCCGGTGCCGTGTTCACTTCCGTTGCCGAGGGTTTCTGCCTGGAAAATGCCGGCTTCTCTTCCCCGGGCGACTGGGGCTCCATTTCCTTCCTGTCGGGCTCATCCGGTAACCTCCTCAATACCGTTTTTGAGTTCGGAGGCGGAAATACCGGTGAGATGATAGACATCCAGTCAAATAATGTGGTTCTCACGGGCTCCATCTTACGGAACAGCGCTTCCGCTGGCGTTAGAGTTACGGCCACCGCGATAGGCTCTCAGATACTGGGAAATACCTTCCAGCAGAATGGCACCTATCCGGTGGTGATGGCTCCATCATTCAGCGGGCTCGCCAGCAACAATGTGTTCTCAGGGAACCGAACGCAAGCCATCCGGGTGGAAGGGGGCACCGTTTCTGTGCCCACGGAATGGAAGGCTCTGGGGATTCCTTATGCAGTTCAGGGCACTCTCGTGGTTCCGGTGGGGGGCCAGTTGACTGTGAGTGATGGAGCGATAGTGAAGTTGAACTCGGATGCGGGAATTGCGCTCAGCGGAGGTGCCCTCAATGCGACGGATGTGGTCTTCACCTCTCTGTGGGATGACCGCTTTGGTGGGGATACAAACGGGGATGGTCTAACCCCGGTTCCAGATGACCGGCACTGGTCGCAGATTTTCTTTGGCGCTGGCTCTGCGGGTCGTCTCCAGCGGGCTCAGATTTTCTTCGCCGGTGGTGGTGGTGCAGAAGCCGCCCTGGAGATATTCTCCTCCTCCCCCACGGTGGTGGATTCCTTTATCGTGGACAGCGTGTCCTCCGGAGTGAAATTCTCCGGCTCCTCCTCCGCCCTCCGCCCCACTTTCACTGGCAATACGATTAGCAGAAATAGAGCCTTCCCCGTGATTATTCCGCCCTTCTATTCTGTTCCTGCCGGGAACAATATCTTGCCGGATAACACGAATAAGGCTATCGCAGTTCTGAAGGGCGATGTGCTGGCGCAGGTAGGGCTCGTCACCTGGAATCCTCTTACTTTCCCTTATGTAATTCTGGATAGCGTGCGGGTGGGTAAAGGTGGGCAACTGAAACTGGCCCCCGGCGTGATTGTGAAATTTCAAAAATCCACGGGGAATTTCCAGGTGGAAGGGCAGTTAGATGCCGACGGCACCCTTTTCACTTCCTTTGCAGATGACACGGGAGCGGATAGCAATGGCGATGGGGTGGCGCAGGCACCTCGCCCCGGCGACTGGCAGGGGCTCTTCTTCCTTCCCGATTCCACGGGCATTTTCACGAATACCTCCATTCTATACGCAGGGGGAAGCGGTGCTTCCGCCGCTGTGGATATTGATTCCGCATCTCCTTCCTTCGGAAATTGCACCATCGCTTTCAGCGCCACCGATGGCATCCGCTTACACGGTGACCCGGCAAAGTTAACTCCCACTCTGAACAACAACAATACCATTCGCGATAACGGGGGTTATCCCATTACTATGCCCCCTTATTTTTCCCTGCCAGTTCCCAGCACCAACACTTATGCGGGGAATCGCTACCAGGGGATTCAAGTTTCAGGTGCTACACCCGCGGAATTCACGATTCCTGCTCCTCTTTCCGTTGTCTGGGATGTTCAACCGATTCCGTATGTGATTTCGCAGGAGATAAGGATTGCCCCTTCGGCGCAATTGACATTGCGCTCTGACCCTTCTGACCCATCCAGGCCTCTGCTGGTGAAATTTGCTGGTAGTAGTGCTGGTTTTCGTGTGCAGGGTAATCTGGTGGCTGATGTGGCGGGGGGCTCTGATATTGTGCTCACCTCTGGAAAGGATGACAGCCGTGGGGGGGATACGAACGGAGATATAACCGCCACCACGCCGGCAGCAGGAGATTGGGCAGGGATTCTCTTTGATGCGGACGGTGCTGGACGCTTAAAAGGGGTTCAAATCTATTATGCCGGCCTTCCGGATACCCCCTCTGCTCCATTCTTCAACGGAGCCATTCGGGTCCTCTCTTCCAGCCCGGTTGTGGACTCGGTGCTGATTTCGGATAGCGCTTCGGCGGCGATTGTGGTGGACCGGAACGGGGACCCAGCGAAGACCAACCCCATCATTCGGAATAATACCTTCTCGGGTATCCAATCTTTCCCTCTCATCATTCCGCCCTTTTACCTCCGCACGGGCTCGGGGCTGGAAAATTCAAACACCTTCGTCGCCACCGGTGCCGGGAAGAATCGCTATAACGCAGTCGCTATTTATCCCGGTCCCATCCCTTCCACCTTCCCCGTAGCCATCTGGGGAGTGATGAACTCTCTGGATACGGGCGCCGTCATTCCCTATGTTCCCCTCGGTCTGATTACTGTGGGTCAGGGGGTGGAACTCCGGCTGATGGAAAATGTGCTGATTAAGTTCTTTGACCAGCAGCCCTTCGGGGAGAATCCGGGGCTTGTAGTGGACGGTGTGTTAACCAGCCTCGGCACCCGCTTGAATCGCAATATATTCACTTCTTTCAGGGATGACGCCAGCGGTGGGGATACGAACGGGGATGGCGTGGCTACCTCTCCGGCTCCGGGGGATTGGGGGTCTATCCTCATCAAGACGCAACTGTCTGGAACTCTATCCAATGTGAAAATCCTCTACGGTGGCGGTGGTGGCGCCCAGGGCGCCCTGATTTTCCAGGGCCCTTCCCTTCCCACTTCCCTTTACACCCTCCTCGGCACGGTGGTGCAATACAGCAAGACCAACGGGATATACGGGCAGAATCAATTCAACCTCGAAATCAGTGAATCCAATATTCTCAATAATACCACCAATGGAATAGAAATTCGGGACAGCCCCCTGCGGGTTTTGAAGACGGAATCCGCCTTCAACGGGCAGAGGGGAATTTATGTGGTCACCCGGGTTTTGACACACCTGGATGCCATTTATGTTCACGACAATGGGGCTAACGGGGTAGAGGTGGAGGGTTCTCGCCCCACGATTGTGAACTCATTCCTGAACCCGGTTTTCCCTCACCGGGTGGCTCACAACGGAACCGCTATGCCTCAATCTATTGCCCTCTGTGGCGTCCAGGACCCTATCGGCATGCGCATGGGGGTCTATTTGCACAATCCCGAGCGCTTCCAGATTGATGAACTCACCGTAGAAAATAATGCCAATCATGGCATTTTCATCTGTATTGACAACAACCCGACCACCCCTATTTTTAGCCAGATTACGGATACGATCAGCCGGAATAATGGTGGGGATGGGCTGAGGTTTCGGAATCAGGAAACGGGAGGCGTTATCTCCATCGTCAATGTCCTCATTACGGTCGTGGATAACTTTGTTTCCGTGGACAATTCGGGCTCTGGCGTGTATGTATATCAAGCCTCTCCCGCTCTTCAGCGGATTTCTATGGTCCGGAACCATCGCAACGGGCTGTGGATTGACTACGATGAAGCCTTTGTGATGGGAGACATAGAGGAGGATATAATTGACCCGGATAATCTGGTATTAAATCCGGGGGCTCTTTCACTGGTCAGCCGGGTAAAGATGGACCTGACGAGCCCGGGGGTGGGGTTGGGGGCGCCCGCTACCGCAACCCCTGGTGCCTGCACCACCACTCTTCCGGTGGCAAACGATTATAACTGCTATGCAGATAACGACCCGTATCCGATTCTGATGCCCCCTTTCATCACTTTGAATCCCGGCAACTTCTTCCAGCCCACCCCGGTTACTAACCCTAACACCCTCAATATCATTCGTCTCACCCGGGGAGTGATTTACGACCGAAATCCGGAAAGCCTGGACCCGGCTAATCCAGATACATACGATATGCAACCCGATGCCACGGGCTATGACGCCTGGTGGCGTTCCTTTGAGAATGACATTGTGTATGTGGTGGGGGATGACCTCTTGATTCTTCAGGAGGACGCGGATGCGGCTCTGGGACGGGTCAATCATCCCACTGAGGACGCACTGCAGTCCCGGGTGATTCTCCGCATTACGGACACGGTGGTGAAATTCCTCACCACCCCGGAACACCCTGGATACAGCAAGGAAGCCATAGATATCCAGGTTCATTCCGCTCTTCGGGCAACCAATACCGTTTTCACTTCCATCCGGGATGATTCCTTCTTTGGCGACTCGGATGGGACGACCGGTATGCCCCTGCCAGGGGATTGGGGTGCCATCCGCTTCCACGAGGATAGTCGGGACTGGTATGATTCTCTGCGGAGTGCAGATGACGATGCGGACCCGGAGCCCTGCGCCTTCGTCCCGGGCACGATTCTGGTTTGCCGCCTCGGGGTGGATGCCTACGACGCAGTCAGCGACCTCTTAAACTCTCAGGTTCTCTATGGAGGAAGCAACATTGAAGGAGCGATTTACATGGTGAATGCCTCGCCTTATATCCATGCTACCCAGCCGGGTGCTTCCCGGATTGCTTTCTCCGCCACCAATGGAGTGTATGCCAATGGCACTGGCCGACCGACGCCCTTTGCCCTGGCGGTAAACAGCGACCCCGTGGACTGGTCCTTTCTCGGCTACTGGCCGTGCTGTGACCCCACTAACCCGGCAAATGCCCTGCAGAACTATGCCTGGCCCCAGATTAACAACACCATTTTTGAGTCCAATAATATCTATGCCGGCTTCCTGGAGAAGGGGGCTTCTGCCTTCAATATTGATGGAATCCAGAACTTCGGTGGCTCCAATTCCTTCACCGGCAATACCCACGATTGCTTCTTCATTGAGGGAACTCCCCCGGTTTGTCCATAGGGAAGAAGGGGAGGGAAGAGGGAACAGGGGAAGAGGGATGAGGAGGAATAGAAAGGAAATGAGGAAAAGCAATAAGCACTGGAACTTTGCTACACTGAAGGAAAAAAAGAAGGGAGGTGGATGAAGTGAAAAATACAAAAATAGTTCGGTGGATTTTCCCGGGAATAATACTCGGGAGCGCAGGGCTTTTGATATGGACGGGTTGTAACCAGGGTGGAGGGGGTGGCCCCCAGCCATCTGCCAATCCGCCAGCGGCACCGGCTTCTATCTCGGCGACGAAAGGGGTATTTACTGACCGGGTAAAAATTTCCTGGACCCCTTCCGTGGGCGCTACAGTCTATCAAGTCTGGCGTTCCCTGAACCAGTTGAACTATACTCAGTTGAGCGGGACGGTTGCCACCACATCTTACGATGACACCACCGCGGAAGCCGGGAAAACCTATTATTACAGGGTAAAGGCGGGGAATGCGGCAGGGTTCTCGGGTCTCTCTATTTCCTTTGATTCCGGGTATGTCGGTGGAAATCCTCCTCCCAAACCTGAGAACGTGCAAGCATCCAGAGGAGAGTTCTACGAAAAAATTCACATTACCTGGTTACCCATTCCCGATGCCACGCATTACCGACTTTTCCGAACGACGACCCCTGCTGACCCTAATTCGTGGGTTCAATTAGATGGCGACCTGACGCTGAATGTGTATGATGATACCGCTGGATTACAGGGTGGCATTTCGTATTTTTACAGGGTTCAGGCTTTCAACTTATACGGGGCAAGCCCGGAAAGCGAGCCAGCCCAGGGCTACTTGAATACCAGCCCGGTTTCTCCTCCTCTAACGGTGTCTGCGACGGACGGGGAGTTCACGAACAAAGTTGTGGTGTCGTGGTCGGCGGTCGTGAATGCCACCTGTTATCAGGTCTACCGAGCGCCTGCTCCCAGTGGTCCCTATGCACCCATCAATGCTTTCACCACCACCACTGCTTATGAAGACCAGGACCCTGTTCTCCAGCCTGCCCAATCGTATTATTATCGTGTAAAATCCGGTCGGGAAATCAATAATACCTGCGATAATCCGTTTCTTGGCGACCTGTCCGCCGCTGTGGATGAGGGCTGGAAAAAACCTCTGCCTCCCACCAATGTTCAGGCTACGGATGGTGATTTTCCGAATGTGATTCGGATTTCCTGGGTGTCGGACCAGAACGCCACTTATGAAGTCTTTCGCTCTCTCACCCAGACTCCAGATTCTTCTTATAGCATAATCGTTACTACCGGTGCCAAACTCTATGATGACCCTGTTCCACCGGGTTCGCAATTTTATTACAAGGTTCGCGTGGTGATAAACAATCGCGCCAGCGACCTGTCTGCCCCTGATGTGGGCACGACCTCAGCGGTGGAGACGCCTCCAGCTGTTCCCACAGGGGTGAGCGCCACCGATGGGCTTTATGATGACCGGGTGGACATCTCTTGGAATCCTGTTCCCAATGCCACTTTCTATCGCATTTATCGGAGCCGACAGAATCCCCCCAGCGGGTTTCAAGCCATCGGAGAAGTTGCCTCTCCTGCGGTAACCTTTTCGGATACCACGGCTCTGCAGGGCGTTCAGTATTCTTATTATGTGCGTGCAGGAAATCCCATCGGATTAAGTGCCCCCTCTACGACTGACCCGGGCTGGCGGAAGCCTGTCAAACCATCCAATGTCCAGGCATCCCGGGGTGCTTATGTAGACCCGAACGGGAATTTGATTGATACCGCCATCAAGATTACCTGGGACCCGGTGTCCGGTTTCAGCCTTTACAAGGTGTACCGGACCCAGGCTCCTGTTCCTCCATCGCCGAATGACCTGTTCATCGCCACCCCCAATGTGAACGAATACGAGGATTCCCAGGTCAGTCAGAGTGTGGTGTACTACTACTGGGTGAAGACGGCGGGCGTGGATGCAAATCTGGATTCTGATTTCAGCGAGTGCGAGGTGGACCTGAACACGAACGAGTTGAAGTGCTGGGGGTTTGCGGGAGGCGTTCCTCCCGTTCCCCCCGCGCCTACGGGAGTGCAAGCCACGGATGGGGATACCACACGCCCGGGCATCGTTCGTATCACCTGGAATGTTACACCCGGTGCGATCACCTATCAGGTTTTGCGCGGGGATGTTCCTTGCAACCCCTCTACGGTTTACACACCCATTAGCCCCGACCTTCCTGCCACTCAGAACTATTTTGATGATGTTCAACCTCCAGCCATCATCGGCACCACATTCTGCTACACCGTGGTGGCGAAGAACAATTTTGGCTCCAGCCCCAATGCATCTCCAGACACCGGGTATGCGGCGCCTGCGGCGCCGAATCCACCGAATTTCGTGTGCGCCTCGGACCCCAACGACCCACAGGGGTGCACGCCCTTTCCAGACCGGGTCCGCGTCTGCTGGGACTCTTCTTTTGGCGCCACCCGCTACGAAGTCTGGCGCTCTATCAACCCCACCTCTGGATATGTGAATATTCCCGGAGCCCCTACCGGCACCGTCAATTGTGATAGCGACCCTGACCTGGAGTTCTTTTTTGACGACAACTCCATTACTCCCGGGTCGGATTATTATTTCAGAGTCCGTGCCGGGGTAGATACACCCAGCGGGACCCTCTGGAGCGATTTCAAGCCCACGAACGGGGACCTGGGGCGGACTTCCATCTCCGCCCCTTCGGCTCCCACTTCTATCACCGCCAGTGATGGTGCCTTTTCGGACCGTATTGAGGTTTTCTGGCCCCTGGTAACGAACCCCAACGCCCCGGGTCAGTATTATCACCTCTACCGTTCCCAATCTGCTTTTGGACCCTACCTGCAAATTGGCTCCGACCTGTTCCCGCCGGGAGAGTCCTGCACGGGTCTACCTCCGGACAATATGTGCTATTGGGACCTGACAACAGCAAACGGCGGGAATGCGGTTCCCGGCACGGTCTACTGGTATAAAGTGGAAGCGTTTAACCCGGCGGGGCGGAGCGGGCTATCCTCTGCCCTGGATTCTGGCTATGCTTCCGTCGTGAACACGCCTCCGTCAGCGCCCCAGGATGTGGTTCTCACGCCCCGCCCCCTTCCAGGCGGTGGAACTTCTATGGTCCTCACCTGGAGAGCCAACACAGAGCCAGATTTAGACCACTACGAAATCTATAAATCCACCTCTTCCCCGGTTCCTGTCGTAGATAGTAACCGCATCGCTACACTGAATAAATCCACCGTATCCTACACCGACAGCAGGCCCTGTGATGGGGATGCCAATTTCAATGAGATAGACGAGGTTTGCTATGGCGGAATCTACTTCTATGTGGTGGTGGCTGTGGACAGCGGAAACTTGAAGAGCAACCCCTCGGACGAAGTGCGGGCATGGGCAACACCACCCTATAAGCCTTTCTCCTGGCCACGGAGTGCCACGGGTTGGGTGAAGTCTTCCAATGCCACGGGAGATTTGAACACACCTCCAAATAACAATAATGTCCGAGAGATAGCAGGCGCAGATTATGGGGGGAGGGTGTATGTGTTCACGCCCGGTGGCGCAAATTTTGCCGGCACTGGCTTTCACCCTGCCACCTGGCCCGTGACTCAAACGGATGAATTGGTCATCTTGAACTTTTTAGGTGATTTTCCCCCTTCTCTGCCCTTCTTCAGCTATTGTGACATACCTTTTCCCTTCCCGGGTCAGGGTGGAACGGTAGCGTTTCGGTCATCTCCCACCATGGGTATCCTGATGGATGAAAGCGGAAATACTCTCGGCGGAAATACTCACTACTGTTATCTCTATTACGATCCCGATGAAGACGAGTGCTTCGTCAGCGACAATGTAGCGGTGGATGGCATGGTGGACCAACAGGTCATTATCGGTGGACAGGATGCTGTCTATGTCATCCGTTCGGAAGGTAGGAGCTGGGGTGACTCTCCCCATACGCTGGCGGCGCAACTCACCACGCACCAGTTGGGCTATTTCCTCGGCTTCGTTTCCGCAACTCCAACCCTGCTGGATGTGGTGAACCTGCAAGGGGATCCGGATCCGGATGGGTATCCAGAAGTAGCGGCTGCCTCGGAATCCGGCATTATTGCCATCTGGCGGTTCCTGGATGTGGCAGGTCCTGCTGGTTACGGCGCTCAGGATGGCAAACCGGATGCCATGTTTATTCCCTTCGTAAATGACCCTCAATGTGAGCCACAATCGCCGGTGATGTTGTATACTCCACCTTTCCTTTCAGGTTATCCCAAGCAGATAGGTGTGCCGGTTCGGGCGTCTCCGGCGGTGGCGGATATTGGACAGCCGAATAACCCGGGGGGTCCTGACGGGTATCAGGACTTGATTGTGGCGGCCACCAACGGCTGTATCTACGCCTGGGACGCCAGCGGGCGGCCCGTGTCTCAGGGTGGCGGCGAGCCCATTTTCGGCTTCCCCGTCTGCCCTACAACTTCCTTCCGTTCCTCCCCCACTATCGCCGACTTTGACCAGAACAACTGTCCGGAAATTATTCTCGGCGCCGACAACGGCAATATCTACCTCGTGGAGTGCGATGGCTCTTTCAGTCAGTTCTTCCAGACGGGTGGAACTGTGGAATCCTCTCCCGCTTTCGCTGACTTAAACGGGGATAACTTCCTGGATGTGGTGATTGGCTCGGACAACGGAAGTATTTACGCCTTTGATGGTCTGGCGAGCATGGTCGCACTCCAGGGCGTTCTCATCAATGATGGTGTGAATGATGGCTGGCCCTTCCAAACCGACGATGTGGTCCGTGCCTCCCCCTCTATCGCCGATGTGGACGGCGATGGGGAGCCGGACATCATCATCGGCTCCTTTGATGGCAAACTCTATGCCCTCTACTGGGATGGCAAAAATCACCCACATACCGACCCCCGTGACCCTCTCTTTAATCTTTGTAAACCTCAGATTCCATCGTCACAAACTCCGGATAATCGCTGCGCCATCATCAATGGCTGGCCCGTGGATTTCGGCTTTCCCATCTTCTCCTCCACCGCTGTGGATAATCTGGATCAAGCGACGGGTGATAACTATGTGGAAATCACGCTGGGCGCCGATGACTTCCGCTTCCACACCCTCTGGACATTCCCCCTCACGACCTCTAATAATGATGTCCGGTGGCCTGCATTTCGTCGGAATCGCTGCCGACCGGGCAGTTTTTATAACGCCACTACCCAGTGCTTACCCCCGTAACATTTTGCAGGCACAGGTTCTTACTGTTGTGCCCCCGCAGGTTGTTGAATTTTATTCAGCAAACGAAAAATATCTTTCATTTCTTTCAACGGTAGAGGATTTGATTTATAATTAGGATGCCACAGGCATAGTGGGGGCCTTTAGCTCAGCAGGCAAGAGCGCGCCCCTGATAAGGGCGAGGTCCCTGGTTCGACTCCAGGAAGGCCCACACCATATTCCGCCAATTTCATCTCCGCAAGGGTTACACTCTTGATTTTCTACCCCCAGTGTGGTAAACTTGAAAGTGAGAGGAGGTGTCGGGCTGATGTCAAAAACTGCCGGCTTGATTATCGGTGTCGTGGTCGTGGTAGGAATTCTCATTTTCGGGTTATTCTGGATGAGGGGGAAGCAGATGGAGGCGGAGATGAAGCAGAAAGCGGAGGCGCTGCGCACGAAACCGCAAGTAGAAGCGCCCGTCACACCGCCAGAGGCTCCAGGACCTGCCGAGGAGAAGAAACCAGTTCTGCCGGGTGGTTAGGAGAGAAGGCTATCCAGACTCAATAGAAGCATCACCAGTAGAGCAAAGAGATTGATTACCCGAAAGACGGGGCGGAAGGAAGCATTGCTACCTTGAAGGAAAAGAAACTTCGTAGCGCACCAAACCAGCCCTATTGCCCCGATGAGCAGTGAAACAGTGGTGAAAGGGGATTGAGTCACTCCGAAGAGGGGCAAAAAGAGGCTGGCAACAGCAGTGGCAATAATCCAGATATAGGTGATTCGGATGAGTTGCTCCCGCGTGAAAATCCGGGTGAGGGAAGGTAAGCCGGCTTTCTCGTATTGAGTGCCGTAAAGGAGTAAAAGGAGCCAGAAATGTGGAACCTGCCAGAGGAAGAAGAAGAGGCAGAGGGCAAGGATTCGTGGGTCAAAAAGGGAGCCTTCGGCGGCAACCCAGCCTACCGCCGGCGGGATAGCACCCACCAGTGAACCGGGAAACACTGCAAAAGCGGTTTTCTGCTTCAGCCTCGTGTACACCCCGTTATACCAGAAAACAGCGAAGTTGCCCAGAGCGAGGGCACTGGAATTGGCTCCGTAAAGCAGAATGAGGGAGCCTGTCAAAATCAACAGGAAAGATAGAATCAGTACCAGAAGTGGGGTAACTTTGCCGGCTGGAATAGGTCTTGCCCAGGTCCTTTCCATCCGGGCATCAATGCGGTTTTCCTGGTAGTGGTTCAAGGCAGAGGAACCACAGGCGAGAAGGAAAATGCCGGCGACCGGCGCCAGAATTTGCGTCGTCACCCGGCCGGTGCACAGGATATATCCGGTGGCAGTGGTGAAGGTGGCGAGAAGAGATATCTTGAACTTGGTGAGGTTCAAAAGAATGGTCAGCCAATCGTGGAAATGGTCTATGAAAAGCCGTTCCTCTGCCGTTTGATTCGCCGCGGATATGGCAGAAGGAAGCCACCCCGCAGATTCTTTACTTGAGACTCTTGATGAATTCAATGATTGCCTGGATTTCTTCGTCAGTAATTTGCCCTTCCATAGAAGGCATCAGATTCTCCGGAAACCCCGCCACCACATCTGCGTTGGGATTTAAGATGGACTTGCGGATATACTCGTCATCCACGGTAATTTCCCGCTCCTTTCCACTGGTGAACACCTTTTCCGTGGAGCCGTAAATGCCTTTCCAGGTGGGACCCACGAGGGGAGAACCATCTGTGGTGTGGCAGGCGATGCATCCTTTTTCCTGATACAGTTGCTTGCCTCGCTCCGGGCTCACGGCTACGAGAACGGGTTGCTTTTGGCTTTCCAGCCAGGTAGCAAATTGCTCTTCCGGAACCACATGAACGGTGGTGAGCATTTTAGAGTGCTGTTGACCGCAGTATTCGGCGCAGAAGGCCTCATAATCTCCTGCTTCATCAGCCTGGAACCACAGAGAAGTTTCTATTCCCGGCACCGCATCCTGTTTCATTCGGAAGGCCGGGATGTAGAAACTATGGATAACATCTTGGGAGGAAAGGAGAAGTTTCACGGGCTTGTTCAAAGGCACGGTCAACTCCGTGGTTTTGACACCGTCAGAATACTCAAACAGCCAGGACCACTGACGGGCTATGACTTTCACTTCCATGGCCCCCTCCGGGGCTTTTTTCAGGAACTTGAACCCTGTCAGGGCGTAGAAGAACATCGTGAGAACCAGAAGAGTGGGCACCACGGTCCAGGTGATTTCCAGCCAGGTATTTCCCTCAATATCTTCGGGTTGCGGGTTTCTCGTCCGATGATACCGAATAACGAAATAGACCATCAGAACGGTGATGAGCAGAAAGAAGAAAAGGGTGATGGTAAGGATATACAGGAAAATCTGGTCCACCATTTTTCCGTATTGTCCTACGGTTCCAATCCATATCATTGCCCTTTCACCTCACCGGAAAGCCACATCGCTGAATGTTAAGCCGAGGAATATGGCAAGAGTGACCAAAACGAGAGGAATCAGAATATGAAAGCCCCCCCTTTCATATTTCAGGTGCATAAAGTAGGAAAGGACGAGGGTAGATTTGAGGGCGGCGATGAAGAGAGCCGCGAGAACCGTCAGGTGCCCCACATTCAACCCTGCTACGAACACGGTGATTCCAGTTAGAATCACCAGCGCCAGCCAGACGAGAATGTAGACCCCGTAATAACTGATGTGAAACCTGGCTTCAGAATGCTCCATATTCTATCTCCCTCCCTTCAAGTGATGAGGTAGAAAAGTGGGAATAAAAATATCCAGATGATGTCCACCAGATGCCAGTATAAGCCGGAATTTTCCAGGAGGATGAAATCGCCCTTGTGGATGGTTCCGGTCATCACAAGATACAGCATCACATTCAGCAGGAGGATACCGGCGAGGACATGGAGGCCGTGAAAGCCCGTCATCGCATAGTAGAGGCCATAGAAAAGAATTTCTCCCTGGCTACGGGCAAGGAGTTCTGGAGAATTGGGATAGATGCCATGCTGAAACTTTCCGCTCCACTCTATATATTTATTCACAAGGAATAGAAACCCGAGTAAGATAGTGGCGATGAGGAAGTAAGTGGAGAGTTTGCGATGCCCCTTCTGGATGGCAGAGATGGAGAGAGCCATGGTCAAACTGCTGGTAAGAAGAATGAGGGTGTTGAGGGCGCCGATGATACGGTTCAATTCCTCGGCGGCCTGGTGAAACTCCGCCGGATGATGATACCGGTAGGCGGCATAGAGGATGAACATCCCACCGAACAACAGGATTTCGGTGAGGAGGAAGAGCCACATTCCGAGTTTGGCGCCCGTGTAATCTTTGTGATGCTCCAGAACCATTTCTGCGGTTTCGTTCATCATGCCCTCCTTACCCATTCACGCATCAACCCACCGATTCAGCACCCTTAAAGACATAAGGACCCCGGTCAATGACGGGGATTTTTTCAAAGTTTTCCGCGGGTGGCGGGGAAGGGATTTGCCACTCTAAGGTGGCACCGCCCCAGGGGTTGGCTACCGCTTTCTTCCCTTTGAACAGGGCTACAGCGAGGTTTCCGAACATCAGAATCAAGCCAGAGATGAGAATCCAGGAGCCGATGGTGGAAAGGAGGTGAAGGGTATGAAATCGCGGGAGATAATCGTAATATCGGCGGGGCATACCTTCCCAGCCGAGGATGAACATCGGGAAATAGAGGATGTTAAACCCGATGAAGGTTATCAGGCAAGCCCAGGAAGCAACGGTTTTGTTGAACATTTTCCCGAACATTTTTGGAAACCAGTAGTGAAGTCCGCCGAAGAAGGCGAAGCCCATTCCGCCGAAGATAATGTAGTGGAAATGTCCTACCACGAAGTAGGTGTCGTGGAGATGAACATCCGTTGCCAGAGAGCCCTGGAACATGCCGGTTAGCCCTCCGATGGAGAAGAGGAAGAGGAAAGCCATGGCGAACAGCATAGGGGGGTCCAGATGGATACTGCCTTTGTAAAGAGTGGCGACCCAGTTGAATACTTTGATGGCGCTGGGGATGGCAACTAAAAATGTGAAGAGGGAAAAAATCCAGTCGGCGGTATAACTCTGCCCGCTGACGAACATGTGGTGACCCCAGACGAGGGAGCCGACCAGGGCGATGGCGAGGCTGGAAAAGGCGATGGCTTTATAACCGAAGATGGTTCGGCGGGCAAAGGTAGGAATGATTTCTGAAATGATTCCCATGGCAGGCAGAATCATAATATACACCGCGGGGTGGGAGTAAATCCAGAACAAATGCTGATACAGGATTGGGTCACCCCCCTTTGCCGGGTCAAATACACCCACCCCAAATAACCTTTCCAGAAGGATGAGCAAAAGGGTAATTCCTACCACCGGTGTGGCAAGAACCTGAATCCAGCCAGTAGCATAAAGCGCCCAGACGAATAGTGGAAGGCGGAACCAGGACATGCCAGGAGCCCGAAGACGATGAATCGTGGTAACGAAGTTAATGCCGGTTAAGATGGAGGAAAAGCCCAGGAGAAACACAGCAAACACAGCCAGAGGCACATTGGCATTGGTTCGGAGGCTGTAGGGAGCGTAAAATGTCCATCCTGTGTCCACGGGACCGCCGCCGGTAAACAGAGAAACGACGGCTAAAATAGCGCCTGTGATGTAGAAATACCATGACATCAGGTTCACCACCGGGAACGATACATCCCGGGCACCTATCTGCAGCGGGAGGAAGAAGTTCCCAAAAATAGCAGGAATTCCCGGGATGACGAACAGAAATATCATAATCACTCCGTGAAGAGTGAAGACGGAATTATAGGTCTGGGCGTCCATAATGGTTTTTCCAGGGGCGATGAGTTCCAGGCGAATCAGGAATCCGAGAACAACACCGATGAAAAAGAAAGTGAGGATGGAAAAGAAATAAAGTAAACCGATTCGTTTGTGGTCGGTGGAAAGAATCCAGGCAAGAATTCCACTGAACCTCCCTTTTTGTTCGTAGAAACTGATTCCCGGATGAACTCCTTCCAGCACTCCATCAGGTGGCATTCTTTATCCCCCCTTGAACTTCGCGTTTTTTCCCGGTAAAAGCGAGAAAAGTGGCAAATGACAGGAGTAGAAGCAAGGTGGCGGTTCCGCTTACTCTCAAAGTGTTGAACACCAGTTTATGGCTTTTCGGGTCGTAAGAAAAGCAGAATTTGAGCACCTTACTGATGGTGGGTCCCGCCCTTCCAGCATTGGCTTCCACCAGCGCCAGTTTCACATCCATAGGTAGAAAGTCAACACCATAAAGATAGCGGATAATCTTTCCTTGCGGCGATAGCACGATAAGGGACACGGGGTGCTCAAAGTCTTCGCCTTCTCTTTTGTACAGGAAGCCCACCGCTTCCGCGAGGGAATGGATATTTTCTGCATCGCCGGTCAAGAACTTCCAGGCATCTTCTGGAAAGGGCTTATGGAGAAGTTTCAAGTAATTCTTTTTCTTCTGGCGGGCTATTTCTGGCGTGTCATTTTCGTCAAAACTCACGGTGAGAACCGAGAAATCCTTCCCGGGCTCTGCGGGTAACTGGTTTAACACATCCGCCAGTCCCGTCAATAATGGCGTGCAGATATGGGTGCATCGGTAATACACCAGGGCGAGGATGGTGGGCTTATTCACCAGTTGGCGCAAACTGAGGGAGGTTCCATTCTCATCCCGGAAAGTGAGAGATAGGGGGACGAATTCGCCAGGCCTCTGGGCGATTCCTATCTCCATGGATTCTGCCAGGGCTTTTCCTGTTGATAGGAGAGTAAGAAGCAAAAACCCGAGAAGTAAATAAAGTTTCACCTCTCTTCCACGCCTCCTCCTCTCTTTGGCCAGGAGGCTAACCCCGAAATTCCTCACCCCTGTAAATCCCCCGTCCATATAACCTCTCTTTATTCTTTCAAAACCTATAGAATTATAACATAGAAGGGGAGAGTAGAGAATATCATAGGAGGATAGAAAGCCTGGAGCAGGAGACCGGGGGTAGAACCCAGAAGTAGATGGACGCACTACGCTGGGTATGCTAAAATAGGATGGATAGAGGGGATGAAAAAGAGAAAATGCTACAATATCTGGTTTGTGTGAAGCAGGTGCCGGATTCCACGCAGATGCGAATTGACCGGACGACGGGAACATTAATCCGAACCGGAGTTCCAGCGGTGCTGAATCCGTATGATGTGTATGCGGTGGCAGCCGCGGTAGAAGTGAAGCGACGCTACGGTGGCAAGATTACCGCTCTTACTATGGGTCCTCCTATGGCTGAGGAAGCGTTGAAAGAGTGTATCGCCATGGGTTGTGATGAAGCAATTCACCTGACGGACCGGCTGCTGGCAGGTGCGGACACCCTTGCCACCACCTACGCCCTCTGGCGAACCATTCAGGCTTTCTTTGATGTGGACTGGCACAAAAGGATGAGGGAGCAGTCGGCGAATGAACAGCCTTCTCTTGACCCATTGGGGAGAAAAAAGGAGCCCTTACACTTAATTTTTACGGGGAAGCAAACCATAGATGGAGACACCGCTCAGGTGGGACCGGGTATCGCTACCCGGGTGAGATTCACACAACTCACCTATGTTCGCAAGATAGAGTGGATTGACTTTGAGAGGAATAAAACGGTGGTTCATCGGCAGGTGGAGCGAGGGATAGAGGTTGTGGAGGCTCGCCTTCCCGCTCTCTTTATGGTGCTTCCCGAAATTGCTCAGGAGGAAAGGGTTTCTCCTGAAAGAATCCTTCGGGCATCTGAGTACAAGCCCATTGTAGTAAATACGAAAATCATTGATATGGACCCTGACAGAACCGGGGAGGTGCGAATTGGGCTCAAGGGCTCGCCCACAATTGTGCAAGAAGTGTTCGTGCCCGAGGAGAAGAAGCCCGGCATTCGCCTGAATGGTAGAGTTGAAGAAATGGCTTCGTTCCTGCTGGATGCTCTTCAGGAGCGGATGCAATGGAAAGTCACTCGCGAAGCGGAAACCCGCGGTGAGATAGAAAAAGTGCCGACTGAAGCGTAGGATATGCAAATTCCCAACCTCTGTTCGGAATTTGGAGTTTTGTCCTGAGATGGCAAAGAAAGTCATTTTATTAGAAGGGCAAAGGGCTGGAGATGTCTGGGTTTTTATTGAGCAGGAAAGGGGGGAGGTGCACCCGGTTTCCTGGGAGTTATTAGGCGTCGGGCGTGTGGTTGCGGACAAACTTCAGGTGAAACTGGTGGCGGTAGTGCTGGGGTATCAGATTGACCACATCCCGCCAGAGGCGCTGGCGTATGGAGCGGACCAGGTGCATGTGGTAGATGACCCGGTGCTGAAGGATTATCGGGTCTATCCGTATCGGAAGAAGATATCCGCACTCTGCAAAAAGTATAATCCGAACATTTTTTTCGTAGGCGCTACGACGCTGGGAAGGAGTCTGGCGGGTGCGGTCGCCACGGAGTTGGAAACGGGACTCACCGCCGATTCCACCCAGATTGATGTGGATGTAGAAATGCGTCAGTTACTGGCATCTCGTCCTACATTTGCGGGCAACCTGATGGCGACGATTGTGTGCCCCAACCCGAAGCACACTCCCCAGATGGCAACGGTTCGTCCAAGGGTATTTCCTATCCCCCCAAGACGACCCAGAGAGATTACTTCTGACAATGTAATTCATCATTCACTCGGTATTTCTGAGGAGGATGTGCCGAGCCGTGTCATAGATTTCATTTCCTCCGGAAGTGAGAATCATTTTGACCTTTCCTATGCGGAAATCATTGTTTCTGGCGGGCGGGGACTGGGAAATAAAGCCGGCTTCCAACTGTTACAAGAATTTGCACAGGAAATCGGAGGTGTGGTGGGTGCCTCCAGAGCCGTGGTGGATGCAGGCTGGATTTCTCACGACCATCAGGTGGGGCAGACGGGGAAAACCGTCCGCCCGAAAATCTACTTCGCCTGCGGTATCTCCGGCGCCATCCAGCATCTGGTGGGAATGAAAGATTCTGATGTGGTGGTGGCCATCAACACAGACCCCAATGCCCCCATTTTCCAGATGGCGGATTATGGAATTGTAGGCGATTTATACCGCGTCATCCCGGCTCTTATAGAAGAAGTCCGCCGAAGGAAAAATCCCCGCACCTTTCCTCCGTCAGCTCCCTGAGGTGCGTTTAGAGGGCCCCGTTATCCGAACCGTAGCACCATAAACCATACGAGTCGTAATTCCCCTGCTTATCGTGTAGAAAGGTTGATAGCTAAAGTTACCGGAGCAGGGGTTTCTGGAGCCACATTTTGAGCATAGCCCCCGGTGAATTCATTGCGAACTTTCCTCAAAAATGGAAAGAGGTTTGCCAGTTCATCAAAAGAGTTTGGCATTCCGCCCTTCATTCGCATGAAAAAATAGAAATCAGGAGTCCATAAACTCACAAACCATAAAGGTATACCCGTCATTTTGCTGGGTGAGGTGCTCCGGAATAAACAGAGTAGCAGCCACGGCTTCGTTCAGAAATTCTTCATCATAGCTAATCGTTGAGAAGGATAAAATCTCTCCATTACAGAGGTAGTAATAGGTAACCGTTAGGGTAGTAGGGGCGGTTTGCCAGGAAATATCGCCTGCCGATGGCTGTGATACTTGCTGAACTGCAGTGGGCTGAATTTACCCTTAAAAGTTTCTTTGCCACCAGCCTCAAATTGAGTCCTTATCCCTCCTCCACACCTTGTGCAGTCTGTAGTACAAATATATACCACATTACACGTGTTCGATATGACACAGACTGGCCAGGGAAGGGGAGCATAGCAATCCACCTTTATCTTTTTACAAGACCCACATTCTACCCCCCCTTTTGTTTTCCAGCTTCCGGCATCCCTGCCATCCATCATCGTAACTATTTTAGCACCCCGGAGATAGTTGCCAACAGGTTTTGCGGAAAATAGGGGTGCAGATAAGGTGCAAATAGGGGGCAAGTAAATGAATAAATAGGAAATGCACTCTTGGGGGCAGACCCTAAAGGGTCATTCGGGAGGTCGTGCTTGGCTTGGGGAAAGGGGCTGAAAAGAAGGGAGTGGCTTTCAGAAAATTATTTCCGGGGTGGGGTGGAAAGTAACTGTTTGTCTATGCAATAATGTCTCCCCTTTTGCTCCCATATTTCTTCCCCCATAAATTCCCGTGCCGCCTCACAGAAGGAACGACCCTCTAACCCCCGAATGTAATCTGCGCTGGAAAGGTTTCTCAAAGCAGTAACGATACCGCCGCTCTCATCATAGGGATAAAGCCACTTGCCGTTTTCACCCAGGGGGATGAATTCCGGAGCAGCAATTCCCTTCTGATAATCCGAACCATAGACGAAGTTTCCGGGAGAGAGGGTGCCGAAAGGAACCTCTTCTACAGGATGTGAGGTGAAAGGGTTTTTCAAGTTCGTATTGTAAAGCCACCAGTAGTTCTGCCGCATTTCATCCAGGGAGGCAGGCAATCCCGTCTCAAAACTCCAGAAGATTCGGGAGAAAATGAACGCCAGGGCGTCTGTCACCATCAGGGTTCTCCAGTCATTTTCCGAGTAATTCATTTTCACAGCGTGGTACCTGCGGACATGACAGGGATACCAGACGACACCATACTCCCTCTGGCAAATTCTATCAAAGAATTCTGAGCGTTGGCGTCTGGGCAATTCTGGGTCGCTTCCAGGCCAGGTGCCCCAGATACCCAGGGTTGCCCCCTCCGGGGCCGGACCTCCCCACTCATATCTGACCCCTTCAAATCGGGGAATCCAGGGAACAATCACCAGAGGACTAATTAGTGCGAATCTGTCGTTAGGGGAAGGATAGGAATAATACAGGTGCCCGCGGATGGGCTCTGATGTCCACTGAATCCTTTCTCCAGTATAAGGATTGATCCAGGCATCTTCCATCAAATTGTTGTAGGGAGAATTAAGAAACTCTTCCAGAGTGGGCAGACGGGCTTCATACATCGCAAATTGATTCACCATCACCTGGAGTGTGTTCGCCAGAGCGAAGACATATTTATCAGCATCCGGCAGGGAATAAAGCCCCTGAATATACGCCACTCGGTTTTCTACATTCTTCTGTGCTTCTTCTGGAGTTAGGTGGGAATCTGACAAGGCGCTGGTTTTTCGGGGCTCCGCCCAGGGGGGTAAAACGACATTCTCCATCCGGATTTCTTCTGCCATTACAGGTTCCGGAAGGAGATGGTCAGAAATCGTCAGGGCGAGCAGGCTGAGAAAAGCCACAATGCCAGGCAATATCAGCGATTTCCACTTCCTCAGATTTTGATTCATCTCTTCTTCACCTCTCATTTTCAAAAATGGTTAATAAGGTACCTGGCAGTAAAGGCAGGGGCTAAGGTCATCCCAATCAACATCCTTTGTTCGACCGTATGAATCATTCTCGCAGTAACATTCTTCCGCGTCAGTGCAGGAGTTGCACCCACCCTCTAGACAACACATCAAACAAGTTCGCTCATGAGCTTGAAGATAAGGGGCAGTATCACCATACCGACGATAGATACCACATGCGCAGGCTTTGTAGTAGTATTGAGTAGGAACGAACACATAGTGGGTGTGCCTTCCACATCCTGCTCCGCCGTTACAGGGAGGTGTGTTAGGGGTGCAGTTACAATTGAATACTTCTGCAGGTGGCGTCTGTAAAGGGTCATACTTGTAATACCAACCCTGTAAATCCACCAGACGGCAGGGTTGGGTATCGGGGCAAGGGTCACAGTCAGGACATTGGGTAGCATCCTGTTTTTTCCCATGCCCACACTGAGGATTATACTCATCGTATATCCTCATGCAAGGTTGGGTGGGATTTTCATTACACTGAATGTCTTCCACCTCGTGGGAAGAAAATTTCTGTCTCGCCATTGAGTTTGTGAGTGAGCATTCCCCGGAATTCACTGAATTGGTGGCAGTTGGAGTTACTATGCCCTCTTCTGGCGCTTCCGTCCGCATCGGCGTAGCCATCAGCCCCGAAATCACCACCAAAGCCATCACTACCATCATCATAACTCCCTTTTTCTTTTTCTGCAACCCCCCTTCTCTTTTCTTTTGAGGGTCATCCCATTTGCCCCTCCATTCTCAAAATTTGCCTTATCCGCATTTCTATCACCTTCCGGTCATTCCATTATCATTATACGCCTGAACCTCCATAAACCCGTCACCCTTATGGCAATGGAACATCCCTTCATACAGGCTTTTCTATGGCAAAATCACCTGAAAATCCGTATATGGACGCTGTTGCACCGCGCTCAGGAAAGTCCAACTTATTCGCTAATGAACCGTTAAAACTTCTTTTTTTTCTTGACAGGGTTAAAATCACACCCATTTTGACACCGTTTGGTGCCTG
>JBBIMK010000003.1:60571-97210 GCA_037444445.1 bacterium | reverse complement strand
GGCGCCCTGCCCTCCGGGTGGAATGCCTGCGTGGGAGGGGCTGTGGTAGTCCCCACTCCCTCACCGTCTGGCGGAAAATCTATGTGCAAAGGACTTCTATGGCTTCCAAACCTGCCTGGGAAGACGAGGATGTCTACAATGACCACTTTTATCCCTGGAAACGGTATCTGGGCGGCGACCCTCGGTACATTGGACATACCCTCAAGGGCGCCTACGATGATGCCTTCATAGAAATAGCGTATAAATCCCCCGACCCTCAGACAAACACCTTCTATGTTCGTAACATCTTCGATCGGCAGGGGTCCTTCACTTACGATGAATCCACCTGTCAGAATTTCAGGACTCAGGCGAACTCAAACCCGCCCGAGAGTAGCCATTACTTGATCGTGCAGTATGCGGACTGCGAGACAACCTTTCACGACCCGCTGACGGACAGATTTACTCCGCCCCATAGCGTGGAACTGCTGGGGGTGAACTTTTGGGTTGCGGTTGTGATGGTGTGTTCACAGCCACTATCGCTGAAATGCCCTGTAGTTGACTATTCCCGGGATGGAAGGAGGGAAAGGGGGAACAATAGCAGAAGTGTGAAACTCAGGGTAAAATTTGTAATGGGAATGTAAGGAGTGGGATGAAAAAATTGCTTATATTCCTGATTGTTGCGGTTGTTCTACTCGGCGTCTGGTTATTTTTCCAAATTCTTGAGCCTTATCTGATATATTTTCCCACACGGACGCTGGAAGCCACGCCTGCTGATATTGGATTGGCTTATGAAGATGTTTTCCTCACGACGGAAGATGGCGTCAGGATTCACGGCTGGTTCCTACCCAATCCTTCTGCGACCTGGACGATTCTGTTCTTCCACGGTAACGGGGGAAATATCAGCCATAGTCTGAAGCGTCTGCAGGTCTTTCAGCAACTGAACCTTCAAACTCTTATCTTTGATTACCGGGGGTATGGACAAAGCGAGGGGTTTCCTTCCGAGAAGGGATTATATGTGGACGCTCTCACGATGTATGAGTATTTGGTTCAGCAGAAAGGGATTCCCCCGGGGCGGATGATTCTTTATGGTGGTTCGTTAGGCGGAGGAGTTGCTATAGATTTAGCGACTCGTGTTCCGGTGGCCGCCCTGATTTGTGAAGGCTGTTTTCCTTCCATCATTGAGATAGGGAAAATTGCATACCCTTTCCTGCCCGTTTCTCTCCTTGCACGCTCCCGCTACGATTCCCTCAAAAAAGTTCCTCACCTGACTATGCCCAAACTTTTTCTCCATGCTCGGAAAGATGAGGTGGTCCCCTTTGAGCTCGGGTTCAGGCTGTATCAGGCTTCTGCGGAGCCTAAAACATTCTTTGAGCTCAAAGGCGGGCATAACGATGCCTTCCTTGTGACTGGCGAGCCGCTCCTCCAACAATTGAAAAACTTCTTCTACCGCCTGAAGCCAGTGAACGGAGGAGAGACGAAATGAATCAGTATGACCGGTCTACTGCTTCATTCCACAGGTTCAGTCGTTGAAGATGTAGACAGGCTCGGAGTAGAGGCGGATTTTCCTGGCTTTTTTCCGTTCTTCCAGCAACCGTTTCAGGTAGGATTTTTTGGATTCCAGGGTTTCCCGTCTGGATAGAACAGAAAGAGGGACATCCAGGCCAAGGGCTCGTCCGGCGACCTGGAAGCGTGTAATTCCACAGGGCAGTTTTTCCCGCTTCTTCGCCATTTCCACAATCTGGTCCTTCCGAAAGACCATGTAATAGGCATACTGATGGGTGTTTCGGAGAGTTACCTCATCTTCCGGATTAAATCGGTAGAGGGTATCTACTTTCCGCAGGGAGTTGACAAAGTGGTTGAGGAGGGCGGCTTTTTTCACTGCTCGCCCCTTGAGATATACCGTTAAAGAAGTGCGGGGGGTGATGTAGGATAAAAGATAATCTTTCTCCTCACACGGAGTAAAGGATGAAAGGGCCTTTGCCACCTGAACCTCTGCCTGAAATTGCTGAAACAGCGATTGAACTTCCTCGTCTATTTCCACCGCATCACTCACCTGATGTGCCCACGACTTCAACTGAACATCGGGAGAAGCGGTAGACACGATTTGAACTGGAATATACGGGATGGAAAGACGGCGGAAAGCCTCCAGGCGATTGGTTCCATCCAGCAGGACAAAGCCATTTTTGATGGGCGTTACAATGACCGGATTCCGTAATATCCCATCTTGCTGGATGGAATGCATCACCCGCTCCACACGCAGTGAGTCAGGATACTCATGAGGATAAAGGGTCAAGGTTTCTTCTATACTGATATGAGGAAAAGGTATGCTCATTTTAGTATCTGGGCATAGAGGGTGCCACCTGCTCTGCCCAGGCATCAATCCCTCCTTTTAGATTTTTTACCCGGGTGAATCCCATCTGGCGAAGGAACTGCACAGCACGAGCACTTCTGGAGCCTGTGTGACAGTGAATCACGATATGCTCGGAAGTGTCCAGTTCTCCCAGCCGGTAAGGAAGTTCACCCAGAGGAATGAGGCGAGAGCCGGGTAGATGGCAGATTTGGTATTCTACTGGCTCCCGGACATCCAGAATCACCACATCTTTTTTAGAGCCCAGAAGGGCTTTTAATTCCTTCGGTGTAATCTCCCAATCCTTATCCAGTTGTATGGCCTGCTCTGCCCGATGTGCACCGCAAAACTCGTCATAATCTATCAGCCGGTGGATAGTGGGGTGATTGCCACAGGCGGGGCACTGGGGATTGGGATGAATTTTGAATTCGCGAGCTCGCCCCTGAATGGCATCTATGAGGATAAAGCGGCCGCGGAGGCTTTCCCCTTCATTCAGGATGAGTTTCATAGCTTCCAGTGCTTGCCAGGCGCCGACGAAGCCGGGGAGAACGCCCAGAACACCTCCTTCTGCACACGACGGAACCAGGTCAGGCGGTGGCGGCTCCGGATATAAGCACCGATAGCAGGGACCTCCTTCCCCTCCGAAGACGGTCACCTGCCCCTCAAAGCGGAATAGGCTCCCATAGACATACGGCTTCTTCAACAGCACGCAGGCATCGTTCACTAAATACCGGGTGGGAAAATTGTCTGTTCCATCCACAACCAGGTCATAATCCTGCAAAATCTCCATAGCGTTCTCTGAGGTAAGTTGCACGGGATGCACTTGAATACGCACATGAGGATTCATAGCATTCAGCCTTTTTTTCGCCACTTCCACCTTGAGTTTGCCCACATCATCAGTCACATATAGGGGTTGGCGCTGAAGATTAGAAAGTTCCACCCTATCAAAGTCCAGAATGCCGAGGGTTCCCACTCCTGCCATGGTAAGGTAGGTAGAGACGGGGCATCCGAGCCCTCCCATCCCTACGATGAGGATGCGGGCAGACTTCAACTTCTTTTGCCCCTCCATTCCCACCTCGGGCATAATGAGATGGCGGGAGTAACGCAGGATTTCTTCCGGAGTGAGAATGACTTCATTCTTTCTCATCCCCCCCGCTATCGCTGGAACGATGGAAATTTCGTCTCCTTCCTTAACCGGAGTGTCCAGCCCCTGCAACGAGCGAATATCCTCGTTATTTAAGAATAGAGTAACAAAATTCCGCAGTTGTTGGTCCTCGGTAAAAAGGTGTTTTTCTAACACAGGAAACTGCTGGCGCAAATTTTTCAGAACCTCCCTTACATTGACTCCATCAATGGGGATGTCGTTCTGGTGATGAGTGAAACGGCGCAAAGGAGCAGGGATTTTCACCGTTGCCACACCATATCCCTCCGTTCCAATAGTATCAGACTTTCCGGCAAAAAAGACGAACGGTCCTCGGTTAATTTCCACACCTGAGGCATACCGCTCTTACCCCTGTGGGCAGGCACAATCATATACACATAGCCGAACCAGGCGTAATCTCGGTCAAAATCGGACGGCTTTGCGGGTGCATCCGGGTGGGAATGATAAAATCCCACAATCTCCAGCGACTGTTTCTCCACCTCCCGGTTCACCTGTAAAAATACCTCCGGAGAAATGAGATATCGGTTATGGCGGGAATCCACCCGTGTATTAGAAACAGGTAAAACCTGAAGAACCATTACATCTTCTTCGTCTTCCCACTGCCCCACCAGAAATCCACAACCTTCTTCCGGATAGGTAACTTCTACATGTCGGTAGATTTCCTCTAAAAGTTCAACGGGAAGACGAAGCATCTCCTTTCACCCGGGTCCTTTTTTACCAGAAGGCGGGGGGGAGCCTTACCTGTCTTGAATGTCAGGTTATTTACTGGAATCCAACGCATGTTGAACTTCCGTGAAATGCGCCTGCCAGAAACGCTCCGACAGGTATCGGGAAGCGGAATCAGGGCAAAGCACAACGATGGTTCCTTCTTTTAATTTCTTTGCGGTTTGAATACCGGCGAGGATAGCGGCGCCGGAGGAGGGTCCCACCAGAAGCCCGTGTTTGCGGGCGAGATAACGCAGAAGGTCGTAAGCATCCTCCGTCCGAATATAGCAGTGTTCATCCGCCAGCAGGGGGTCATAAAATCCAGCGGGCGAGGTGGCATCCTGATATTTTAATCCTTCCAGCCCATGAAATGGAGTGTCAGGCTCCACAGTGAGGAGGCGAATTTCAGGGTTCACCTGTTTCAAAAACCTCCCGCACCCCATAAAAGTGCCTGTGGTGCCCAGGCCACAAACGAAATGGGTGATGTTTTTCTCCGTTTGATTCCAGATTTCTGGGCCTGTGGTGGTGTAATGAGAAAGCGGATTGGCTGGATTTCCGTACTGGTCGGGATAGAAGAAATCATCGGGTGATTCATGACGCAGGCTTTCCGCCACTTTTCTCGCCCCATCCGTTCCCTCCAGAGGGTCTGTGAATACCAGTTCTGCACCCAGAATCTGAAGGAGTTTTATCCGTTCTGTGCTGGCATTGGAAGGAATGCACAACTTCACCGGATACCCCATGCGACCCCCCATCCACGCATAAGAGATGCCCCCATTTCCCGAGGTCGCATCCAGTATTGTTTTCCCCTTCCTGAGTTCCCCGGCAGATTCTCCCTCCCTGAGGATGAAGAGAACGGGGCGGTCCTTTACACTTCCGCCGGGATTATACCACTCCGCCTTCAAATAGAAACTCACCCCGTTGTGCAAGAGCGCCTCATCCCGAAAGGGCAGAAGGGGTGTATTTCCGATGAGAGAAATCAAGTCTCTCTCCACCGGTGAAAAACCAGGCGCGAAGGAGGTTTTTGGGTTCATCCTTCAACTACCCCATTATTGATAATCATTACCAATTATATATTATACACCTGTTATTTTTGATTGCAATAGCCGGGACGAAAATCTTTAGAAATGAGAATGAATCCGATGTAGAGGACAAATCAGGCTTTCCAGGATTTACTCCAGATTTGGAAGAATTAGTTCTGCCTACGGAACTCACCGGAGATTAACGCCGAAGCCAGAGGCGAAGGACGAGGAAGAACGCCTCAACGATGTGCTGGCGAGAGAGTTTAGAGGCTCCCTCCCGACGCTCCACAAACACGATAGGCACTTCTTGAATTCGGTAACCTTTTCGCCAGGCCCGGTATTTCATTTCTATCAAAAAGGCATAACCATTGCTCTGAATGTTTTGAAAATCCAGGGCGAGGAGAACGGAAACCCGGTAAGCCTGAAATCCACTGGTGCAATCCCGGGTGGGGAGACGGGTGAGAGAGCGTGTGAAAGCATTCGCCCACCGACTGAGGAGAACCCGGCTGAGGGGCCAGTTTTGAATTCCTCCTCCGGGGATATACCGGGACCCTACCACCACATCAGATTCCTGAATCTTTTCTCTCAAATTTTTCAAGTATTCTGGATTATGGGATAAATCCGCATCCATGGTGAAAATGACTTCAAATCCGTTCTGGATTGCCCACTGAAAGCCATCTTTATAGGCGCCAGCGAAACTTCGCTCTTCTTCACGAACCAGAAGATGAAGAGAAGGAAAGTCTGCCTGCAAGGCTTTCACTTGTTCTGGTGTCTCATCCGGCGACCGGTCATCCACCACCAGCACCTCCGCATCGGGTAGCGTTTGAAAAATCCTCTTCACAAGGGGCTTTATATTCTCCCGCTCGTTATAAGTGGGAACAACTACCAGTGTTTTCATCCTCCTACTATTATAGACCTCTGCGATACAAGATGCTTGCTTTTTTGCGCCAATATAGCCTGATCCGGTGATGTGAACTTTTGAGGCCTGACCCTAAAAGGGTTTATTACATAGTTCCAATGAAATCGGGATGCTTGAAAATATGTGGTAAATAACTCGGGAGGGCAGATAGCCCTCACCTGCCCTAATCATTATCCTGGTTACTCGCACGAATTCACATAAAAAACTGGTAATGAATAGTAATAAAAGAAAGTGAAAAGAGCGAGTAGAAAATGGAGGCTGACTTTCACCACAAATGTAGAATATTGAAGGTAAAAGGGGTGGAGTAAGTGGGGAGGGCTTACTATCGCTATTTTCTTAATTCTTCAACCTGCGTGCAAGAGGGGTAGCGGGGGAGGCGAGCAAGAAATTCTCCGGAAACTCTCCCCGACGAAGGCATCCCTGGGTGGGCCCACGAGGGGAGTCATCCACGGGAACCTGGATTTTCCCTGCTCCGCTACGGACCCGGAAGGGAAGCGGGTGATTTACCAGTGGGATTGGAATGGAGATGAAGCGGTGGATACAGAAGGCGAGAGGGTTGCCAGTGGCACCACCGTAACCCTTTCCCACTCCTTTGATTCGCCGGGCATGTATTCCGTGCAATGTCGGGCGATGGATGCAAAGGGAGAATTGGGTTCCTGGTCCGACCCCATTCCAGTGCGCATCAGCCAGGGTTCGTTCACTCCTCAAAGTGGTGACTCCACTCTGACGGTGAGCCGATTCGGAAACGGCACCGTCATCAGCATCCCGGCAGGGATTCACTGTGGGGACACCTGCACCGCCTCTTTCCCCTCTAACACATCTGTGGCTCTTACAGCGACCCCGGATTCCGGCTGGAGTTTTGCGGGCCGGGGTGGAGAATGCAGAGGCACCAGCACCTGCAATCTAACGATGGATGCGGATAAATCCGTCATCGCTACCTTTTACCAATTGCCCTCCGCCTGAAGAAACGGATGATGACTACTGCCACTTGCCCATTCTTAGCCTCACCGGCTACGCGGTGGTGGATTCCTCCGGTGGAAAGATTATGCTGGGGCAGCACACTCTCGCAATCTCCACTCATTTGGTTGAGAATCCCACAAACTTCAAACTCACTATTCTGCCAGCCAATCAATCCCCTCATCCCCTGCCGTCCTACATCATCCCTCTGAGTGATTACATTATCATTTCTTCAGATGCAGAGGAGTTCAATAGGGAATCTGCAAGTATAGGGCTGATTTCACCCTACGACAGAGTGAAAATAAGTCAATCTGCTCCTGAACCGGACCTATTTACCTGGTACAAAGTAGTGCAGGAGGATTTTCACAGAGAGCCAATTTTCTGGGATTTTCCAGTTGATGGACTGGCCCAGGGGTTCATCTATGACCTGATAGACGACCCTGCAATCCCGAGTCAAGGATTAGCAGTGAAAGAAGGCTTTCAGTTCGGGGCTGTGAAGATGAATGAAGCAATGAGCGCTTGCATATCCTCCGGCGGAATCTGGGATGGCTACAGCTGCATAGGCGGAGAGGGTAGGCGCTGGTCCTATTCTCAAGGTCTCTGCATCCAAAATACACAGGGAACTGGTAGTTCAGGTTTTTCAGGTCTGCGGAGCGGGCTGGAGGCGACCGGCGGAGTAGGAGGTGGTGATTCCATTTATACCACTCTCACCGCCAATGTAGGAAATGCGGCGGTTAAGTGCTTGAAACACGGCTACAAAAACAAACTTTGCTGGAAGACAGACGAAGAAGAGGTTAGAGAGCGTGTCCAAAATGATTTGGACCCCGATATTGTCTTCTTGCAGGAATTATTTAATCCGCAATCCCTCTGTGATACTCTTGCTGAAAGAGGTATAGAATAGGAAATTTTTGTGGTAAAATCGTTTAGATGCTTATCAAAATACGGCAAAATTAACTGATGACAAATTAAAAAAATTTTCCGGTATTTCTGTGAAGACCTAACCGCCACCCAAACTGCTTGTCTTACGGGATAAATCGCAACACAGTGAATCGGCAATAACAGCGCTTTCTGAGCCTTTGCCAAACGCAGGCTATTGAGGTTCAATGGGGTCAGAGTTCAAAACCTTTACTTCCATCTCAAAAAATGTGAATTACGATTCAATGAGCGAGGTAATCTCTATCATAAAATGATAGTCATTTAAAATTATTCAGATTATAGACCCTTAGAAAATGCAAGAGATAGAACCATTTCACCAGCACTTTTGGTGCCTGAACCCAAAAGTTTGGTAGATACTGCGCTGTGAATCATCGCCTGATTCTGAACGCAAACCTGGTATAAGATTGTGGATGGGAGAAGGGCAAAGAAGTGGAAGAGAAATTCACACCTATGATGATGCAGTATCGGCGGTTCAAGCGAACCTATGCCGATTTTATTCTGCTTTTTCGCCTGGGGGACTTTTATGAAATGTTCGGTGAGGACGCTCGCAAAGCATCGGAAATTCTCGGTATCACTCTGACAAGAAGAGGAGTGAAAAAAGACCAATCCGTTCCCATGTGTGGTGTTCCGTATCATTCGGCCTCACGATACATCCTGCGCCTGCTAAAAGCGGGCTGTAAAGTAGCCATTTGTGAGCAGGTGGAAGATCCGAAAAAAGCCAAAGGGCTGGTGAAACGAGAAGTGGTGGAAGTTCTCACCCCGGGCGCCATTATCCGGGAAGAGTTCCTGGACGAAGGGAAGAAAAATTATCTCTGCGTCATTGTGGAAGAGAACGGGAAATTCGGCTTAGCCTTTGTAGAAACTTCCATCGGCGAGTTCATCGCCACAGAAATTCATACCGGTAGCACGATAGACCGCCTACGGGAAGAAATTTTCCTTCGCGGTCCGAAAGAAATCTTGTTTCTCGGCAGGCAGGAAACTCTGACTACCCTGCAATCCGCGGGAATTCACCTTCACCCCATAGATGATTCCCAGTATTCATCCGATGAAGAAACCCTCAAACGCTTTTTCGGGGTCCACTCTCTAAAAGTTTTTGACCTGGATGCTCATCCTCTTGCCACTCGTGCTTCTGTCATCGCCCTCTCCTATCTATCCTCACTCAAACTGGTTCAATTGCACCATTTCCACACCATTCGCTTTTACCATCCGGAGCAGAGGGTTGTTTTAGATTCCAGCACCGCAAAGAATCTGGAATTAGTGGAAACCTGGAAGGGAGAAGAAGGGAGTCTGCTGTGGTGTCTGGACAGGGTGAAAACTCCTATGGGCAAGCGATTTCTGAAGAGCGAAATCCTGGCACCCCTTTGCCGAATCCCGGAGATTCTCCAGCGACAGACAGCGATAGAAGAACTGCTCAACAACGGATATCTTCGGGATGACCTTTCGGAGGCTTTCAAAGGGATGGGCGACCTGGAACGGCTGGCGGGGAAATGCGGGGCGCGAAAAATTCGCCCCTACGACCTGTTCCGCCTCCGAAATTCTCTCCGCAAAGTGGCTCTAATTCATCCCCTCCTCCAGGACACTCAGAGCCTTCTGTTGAAGGAAATTCAAACGGCAATCGCCTCATTCCAACAAATGTTATCGCTTTTAGAGCAAGCCTTAGAGGAAGAATATTCCCCGGAAAAAATCTTTCGCAACAGTTTTGATGATCGTCTGGATGAACTCCGCTCCCTGGCCACCTACGGGGAAAGGTGGTTTCAACAACTGGAGGAGAAGGAACGCCAGAGAACGGGCATCAAATCTTTGAAAGTTCGCTATAACAAAATATTCGGGTATTTTATTGAGGTGACGAAGCCCAATCTATCCCTCGTGCCAGCAGAGTATGAGCGTAAACAAACCATGGTGAACGCAGAGCGCTTCACCACGCCCGAGTTAAAACGAATGGAGGAAAAGGTCCTGACCGCACAGGAAGAATTGCAGGCAAGAGAGGAGGAACTCATAGAGATTTTATCCGAACAGGCACAGCAATCAGCCCGAAACCTGGTAAGAATGGCATCCGCGCTTGCCTTACTGGATTTTCTCCTTTCCCTCGCCGAGGTGGCAGAGGAACGGGATTACTGCAAGCCCTTGATAGACGAGAAGGCGAGGATTTCCATTCATCGGGGGCGTCACCCGGTGGTAGAAGCCCTGCTCCCGCCCGGCGAATTCGTTCCCAACGATGCCTATCTGGATACAGCAAACAAGCGCCTCGGCATCATCACCGGTCCTAATATGTCCGGCAAATCCACCTACATTCGCCAGATTGCACTCATCACACTCATGGCACAAATGGGGAGTTTCGTGCCGGCAGAGAAAGCAGAAATCGGTGTGGTGGACGGGATTTACACCCGTGTGGGCGCCTCTGATGACATCGCCCGAGGGCAATCCACTTTCATGATGGAAATGACAGAAACAGCAAAAATCCTCCGGAATGCTACCCGGAGAAGCCTGGTGGTTCTGGATGAAATCGGTCGTGGAACCAGCACCTACGACGGCATCTCCATCGCCTGGGCGGTGGGTGAATATGTGGCTTCTCACTTAAAATGTCGGACCATCTTCGCCACCCATTATCATGAACTTACGGCCCTGGATAATCATATAGAAGGGGCTTTCAACCTTCAGGTAGCAGTGGAAGAAAGGGGCAGTGAGGTGGTGCTATTACATAAAGTGGTTCCCGGGCGAGCCACTCGGAGTTATGGAATTGAAGTGGCACGATTGGCAGGATTACCCCCGCTGGTCGTTCGCAGAGCCCGTGAAATTCTTTCACAGATGGAAAGTCGGGAACAAACCATCCCGGAGCCTTCCCCACCCGCACCCGAAGAAATGAAAGAAGAGGAGAAAGCGAGAGAAATCCGCCCCCAGCGCCTCTTTTAACCCGGTGCTATGGATGATAGATTCACCTGAAATATGTGGGGATGGCGAAGGCAGTAAAGGGTTTTGACACCCTCCGGAATGCCCCTGGTGTTTCAGAAGTGAATTTGTTGAGTTTGTGGACGGGGTGAAGACCCGGGGCGAAGGAACCCGTGTCGCACCCAGCAATGCAATGCCGCTATGGTAGTCCTGCTGGTGCTTTCTGTTTTTGAGGAGATTGCGACATCGCTTTTTGAATGTGGAAGAGGACGAAGGGATGGGATTCCCGGTGCTGGAGATAAGCGATGGCAGAGAGCCCTCTTCGGGTACCAATCCTGCCGAGGGCTTCTACCGCGTAACCCCGGACACTCCAATCGGAATGCTTCAAGAACGGAATAAGGACGGGAACGCATTCCTGGCATTTCAATCGCCCGGCGAGGCGAATGAAGTGCTTCAAAGGCGTTGATTCCTCCGTTTCTGTCAATGCCTTCCTCAAGTAGTAGGACATCCCAACATTGGCAAGGGCGGACAGGGCATTTTCAGCCGCATCCCGGCGGATATACTGCTCCGAATCCAACATATCCATCAAAGGTGGGATGGTGGTGGGATCCTTCAGAACTCCCAGCGCCCAGGTCGCTGAAATGACCACCAACTCGTCGGGGTCATTTAGAAAACTTAAGATTTCAGGGACACCTTCCCGATACTCTAATTGAGCAAGAACTCTGAGGATTATCCGCAGCACCCACTTTGGGGGAAGGGGTTTGCGTTGTAGTAAATGGGCAATCTGTGGGCCTGCCTGCTTCGCTTTTAATGAACCCAGGAGCAGGACAGCATTCCTCAAAACTCTGGGTTTTTCACTTTGCAGTTTTTCCACAAGAAGGGGAATGGCTTTCTCACCGTTTCCCAGGACGACCACTTCAATCGCCCTTATTTCAAGAGAATTGATGGTATCCAGTTTTTCATTCAGGATGAATCGGAGTGCCGGCTCGCCCAGTTCAACTAATCGTTTTCTCGCCTCGTCAATTTTCTTCCTGTGGGCTTCTTCACCCACCTGCCACAAAGAAGCCGTTTGGAAGAGTTCCTCCAGCTCACCCGTTGTCACCTGGGCAAGGGCTGGAGGAGTTCTAAAAAGAATGAAAAATGACCATAGTAAGAGCCAATGATTACACTTCGTCACTTTTTCTCCCCTCCCATTTCTCGGTCAATTCCTACGCCATAAGTAGGCCAGGAAGAACTGCTCCACATAGAATTATCTTTCCCCTGGTCGGAATACTTATCCTTCCCACCCAGGTCCAGAAGAATACCGATGCTATAGGAATCCCTTGCAGGGTTCCCAGCGCCTTGAATTCCCTGTTTCACACCGGAGTAACCGTCATTACCGGATAAATCTAAAAGGATGCCTACACCATTGGCATTTCCGCTACCCTGACTGAGCCCTGCGCCGGTGTAATAATCGTTCCCTTTCATATCGTAGAGGAAACCCACAGCCCAGTCGTGGCCTCCACCCTGCCCTACGCCATCCTGGAGATAATAGCCATCATTACCGGATTTATCCAGGAGGATACCGCTGGAGAGATGAATACCAGCCCCCTGTCCGTAGATGTAGCAGGAGTAAGAATCGTTTCCTGCCTCATCCACAAGAATTCCGAGGGAATACCAGTAACTGGAGCCCTGGCAATAGACTTGAGCAATATAGGCATCATTTCCGACGCCATCCCAGAGGATGCCCACGCCACCCCCCACTTCCAAATCCCGCATCCCTATGGCGAAGCCCTGAGATAAACTCCGGTAGACATCAGCATAAAGGGGTTGGTGGAGGATTTTGCCACCGGCGTAATACAGGTCATTTCCGGTGGAGTCAGACAGGATACCTGCTCCTAAAGTGAACCCGAACCCCTGGGCGAAGAGGCTTCCACGATAAAAGTCTTCGCCGGCGGAATCCTGCAAAATTCCAACACCAAAGCCTCCGGCTCCTTCAGCGAATACATCTGCCGCATAGAGGTCATCACCTGCCTCATCTACCAGCGTCCCAGCGCCGAAGAAACCTGAGCCCAGGGTAATCCGATGCCCCCGATAGACATCATTACCGCTCACATCGTAGAGAATTCCGATACCAAAATATCCCGCACCGAGGGAAATATCCCCGGAGCGGTAGAGGTCATTTCCACCCAGGTCCAGCACAACGCTGACGGGCATTTGGGCACCCAGCCCACCCGCTAAGCGTCCCTCATATTCATCGTCGCCCCCCAAATCTATCACCAGCCAGCAGCCACAGCGGTAGATGTTCTTTCCGTTGCCTCCGATGACCATCTTACCAAACGGCGTCTCCTGAACGAAAACAGAGGCCCCTCCCACTTCTGAATCATAAATCCTCGCCGGTATGGAATCCAGGTCCAGCCTTTTGAAGGAGTTCATTGCCTCTCCCACTGCCTTCATCATTACTTGCACCGCATCAATGATGCGTGGAAAATCCACCTTTTCCACCAGGGTCAGCGCCTCTTTCGGTTGGATTTCCGCCGGATGCTTCTTTCCTTTATAAAAATCAAGTGGGAATTCTTCTTCATCATCAAAGATGAACCGGGAGGCGGTGTAGAAGAGAGCTTCCTGCTGTTGCTGGGTTAAACCGGAAAAGGCAGACATCAGGAGTTTTTCAGATTCTTCCCTGGCCTGAACCAGCGGAACCAGGATTTCTCTCAAAACCGGAGGCAACTCTCCTGCTTGCCATTCACGAGGGAACTGGGGTGAAGTCGGCATCAGAAGGTTTACATTTGTATCGCCTATCAGGATTTCCCGACCTATCCCGATAAGGGCAAGTGGAGTGCTTTCACGGATTTTCCGGGAATAAGCATCAGCGAGGAAGGGAAGTTCCAACGGTTTATCCAGCGCCAGATTTGCCACGGGAAGGCGAAATATACTGGGGGCATTCTTCTTCTCAAAGCCCAGGTCCTGTCGGGTCATATTCAGCGACTGCAAAGCATCGTCCAGCGCCCTCCACGCATCATCTGGGATGAGAGATTCGGTTCCTGCAGAAATTACCAGCACACCTATCACAACCATCCACACCTTCAAAATCTTCTTCACGGTTCACACATCCATCTGATGAATTTTTTTACCATCGCCTTCATTTTAACAGAAGGAAGAGGTAAGCAGTGAGTGAGACTATTATGAGATTTCGTTCCCCTCGTGAGAGAAAAAGGTGGAGTTATAATACTTTTATGAGATACGAAGATGGGAAAACCGGAGGCACAAAAAATCTGGTATCTCCACAAAATTAACCTGTTTCAGGGGATTCCCGATGCAGATTATCTCATCATTGACCGTCATTCACGGGAGAAGATATTTCAGCGAGGAGAAATCATCTATCTTCCGGGGGCGCCTGCCAGTGCCGTCTATATGATTAAGCGGGGGAAGGTAAAAATTTCCAGAATCACAGAGGGAGGCAAAGAATTTACCATCGCTATCCTGAAAGAAGGGGACATCTTTGGAGAAATGGCTGTGGCGGGAGAAGAGGAAAGAGAGGAACAGGCAATGGCAATGGAAGAGACCTATCTTTGCATCATGCCCAGAGATGATTTTCAAAGGCTTCTTCAGGAAAAGCCCTATCTTTCCCTGAAGTTTATAAAATTGGTGGGCCTTCGTAGAAAAATTCTTGAGATTCGCCTGAAGGATTTACTTTTCAAGAGTGCCCCGACGCGTCTTGCCCGCCTTTTACTCTTCCTTGCAGAAGAATATGGACAGGCTCCATCGGAAGGAACCTGGCTCGCCATGCGCCTTTCACATCAGGAGATAGCCAATATGACTGGCCTTGCCCGAGAAACAGCCAGCACCTTTCTGAGCGAGTGGAAAAAAGAAGGATGGATTGATTACACTCCGCGCCAGATTGTGATAAAATCACCGAAAAACCTCCAGATGTTAACCGAGGAACCCTGATTCTCAATTTTTCTTTAGCACGAAGAATCCCAGCATTTTGGGACTGCCGAAGCGGTTTCATTTGACAGCAATTCAAAAGAGTATTGCATTTCAACCCGGCATGGGTTACAATACTATACTCGGCGATGGCAATTCAGTCTTCTTCTGGAGGCTGAGGCAGTATGGATGGCATGCTGGTTCAGGTCACGCTGGCGAGCGTGATTCTTCTGGTAGGGTTGAACTACTATGTGTATCACGGATTTGGCAGGCAGCCAAACATTCTACGGCGTCTGAATGGAAAACCCAAAAAGGTGGTGCTCACCTTTGATGATGGGCCTGACCCTCGGTATACTCCTTATATTCTGGATATTCTCAGAGCCCACGGCGTCAAAGCAGTTTTCTTCCTCGTGGGGAAGGCAGTGGCTCGGTATCCTGAAATTGCCCAGCGAATAGTCCGTGAAGGGCATGAAATCGGGAATCACACTTACAGCCATCGGAATCTTACTCCCGGGAGTTATTACACCGTAGAGCGGGAACTCCGCAAGGCACAAAGAATTATTACAGTGGCAACCGGGGTAGCTCCGCGTTATTTCCGCCCTCCCAGGGGCATGTATTCAGACACTGCCATAAAAGTTGCCAAACACCTCTGCATGGAAACAGTCCTGTGGACTCTCAGCAGTGAGGACTGGATGCCAGAGGTAACGCCTCATCGCATTGCCCGGCGTATCGTTCGGAAGGTTTCCAATGGTTGCATTCTTCTTTTTCACGATGGCGGAAATTTGATGAAGTATGAAGGGGGAGACCGAGAAGCCACCCTCCACGCTCTTCCCATTATCCTCACTCATCTGAAACGTCAAGGATATGAGTTCATCACTTTATCGGACTACTTCCAGCCTCCTGCCACACACCCGACTTCCGCAGGCTCACCCGCCTCACACAATTACTCCTACCGCTCCTAATTTTTTAAGCCACGGGAACCGGCTCGTAGATATTCCCGAGAAGCACTTCGTGGGATGCTCCCGTTACTCGCGGTAGATTCGCCGGAATACGATGGATGCGATGATGAGCAAGAAGGGCAAACAGAACCGCTTCTTTCGCTTTATGATGAAAAGAGCGGGTTGAACCCGTATGAATGTCTGGAAGCCCTACCATCGCGGTGATTCCTTTCTTTTGAAATGTGGATTGAATCCGATGAACGAGGACGGGGTTGAATGCTCCTCCACCCGTCAGGTAGATTTCATCAACGGGGCCCGGGATAAACTGAACGATTTCCTTCTCCAATGCCCGAGCAACGAATTCTGTAAGGGTGGCACACAAATCATAGAAATCTGACAACTTTTGAGCCTTTTTTCTTTGCAGAAGTTCAGCATATACCTCATCAAAATCACGGATGTCAGCACTTTTGGGAGGAGGCTGGAGAAAATAAGGATGCTGGAGACTTTCCATCACAAATTGTTCATCCACCCTGCCCTGCTGAGCCCATCGTCCATTTAAGTCATAAACTTTCGTGCCTGCCCGCGTGGAGGGCTCTCCAACGGATTTTGAGGATTCTCGGATAACCCGGTCAAGCAAAGTGTTCGCCGGTCCTGCATCAAATCCGAGCACATCTTCCTTCGTGCCTCCGGGGGGTAGATAGGTGAGATTACAGATACCCCCCAGATTGACGAGGACTCTGCCCTTCTCCGGGTGAGAAAAGAGATAAAAATCCAATAGCGGAGTTAAAGGGGCCCCCTCCCCGCCAGCCTGAATATCCGCCTCACGGAAATTTGCTACTACCGGTAAGCCCGTGAGCGTGGAAATGATTTGGGGATTCCCCAATTGAATGGAATAGCCTTTTTTGGGTCGGTGCAACACCGTTTGTCCGTGAGAACCTATGGCTTTCACTTCTTCCTTTACATCCTGCAGAAAACGAAAGGCACACTGACTGAAAAATTCCCCCAGCGTATCGTGAAGACCGGTCGGGACATCCTGAGGCGTTTTCACACTGGAAACGGCTTTCCACAATTCATCTCGGAGGACATCCAGGTAGGGATAGACCTGGAAGCGAAGGAGTTGAATGCCCGGTGTATTGCCATCCTGAATACGCACCAGAGCCACATCCACACCATCCATGGAGGTTCCGGATTGCATTCCAAGAAAAAGACAAGAATTATATTCTGAGGGCATGCCGAAGACTTCCACCGCACAGGCGAAGGCGTTGTCTCGCTTCCCCGGCAGAGATTCCTTTCTGCTCCATCAGGATAGCTGTTTTCACTTCATAGTGAACCTGTTCTAACAGGGAGGAGAGTTCTGCTTCTGAGCGAGAGGAAAAATGTTTAAGGATGAGTCGTGCGCGGCGGCGAAGTTTTTCACTCCCCGCTTTCACTTCCACCATCCAGTGGCTGAACACCTTCCCGCATAGAATCATCGCAGTGGTAGAAATCATATGCAGAACTCGTTTTTGTGCCACCCCCGCTTTCATGCGAGTTGAACCAGCAATAACTTCTGGACCTGTATCCAAAAATACAGGAATCCGACAGAACTGGCGAATGGGTGCCTCTGGGTTATTAAAAATGCCAACGGTACCTATATGTCGCCCGAAAGCTTCCTGCAAACAAGCGACTACGAAGGGAGTTCTGCCAGAAGAAGTGATACCCAGAACCAGGTCTGCAGGCGTAAGAGAAAGGAGGTCTAAAAGCGCAGCACCCGCTTCCGCATCGTCTTCCGCTCCTTCCTGTGGATGAACCAGGGCTTCATATCCGCCTGCAATCATGGCGAAGACCCGCCCGGGTTCCACTGAAAAGGTGGGCTCCAGTTCAGCGGCATCCGCTACAGCCAGCCTGCCAGAGGTTCCAGACCCGACATACATCACGCGTCCTCCCCTACGGTATGTATCCGCAAATTCTGTGGCTGCCTTCTCAATCTCCGGTAATGCGCGGGCTATCGCTTCATCCACAGTGCGGTCAGCCTCAAAAAGTATTTGCAAGATTTCTCTGGGGCTTTTTAAGTCAATATCTTTCCCTTCCGGATAAATATCCTCAGTCACATCCAGCATTCTACCCCGATTATAACAGAAGGGAATCCGAAAAATTTCAGGAAGTTAATTTTTTTAACGCATCTTTCAAGGTTTCAAAATCCCTGTCATCCGCCACGGAGTATGCGAGGTTCATATAACGGATCTTGCCCTTTTTATCCACAATGAACACAGTTCGTTTGTTATAGCCCATTTTCTCATCATAACTCTGGTAAAGGCGAGCAACTTTGTGGTCGTGGTCTGATAATAAAGGGAAGGGGAGAGATTGATTTTTCGCCCACTCGTGGTGAGAAAAAACATAATCCCCGCTAATCCCCACCACATAAGCATCCAGTTCCACCAGAGCAGAGAAATTATCCCGGAAGGTGCACACCTCTTTCGTGCATCCGGGGCTCCAATCCGCGGGATAGAAAGCCAGAACAATGGCTTTTTGCCCCAGATGTTCCGAGAGTTTCCAGGGCTGAAAGAGTTCAATCTTTTCTTTCGTAGCATAAGGGAGAGAAAAATCAGGGGCTGTATCCCCTACCCGTAAGCCCTTACCGGTGCTCTTATCCTTGAGGACTCCACCAGCCATTCCTGCCGAAATTACCAGAACCCATAAAATTGTGAAGGTTTCTCTCTGATGCATCATAACACTCACCTCTCCGCTTTTTTATTTTACCATGAATTGGCCATACCCGGTCAAGTTTCGCATATCCTGGAAGGAAGTGCGAGAGCAAGTGAAAAGGGGAGGAAGAGTTAGAAAAAGGAGGTGATTTCCAGGCGGGAGCCTTCCATAGGTGGGCGGATGACACAAATGCCCGAGGTGCACTGCCTGCCTCCTCGGTCTGACCCCCAGAACAACTGAATTTTCATAGCGTTAGTGGGATTGTAATGGCACTCCAGAAAACCCCAGTCCCGCTGGGGTTCCGAGGCGCGGGTTGTTTTCTGGGCCGTGTATCCTACATAGTAGCGGTTGTTATCCAGAAAAAAACCGACAGCCCCCGCTCGGACTTTATACCGCTGAAAAGAAGGCGTATGGTCCTCGCTATACCATTGAAAAACGAGGCTGGTAGAGGCTGTAAGGTCATGGGTTACATCCAGTTCAAAATCCACTTCAGTATCTCCAGGGTCATACTTGTCGCGAAACCATCCATATACCTCCCGCGTTTTGCCCTCGGGAAATATCCGCACGGTAAATTCATTCTCACGGAAGGGAAAAGTATCAGTAGAATTATTTGATTCATTATGGCTCATCTTCACTTCCAGAGAGGGGGATGGGGCATACAGCACCGTCGCCTGAAATCCCATCTCATCATCGTAGTTAGCGGTTTCAAAATTGGATTTCAGTGTGGGACCCAGAGCATAAGGGTAATTGATATTTCGGTAATTTTTCCATGCGAAAGATACGGTGAAGGGGCGCAGGGCATACCAATTGAAATCGGCATAGAGAGAGTGCCCCTTTTTAGGGGTTAACCCCTTTTTCACCAATGAAGTGTATTCTAAAGAGGCATCCCAACTGGGAGAGGAATATTGAGCATCGGCCCCCCAGAGGGACTGCTTTCCTTCCTCCACTGGAGTTGGAATTTTCGCAGAAATGGCACTCATTCCCCCGCGCAATTTTGGGGAAAATTCATAAGACAAGTGAGCACCGGTGAGGCAATGGTTCTTGCGTTTTTCTCTTCCTTCCGCTGAGAATGCGGTGAACACTCCCCGCCCCTGTGTAAACTTTCCACGCACGCCCCGGAGCAGGGTGTCCACATCCAATTCCTTAAACCGGTAGGAAGAGAGAAGGATACCGTGGCCAAAAGTCTCAGTGAAATCTCCCGCCCGAATTTCCCAATTTCCTTTCAAGTATCCCAGATAACCTTCTCGCCATTTCATCACACGAGTTCGGTTCGGGAATGGATGATAATTATCCAGGCGAATCCCACCCTGAAGGGAGTTTTTCGTGAAAATGAGGATCAGTTCTTCCTCCGCTTTCCGGGTCAAAGAAAGTTGATTTCCTGACCCCTTGAGATAAAGGCTACCACTGAACTGAGGGGGCGCCGCCTTCAGGGAATTTCTTCCGACCATTACACAGGAAATCAAAATAGCGACCCACTTATTCCGCATCATCTTTTTTCTGCCTCTTTTCCGGGCTGACTTCCTTCGCTCTGGGTGGGAGTTTCTGGATTAACTCTTCAATTTCCTTTTCCAGAACTGCTTTCTTCGTAGCACCAAAATGCCGATAAACAATCTTCCCCGTATGGTTCACCACCAGCAAGGTAGGATAGAATTGGATTTTTAACAGATTCTTCACCTTGAAATCCGAATCCATAATGACGAGGAAATCATATTTCTTCCCTTTTATGTAAGAACGCACTTCGGAGGCTTTCTGGGTGGTGTCATTATTCACAGAGACAATCAATAAAGATTCTTTATATTTCTTTTTCAAGTCCTGGAGATGGGGCATAAACTGAAGGCAATCCCGACACCATAGAGCCCAGAAATCCAGAACATAAACTCGTGGAGTTTTCAATAAGTCCTCCATCGTAATGGCTTTCCCCTCCATATCTTTGGAGGAAAACCTGGGCAGTTGCTCCAGGTGACTCGCATAGATGAGTATCACGAACACAACGAGAAAAATCATTCTCCGCTGTTTGACCATAATTCGTTACCCTTTAAATTATATCAACCCCTGTAGGGCAAATGGCAGGGCACACCGCCAGCCGAATTTCTCTCTCCGAAATCAGAGGCAGGGAAAATTAGAGAACATGAATTTTTCCGCACCCTTTTCCTACCCATCCAATTTCACGAAAGAAAACATGATTTTCCACAAACTTTTTTTTCAATCTGGCGAGCCGTTGCATTACCGATGGGACAGAAAACAACAAGCCTCCGGAGGTTTGTGCGTCGCACAAAAGATATAGCATTTCCGGAGGAATATTTTTCCCTGCCACCAGATGAGGACGAACAAACTCCAGATTCTTGTTGTTGGCACTTGGAATCCACCCTTTTTCAACGAAGGCCCAGACTCCATCCAGAACCGGGACCTGTGAGGATTCAATATACATATCCACCCGTGAGGCACGGGCCATCAGGTAGAGATGCCCCAGCAAGCCAAAACCTGTCACATCGGTGGCAGCACGGATTCCTGTTTCTACCGCCAGGCGAGAGGCTTCCTGATTTAGCTCCATCATCCATCGCCGGCAGGGATGAAAAAGGGATTCCTCAATTTTTTCATCTTTCAAGGCTTTCACCAGAATCCCACTTCCAATAGGCTTGGTGAGAAGAAGCACATCGCCCGGTTTAGCCAGAGAATTCCTCATCATCTCCGGAAGTTTCACTCTTCCCATCACTGCCAGCCCATATTTTAATTCCTTATCATTCAGGGTGTGGCCACCGAGGATGGCACAATGAGCATTCTGAAGCACCTTTCTACCTCCATCCAGAATCCGGCTGGCAATAGATTCAGGCAACTCACCCAGAGGGAATCCGAGGATATTCAACGCCATAATAGGTGTTCCCCCCATGGCGTAAATATCGGAGAGAGCGTTGGCGGCTGCGATGGCGCCGAAATACTCTGCCCGGTTATCTACCGGTGTAATGACATCGGCTGTGAAAACCCACCCGTGGGTTTTGCTGATTTTATACACGCCTGCATCATCACGGGATTCAATGCCTACCACCACACTGCTTTCGCGTGTGAAAGGAACCATAGAAAGGAGGGAGTCCAGGGTGCCCGGTGGCATCTTCGCTCCACACCCGCAAAAGCGGGAATACTTCGTTAACTGAATTTTCATGCGTATCTCCCTCTACAGGATTTGAATTCGCCAAAAATGGAAAGTTCAATGGACAATGACATAGGTAAAGAGCAGGGTCAGTGCCACTGCAATCAGGCCGAAGAGAACACCAGATACAAAACCCGTCAGGATAGCCAGGCTCCACCGGAGAACAGGAGAGCGCGAAAGTTCAATCCCTGCCATAGACCACTAATTCATCCCCTAAACTAAAGAGGGTGATTCTACCGAGTTTCCGGGCGCGCTGGAGCAATTCCTCAAAGGAAGAGAACCCACTTTTCTTTAAGCGTTCAGTCAACTTTCCGTGGAAGATACGATTGCATTGGCTCTGGAGTTCGCTGACTTTTAGAACAAGATTTCCCTTTTTCTTTTCCTGCGAAATCTTCCGAGAAAGGATATCCAGCAGTTGAGTTTGAACCGGCGTAGGAGCCAGATAGGCTTCCTCGGGAGCCACCCGGGGCAGAAGTTTTACCAGACCCTCTTTTTCCGCCAGCTTTAACAGGTCTGAGAACTTGCTCACACGAAAGTAATCCTTCGTATCAAAATCCGGCAGGAGCTGTTTGAGCACCCTCTGAATTGTAGAGAACTTCGTGTTGTCTTCATTTTTCTCCGCTTGAGCCACGGCTTTCTCAATCAGGGATAACAACTCATATGGAGTTCGTTTCAAGGGGGCGCGCTCCACCTCGTGGAAAACCTTAATGCAGCGTCGGCTCACATCCACCAGGTCATATAATCTCTCATACAAGAATAACTTTCGGTCTATTTCCTTCTCGGCTTTTAACTGGGACACGATGGATGAAATTTCTTCATCCAGCAGACGAAGCCAGGTGGAAAGGGGCTGTTCACGGGAAGAATGAGCAAGGGATTTCATGGGGATTCCGGCGGGTCTAACCGATGGATTTTCTGGATTCTTCGGAGGTGGCGTCCACCCTCAAAAGGGGTTTCCAGAAAAACTTTGAGGATTTCCCAGGCAAGAGCAGGAGCCAGGAGGCGCCCACCGAGGCAAAGCACATTGGCATCATTGTCCTGCCGCGCCATCCGAGCCGAATACAGGTCCAAACACCGAGCGGCGCGCACCCCTTTCACCCGATTGGCGACCATAGACATTCCAATGCCAGTTCCACAGATGAGCACCCCGCAACCTGCCTCGCCCCGAGAAACAGCCTGAGCCACCACCACACCAAAATCCGGGTAGTCCACAGATTCTGCAGAGTGAGTGCCCTCATCCATCACCGAATAGCCATTCTGCACCAGCATTCGCTTCAACTCCTCCTTCAGCCAGTAGCCGTTATGGTCGCATCCAATAGCAATCCTTTTTCCGAGGATATTTCTTCACCACCCCAGAACTACAAAACTGCCTTTCTTATCTTCAGGTGTGTAAAGAGAGATAGTTTTTTTTCTTCGTTTGAATTCACCGAGGGATTTGTCTACCTGCTTCAAAAATCTAACGGAACTCGTGATGTGGAAACACCATACGGGGACATCCTGAAACCGAGACCATCGTTCGGGAATGAACTCCCCGGGCTGGTGAGCAGGATAATATTTTGACATCGTCCGATGGAGAATTGCCTGAAATGCCTTACGAACAGGATGAAGCCGAAATCCCTCCTCCAGGGTGAAACACACCATTTCGCCGGGGAATAAAGGGAAAACCTCGGAGGAAGAAGACCAGAGTGCCAGGTTGGCACGGCCATTATTGAACACGAGCCGATTCGCTTCCCGAATGTAATGGTCCGCTATTTGTTTCACAGCCAGAAGGGGTTTTCCCTGCTGGTAATACCAGTAGAACATCACACGATAAAATACCCACCACAACAGGGACCTTTGAAGGTCATCCGCCACTCCATCTATTCGTTCTGCCCAGGCGGCCAGAAGTCCCATTTGAGAAGTAGATAAGAAAGGAAGGCGGAATACAGGAGGAAAATCCTTCATCGGTTCTGCAGTAAGGAACAGCTTTTTATCACTGCCGGTCAGTTTTGTCCGATTATTCTCAACGAATCCTCGTGCGAACAAAAAAACAAGATGGTTTTGGTGGGCGGAGAGGATCTGGTATCCTTCCCGCTTTAGAAAATAAGGAAGACGCCAATCCAGAGGATCAGGAAAGAGAATGGATTCCACATAATGAGGAGCGATTTCATCTATGACGACCTGAGCAAAAGACCTATACACGATGAACGAGGAGAGCTTCCAGGGCTTTCTGTAGCCCCGGGTCAAATTGCTTTCCCAGGCTGGATAAGAACGTTTCAAAAGCCGCTGAGGGGCTCATCGCTCGGCGATAAGGGCGACGCGAAAGCATCGCCTCAAAAGAAGAGCACACGGCAAGAATTCGGGATAGGTAGGGAATCTCTTCCCCCTTCAAACCATCGGGATATCCTTTTCCATCATAGCGCTCATGATGACTACGAATGACAGTGGCCACCTCTGGAAAAGAAGACAACTGTGAGGCAATTTCTTCTGAATAGATAGGATGACGATGAATCATTTCTCTTTCATCAGGGGTCAACTTACGGCGAGATAACAGAATCTCTGAAGGTATAGCCGCCATGCCTACCTCATGTAAGAGGGCGGCCAGTTCCAGAGTGAACAAATCATTATGAGATAGACCCAGTTCATTCCCCAGAGCGCTACACAGGAGAGAAGTGCGAACGGCATGGCTTTTCAGATGAGAATGCCTCTCCGAAACCAACTCTGATAGAACAGTGGAAATGGCAAAGGCATGAAAAATCAATTCATCCTCACTCAAATCCTCTTCGCTCTCCTGGTCATAGTTCAGTAGAACATCTGTGGGGGGGGATTTTCGCTCGGTGAAAACCTTCAGAAAGGCAGAGACGACCCGGGGAGGAAAAGCAATGCCAGACATTTTTTGGATGGTTTCAAGGGCTACTGCTTGTGGCAAGGCTTTCCGGAAGGGGCGGTCACTCGTCAGTGTTTCAAACACATCGGCCAGAGACAGCACCGATGCTTCTATCGGAATGGCACCGTTTTCTAACCCATCGGGGTAGCCGGTTCCGTCTATTTTCTCGTGGTGCCAGCGAATGAAAAGGGCTGCCTCTTCCAGCGTTGGAATTTTGAAAACCACATTGTAGCCTATGAGAACATGCCGTTCCATTTGCAGGCGTTCCGCGAGAGTGAGTTGTCCGGGCTTATCGAGGATTCGGTCGGGGATAGCAATCTCACCAATATCATGCAGAAGGGCAGCATATTGAAGGTTTCTGAGACTTTTCCTGGAGAGGTTCAGGGATTCTCCCATCCGACGCGACAGCCATGCCACATGAAAGGGGTGTTGAGTGGACCGACGCTCCACCAGGGAGGCAAGAGCAGAAGAAACGCTGATGAACTCTTTCAAGATTTGGGAGCGTTTCACGAAGCCACCTCTACTCGGTTACGCCCTCGTTTCTTCGCTTGATACAGGAAATCATCCACTTTTTTCAAAAGTTTCTCTGGATTTTTTCCGTGATGGGGATAGGAACAAACACCGAAACTGGCAGTAATTCGGAAGCGCACACCTACCGGGGAAGTAATCACCGTTTGCTCCAGGGTTTTTCGGATGCGTTCCGCAAAAGCGGCGCTGCTGGTCACCGTTCCTTCCGGGATGATGACCAGAAATTCTTCTCCACCGTAGCGTCCCACCACATCCGTGATACGAGAATAGTTTTTAAGGATTCTACCGAATACCTTTAATGCTTCATCCCCGGCCGCATGTCCATACTGGTCATTGACCTCCTTGAAATGGTCCAGGTCAGCCATCACCAGGGCATAGGATTTTTGATAGCGTTTAGAGCGTTCGTGCTCTCTACGCATCGCTTCAATCAAGTATCGGCGGTTATAAATCCCTGTCAGGGCATCCGTAGTAGCCAGGCGGCGAAGCTCCGAATACAGGATGTAATTCTCCATACCCCGAGCCACATCGTTCACCAGAACCTTCAGAAATTGCAGGTCATATGGATTAAAGGCGAGACCACCCGGGCGAGTGAGCAGGAAGAATCCTCGTTTCTCTCCATTCCGATAAAAGGGAACACACATCAGAGACCCCACCTTCAAGGTCTGTATCAGCGGACATTCAAAAACACCTGTATAGCGCGTAACTAACACAGGCTCTCCAGAACACACGGAGCATTCCTGGTGAAGCAACTTTCTTATATCCGTCTCCAGGCTCCCGGTCAAGGAGCGAACTTCTCCTTTCTGAAGGATACGGTGAAACGCCTGGAGAACTTTAGGGTCATAGGCGGTATCCTTTAAAAAACGTCTCAGTTCAAGTTTGCTAAAGGGAAAAGCGCTTCCCTCCACCAATTTCTTTTGAAGAATCTCCAGGGAATTTTCATGATAATAGAGAACACCGTATTGAGCATTCAACGCCCGTAGTGTCTTACGGAAAATCTTCCTGAATAACCGCTTTAAGTCCTCCTTCGTAAAATCTCCCAACAGGTTTAAGATTTCCAGTTCCTTCAACTGACGCTCTGAAAATTCTCGGAAAGCGTTGGTATATTCCCTCACGATTTGAAAGAAAATCTCGCGGCGTTCGGGGAATGCCATTAACAACCCTGCGAGTTCTTCCTTGAACTCTTCCTCCAATCGCTGGAAGATTTTTCTGAAAATCTGCTCTACTCGGTCCAGATACACACCCTTGGAAATCCATTCCATAAAGGCGCGGTGAAGAGCCGAGAAAAAATATTCTGGATTCTCTTCTTCTACACTTTTAATCAGGTGGATTAAAAGAGAAGAAAACTCCTGGGCAATCCGTGAGGAGTCGGAGCCGGAATAGAGTTCCTTGCCATAAGGAACTGAAAGGCGAATAATTTTCGCAAAATTGTGACGAAGAAAATTCGCTTGCGACTTCGGGATAGTAATTTTCATCTGAGAAAAAACTTCCTTCTCCACACCCTTTGACTCACCTCATTCATTTTCTCCCTTTCCTGACCCGGCCCGGGCAAACCTAACACCACTGGGGAGGGAGGACTCGAACCTCCATTGATGGATCCAGAGTCCACTGTCCTGCCGTTAGACGACTCCCCAAAACCGAATTTCATTATATCACAGGCTCCTTATTCCAAATAAGATAAAACACAGATTTCCCGTAATTTTCTCCGTAAAATCTGCGATTTAACCTTCTTTCCTGCTCTTTTCTGATATTTTGACAATCACAGCCAAGGAAACAAATTGGGTTTATTTTTTGGGGGTTTTTACTTCTATGAGGATATCCGGTTGATACATAGGGCCTGCGTAAAGGCGATAGAGGTCACCGGCTACGAGATTGAGATAAGTCCAGAGATACTCCTTCTCTGTTTCTGCCTGAATAGGATGAGCATAGAAACCCAGAACATCCGACTCCTTTGAGGGAGAATGGCGGAGGGAAAGGTTGTAGCCAGCCAGCATGTAGCCCACCCTGGGCTGGTGGCGAAGAGCGGATTCTATTTCATCTCGCGATAGCCCGGTTTTCTCCGTCAGGTATGCCATGCCTGTTCCAGGATAACGCTCTTCCAGAGCATAGAAGATGTCGGAAAGCCGGAGGGAGTAGACGATAGAAGAACACTCGTAAGCGCGAGATAATGCGGTTTTCCTGCGCTCTCGCTCGGTGCGGGCATGCTGTTCAGCCATTTTTAAATCCCCGTTGACATTCAGATTCAGAGAAGCGCCCGTGAAAGCCAGAACAGCATCTTTCACTTCTGAGGAGGTTTTTTTACTCCGGTCTTTCCAGGCGTCCGAAGCATCCAGAAGGCAGGCGGTAGCCTCACTCAATTCGGAGGGGAAGAATGCCGGCAGGTTCTGCGTCCTTTCAAGAAGGGCTTCGGTTTTTTTGACCAGGCGACGCAAGGCATTATCAGAAGCGTAAAGTTCCTCCAGTTGCTCGGTAGCCGCAACAGCGGAATAGAAAAGGGATTTTTGCACTTCGGACATTCGTGTATTTTGCATAGCGAGACTGTCCAGATAATCTAAAGATGTCTGGAGAGCGGACCGGTCGGCTTCTACCAGCCCCGACAGAAGGTCTGCGCGTGCAGAATATGCCAGAAGAATAGAATCATCCGAATAGGGGGAGGAAGAAGACAGGGTGTCCTGATTCGTAAAAGAAGCAGGAATCGGAGACAGGTCAGCCGATGGGTTGGATGCCCGAGCCAGCGAAAGTTTCTCATTCGCCTGCCGGTCCTTTCCCAGAAACTGATAGGCTTTTGCCAGAGCCAGGAGAATCTCCGCATTATCCGGAGAGCGGTTTTCTGCGGGTTCAAGAAAATCCAGAGATTCTTGATAAAACCCTCGAGCCAGGAGCAGTTTCCCGAGAGATGCGCTCTGCTGGGGGTCCTCCTGAATGTTCCGGATTTGTCCACGGATGCGGTTGATTCTATCCGGAGTTCGGGGGTGGCTGGAAAGAGCCACTTCCAGTTTGGAGAGTTTGCCCGTCGGATGTGCCGCCTCCAGCTTCTCAAACGAGGTAATCAAGTAATAAGGATTGTAGCCGGAACGGGCTGAATACCGAACGCCCAGGTCATCTGCTCGGTATTCATCTTTCCGGCTGTATCGGAGGGAACGGAGAGTAGCCAGAACACCGTAAAGAGTCTGCTGGTCCTCGCTCATTTTTGGCTCTAATGCCAGATAAAGAGCGAGGACACCAAACTGGTCTTTCACTGCCTGAATCACATGTTTATCCGAGTTGTGACCCGTTTCATGCCCTATGACACCTGCCACCTCGTCTTCTGTATCCGCCATCTTTAGCATTCCTGTGGTGATAAAGGTATAACCTGCGCCGGCGGCGAAAGCATTTTCTTCTTCTGTTGGAATGATAGAGTATGTGTAAGAGATGGATTTCCTCTCTGCGACAACAGACATTCGGGTGCCGATGGAGTTCACATATCGGTTCAACAGAGGAAATTGAACATAACCGTAGGTAGACTTCATCTCAGCAGAGGTGGTGCGCCCGAGCATCTTTTCAATTTTGGGACCCAGGTCAAAGATAGAAGACACAAGAAGGGCGGCTGACAGGAGCACCAGAAAAGTCAGCAGATTTTTCCATCTATTTTTGTGAAGAAGGCTCATTTCAGTTCACCTCCGGTAAAAATTTTTCTCCACAGTTAGGGCATAGGAACCAGGAGCCTGTTCGGGCGGGAGTGCGCACGCGAGCGCTGCAACGGGGGCATTCTACCATCCACACCTCACCCAGGTCCTGAAGAATTTTCCCTGTGGGGAGCTGAACCGGAGGACGCGGGGTGAGACGCTCCAGAGCATCCACCCTTCGCTCCGCCATCAAAGCCTCCACAGTTGCGGGATATTCGGAAAGAATACGGCGATAGTATTCCAGCGCTTTCTCCGGTGCTCCCAGGGTTTTAAAGTAAAGTTCCGCCGACCGATAAAGAACTTTGGCGTATTCCGGGTCACCCAGAAAACTTCCTTCCAGTTTCTGCAAAACCTGGAGAGCCTCGCCGACTTTCCCATCAATAGCCAGGGAAGCCGCAACCGCCAGCCCTTCTTCAAGGGTCGCAAATTCGTAACGGACTGGAGTCTCTTCCGGGGAAACCGGCATAGGAGAGGAGCATCCGTTGGCAAGTTCAGCCCCCCTTTTTAAGTGAGTGCGTGTAGGCGCTGCAGACGACTGCAGTTTCATAAAATCTTCCCAGGTTCTCCCTTTCGCTTCCGTTTCTCGTTTCAACTCTTCGTAGACTTTTTGAGGAGAAGGAGCCACTGCTTCTGCCGTGGAAGAAGATGGACCAGCGGATGAACCCGGAGATTCCTGGTCCTTCCCGAACAAAAGGGATTCCAGATACCGGCGGTCATAGGTAGCCCGCTTTACCGAATCTCCGAGGATTTCAAAGGCTTCCTTCACATCCCCGGTTAACTGTTTCACTTCCTCCTCGCTAAGTCCGCTCCTCCCGTTGGCCAGTTCCCTCATCAGCACCTTATAGGCTTCACGGATTAAATCCTGGCTGGCGGTAGGCAGTATTCTCAATATCTTGTAATAATCTTTCACTGACCGAATCACTCTCCAGTTTTAATTATACTCAGAAAATTGTGAAAAAACGATGAAAAATGAGTGAAGAAATAATAAAAAATAACCTCCTTCCCTTTTCTCTTTCTCAACTCACACTTCTTTGCCAAAACTCTCTCTTCCGTTTCCTTCCATACTGAAACCCTATGTATTGTATTACACCTCTGTCATCCCGTCAAGCCTACGACTCTCCGCAACCTGAGCCTGCTCCTCTTCTAACCGTGTGGAGAAGAGAGCAGATGTGAAAAAAACCGAGTCAATCAGAGAGGTGGTTTCATCCTGCTTTCAGAATACTTTCTATTGATATAATGATTAGGGTGGTAGCCCGGAGGATAGCGAGGATGAAAATCAGCAAGAGGAAAACGACGAGGAAGGACGAGTTAAAAGGGTTGATTCTGGCGGGAGGGAAAGGGACTCGCCTCCGTCCTATCACATTTACACGGGCGAAACAACTGATTCCCGTTGCGAATAAACCTATCCTTTTTTATGGACTGGAGAGTCTCCAGCAGGCAGGCATTCAAGATGTAGGCATCATTATCGGTGAAAATGGCGATGAAATTCAAACAGAAGTGGGAGATGGAAGGCGCTGGAATCTACGGGTAAGTTACATTCACCAACCGGAACCCCTCGGCCTGGCTCACGCCGTGAAAATTGCCCGGGATTTTCTCGGGGATTCCAGTTTTATTATGTATCTGGGGGATAACATCATTAAGGAAGGGATCCGGGCTTTTACGGAGCGGTTTCAGGAGGAGAAGCCAGATGCCCTCATTCTGTTGAGCCCCGTCAAAGACCCTCAACGATTTGGTGTAGCGGAACTCAAAGGGGGAAGAGTCATCCGCCTGATTGAAAAACCAAAGAAGCCCCCTTCTAATCTTGCGCTGGTGGGGGCTTACATCTTTAATTCCTCTATTTTTGAGGCGGTGAATGCCATAAAACCTTCCTGGCGAGATGAGTTGGAAATCACGGATGCTATCCAGTTTCTGATTGACCATCGCCGAAAGGTTTCCTCTTACATCATTCAGGGGTGGTGGAAAGATACCGGAAAACTGGAAGATTTACTGGAAGCCAATCGCATCATGCTGGAGGACATCCAGCCCAAATGCCTGGGGGAAGTGGATTCAGACAGCACCATAGAGGGGAGAGTCGTGATTGAGAAGGGGAGTCACATTTCATCCTCTTTGATTCGGGGACCGGCCATTATCGGCGAGGGGGTCACCATTCACCATACTTACATCGGACCCTTTACCTCTGTCCATCACCGGGTCACTATCCAGGATAGCGAGATTGAACACAGTATCGTGCTGGAAGGAAGTCAAATTCAAGGCATACCGGGGAGAATTTCCGATAGCCTGATTGGAAAAGATTGCATCCTGACCCGAAACACCGCCAAGCCTCTTCGACATCAGTTCGTCCTCGGCGAAAAGAGCCAGGTTTCTCTGACCTGATGCAGGTTCAAAAATGAAGGGCAAAAAAATCTTGATTACGGGAGGGATGGGATTTATCGGGAGCAATCTGGCTCACCGGTTGGTGGAAGAAGGTGCACGAGTAAGAGTTTTAGATAATTTTCATCCGGATTATGGCGCCAACCCATTTAACCTTCATGGTATTGAAAAAGAGGTAGAGATTATTCAGGGAGATGTTCGGGAAGAAGCCGATGTAGAGAAAGCCGTGCGCGATGTGGAGATAATCTTTCATCTCGCAGCACAGGTGAGCCATGTGGACAGCATGAGCCAACCCTTTTATGACCTGGATGTGAATGCAAGAGGCACCCTCATTCTGCTGGAAGCCTGTCGGAAAAGAGGTGGTTCTATTCATTTCATTTATGGTGGCACACGGGGGCAATACGGTCGTTTAACTCGAACACCCGTGGATGAAACTCACCCCCTCTTTCCCCGGGATATCTACGGTGTTCATAAAACGGCGGGTGAACTTTATACCCTGGTTTATACCAGTGCTTTTGGGCTGCAAGGCGTCTCCTTGAGAATCAGCAACACCTATGGTCCCCGGCATCAGATGAAGCACCCGAAATATGGAGTTTTAAATTATTTTATCCGTCTGGCGCTGGATAATCAAACTATCCCCATCTATGGCGATGGGAGTCAGTTGCGGGACTACATTTATGTGGAGGATGTGGTGAAGGCTCTTGTTTTGGCCGCCCGCTCTTCGGAAGCAACGGGAGAAGTATTGAATCTCGGGTCTGGACATCCGATGCCTTTTCGTGAAATGGTAGAAAAAATTGTGAAAATTTGCGGCTCAGGGCGTTATGAATTTGTCCCTTTCCCGGAGGAGAGGAAACGAATAGAAACGGGAGACTTCGTGGCGGATACTTCAAGAATTACTTCCATCCTGGGCTGGAGCCCTCAGATTTCCCTGGAAGAGGGGTTAATGAAAACGATAGAATTTTATAAAAAATTCCATGCCTTTTACTGGTAAAGGCTCGGGAAACCAGAAGAAAAAATAATCTACTCTATTTCTTTAAAGGCATCGATGAGTTTCACAGGCTTCCGGTAGGCTTCTTTGGAAATTTCATACACCGCTTTTGGCTGGCGGATGAAAAAGAGCTGGGCCGTCACGAATAATCGTTCCCCTTCCGGCGCTTCACTGACATCCGCGATGTACTCAAAGGTTCTGGTTTCATTGGGTTTTAAGCGAGTATCGGATAGCACCTCTTTTGCATACCAGTCTTCCAGGATGGGTTTTCCGGTGCCATCGCCGAGGGTTCGCTTAAAGATTTCCTGCTGTTCCCAGTAAATTTTCTTCTGCAGGTTAGGAATCCGGATGATGAGGTCAATTTCACGCCAGGAAAGGCCCGCGGGAAGGGCATGAGCAGCTTCCTTATTCGTCACCTTTACCGTCACTTTCACCTGCTTCGGATTATCTTCAACCCGCTTTCCCTCCACAGAAAGTTCCAGAGCATTCTTCAGGAAATCCATATCCTTTGGGCGAGTGGGCTGAGTGCCCAAAAAAGAGTGGGATTTGGCATCGTCACGGGTGAAAGCAGAGAAAGCAGTGATGCCCTTAAAATCGGGCATATGGCAGAACTGGCACTGCTTCAATTCCGCCGCCTGTGCACTCCCTCCCCACTGGTAATGCTCATCCAGAACCATGATGCCATTTACTTCCAACTGATGGCAGGATAAGCAAATCTGGGATTTACTGTAAGCGTCATCGTAATACATGGCATGGGAGGCTTCAAAAGAAGGAAATCGGGGGCCTCTTTTTTGTTGGGTGGGACGATTCTCGTAATACTTTCCCTCCCTCAGGACGATGGTATGGCAAAAATCGCAGGTCACTCCCTGCTTATAGAGGTCATCATCCACGGCCAGTCTTTTATCCAGAACTGCCACCGGCGCGTGGCATTTCAGACACTCTTCATTCCATTTCTTTCCAGTTTTATCCAGGTCTAACTTATAAAAAACCTGAAAGTTGTTGTTTCGCCAGGATTGACCGTGTCGGGATTCATACCAGTCATTATAGAAGCCTGCGTGACAGAGCCCGCACATCCCGGAATCCTGATAGTTACTGGGGGACATTAACCCCCCACGGATAGAATGGGGATACTTCCACTTTTTGGGAATATCATGTGCTGGCTCCTGCTCTTCCGCTCCGAGTATCCAGATAAGCCCCATCACTACGAGGATTGCAACCCATTTAGGCGTCCCCCTGAACATCGTCAAGATACACCCCCTCTGGTGTCATCGTGCATCAAAAGTTGAGTATAACTCATTCCTTTACCACTTGTCAAACTCCCCAACTTTTTGAGTCCGTTTTGAATATTTTTCCATCCACTCACTACCTTTATCCATGCTATAATTTTCATGGATGAGGGGAAAAATGCTACTTCTTATGTTGTGGTTAGCGGCAGGGGTATGGATGTTTTCCTGCACTTCCTCACCTTCCAGAGCCTTAGAGAAATCCGGTAAAAGAACTTCCGGGAAACCTTCTCCCTTCATTGAGAAAGAAAAAGTCCCTGTATACGCCATCCTCGGGTTTCATGGTGAGAACATACCTGAAGAATTCTGGTGGGTAGGCTACGGGATGGCTTATTTTATCCCCCAAAAAATTCGCCTCATCAGCACCAATATGCTCATTTTAGATGACAATCAATGGGTCAAGTTGATGCCAGCCGTAGAGCCCAGGCTTTTCCTTCGTGAACCCTCGGAAGATACCTTGAAACAATTGAAAAAACTGTTAAGAGTGGATGAACTTTTTTATTTCTCATACTCCATCCAGAATTCTCAAGTGAAGTTACTTATGCGTCATCTGTCTCAGCAGGGCGGTTCTGTGCAATCCTTTCAAAGAGAATTATCCAATTTACCCGCTCTGGAACAGGAAGCCTCGGTGGCGGTGGCGAAGGCACTAAAGATGGACCCTTCTCCACTCACAACCCGGTATCTTCACACATCACCCGCCACCTCCGAGGCATATAAAGAGGCTACTTATGGCCTCTACTACGCCAGCCTCGCCTGGTATAGTGAAGCGGTGCTCCACTTACGCAAGGTCATAACCCTGGATCCCCTTTTTACGGATGCCTCAACTTTCCTTGGCGAAATTTACCTTCTCCGAGAAATGCCGGAGCCAGCCATTCAAATCCTGGAGGATGTGGTAGAAAAAAAACCGGAGGATTATTATTTGTGGTTCCTCCTCGGTAAAGCCTACTATCTGATTGGAAGAGTCAATGAAGCAGAGAAGGCTCTGGAAAAATCTCGTTCCCTGAACCCGGATTTCCAGGATGTCTATGCCTTGTTAGCAGGTTTATACGGTAAAACAGGCAAAGAGGAAGCCAGGGAGTCATCTGTGCGTTATTTTCTGAAGTCTAATCCTGCCACCGGTGCGGAAATTTTTAAAGCGGAAAGGTTTGCCTATCAGTTTGCTGACCTGCCGGAAACGAAGATGCTGGAGGAAGAACTCCGCCCTTATGTTGGCCGAACCTTCATCCATCAAAGTCGTTTGAATCAACTCTCCGCTCGGGCTTCCTATCACACCGAGTGGTTCCTGGGAAAAACTGAATCGGGGTTCCGCAAACCCGTGGCTATTACAGCCTCCCCGAATGGCATTGTGTATGTGGTGGATTCCACGATAAAAAGCATCCTTGCCTACGAGCCTGACGGGAAGATTAACCGCACTTATGACATCGGGGTTCTTCTACAACCCCATTCTATCGCTTTCGGACCTCCCGCCTTCCTGTATATAACAGACACACTGTATAATCGGGTTTTTCGCCTCTCCCTGAAAACTGGAGTGCTGGAAAAATTTACGGATGATGTATTAAAGCCCACTGGTATCGTGTATACCCGGGGAAAGGTCTGCGTTCTGGATGGGCGCCGATACGAGGTTCGCACCTTTGACCTTCAGGGGAAATTTCTGAAAAGTCTTCATCCTCCCCGTCGACTGTGGACGGAAACGATGGAGCCCATGGACCTGGATGTAGGGCCTGATGGAAATCTCTACATTCTGGATTCTCTCACCAATCAGATTGCCGTGATGAATCTCCAGGGCGAACTGGTCCGGAGGATTGGTGGGGCGGGATTTGGACCCGGCGAATTCACCTACCCAAAAGGACTCAGCGTGGACCAGCAAGGCCGCATTGCTGTAGCCGACTCCTATCTCAATCGCATCCAGGTGCTGAACCCCGATGGCACCCCTCTTGCCCTCTTTGGCGTGTTCGGTGGAAGTTATGGTCAGTTTGCAGACCCGAACGACCTGCTCCTTAAATCCTCCGGCCTGCTGTATATCGCCGATAAAAATAATGGACGCGTGCAGATTTACCAAATCCATTGATGGGAGGTTATCGGGATGGATTCTTTAATCCTGAAAGGAATTCAATTTGTGGGGCATCACGGGGTGAGTAAGGAAGAACGAGAAGCGGGCGGCCGCTTCTCGGTGGATGTAACCCTTTCCCTGAACCTCTCCACCGCTGGACATTCCGATAGCCTGAAAGATACCGTCTCTTATTCCGAGGTGAATCAAGTGGTTCTGGACATCGGCGTTCAGAACCGCTACCACCTGATTGAAACCCTGGCAGAGCAGATTGCCTCTTCCCTTCTAAAAATCTTTCCCTCGGTTCAAGAGGTGGATGTGCAGGTTCGGAAACTTTCCCCCTGGGTTCCGGGTTTTCTGGATTTCGTCGCCGTCCACCTTCACCGCTCCCGGAAATAATTCCTGACTTCTGACCACCGTGTGATATAATTCAAAAACGGTAAAAATGTGAACGGCGAACTCCTGTTTGAAACTTTGAATCTACTGGTAGCCCTGGTAGCTCTCTACTTTGCGGCGAAAATTATTCCTGGCATCGGTTTTCGGATACAGAAACGCTCCTGGCTCTTCCTGAGCATTGCGGTCATCAGTTTTGCGTTAGCGGAGCTGTCAAAAGTCATAGAGGGTATCCTGAAGTTGAAAATTTTACCACTTTATGCCGGCATTGAATTGATTTTCGTCATCTCTTTAGCCCTGGGGTTCTACTATCTTTATCAGTCTGAAAGATATGAGCTGGCGAAGGTGAAAAGGGAAGCCATTTCAGATGGTCTTACTGGCTTCTACAATCAACTTCAATTCAAGAAAATTCTGAATTATGAACTCCAGGTTGCGAAAAGTTCTCATTCGGACCGTTGCCTTCTCTTTCTGGATATTGACGATTTCAAAAACTACAATGATACCTACGGGCATGAAGCAGGGAATGTGGTGCTGAAGAAGGTGGCGGAATCCATTATGGAAGAGGTCCGGGGTCCCGACGTCGTGAGTCGTTATGGAGGAGAAGAGTTTGCCATCCTTTTAGACACGGACCCCTTCAACGCCGTGAAGGTTGCAGAACGCATCCGGAAGAGAGTGGAAGAAAATTGTAAGGCTGGTTTCTCCACGGAGGGACTTCATCGCCCGGTGACAGTTTCTATCGGTATGGCTTCAGCCATGGCTGAAAAGTACGAGCCTGCGGCGATGCTGGAAACCGCTGACCGCCGTATGTATGAAGCGAAGCGCCTGGGGAAAAACCGGGTCTGCCGCGCAGGCTGATGCCCTACGAAATCCCCCTCCGATAGATTTTTCACCCACTTTACGGATTTCCTAAAAAGAGTGCAG
>JBBIMK010000003.1:0-60471 GCA_037444445.1 bacterium | reverse complement strand
AAAGAGTGCAGGATTAAGGCCTCAGGACGACTCTTTTTCTCGGAATACGAGGGCGGCGATAGCTCCTCCTATCACATACTGAATGATGCCGAAAAGAATCCACCAGCGGGGGATGGCAACAGGAAATTCGGGGTGTTTGGTATAGAGTATGATAAACAGGTTAGATGGAACGAATACGAGGAGAGAAGTGAGAAGTCCAAACTGCACCCCACCCTCTAACCCTGACCGGAAAGACTTCCAGGTGACAGCGTATAAGAGCGTAAAAAGTAGAGCCTGCAAGAAATCCACCAGAATGGGGAAGATGATATTCGTGGTGGTGAAGATTACCACGGTCTCATAGGTCTTCGCCATCAGGGTGCCGTGAATGAGATAATCATAAATACTGAAGATGATGCCCACCAGAATCCACGCCGTCAACCACTTACCCCATTTCATCAAAAATCACCTCCGAAATTGGGATGAAACTTCGTTTCCCTTTCATCCTGATTCTACAAGGATATGAAACTTTTAGTTGTTTGTCAAGTTTTCGGGAACCGGAGGCAGAATTGGAACCTTGCAGAAGTGGTAAAATACCTGTGATATGCGAAAGGAACGCTATCAAGCCATTCAGGCCACCCTCTGGGTAGTTCTGGGTTTTAACTGGGGGGTAGCCATTGCCAAGGTAATTTATGGGTGGGTGTCGTTATCTGCCAGCGTGTTAGCGGATGGGCTTCATTCCTTCTCGGACGGCTCTTCCAACATTGTGGGGCTGGTGGCCATAGGTGCGGCTGCCAAGCCCCGAGATAAAGAGCATCCCTATGGTCACGCCAAGATTGAAACGCTGGTGAGCCTGTTTATCGCCGCCCTGTTGATTCTGTTATCCTTTGAAATCATCCGCTCTGCCTTCCAGAGAATTTTCCATCCTGTTTCCCCAAACATCACAGGGGCTGGATTTGTGATTCTCCTCCTGACGATGCTCATCAATACCATCATTTACCTGTATGAATCCCATCAGGCGAAGAAATGGAATAGCGACTTCCTGCTGGCAGATTCTTATCATACCCGAAGTGATATTTTCGTTTCGGTCCTCGTTCTGGCCACCCTGGCGGCAATCCGGATAGGATATCCAGAGGCAGATTTATTCACCGCACTCCTGGTGGCAGTAACGATTGCACGCGCAGGCGTGGATGTCTTGCTTCGTGCTTCCCGTGTTCTCGTAGATACGCGCATCATTCACCCGGAAGGAATAGAACAGATTGCCCTTCAAGTAGCCGGTGTGAAGCGTTGTTACAACATCCGAAGTCGTGGAAGACAGGATGAAATTTTCATTGACCTGCATGCCTCTGTGGCCCGAACGATGAATATTGAAGAAGCCCATCGCGTGAGCCAGGAAATAGAGGACCGGTTGAAAAACTCTTTCCCCGGCGTTGCCGAAGTCATCGTTCATATAGAACCGGAATAAAGTCAGCCTTCATTTATACCGCGAAACTTATTGCTACGGACTTAATCGGCTTCCCACTGGACAGGGAAACTCTAAGGCGGGTTAATCCCCGGATTCTCCTTTTAGAATCTGGGCAATCATCTGACGGGCAGCAGGGGCAGAGGAAAGCATCCTTTCCGTTTCCAGGTAATCAAAAATTTCTTTGAAAAGGCGGCGCTTTTTGTACAGCACTTTCAAAATACCGGATTCAAGGGTTCGGATAGTGATGAGGTTGACCACATTGACAGTTCTTTTCTGTCCGATACGATGGGCTCGTGCAATACGCTGTTCCAGTTTGGCTGGATTCCAGGGCAGGTCAAAATTTATCACAAAATCCGCCGCCTGTAGATTGACGCCGAGGGCACCGGCATCCGTGGAAATAAAAACGCGGATGTCCTGCTGATTCGTGAACGCATCTATCGTTTCCTGCCGTTCTTTCGGACTCAAGTCGCCATAGAAGCGAACAGTTTTCACATCCATTTTTTCTATCTCTCGCTGGAGAATGGCGGTCATTCGCTCCCACTGGGAGAAAAGCAAAATTTTATGCTCACTGGATAAAATTTCTTCCAGAATGGGCTTCAACTCCTCCAGTTTAGAGGAAGCCTTTTCCTGCTCATCCACCAGTTCAGCGGAATCGCAGATTTCCAGTAGATAGGTCATTTGCCCGAACGCCTCGTGAAGGTCTCTCTCTCTCCACTCTTCTTTCTTCTTCAAAAGTTCCAGCAAGGGTTGGCGATATTGCCGGTACATTTTTTCTTGAACTGGCGTGAGTGGCACACTGTAAATGTTTTCAACTCGTTCAGGCAATTCCGAAAGGACTTCCTGCTTGGTTCGCCGAAGAATAATGGCACTCACCTTCTTTCGGACCTCCTCCATACGCCGGTAACCGATGATGGCGCCGAAGTGGTTTTTAATGCAATACCGCCTCATAAAGGTTTGCACATTCCCACCCAGGACAGAGGGGTTTAAGAAACGCATCACCGTGTAGAGTTCCATCAGATGATTTTCCAGGGGTGTGCCCGTGAGCGCAAAGGCGTATTTTCGCTGAAGGAGGCGGATGAGTTGATGGGTTTTGGTTTGATAATTTTTAATCCGCTGTGCCTCATCCAGGATGATCAGGTCCGCATTCAACCTCCGGATTTCTTCAAAATCCCGGAGAAGAAGCTCGTAATTGAGAATATAAAAAGAAACTGGCGCTCGGTTATATTGTTGGATTCTTTGCTCTTTCGCACCGAAGATGACCACATAGGGTTCATCAGTAAATTTCTCAATTTCTCGTGCCCACTGAAGTTTTAAGGAAGCCGGAACAATCACAAGAGCATTTTTAACCTTGCCCTCAGATTTCAGGAGGAGGAAAGCTGCAATGGCTTGCGCCGTCTTTCCTAATCCCATCTCATCTGCCAGCAGAGCATTTCCCTGCACCGCCAGGAAAACACTCCCCTTTTTCTCATACTCGTAGAGCGGATATTTTAAGAAATCTGGCATATCAGCGCCAGCAATCCTCGCCTGGAGCCTCACCACCTCATAGGTTTCTGGATAAAGTTTCACCGAGCATCCTGCCGACCTCAACTTCTCTACCAGCGGCTCCACTTCCCGATAATCCTTCAGCAGGTGATAGACATCCACAAAGGGAGCGAGAATTTTCTTGAAAGAATCCTGCAGATATTTTTCATCAAAAACAACCTCAATGTGCTGGTAGAAATCCGGCGAGGGTAAAATAGAGCAATGGTTGCGAGCAAAAACAGTATACACCCGCCCAGCCATAGGGTCCACTTCCACCCATCCTTCTTTTCCTCTTTCCTTCAACCGTTTCACGAGACGAGGAAACATTAAAGGGTCCTCCAGATACCCATCTTTTAGAAAGGGTTGGAGGAGAGAGTAAAGTTTGGGGAAAAGAACCGCTGGTTCCTTCACACCGATTCCCCCATCCTGGAAAACGAAACAAACCGTATTCCTTCGCCGATAATAGTCCATATAATTCCTGGCTTCTGGCGTGAGCGTAAGATACGCCCCTCGTTCCTCTAACTTCTTTAGTAAATTCCCGATGCGAGAAATCTTCTTCAAGGTTCCCCAGGGGGTGATCTCCCGGTGGAGAATTTTCTGAATGTTGGGCGAGAGGTCTGGAGCCATCTCTACCCCAAGTTTCTTTTTCCCTGCTTCCTTTTTCAAGCAGATATGAACACCATATCGCTTTTTTAATGCTTCCAGATGCTCCTGGAATGCAGGCGTAAGAACCATTCGGATTTCACGGTTTTTAAACAGGCGGTAAAGAGTGAAAAACTGGTCCTCTGGAATTTCTCCCCGGGTCAAGGCTTTCTTGAGCACACCCTCCAGGTCAGCCGGCAATAATCCCTCAATCTGAAGTTTTATTGCACCTTCTTGAATATCCAGCCGAACTGAATTCATCCTTCTTCTATTTCCTTCACGACTTCATTTCTTTACCAGTGTCACTCTTACCGTCCCTGAGTCCCCGCAGGCGAATTAACCCCTTGCCCGATGTTCTTATAATCTAAAGTATGGTCATATTCTCTTTCTTGCCCTGTTTCCCCGTTGGTAAATCTCCATTTCCGGTTACACACCTGATACAACTCCTTATAAGTGCATCCTCGCTTAGAGGGGTCTTCCATCGCCTTTATCAGTGCTTCCGCCATCAAGCACTTCACCGACCCGGTGCTTCCAAAACCCATCTCGTAAAAACTTCCTTAAAAGTTCAATATCTTCTTGCTTTATTCGGTTAAATTCTATCATAAAATTTCTAATGGCAAGTCATTACAATCTTTATTCTAACCTGAAAGATACACATGAAATCGGCATGGTTTTTCTAAGGCTTGTCATGAGCCCTTAGAAGCCAGAATGGCGGGTTTGGTATAAGGCTTTGGGTGCGTCTCACTTTTCCTGAACAGGGAGTGAGGTAAGGAGCACAGGTTTCCGGCCTCATGCTGGATAAAATAGAGTGGGTGATATTTAACGCAAAGACTTTTCTGTTAACGCTGTTTTGGTGGCCTGATAGCCTTGCTGGATGGCGAAGCGTGCCTTGTGAAAATCCGACCACAGCACCTCACTCATATCTGGCTGGATGACCACATCTGCGCGCTCCAGGGCAGCCCGGGTTAAAGAGCGCTGAAGGATTGCGACACTTTTGATGTAAAAATCCAGTAAGGTTGGGCGGCGAGCCATCCGTGGCGGCAACCTCCCGAGAACATCCACTGCATAAATCTCCATAGCCCCCATAGAGAGGGCAGTTGGAACTGGCAAGGGCTCCGTTAATCCGCCATCTAAAAGCCACTTCCCCTGCCATAGGTGCGGAGTGAAAACACCCGGTATAGAAATGCTTCCCCGGACCGCTTCCGCTACATTTCCCTCTCTCACCACCACCTTTTCTCCCGTGGTAGAATCAGTCACCACCACTGCCAGGGGAATTTTTAATTCCTCAAAATCCGGATTCCCGGTTACCTTCTTCAGGTACGCCAGCAACCGCTTGCCGGAGATGAAACCGGTGAAGGAAAAGGAAGGGTCCGCGAGGGCAAAATACTTTTGACGGTGAAAGTTCAAGCACTCCTGCTGGATGGCGGGGAGAGACAAACCGGCAGAGTAAAGAAAACCTATCAAAGCTCCCATACTGGCTCCCACAATCAGGTCCGGCTGAACGCCTGCCTCCTCCAGAGCCATCAAAACTCCTACATGGGCAAGCCCTTTCGCACCTCCCACTCCTAAAACCAGGGCTCTCTTTCCTTCTTTACTGCGAGATTTTTCCCGCATTTTCGTTCCGTTTCTATTCTACCGCAGAAAAAGGGAAAGGAATGGGAAATAGCCCCGGGCGCATCGTCCATTCTGCCTTTTACTTCATAAAGTTACGAGGTTCAGATAAAATGAAGATGAACAGCAAGAGAGGGATGAGGAGAAAAATCAACGGGAAGAAAGGGAAGAAAAATGATTAAAATAGTCACATTTCTAACAGGAGCGTCTATCCTCATTCTGGAGATTATTGGAGTTCGGCTACTCACCCCATCTTTCGGGAGTTCCATGATTATCTGGACGGATGTAATTAGTGTATTCCTTGGCGCCATGAGCATGGGATACTATGTGGGTGGGTGGGTGGCGGACCGGTTTCCACGACGCTCTGTCCTCGCTATTCTCGTGGCGATTTCAGCGCTGGCTATTCTGTCATCCTCTCTGCTGGCGCGCCCGGTAACCCACCTTCTGGAAGCCCTTCGGTGGGGGAAATTTCTTCCCCCACTTTTCGCATCCTTTCTCCTGTTCTTTCTTCCCTGCCTCCTGTTGGCCACCGTCAGCCCCTTTGCCATCAAACTGGAAACCCGGGATTTGAATGGAGTGGGGCGAACATCCGGGCTCCTCATCGCCATCTCCACCGCCGGCAGTATTCTCGGCACTCTCTCGGTTCCTCTCCTGATAACCTACCTCTCCTTGCCAATTATTCTCACTTGCGTTTCCTTTGTCCTCATTCTTATCTCCGCAGTCCTTCTCTGGATGTCTATGACCGACAGAACGAAACCAGATTGAAACGGGATTGGGCTTTTGTATCCCTTTTTTATCGCCTCAAACTTGCTGAATTTCAATGGGTATAAAACCGCCCTTTCCCCCTGGATAAAAGGAAGGTGAGTTGTGTATTGCACCTTGCCTGTTGCACCAGCGGGAGGCATCCACTCCTCATCGTTCTTTTGAGCCCTCTGCGAAACCTATGTTCACCGGCTTTTTCATCTGCTAAAATTATCATGGTGAATCCGTATGGGAAAAACAATAACACATAAAATTTTCGAGACACATCTTGTGGAAGGGTATCTGGAACCCGGCGAGACGGTGGGCATACAAGTGGACAGCACGCTGTTGCAGGATGCTACGGGCACAATGGCATGCCTGGAATTTGAAGCCCTGGGCTTGCCGAGGGTAAAGACGGCTCCTTGTGTGGTTTTCGTGGACCATAATATGCTTCAGGTAGGCTTTGAGAACCCGGATGACCACATATTTTTGCAAACCTTTGCGGCGAAATATGGGATGACTTACTCCCGACCCGGTAACGGGATATGCCATCAGGTGTATCTGGAAAGGTTTGCGGTGCCCGGGAAAGTTCTCCTCGGGGCGGATTCTCACTCGCCTACCGCAGGAGGTATGGGAATGCTTGCCATCGGCGCTGGTGGGCTGGATGTGGCTCTCGCCATGGCGGGTCAGCCGTTCTACCTGACGATGCCGAAAATCGTGGGCGTAAAACTCACTGGAAAACTCCAGCCCTTTGTTTCTGCCAAAGACATCATCTTAGAACTTCTTCGCAGGCTGACAGTGAAGGGCGGCACCGGGAAAATTTTTGAATATTACGGCGAGGGTATCCGCTCTCTCACCGTTCCTGAACGCTCCACGATTACCAACATGGGAGCAGAACTCGGCGCCACCACTTCTATTTTCCCTTCCGATGAAATAACAAAGGATTATCTCAAGCGTCAGGGGCGGGAAAGCGAGTGGATTCCCCTGTATCCGGATGGAGATGCGGAATACCAGGAGCGGATAGAAATGGACCTGAGCAGTCTGGAGCCGTTGATAGCCCGCCCCCATTCACCGGACAATGTGGTAAAGGTCAGGGAAGTGAAGGGGTTGCCGGTGGACCAGGTGGCCATCGGCTCTTGCACGAACTCTTCATTTACCGACCTGATGATAGTGGCGGGAATGATGAAGGGGCGGAGCGTTCATCCCCGGGTGAGCGCCGCTCTCACTCCGGGCTCTCGCCAGGTATTGAATATGATTGCTGCCAACGGTGCGCTGGCGGACTTTATCGCCAGCGGCTTCCGGATTCTGGAGTCTGCCTGCGGTCCTTGCATTGGCATGGGCTTTGCTCCTTCCTCCGGTGGAGTCGCCATCCGGTCTTATAATCGGAATTTTGAGGGGCGAGCGGGAACGAAAGATGCACGAGTATATTTAGCCAGCCCCGAGGTCTGCGCCGCCTGTGCCATCGCCGGTGAAATTACAGACCCGAGAGACCTGGGCGTCCCATACTCCCGCCCTCCACTGCCTGAAAAATATCTCGTGGACGATAGCATGATTCTCCCCCCTTCCTCTCACCCGGAGGAGGTGGAGGTCCGAAAAGGACCCAACATTAAATCTCTGCCCCAGATGTTCCCCCTTCCGGAAGTTCTGGACGGAGAGGTTCTCATGAAAGTGGGCGACAATATCTCCACCGACCATATTCTGCCGGCAGGGGCAAAAATCCTCCCTCTCCGCTCTAATCTCCCTGCCATATCGGATTATGTTTTCGCCGGTCTGGACCCGGGATTCGTAAGGAGAGCGAAGGAGAAAGGGGGGGGATTCATCATCGGGGGAGAGAACTACGGGCAGGGGTCCAGCCGAGAGCACGCCGCCCTGGCTCCAAAATTTCTCGGTGTCAAAGCGGTCATTGTCAAATCCTTCGCACGCATCCATCTGGCTAACCTCGTGAACTTCGGTATCCTCCCCCTGAAGTTTGCCAATCCGGCTGATTATGTCAAAATCGATGTAGGAGATTTTCTCCAGTGCCATCTTCCCAAAACCCTGAACTCTGCCCTCATTCTGAAAAATCTCACGAAGAAAGTAGACATCCCCGTGATTCCTGTTCTCAATGCAAGAGATTGGGAAATTGTCAAAGCCGGCGGCAGCCTCCCTTATGCCAAACTCCACCTCACTTAAATTCTCGGGAGTTTTTTCTACCCCCCTTTCCACCTTTCTCCGATGGAATTTTTACTCACGCATTGCTATGCGAATGAACAGAATACGCCATAGATGATAAAATAAAACTGGAGGTGAGGAGAGTGAAACCCATTCCACAATTTTTGTTTCTGATTTTATGCGTATTGACTCTGGCGAATATATCCACTTCCGGTGGCAACAGCATCAATTCTACTCAGCCGGAAAAGAAACCGGTGGAGGTGGCCAATAAAATCGTTCCCGTCCTCAGCGTGGGCGATGGAATTCGCATCGGACTGGTTCAGGTGAGCGGGCCGAAAGAATATGTGGAGAAGGTGAAAGCGGTAGCGGCCATAGAAGGAGATTACAGGGATTTAGTCCGCTACCGAGCCCTCGTCCCCATTGAAACGGAGAAGATTGTAGAGAACATCACGCGAGTTCCCTTCGTAGCTGTTTCCGGCGTGGTGGATTTGAAAGTCTCTTAGAGGAGGAGAAAAAATGAACCGAAAGAGGAAAAGGCTTCTGAGTGTTTTCGCTCTGCTCTTTCCACTTTTCCTCGCCCTTCTTGTTCCCACGGTGAGTCATGGCGTTAACCTGGGCGACATCTTGAAGGGCGGTGGCATTGCGGTGATAGTCAAAAACTATGGCGACGAGATTAACAAAGCCATCAATACCCTATTGCAGAATAAAAAGATTGAAGTGAAAGAGGCAACGAAAGTGGTGCCCATCATTTCCGGCGGGAAGGGATTTTATTCTGGCGCTGCCCAGGTGACAGGTCCCAAAGAACTGGTGGAAAAAGTGAAGGTGGTGGCACAGGTAGAAAGCACCGTGGGGGATGCTCGCATCAAACTCCTTGTGCCCATCAGCGCCAGGAAATTCAGCGATGCGGCACGGGTGAAAGGCGTCGGCGTCTCCGCTCTCATCGACCTGAAGGTCAGCAAATTGTAAAAGGAAGAAGCACGAAAGAAAAGGCAATAGCCAACAGGAAAGAAGGATAGAGAAATCCTTTCTTAAAGTCGGTATAAAATTAGATTTTAGAACGAAAGTGAAATGATAAATAAAGAAGAGTTCAGGCTGAAGAGGGCGAGATACTGGGATGCAGTGGCGGAGCGAAAACAGCAGGTTCATCCCGAGGAAGCAGGGCAGTGTTATCTTCGCTCCGCTCGGTATTGCGCCAAACTGCAGAACTGGGATTCGTGGGCGGAGGAGTTATTAAAAGCCGCCCGGTGTTACATCAGCGTTGGGCGCTTTCGCCGTGCAGAGCGTCTATACCAGCGCATCCGCCGCCGAGCTCATCGCTTACGGAATTCCAGCCTCATATCCACTGCCCGAAAAATCGCTGACGAAGCACGAACGAAAAAGGAAGATGTTACTCACGCCCGGGTGTTCCATCGCCCGGGTTCTACCGGGCAATAAGCCGCCTGCTGTTACGGCTTGCCAATGTTTTTTGGGGATTTTGTAACGGGAATCCTGCGCCCTGAAATCTCGGCCTCATTCACCGAGCGGGGGAAAATCGTGATGGAGACGCCTCGCCCTGCTTGCAAAGCCCTGGATATGTTACTTCACTCCATATCCAATGGCGGCAAAGAAAGAATACCCTTCATTGAGGTGGAAAACAGAATGCAGAAAATGTAAGGAATCTTACGGAGAGCCTTTGAACTCTATGGTATGATAAAATTAGAGGTGAGAGGAAATGGAGGGTAAATGGGCATTTTTTCTGGCAGGTGCTGGAGGGATTCTCTCCTTCCTTTCCCCCTGCGTCCTACCGCTGGTGCCGGGTTATCTCGCCCTGATTTCAGGAGGCACACTGCAGGAACTGAAAGAGAAGAAAGGTCTTTTGAAAAGCACTCTGTTTCACGGGGTATTATTTGTTCTCGGATTTACCGTGGTGTTCTCCCTTCTGGGGGCTTCTGCTTCTGCGGTGGGAACGGTGTTGAAAAGCCATCAGAAGGAGTTCAGCATGCTGGCGGGGGGAATATTGATTCTCCTGGGGCTTCACACCGTCGGGGTGTTTCGGATTCCATTCTTGATGATGGAAAAGCGGGCACGCTGGCAAACCAGCGGAGGTCTACACCCGGCGGGAATTTTCCTTACCGGCAGTCTGTTCGCTTTTGGATGGAGTCCGTGCGTTGGTCCCATACTGGCGGGGATTTTGACCCTCGCCGCCTCTCAAAGCACGGTGGCCAAAGGCGTGTTCCTCCTGATTGCGTATTCCCTCGGACTGGGGATTCCTTTTCTTCTCACGGGCGTTTTTCTGAACGCCTTCCTCACCTTCTTTGCACGATACAAGCGGGGACTGAGAATTGTAGAAGTGCTGGCAGGGCTACTATTGATGGCTGTAGGGGGGTTGATGATGACCGGCAAACTATATGTGATTTCCTCTAAACTCCCCCCCTCAGAATTAGAACTTTCTCTCACGAAAAATCTCAAGGTTAATGTGGGAACGACGGAAGGAAAACTGGCACCGGATGTAACATTTCAATTTCTGGATGGCACGCAGAAACGATTGTATGACTATAAGGGTAAAGTGCTGCTGGTGAATTTCTGGGCACCCTGGTGCGTTCCCTGCCGAACCGAGATGCCCGATTTCGTAGAGTTATACCATCAATACCGGAAGGATGGCTTTGAAATCGTGGGCGTAGCGGAACAAACAGATGAAGACGCAATTCGCCGCTTCGCTCAAGAAATGGATATAGATTATCCCCTGATGCTGGACGAGAAGGAATATGTGAACGATGTGCTGGGCGAAGGTGAACGTTCCCTCCCCCGCTCCTTCCTGATAGATAAAAACGGAACCATCGTCCTGAAGCATATCGGCTTTCTGGACAAGGAAACCCTGGAGACTGTGCTGAAAAAATACCTGTAGTAATAATGAGAATAAATCCCTGGCAGGATTTATTTCCCAGAGACCCCACCCGGATTTACCAGCAGAGTTTATCTCCCATTGGGGTGTTCGCTCGCCAGAGATGGAGAAAAGAAGATGCTCTGAAATTAAGAAGAACTGGCGAAAAATGGGCGGACTATATTTTATATCGTCAGAATCTGGACGGCTCCTGGAATCACTCCGTCACCCAGACCTGCCGGAACCTTTTTCACCTCTGGCTCTTAATGGATAAGGTTCTGGAGGAACAGCGGGAAGCACTGGCGTGGCTTCTGGAGAAGAACTATGCACCGATGCGTCGCATTGCCAGCGATGGAGCACCTTACCATCATCTTTTCTTCAAAATGAGCCGGCAGGAGCGGGAGGAAATGAATTCCGCTTCGGATATACCTTTTAATCCAGGATGCTCTGGCTTTTTTAAGACGGGTATAGCCATTTTTTTCGCCTCCCTTTTGCACCAGGAAAACGAGCCAAGAGTGGAAATGGCATTTCAATCTCTGAATCAGGTTCTCAAGGTTCGGCAGGGAGTGTGGTGTTCCATCCCCTGCTCTACCAATATATTGAAAGCCTACACAGCGCATCCGGTAATGAAAACTTCCGGTCAAACCGCTCTGGCACTGGAGTATCTGGGAAAAAAGCAGGGTCGCAATGGGCGATGGCTCGGCACGCCCTACTTTTACCACACACTCCACGCAGTGGCTCAAAGCCCCCTGCCCTCTGCGCGAAAGCAAGTAGAAAAAGCCATTCCATCGCTCATTCAGAGCCAGAACCCGGACGGCTCCTGGGGAAAACGAAATCCTGAACTCACCACCTTCCTTGTTCTGAGCGCTCTGGAATCTCAGGGATTCTACTCAGTCCAATAGATTAAAACACCGCGGGGATTCCTCGGTTCGCAAACCCGTGGAGAGAAGTTATGGACGATAAGAGCCATAGACCTCTCGTAAGACGGAGGAAATTTCCCCCACGGTGGCGTGGGCCTTCACCGCAGAATAGATGGCAGGCAGTAAATTCACTCTCTCCCGCGCACTTTTTTTCAAACTGCGCAGAGCACCGATTAACGCCCGGGATTCACGATTTCGGATGAAGGCTTTCAAGCGGCGAGTCTGTTTTTCCTCCACCTCCGGGCGTATTTTCAAGTGAGGGATTTTGACCTTCCTCTTCTCCTGAAATGCGTTCACACCTACAAGAATTTCACTGCCCTGTTCTATTTTTCGTTGTCGCTCGTAGGCGCTGTTAGCGATTTCTTGCTGTATGAAGCCAGATTTGATGGCTTCCAGCATTCCCCCCTTTTGTTGAATTTTGAGGAGGTATTGTTGGGCTTTTTCTTCCAGTGTGCGGGTGAGGGATTCCAGGAAATACGACCCGCCGAGGGGGTCCACCGTGTCCCCGATTCCCGCTTCGCAGGCAAGGATTTGCTGGGTCCGGAGGGCAATGGTAGCGGAGGCTTCTGTGGGAAGGGCGATGGCTTCATCATAAGCATTCGTGTGAAGGGACTGGGCACCACCGAGAACAGCGGCAAGCGCCTGGAGTGTAACCCGAACGATATTGTTCAAAGGTTGTTGAAGTGTGAGTGTGGAGCCGGCGGTTTGAACATGGAACCTCAGTTTCATAGATTCTGGGTCGCCGGCACCGAATCGCTCTTTCATCAATCCTGCCCACATCCGTCGGAGAGCGCGGAATTTCGCAACCTCCTCCAAAACATAGTTATGGGAAGCGAAAAAGAAGGATATTCGTGGAGCGAAGGCATCTATCGCCAGCCCTCGCTTTCTCGCCCCTTCCACATAGGCAATCGCATTCCCCAGCGTGAATGCCATTTCCTGAACCGCCGTGGCACCTGCTTCCCGTATATGATATCCACTAATGGATATGGGATGCCACGCAGGAACATAACGAAGCCCGAACTCTATGGCATCCACCACCAGCGAAAGAGAAGGCTCCGGGGGATAAATGTAAGTCCCACGAGCAATATATTCCTTCAGAATATCGTTCTGGATAGTGCCCTGTAAGGATTTCCAGGAAATCCCTCGCTGCTCTGCTAAATACAGGTACATACACCAGAGAATGGATGCAGTAGCGTTGATGGTCATAGAAACGCTCACTTTATTCAGGGGAATATCCCGGAACAGGCGCTCCATATCTTCCACAGAAGAGATAGCCACACCCGTTCTGCCGACTTCACCACGAGCCATCGGGTCATTGGAATCCAGCCCCATCTGAGTGGGTAAATCAAAAGCCACAGAGAGCCCGGTTTGCCCCTTTTTGAGTAATTTCCGATAGCGCTGGTTGGTTTCATCCGCCGTTCCAAATCCCGCATACTGGCGCATAGTCCAGAGCCGACCCCGATATAAAGTGGGATAAATTCCCCGAGTGAAAGGATAAGAGCCTGGAAAGGACAGGTCCCGTTCTTCCTCAAATGGGCTCAAATCTCTGGAACAATAAACCGTTTTAACCGGGACCTTTGATGGAGTGAGAAATTCTTTCTTTCGCTCTGGAAAGCGTCTTATAAAAGGTTCTAACACCTCTTTTTCCCAGGTTTCATACTGGAGCATACTCTTTCCTCCTTCGCACCTCGGGGTCAAAATTGTTTATCTTAGAGTAAAACCCCCCATGTGGACATCCCGGAAATAGGGCAAAGGAGTGTCCGTGATGTCCGATAGCACATCTTTCACCTCGGCGTAATCCAGGGACCCCCACCCCCAGGGGAGAGAAAAGCCAGTCGTGGGATGACCATTCCATTTGCCCACTCTCAGAGTGATACCGAAAATTTTTATTTCTGAACCGAGGAATACCTCTTCCATTGATTGGATGGGGAATCCAGATAGAACATAGTCTCTCCTCTCTCTGGCACTGCTCCAGAGCCACCAGGGAAAAAGTTTAATGGACCAGTTCTGGCGTTGTCTTGTTTGCAAGCCAGGTGTGCTCACTCCTCCATCCGGGCGTGTTGAAGCCTTCACAGAAAAAAATTTCAGGGGGTTTCCGATTCCTCTTTCCGCACTTCGGGAAAATGAAAGCCAGGGCAGGGGGTGAAAAACTTTCCCCACAGTGGATGTAATTCCATCCGTTTCTTTTATGGAATAATTGGGCTTGCGGATGCGATAATGAAAATGGCGTTCGCTCCTTCCAGAAGCCAGCCAGCAACCACCCATAGAGAGGGCTCGCACCTCTTCTCTTCCTTCTATCTTCTCCTCAGGAAAAACCACATCATTCCGGACGAGATAGTCATAGCCTAACTCACCTGCTACCGTAAATCCCAGCCCCAAAGAGAGAAATGTAAAATGAGACACAAGAGCCACGGAATCTGCATCCAACTGGTCTAAATTCCTTATCTTCCCGGGAAAATGCCTCATACTGTGAGAATAGGAGAACCGTCGCCTGACGCAGGCAATGGAAGCAGGATTCTCAAAAATCACTTCCGGATTCCCTGTCAGGGGTGAGAAAACTCCGCCTGTGCCAGCGTTCTTTGTGGATAAATATGTATAAGGGGGAAAGTAAAAATTATATCCCCACGCAGAGGAGTGCCACAGGAAAAATATCCAGGCAGTCCAGATAAGGGTATATCTCCGAATCCAGAAGTGTCCAATTTTTTTTGTGAAACACTCAATCCGATGGCTTTGCCGTCTGAATATAGCCCAGAACGACCACACCGTTTGCAAAATCTTATGAAGCACTTTCATCTGCTGATGGAATAAAAAGAGGGGAAAGAAAATAGAAAAGAACCCACAAGAACCCCATACCCGGGCTATAACCCGTGAGAAGAAGGGTAAAAGCAAGCCAGAAGAAGCGAACCAATGCGGGGTCTTGACCCCAGTATTTCGCCAGCCCTCCACACAATCCCAGAATTATTTTCCCCTTCCGAACCCTCACGAACTTCCTCTGTTCTATCACGCTTTTATTATACGATAACCCGGTGACTCTATGGTTCAGTCATTCATAGGGCAGACTTCATCCCCCCGTCACCTCTCAGGGTTTTGCAGACGCCGTTGCGAATTTTTGCGGGGCGTGGCAGGATATAATTCCAGATGGAAGTCCTCCAGAAATTTCCCGCCTCCCCCACTCCCCCTCCTCTCGTGCAACTATGGGGGGATTCAGCGGGGAATATCTGGAAAATATCTCACGAAATGGACTATGAGCAACGGGTGAAAAGGATTATACTGAATAATGGTGATATAATTGAGAATGTGTATGATGGGATGTCCCGATACAAATCCATCGGGATTGGGGCTATGCTCCAACAGGAGCGGGATGGAAGCGACACGGTGACCGCCCGATACCCGGGCTTTTATATAGATGATGTGAAAAGGCTCACTTACTCTGGAAAGCACCACAGGAGGGGCAATCCCTTCCCGGCGCTTGCCACTCTCACGCTATTTTGACACAAACAAGATAGGTTCACAGTGAATGGAGTTTTCATCTCTCATATTCCAGTTATTTTGACATCCAATCTGGATAAAGGATGATTTAGAATCAGTATAATCGTAATGGTGAGAGATGAATGAAAGTGATGAAACTGACCAGTGGAATATATATGGAAAATGGCTATATTGTGGGGGATGAAGAAACAGGCGTTGCTGTCATCATAGACCCGGGGGATGAAGCGGGCGATTTTTTGAGAATCGTAGAAGAGGAAAAATGGACGGTGGAAAAGATTATCAATACTCATGGTCATATTGACCACATCGGTGGAGTGGCAAAAATTCAATCAAAATTAAATCTTCCCTTTTACATTCATAAAGGCGATGAACTCTATGTAAAAAATGCAACCATTCTCAGCGGTATGATGGGGGTGAAACGGGTAATTCCGCCGAAGATAGATGGGAATCTGGAGGATGGAGAAGTCATCCAAATCGGAAACCTTCAGGCAAAAGTCATCCATACTCCGGGCCATACTCCGGGTGGAGTATGCTTTTACTTTGAGAAAGAAAAAATCTTATTCTCAGGCGACACTTTATTTCAAGGAAGCATCGGGCGAACCGATTTACCCGGTGGAAATTATCGTCAACTCCTGGAATCCATTCACAAAAAACTATTGGTGTTACCGGATGAAACGCGAGTGTATTCTGGTCATGGCGAAGAAACCACTATTGAATTGGAGAAGCAATACAATCCCTTCCTGTTTCAGGCAAGGTTTTAGCCACATCGGAACCGGGAAGAAGTCTTTGCAGGAAGTTCAAAATTTCCTCAGGATTTTATTCAGGAAAACTTTCGCACCTATTATAGCCACAGAAACCACATTTTTTTCCGCTTTCTCCAGCGCTTTCAGGGTAATATGTTGTGATATATTGCGGACATCCACAACTCCCGTGATGCACCCGGCGCGTAGCCTGAGTGCAGAGCAAACCGTCAGCAATGTAGCGGCTTCCATCTCATAATTCAAAACGCCGAGCCGTTTCCACTCATCCGTAATGCCTTGAAACCTTTTCGGAACATAGCCGGAGAAAGAATCATTTCTTTCCTGGCCGGGATAGAAAGTGTCCGAGGAGCAAGTGATTCCGATATGGTAGCGAACTTTTGCTTTTTTCGCTCCTTCTATCAATGCGCTGGTTACTTCAAAATCGGCAACCGCCGGATATTCCAACGGTGCGTAGTGAGTGGAGGAACCCTCCAGGCGGACTGCGCCGGTGGTGATAACCACATCCCCGATTTTCATATAAGGCTGAATACCTCCACAGGTACCCACGCGGATGAAGGTTCTCACTCCCAGCATAGCCAGTTCCTCTACAGCGATGGCGGTAGAAGGGCCGCCAATGCCGGTGGAAGTGATGACTAAGGCTTCGCCCTTCACCCTTCCCAGACAGGTTCTAAATTCTCGGTTCCAGGCAATTTCTTTCGCCTTTTTATCCAGACTTTGAGCCAGTTTAGGAACCCGGGCCGGGTCACCGGGTAATAATGCCAGGGTGGCGCCTTCTATCTCCTTTTTGGATAGCGCCAGATGATACGCCCATTTCTCTCGCATCTACACTGGATTATATTACAGAGTGCTATGGATGCAGTTGAGGCAGGGCGGTGGGCTTTGCCCCGTCTCCACTAACTGGTGGATAGCGATGTCAGGATTTTTCCCAACTCATCTTCAGTTAACGGCGGGCAATCCGAGGCAGAAAGATTTTCTTCCACCTGGGCTGGAGTTTTGCACCCCGGAATTGAAACCGAGATGGCTTCCGAGGAGAGAGTGAATTGTAAAGCGGCTTGCGCCAGGGTGCGCTTACCTGGCACCTCCAGAAAGCGGAGTTTTTCCGCAGCCCGGGTGTGGGTTCGCAAGTAATTTGCGGGCATATCTCCCCGGATGTCCCCCTTAAAAAATTTCCAGGTGTCTGGAGTAGAGTATTTACCCGTGAGAAGCCCATTAGACAATGGCTCCCGAGCAATGATGGCGATTCCCTTTTCCTTCGCGGGTTGAAAAAGTGCCACGGCATCCTTTTGCCGGAAAATGTTATACACTACCTGGATAGAAGCAAGGGTAGGATAGGAAATTGCTGTCAGTCCTTCTTCGGCGAAGTGAATGGAAACACCATAGGCTCTTATCTTCCCCTTCATCTGCAGAGAATCCAGAACATCAAAAACTTTTCCTTCTTGAAGATAATCAATGGGTGGATTATGCAGTTGATAGAGGTCAATTACCTCTCTTTGGAGGCGTTTCAAGGATTGGTCGCAGGCGAAGCGAATGTAGTCCGAATCAAAGTTCATCTTCACCGGGGTGTGATAAAAATCTCCCCCCACTTTGGTGGCGATGTAGACATCCGGGCGATTTCCTATCACTTCTCCCAACAGTTTCTCCGAGTGCCCGTGCCCATAAATATCCGCCGTATCAAAGAAATTACATCCCAACTCCAGAGCCCTTTGAATTGCCTCTCTGGAAACATTGTCATCCGTGGGGCCGTAGGAGTTACCAAACCGATTACCTCCAATAGCCCAGGCACCAAATCCAATCTCCGAAACCTTCCATCCCAACTTTCCAAATACCCGATACCTCATCCTGCAGAGTGATTAACCCCGGTTGTTATGACCCATGCTCTATGGGGAGGAGTTTTCTGGAGAGGGAGTAGAGGGCGATGGCCGTGGCAGTGGAGACATTTAAGGATTCCACGCCTTCCGCCATAGGAATTCGGTAGGTTTCATCCAGTTCTTTCCTCACTACGGGCGTGATGCCTTTTTCCTCCCCACCCACAACGAGGCAGAGAGGAAATTGGGTAGAAGCAGCGTCCAGAGGAGCAGGAGCGGAATTATCCAGACCCACGAGGGAATAACCGCGCTTGCGAAGGAAAGCAAGAGAGTAACGGAGGTTGGCAACCTGAACCAGGTTCAGGAATTCCACATAGCCGGCGGAGGCTTTATAAACGGCGGGGGTGAGGGGGGACTGGCGGTGGGCGGGAAAGAGAACCGCATCCACCTGAAAGGCGGCGGCGCTTCGTAATATCGCCCCCATATTTTGAGGGTCCGTCAAATGGTCCAGAGCCAGTAAAAACCGGCGCGAAGAGAGGGTGAGTATCGCCCCCAGTTCCATCAACGGCCTGGGGGAAATCTCCGCCACAATCCCTTGATGATTCCCGGGATAAAGTCGGTCCAGCACGGAATGTGAAACAAATTCTGTGGCGACCTTCCCCTTCTCACCTTTCATCAGAAGAGAGTGTAGTGTGGAAGACAGGGGATGAGCATCCTTCACCCAGAGATGGCGAACCCGTCCCGCAGAGAGTGCCAGCTCCACCGGGTGAACACCACCGATATAAAAATTTTCAGCCGGCTTTTGGAATGGCTTAACACTCCGTTTTCGGGTCATCTGTCTATACAGAATTACTCCTTGCGACTGCATTAACACCACAGGAGGAGAGTCTACAGTTCTTCCTCCACAAATGTTTCACGGGTAAAAACGGCTCAGGAGGAGAACAGGTCATCCATCTGGGCTTCCACACGAATTCTTTGTACATAAAGAGCCCTGCCCGTGGTGTTGTCTACATCCACGAGGACGCCGTTGATTTGCACTTTTCCTTTCTTTGCCACATTGAAAGGGACATAGACGCCGGTGAGAAATCGCTTTAAGATGTCATCTGAAGCCATACCAATGACGGAATCTACGGGACCGGTCATACCGAGGTCTGTAACATAAGCGGTTCCGGCGGGGAGAATTCGGAGGTCATCCGTGGGCACATGGGTATGGGTGCCTACCACCACCGACACTTTTCCATCCAGAAACCAGCCCATAGCCATCTTTTCTGAGGTGGTTTCACCATGAAAATCCACAAAAATGATTTGTGTTGAGGGGCGGAGTTGGTCCAGTATTTTCTGGGCGGTAACGAAGGGGCAATCAATGGGTGGATTCATAAAGGTACGGGCTTGAAGATTCACCACGCCAGTCAAAACACCGCCGATATTCACGAGAGAAAACCCCTTCCCTGGCGCCGTTGGGGGATAATTGGCAGGACGCAACAGAAAATCCGTTTTGTCCATCACTTCTTGCAAGTCCTTTTTATCCCAGATATGGTCGCCCATCGTTATCACATCTATGCCATAATTCAAGAGTTCATAAAAATTCTCTCTGGAAAGCCCCTTCCCATCCGAAGCATTTTCGCCGTTGGCTATGACGAAATCCACCCGATGGGAAGACCGGAGAGATGGAAGATATTTTTGAAGAATGCTTCGTCCGGGTTTCCCGACTACATCACCGATCAAGAGGGTTCTCATCTTTTGTTTTTTCACCTACTTAGCGATTTCCACAGCGCGTTTTTCACGGATGACGGTTACTTTAATCTGGCCGGGGAAAGTGACCTCTCGCTCAATGCGTCGTGCGACATCTCTGGATAGTTGAACCATTTCAGCGTCGCCGATTTGGTCTGGCTCTACGATAATGCGAATTTCCCGGCCTGCGGAGACGGCATAGCACTCCCGCACCCCCTGAAAAGAGCGGACGATTTCTTCCAATTTCTTCAGACGCTGGAGGTATTTTTCTATGGATTCTTTCCGTGCACCTGGGCGGAGGGCGGAAACAGAGTCCGCAATCAACACCACCACTGCCTCCGAAGATTCAAAAGGAACCTCCTCATGGTGGGCGGCTATGGCATTCGCTACCCGGGCGGATTCACCATATTTTTCAGCGAATTTTCCCCCTGCCACGGCATGAGGGGCATCGGAATCACTGCTGTCCAGGGCTTTCCCTATGTCATGCAGAAGGGCGCCTCGCCGGGCTACTTCCACATCCAGCTGCAACTCCGAGGCGACTCGCACGGCAATCTTCGCCACTTCCACGGAATGCCACAGAACATTCTGACCATAACTGGTGCGGAAGTATAACCGACCCAGAAGTTTGAGAATTTCCGGGTGAAGATTGTGAACTCCCGCTTCCAGAGCGGCCTTTTCCGCTTCCATCTGCATGGTTTTATCTACTTCCGACTGCGCCCAGGAAATCGTCTGTTCTATCCGAGCCGGATGAATGCGTCCGTCTTGAATCAAACGCTTGAGCGCCATCGCAGCCACCTGCCTGCGAACCGGGTCAAAACACGACAGCATCACGACTTCCGGCGTATCATCCACAATCAAATCCACGCCGGTGGCCATTTCAAAAGAGCGGATGTTCCTCCCCTCCCGCCCGATAATCCGACCCTTCATCTCGTCCGACGGAAGCGCCACCGTGGTAACGCTGGTGTCTTCCACCACCTGCGGTAAGTCACATTGCTGAAGAGCCATCGTAATTATCTTCTGTGCAATCTGTTGACTCTCCTGGCGGGTTTCTTCTTCCACTCTTTTGAGAATGGCGAGGGATTCCATCCGGGCTTCTTCCTCTGCCTGCTTCAACAGAATGGCTCGGGCTTCTTCGCGACTCAACTGGGCAATGAATTCCAGTTTCTTATCCGCCTCCTTTCGCAGGGCTTCTATCCGGCTTTTCTCCCGTGCCTGAGCTTCTCTCTCCCGCTCCATATTTTTCTCTCTCTGCCAGAGTGCTCTCTCTCGCTCATCCAGCCGCTTCTCCCGTTCCGCAGATTTCTTCGCCTGCTCCCGATAACGGCTCTCCTCCCTTTCCACTTCCTTTTTCCGACGAGAAATCTCCTCTTCCAGTCTCTGCTTTTCTTTCGCCAGAGTGGTTTGGTATTCCTCCATTACCTGCTGCCGGGCCTGGGTGCTCGCCTGCTTGACACGCTCCTCCGCAGATTTCTTCATCTCTGTCAGGGTGTTTTCCAGCCGCTGTATCTTCACCTTGAGAGAACGAGTGAGAATAGAAGCACCCACGGCAAGGCCGGTGAAAAATGCGATAAGGCTAATCGCTATCCATAGAATGATCAGATGGGTATACATCGGTATTTCCTCCTGAATCAAGTTTGAGAATATGGCGAATCGTCGGAGATGTGAACCCGCGGTTTTGTAACCCTCGTGCGATCTGGTGGAGAGGCATTCCTTTTTCAATCCATTTTTGAGCCACCTGACGAGCGATTTCTTTTTCCTCTTCCGCCCAGTGGGTTAGGACCTGATTCTGAATCTCTTTGGAAACTCCCTTTTCCTGCAACTTCCAGAGGATCCACCGGAGACCCTTTTTCCGACTCAACAGGGAAAGGGAAGCAAACTCTCGGGCATAGGCCTCATCACCGATGAGATGGAAGGTTCGCAAATCCGATATCACGGGTTCAATCTCCTCCGACGAGAAGGTTTGCCTCAATTTATCCCGCAATTGTTTTTCCGTATAGGGTTTGCGGGAGAGGAGGCGCAGGGCTTTCTGGCGGGGTGTGGGATTACGACTTCTTCCCGGGCCCCGCGATAAAGCCCAGTTTCTCGCGAAGTGCTTTTTCCATTTCATAAAGAACATCGGGGTGTGCGTCCAGGTATTCAGCGGCGGCCTGGCGCCCCTGTCCGAGTTTCTTGCCGCCATAGGCAAACCAGACACCGGTCTTTTCCACCAGCCCCTGGGCGGAAGCCACATCCAGCACATCCCCCGCTTTCCAGATTCCTCTTCCAAACAGGATGTCAAACTCAGCGGAGCGGAAGGGGGGAGCCACTTTATTCTTCACCACCCGGGCCCGGACATGGGTTCCGATAATCTCCTCCCCCTTTTTGAGGGTATCCAGTTTGCGGATGTCAATGCGTACCGAGGCGTAAAATTTCAACGCCATACCGCCGGTGGTAGTTTCTGGATTGCCGAACATCACACCAATTTTCTGGCGCATCTGGTTGATGAAAATAGCCACCGTGTTGGAGCGGTGGATATTTCCAGCGAGTTTACGAAGGGCCTGGGACATCAGGCGAGCCTGAAGCCCCATGAAGGACTCTCCCATCTCCCCCTCCAGTTCAGCTTTGGGGACGAGGGCCGCTACGGAGTCCACGGCAATCACATCCACCGCACTACTTCGGATTAAGGTATCCGCAATCTCCAGGGCCTGTTCCCCATTATCCGGCTGGGAAATCAGCAGGTCTGTGAGGTTAATCCCCAGGCTTTCGGCGTAATTAGGGTCCAGAGCATTTTCAGCATCAATAAATGCGGCGATGCCGCCCTGACGCTGGACTTCGGCGATGATATTTAAGGCGAGGGTCGTTTTGCCGGAAGCCTCTGGGCCGAAGATTTCCACGATACGACCTCGGGGCACTCCGCCCACGCCCAGTGCCGCATCCAGCGCCACTGAGCCTGTGGGAATGGCAGAAATTTCCAGCGCCGCCCGGGTTTCTCCCAGACGCATAATGGCGCCCTTGCCGTGGTCCTTCTCAATCTGGCTCATCGCCCGCTCCAGGGATTCTCGTTTCAACTCTTGACTCATATTCTTTATCCACCTCCTTGAGGTAACTTTCGTTCTATGGATTCAGAAATACCCAGTGGAAAGGCTTTCACAACGCTGTATTCGGCACCCGTTGGCTTCAGTCGGCTTTCCATCAGGTTCACCTCTTCCACGGTATCCTTCGTAGAAATAGGGCTTATGGGGTTTTTCAACAGGATATGGGCCCGGTGAAAACGAGCAATGGTGATGTGAGGATGATATTCTTTTTCATCAAAAGTTATGCCCGATTTTCGCAGGGAGCGGTCCAGGGATTTTTTGATTTCCACGATTTCAGATGCCCCGGAACTCACCCCAATCCAGAGCACACGGGGATGTTTCAAATCGGGAAAGGCGCCCAAACCGGAATATTGTATAAAAAATGGCGAGAAACCGGTAAGGGTGTCCTGGAAAATATCCTGAAGTCGGGTGACCATTGCTTCAGAAATCTCACCAAAAAAATGAAGCGTGATGTGAAGATTGGCTGGAACCACCCAGGAAACTTTACCGGATACGGCTTCCCGAAGGGCCTGTATAACCCTGGCGATTTCATCCCGGGTAGTCTCTGAAATGGGTATGGCGCTAAAACATCTCATCGGGATGTTTCATCCTCCAGGAGTTGAGAGAAGAAGTGCAAGGCGTGATACACGGCAAGGCGTTTTATGAACTGTCGGCTCCCGTGGAGGTTCAGCGGAAGCACCTGATTCTGTTTCGCCGAGGACACACCCACGAACACCGTACCCACTTTTTCACGATGGGAGCCGGGCTCCGGGCCTGCCACGCCCGTGGTAGAAATCCCCCAGGTGGTGGAAAATAAAATCCGCACACCCTTTGCCATCTCCTCTGCCACCTGTTCATTCACCGTTCCTTTCCCGGATAACAGCAGCGATTTCACCCCTAACAGTCTTTCCTTAATTTCCGAATGATAAGCAATAATTCCACCCTTGAAATAAGCGGAAGACCCGGGGATTCTCGTCAGGACATCTCCCAGAAGGCCACCGGTGCAGGACTCGGCAATAGAAACGGATTCCTTACGCTGGAGCAATCGTTTTCCTACGGTAACGGAGAGGGCTTCCAGGCGGTTCACGATGGTGGATTCACCTCCTCCGCATAGAGGTCATATTCCACCGCATCAGTGATATTCACAGAGATGAAGTCACCGGGCTTTGACCGGGTATTCAGGATGGTGGCGCCATCCACATCGGGCGCCTGAAACCAGGTTCGTCCCACCGCAACACTCCGTATTTTTTCCACCACAGCCTCCGCACTCTGCCCTATCCACCCGCACAGCCTTTCTCTCCCTATCTCATTCTGAACCCGGGTGAGTTCCGCTAAACGATTTTCTATTTCTTCAGAAGGAACCGGGTGAGGAAGCGAGGACGCCTTCGTCCCTTCTTCCGCCGAGTAGGCGAAAGCCGAGAGCCCATCAAACTTCCATCGTTTCACAAAAGACAAAACCTCCTCAAAATCCTCCTCTGTTTCCCCGGGAAAACCTACAATCAGGGAAGTTCGTATGTAGGAGCGGGGAAAATCATTTCGGATGCGCTCCACCAGTGCCTCGTAGTTTTGTATGGAGCCTTCCCGACGCATAGCGGAAAGAATACGGGGGCTGGCGTGTTGAAACGGCAGGTCAAAATAAGGCAACACACCCGGCAAGTGAAAAGCCTCCAGCAACTCTTCCGCTACGCCTGCAGGGTGCAAATAAAACGGGCGAATCCACCGAAAGCCTAAACCAGACATCAAACGGAGAACATCCGATAAACGCACTGAGGCATCCGGCAAATCTTTTCCATATAAGGTCGTATCCTGTGCAATCAAAATCACCTCCTGCACTCCTCGCCGTAGTAACTGTTCAGCCTCTTCCCGTAAAACCTCAAAGGGTTTACTCCGATGAGTTCCACGCAATTGGGGAATCACGCAAAAAGAGCAGGGGCGACTACACCCCTCCGAAAGTTTTAGGTAGGCATACCAGGATGGCACCAGGGATTTTCTGCACAGGAGAACAGAAGAGGAAGAAGTGAAATCCTTAAGAATTTCTGCCGGTGTGGTATAAAAGCCATCCACCTCGCCGTTGAAAGAGTAACGCCAGGATTGAGAAGGATGCTTGACCAGGCACCCGGTCACATACACCTTTAATTCCGGGTTTTCTCGCTTTAATTCCAGCACCCGGGATACCGTTTCTATGGAATCCTGTCGCGCTTCCTGAATAAAGGCACAGGTCTGAACGAACACCCTGTCGGCGTATTGAGGACTTCGCACGAAATGCCAGCCTCGGGCAGTAAGATTCCCGATGAGTATCTCAGAATCCACCAGGTTTTTCTCACAGCCCAGAGTTATAACGGTAAAGCGATTATGTTCCCTCCTCTTCAAGGTTTTCATCCTCCTCCGGCACGGTGGGGATAGAGGAAATATCCTGGAGGTTCATTTCCTGAGGGGTTTCTAAGGAAGTTTCCAGAGGGGTCACTTCCTTCGGGCCCACGAATTGAATCCGGTCTGCCACCACTTCCACCGTGGTTTTCGTCATCCCGTTTCTATCTTGCCACTTACGGGTTTGGAGCCTCCCTTCCACGAGGATAAGTTTCCCCCTGGATAAATTTTCAGTGCACCACTGGGCTCTATCGCCCCAGACCACGATGCGATGCCAATCGGTATGGCGATTCTTCTCACCGGACTCAGAGCGAGTAAACCGGTCGGTTGCCAGTGAAAAAGTCACGACCGGGCGACCACTGGATGCGGCATAACGCAGTTCTGGGTCCCGCCCCACTCGCCCGATTAAAAAAACACGGTTTAACATCTCTATCCCTCCTCATTCATCGGGCAAAAAGAAGGTTCACCCGTCGTGAAAAAAAAGAGATATTACCCGGTTTCAGCGGAGGCTATTATGGAAATGCCTCCTGCCGTATAAAATGTCCAGGGAAGCAGGAGAAAGCCACAAAAAATGTTACTTTTTTCCATCCTTCCTGCCGAAGATTCCTTTCCTTTTTCCCATTTCTTTGCTCCATCGGAATAACCCTTCTTTTTCACGCTCGCAAATAGATATACCCCTCTTTTCACCTCTGATTACCATTTTACTATAGATTGCCTGTGGTGTAAATCCTCCGCGCTTTTTGAGCCAAACAGTGGACTTTTGGTTTGACTACAGGGGGGCCTAACTCATCTGCCGCTCAGAATACAGAAACAGGGAAAAAACCGTCGTAAGCACAATGGCAATGCCTGCCAGCCCAACCTGTCACATCCTCGCCTTTTTGAAGTTCGTTGTTATGGTAAGATTAGAAGAGGAATGATGATGGAGCAATTGCTACGAGGAGTTTTTCAGGTAATAACACCTGAAGAACTCAAAGAACGGCTCACCTCAAAAAGGGCATTGAGAATCAAATTAGGAGTTGACCCCACTTCTCCTGAGTTACACCTGGGGCATCTGGTGCTATTTCGGAAGATGCGAGCATTCCAGGAGTTGGGTGGGGAGGTAATTTTTATTATTGGGGATTATACGGGGCGAATAGGGGACCCCAGCGGTCGTTCATCCACCCGTCCTCCCCTTTCAGAAAAAGAGATAGAGGAAAACGCCCGCACCTACCAGGAGCAAGCCCTTCCCTACCTCATCCCGGAGCAAACCCGGTTCGCCCGAAACAGTCAGTGGCTGGCGAGCCTGACCTTTGAAGACCTTCTCCGGATCGCTTCCCGGTTCACCGTTGCCCAGATGCTTCAGCGGGATGACTTCCATCAACGCTTCCGTCAGGGCAATCCACTCAGCATCCACGAGATTCTCTACCCCCTCTTCCAGGCTTACGATTCCGTTGCCATTCACGCAGATGTGGAAATCGGCGGTGCGGACCAGTTGTTCAATCTCCTCGTGGGCAGGGATTTACAGAGAGCCTACGGACAGGAGCCTCAGATAGTTTTCACTCTGCCTCTTTTAGAGGGCACGGATGGAGTGAAGAAAATGAGTAAATCGGAGGGAAATGTGATTGCTCTCCAGGATTCTCCCGAAGATATGTTCGGAAAAATTATGTCCCTGCCGGATGAGGTTATGTGGAAATACTTCTTCCTCCTGACGGATGTGCCCGAGAAAGAGATTGCAGACATGCGACGGGCCTGCGAAGAAGAAACAATCAACCCCCGGGATGTGAAGCATCAATTAGCCGGGCTGATAACCCAGCAGGTACACGGGAAGGAGAAAGCCCGAGCGGCGCGAGAGCACTTTCTCCGCCTGTTCGTGGAGAAAGAGGCGCCCGAAGAGATGATGGAATACACCCTGTCCGAGCCCCGGCTTTTGATTGAAGTGATGGTGGAAGCGGGATTGACGAAGAGCCGTGGAGAGGCAAAGCGGCTGATACGCGCCGGCGGCGTTTCTCTGAACGCCCACCGCATTGATAACCTGGAGCAGGTAGTAAAGCCCGGCGAACCTGCCATCCTCAAGGTTGGCAAGCGCCGCTTCCTGAAACTCGTCTAAGAATCTCCGAGGAGGTGGACCCAAAACATTCATGATTTCCCCCGCCTTACCTGTTACAATGGTGATGGAGAACCAGGGGAAAGTGAAACCCGTCAAGTGTTTTGTTACCGGGAAGCCCGGCGTCGGAAAAACGACCCTCTTGATTCGCTTATCGGAGAAAATCTCTCATCAAAAAGGCGGATTCTTTACGGCGGAAATCCGGGAACACGGAATCCGCACGGGGTTTCGCATTCAGACTTTTGATGGAAAAAGGGGAATCCTGGCTGACCTCCTGCCGGGAGGGCCCCGGGTAGGGAAATATCGGGTTCGTGTGGAAGAGTTTGAGAAAATCGGTGTGGAATGCCTTGCGAATGCCCTTCGGAATGCGGATGTAATTTTGCTGGATGAGATTGGAAAAATGGAACTGCAATCTCCCCGCTTCCGCGCCTTACTCCCTTCTCTGTTTCACAGCCCAAAGCCCCTCGTGGCAACTTTCTCGGAAGGGTTAGCCCATATTCGCCAGCAGGCAGAATCTCTAAACGATGCAAGAGTGTGGTTGATAACTCCCAAAAATCGGGATGCGCTGGTGGAAGAAATTTTATCTCATCTGGGGGTGAACTATGAGAGAGAAACTGGAACGGCTGGATGAGACATTTCCGTTAGAGTTTTGTCCGTATCGTAAAATTTCCCGGGGGTCTGCTTACTGCGAACTTTCCACAGACCCTTATGTGAACGAAGTGGATGATATGGTGTGCTTTAACTGCTCCGTTCCTTCCGTTCTGAAAGCAAATGACTGCAGGCATCTCTCTATCGGCACTCAGATTAAAGCCTACAAGAGCGGAGAGAAAGTGGTGCTGAATTTTTCGTGCCTGGCAAAGCGACGCCGGATTACCTTAGATAGTTGTGTTGGATGCCCCCTTTATCAACCCGGCAACGAAACCTGCCTGGAAATGGAAAGCAGGGAAATCACCCTTGAGGTGGATAGAGAATTGCTCAACGAAGCGGTCAGGCAAATCCGTGAAACTTCCATAGAAGTGAACTCCTCTACCAGCATTTTTTGCCCGATTCAGCGAGTTCGGGGATGCCCGAATGTTCCCACCTACTATCCCAAACAGGTGTTTGTGGCAGGTTCCATGGAAGAGGATTTCGCCCTGCTGTATTCTAATATCTATCAGCCGGTGCTACGGGAGCAACTCCATCTTCAACCCGTCCGGGGAAAACTGGACGATTTTTGCCTTGCCACAGATTCTCTACTGGAGTCCCGATGGGCGATTTTTGACCTCTCCACACCGGACCCTTATCTCCTGGTCCTTTTAGGTATTTCCTATGGTCTGGGGAAATATACCTTTCTCTTCGCCGCAGAAGGGAAACAGGCGGAAAAAGCCTGGGCTCCCTTCGGAATCCTGCAATATAAAGACCCCCAGGATTTAGCCCGGAAAATTAAACAGGCTATGCAACTCGGACTATCCTCTGCCGTATGAATATGAATGGGAATAAGGTTCAGGTGCGGGTTCCCCTGAAAGTGGATGAGGATGGCTATGTAAACCGGCGATGCCCTCGCTGCCATCTGGATTTCAAAATCCTCTGGAAAGGTGAAGACAGCCAGATGACATGTCCTCTGTGCAACCACAGGGACTCTTTTCTGCATTTCTCCACTCCGGCTCAAAGGCAAACCATAATAGAAGCACTCCAGACGACTCTGTTGAAACGGATGAACATCCGAAAGGAGGAATAAGTATGCGGGCATTGATTTCGGTAACAGATAAAACAGGCGTGGTAGAGTTTGCTCAAGCACTGATGGGGATGGGATGGGAGATTTATGCCTCCGGCGGAACCGCCACACTTCTGGGTCAGAACGGCATTCCCGTAGTGCCAACAGAAACGATTGTGGGGTTCACCCGAATTCTAAATGGGCGTATCAAAACCATTCACACGAAGATTTATGGGGGGATTCTAACGGACCGGGATAACCCTTCCCATCTTCGGGATGTGGAAGAGCATCAAATCCCTCTTTTTGACCTGGTGGCAGTGAACCTGTATGCCTTTGAGAAAAAGGTGGCGGAGGGCGCTCCGGACCCTGAAATTATAGAGAATATAGACATTGGTGGACCCTCTATGATTCGTGCGGCGGCAAAGAATTTTCGCCATGTCATCGTGGTGGTGGACCCGGAAGATTACCCTGTGATTATTGAAAAACTTCATGCAGGGGGGCTGGACCTGTATGACCGCCTCTGCCTTGCTCTGAAAGCCTTCCGCCGAACTGCCGATTATGACATTTCTATTCAGTCCTACTTCTCCCGGTTGGTGGAAGAAAAAATGCCAGAAATTTTTTTTCTTCGTGCCCGAAAAAAATGGGAGTTACGCTACGGGGAAAACCCTCACCAGAGGGGGGCGTTTTATGCAGAAAATGCCCGAGCACTGGCGGGAATCACCATCCTGGGCGGGAAAGAACTTTCTTACAACAATTTGCTGGACGCGGATTCCAGCCTCCGTTTTATCCAGAGTTTTTCCGTCAATCCCCCGGCATTCTGTGTGATTATCAAGCACACGAATCCGACCGGGGCCGCGTTACGCCCTACGCCTCAGGAAGCGTTCCAGAGCGCTTTTCAGGCTGACCCCTCGTCTGCCTTCGGTGGCATTATCGGATTCAACTGCCCGGTGGATGAGCCCACTGCCTTAGAAATTGCGAAATCCTTTTTTGAAATCGTTCTGGCTCCTGAATTTTCTGAATCCGCCCTGCTGGCTTTACGGAAGAAGAAAAATCTACGAATCCTGCAGTTTGAGCCTTCCGCACTTTCGCATCCATCCCTGGAGATTCGGAGCGTTCTGGGGGGGATTCTGCTACAGACGGAGGATACGATAGAAGAGGACCCGGCGGATTGGAAATGGGTCGCCGGCGAGCGACCCACACCGGAACAATGGGAGGACATAGTTTTTGCGTGGAAAATTTGCAAGCATGTGAAATCTAACGCCATCGTAGTGGTGAAGAATCAGGCTCTGTCCGGAGTAGGATGCGGGCAAACCAGCCGAATTGCTTCCCTGCAATCTGCCCTGAAGACGGCGGGTGAAAATGCGATGGGCGCTGTGCTGGCTTCGGATGCATTCTTCCCGTTCCGGGATAATGTAGATACAGCCGCTCAATCAGGAGTGACAGCCATCGTTCAACCGGGGGGCTCCATCCGGGACGAGGAAGTCATTGCCGCAGCCCGGGAGCATGGCATCACTATGCTCTTCACCGGCATTCGTCACTTTCGCCATTAGGACTCTCCGCTTTCTTCAGGCCTGTTCACCATCCGACAGGCCTTCCTACGAAGAATGCTCCGCCGATGAGGATTTTTTTTCAGCCAACGCTTTATGCGGGGCTTGTGAAGGGAAAATCCCTGTCCACTTGACAGGTCGGGCGGGTCGGGTTACTATATTATAGTAGGGTTCAACATGGTAGAGACAGCAGAAAAGAAGCTGGTGGTAGTATTATATGTGGATATTCGTCCTCGCTACCGCCTGCCATTGCACCGTTCACCGGAGTTGTATGCAGAACCTCAGCAAAAATTATTTGAACGGTTGAGCCGGATTGTGCTCAACCTCGGTGGCACAGTGAATGCGGTCACCACCTCGCAATTTTACGCCCTCTTCGGCATTCCTCAGGCACTGGAAGATACTCGGGAACGGGCTCTGCGGGCTGCCCACCTCATCCGCCAGGCTATCCTTCGGCACAATGCGGAGATGCATCAGGACCTCGTTGCCAACATCGGAATGCACGAAGGCTTTGTGTCCTCCCTGAAAGTGAATCTGGGGAATGGGGTTCAACAAATTTTTACTGGGGAGCCCCTGGATGCGGCTCGTGAACTCGCTCATCAAGCCCTGAATCACATCGCTGTGTCCGATTCCCTCGCCCGGGAACTCAATGAACTCTACGAATTCTCCCCCCCGCATAAAGTGGAGGCTCTTCCGCAAGAACCCCTGAACTTATTTCAACTCCTCAGCGGAAAGAAAAAGTCTCTTCAGGTCAGGCCGGCGGAAAATTTCGTTGGAAGACAGAACATTCTCACCGCCCTGTATGGTCACATCCTGCGTCTTCAGGAGGGCGTGGGCGGAGCCCTCCTGCTCACCGGAGACCCGGGAATTGGCAAAACTGAAGTGCTTTATCAAATCATCCGCAAACTTCAGCAGAGGAATATGCACTACCTCTTTGCCCGTTGCCTTCCCCGGCATAAAATGACATCTTTTTTTGCCTTCCGAGACCTCCTGGAACGCTACTGTGGAGTGGAATCCGACGACCCTGAGGAAGGATTAAACGCCCTCTGGAACAGCCTGTCAGACTTCCTCCCGCCTCAGGATTTGATGATTCTGGAAAAACTTTTTATTACCCAGGACCTGCCGCCGGAGGACCTGTCAGAAATGAAGAAAGAAGGCTCCTCCCTCCTGGTGGCTTTCTCCCATTTCCTGGATGCCCTCCGACAAAATAAGCCTCTCGTCGTGATATTTGATGATGTTCAGTATATGGATGCAGATTCTAAAAAACTTCTCTCCATCTTCCGGGAAGGTCCTTACCATCACCAGGTTCTTTTAATCCTGGCTATGATGGAGCAGGAAGACCTGTTCTTCTTGCGGGGATTCTCTATTCAGAAATATCCGCTGGGGCCGATGACGGACGAGGAACTTCTCCAGATAGGAGCGCCGTGGCTTTCCCGTTTAGAGCCTGCCTCTGCTCAGGCTTTCTTGAGCCGTCTCCTCCCCGCCGCAAAGGGAAACCCCCTCTTCTTCCTGGATAATCTCTACTACTTCGCTGAACACAAACGAGAAAAAATCTGCATCCCAAACCGCATCTTCACCGATGTATCGGCTCGTATAGACCGCCTGAGCAAAGAACTGCAAGAAATCCTCAAAAAACTCTCGGTCCTCGGACCCCGATTCTACACCAACTTCCTCCACCTGTTCTTAAAGATGGAAAAAACCTCTGTCCGGTCCATCCTCACCTCCCTTGAACAAACCTATTTCATCTTTTCCCAGATGAAGGGCTCGTGGAAAGAGGAGTGCCTGTTTTACACGCCTCTGATTCCGGAGGTCATTCAGGCTTCCCTCCCGGAGGAGGTCAGAATGGAATACCACCGGGAGGCGGTGAACGCCATGCTGGAAGCCTATAAGGGGCAAGAGGCACCCTTCTCGGACCGGATTGCCGCCCAGTTCATCGCACTCCGCGACTGGGGCAATGCCCTGTATCATTCCACTATCGCCTTTGGCTATGCCCGAACCCACATCAACCGCGAAACCGCAGAAGAAATCCTGAACAGCGCCCAGAGATTCCTGCTGGAAAAAGATGTAGAGACAGTCACCCGCATCAAATTCTATGTGGAAGTGGGGCGTTTCGCCCTCTTTGATGGCGCCCACTCCACCGCTGAGGAAAACTTCCTCCAGGCTCTGAAGGAGGCCGAATTCATTGCCGATAAAGAATATACCATTCTTTCCCTCCTCAACCTCGGCATCCTCTGCTATCAGACGGGCAGATGGCGCGAGGCACAGGACTACCTCCAGAGAGTGGTGGACCAAACAGAATCTGACTCGGAAGCCCACATTCAGGCCGCCTCCTACATCGGCTACATAGAGTATCAGAGAGGAAGGGTAGAGTCTGCTATGGAAAGCCTTCGGAAGCAATGGGCGGCGTCCAGAGCGAACTCCCGCTCCGAAGGCATCGCCACCGCTTTTCTCGGACTCGCTTTCTCGCACAGTAAAGACCCGAAAGCCCTCAGTTTTCTCCGGCATTCTCGCGAAATCTTCCAGGAACAGCAGAATCGCTGGAATGTTGCCGCTATGGAGAACAACATCGGATTCTACTACTTTCGCGTGGCGAATGACTTACCAGCCGCAGAGGAGCACTACAACGAGGCTTATGATACTTTCCGAAGCCTTCGGGATAATGCCCGATTCACCACCCTCCACCTCAACTTCGGACTCCTGAAAATGGCAGAAGGGAACTATGATAATGCCAGAGAGCACTTTGGACTGGTTGAGCATGCTACCAGAGTATTCCAGCTCCCCTACTGGGAGGTGATGAACCTCCATCGGCAGGGTGTGGTGGATTATTATCTGGGGGCTTACACCCGGGCTTATGAGCGCTTCCTGGAATCCGTTGGACTGGCGGAAAAATCAGGCATTGACCGATGGCGGGTTTGGGGGCTCCTCGGAGCAGGTGAAGTGCTGATGCAAACCGGCAGGCTAAAGGATGCTCAATCTCTCTGGCAAACGGCTCTGAAAAAGAGCGAGGAAGAGAAGGATGAAACGCTGATTCACTACAGTCTGTCCCGCCTCGGCGTCGCTGATTCCCTGGATGGCAAGCCCGTTGAAGGCAGAAAAGCACTCCTCTCCGCTATGGAATTCGCCGCCAGAATCCGTGAAATGGAACTCCTCGCTTATTCCTCCCTGAACTACCATTCCATCTTCCGGGAAGAGAGGATTGAGAAGACTCTCTCCGCTCTCCACCACCTGCACAACCTCCTGAAAGAGAAGAAAAAGGATGAATTGCAGTATTATCACTGCCTCACTATGCTGGAGATATTCAAGATTTCGGGGGAGAGGGAGTGGGCTGACCGGGCGCTTCACAAGGCGGAGAATATGAAGTTTATAGATGCGGAATGGCGGGTTCTCACTGCCCTCGGAAATTACTACGCAACCGGCGGGAATCGGGAGGAGAGCCAGCGGTTGTATTTCCGAGCCCAGAGAATTATCAGAGGCATAGCAGGACAACTTCAAAAGGATAAAGAGTGGTATACAGCGTTCCTTTCTGACCCGGAGAAGGCACCTGCCCTCTCTGCTACTCCCGCCGATTCACCCGGGTAAGAAATTTACCTCCTGATTTTTTCACCCGGAATGGAAGAAGACGCACGAAGATTCCCCTTCCTTAAATCAATGAAGGGAATCATCTGCCGCCTCTTTTTGAAATTGGCGCAAAATATCTTTTCTTTTAGAAAACCCTTGAAAGAATATGCCCCGACCACCCCCGGTCGGGCTTACCTTACCACTCGCTTGCTAAAATGAACGGTCTGCGTTGGGGTTAATCCGGGTGGTTCTCTTCGCGGATTGCGAGCCAGAAGAGTTGTAAAATTGAAAGCCCCTCAAAGGAGGAATTATCATTCCATCATCAGGATTCGGGGGGGCACCATAGACCGTGGAAGAGCCTTCGGGGTGAGCAGGAGTGAGGACATCCAGAGTGGTGGAAGTGGGGTTGGCATAGCCTGCCGCTTCAATGGTGTCAAAGAAGACTCTCACCGAAGAGGTGTCCAGTGCGCTGCTGAAAGTAATGTGAATCCAGGCGCCGCCGGAGGCTGGCGACGACATAGGGTCCAGCGTCATCGTGACGGTATTCGCAACCCGGCTGACATTATTCTTCACACTCGCCTGGGGGTAAATCTGGCGGTCGCCATCCGGGTTGGGAATCCCGTATCCCAGACCTGAAAGCACCACTACGAGCAAGAAAACAACCGAAAATTTCCTCATCCTGCATCTCCTCCTTTTTCGTCGGTTGATATACTTCATCCTTTCCAGACTCAAAACTACCTTAATCATAGAGCAGGATTTAAAAAAAAATCAATCTTCATTATTTCTTCGTCCTATTTTCATCAAATTTTCACAGGAGAGGGGTATAATTTGCCCCCATAAAAATGGGCGAAATAGCGACAGAATTGGGAAAGGGCTGTATGTGATAAAATTGAGTATGGTGAGGTTGTAAATGAGAGAAGAAGAGGCGATGGACGCATATTCTAAGATCGTGGTGGGGATTGCGAAAAAGACGGGTCCGGCGGTGGTGAATCTCACGGTGGTTCAGCGAGGGTATTCACGGGAAGCGCTTTTTATGGTGCCTTACGAAGCCCGTGGCATCGGGTCGGGGGTGATTGTTACCCCTGACGGATTTACCCTGACGAATCACCATGTGGTGGGGGGTGCGGTGGAAATTCAAGCCCTCCTCTCCGATGGACGAACCCTGCCGGTGGAGCCGGTGGGGACGGACCCACACACCGACCTGGCTGTGGTGCGTATCCAGACCAGTGGACTGCCCTACGCTCCGGTGGGGGATTCTTCCCGGTTAGAGGTGGGGCAACTGGTGGTAGCCATCGGGAATCCTTTAGGGTTTCAGACCACGGTCACCGCCGGGGTTGTCAGCGCCCTGAATCGGGCTTTCCGAACCCAATCCGGGCGGTTGATTGAAAATATCATCCAGACGGATGCGGCGTTGAACCCTGGCTCCTCCGGGGGACCTCTGGTGAACTCCAGGGGTGAAGTGGTGGGCATCGCCACCGCCATCATTGCGGGAGCGCAGGGGCTTTGCTTCGCCATCCCTTCCACCACCGCCCAGCGTGTCCTCTCCCAAATCATCACCAAAGGATATGTCTCCCATGGTTATTTAGGGATGATGGTGACCACCTTTCGCTTCTCACCCGAGGGAAGGAGGGCTCTCCGCCTATCCCGGGACGAAGGCATTCAGGTGGTGGAAATTCTGCCCGGGCATCCGGCTCACCGGGGCGGGCTATTGCCCGGGGATATCATCCTCTCCATCGGGGGTGAAAATATGGCATCCGTGGACGACCTGCACCGATTCCTGGATGAACATCCTACTGGACGGCCTTACCCGGTTATCGTTCTTCGGGACTCCAGAAAACTTCAACTCACGGTGGTGCCCGCTGAAGCACCGAGAGAATGAAGTGAACCTTACGGCTGGATAAGGGGTATGGAGAGAACGAACGGGCAGAGGGTTCAGGTAGTGGTGGTGGGAAGCGGTCCGGCGGGATACACGGCGGGGCTTTATTTAGCCCGTGCCGGCCTATCTCCCTATGTATTTCTGGGCGACCAGCCCGGGGGGCAACTCACCCTCACCACGACGGTGGAGAATTTCCCGGGCTTCCCGGAGGGAATTCAGGGTCCCGAACTTATGGCTTTTATGGAACAGCAGGCGGAACGCTTTGGGGCGAAAATGGTAAGAAAAAGTGTAATCGGGGTGGATTTTTCCCGGCGTCCCTTTCAGATTTCCACCGGAGATGAAACCTATTCTGCCTCAGCGGTAGTGATTGCCACGGGGGCATCGGCTCGCCTACTCGGGCTTCCCTCAGAAAAAGCCCTGATGGGGCACGGGGTCTCCACCTGCGCCGTTTGCGATGGCTTCTTCTTCCGGAATAAAGAAATTTGTGTCGTAGGGGGTGGCGATTCGGCGCTGGAAGAAGCCATTTTCCTGACCAGGTTCGCCTCCCGGGTCACGGTGATTCACCGCAGAAATCAACTCCGGGCTTCTAAAATCCTCCAGAACCGAGCCTTCCAGAACCCGAAAATTGAGTTCATCTGGGACAATGTGGTTACCCACATTCAGGACCCCTTTGAGTTAAAAGTGAAGGGAGTTCAGTTAAAAAATTTACGAACCGGTGAGGAGCGACTCTTACCCTGTGAGGGAGTATTTATTGCCATTGGCCACGAGCCTAACACGGGAATTTTCAGGGGGCAAGTGGAACTGGATGAAAAGGGATATATCCTCACCCGTGACCGCACCACTGCCACGAATATTCCCGGAGTCTTTGCCGCCGGCGATGTGGTGGACCACCGGTATCGTCAGGCGATTACTGCTGCTGGCGCTGGCTGTATGGCCGCCATGGATGCGGAGAAATTCCTGGAAGAACACCCGCTTCCTCCGTAAACTGCATGCCTTCTCCACAGGTGTCCTGCATCGTGGTCAATTACAATGGGGGGGCATACATTGGCGCCTGTTTGAAATCCCTCCTGTCGCAAACCCAGCCGCCGACAGAAATTCTCGTGATTGATAACGCATCTACCGATGGTAGCCCGGAACAGGTTCAAAAATTTTTTCCTGAAATCCAAATCCTTCGGAGGGAAAGGAATGATGGATTTTCCAGAGCGGCTAATGAAGGAGCGCGGAGAGCCCGTGGAGAGATTCTTTTTTTCATCAACCCGGATGGGGAACTGACTCCGGACGGGTTAGAAAAGATGGTGAGAATCCTGAATGAAGAACCGGAATCGGGGGCAGTGACCGCACGGATTCTCAATGTGGGGCGAGAACCGGAAAAAGGTGGCGGCACCCTGAACCTCTTCCTCACCACTATCCCCAATTACTTTGAGGACCCCACGAAGGTGTTTTACCCTTCCGGTGCTGCCTTTGCCATCCGAAAAGGAATCGTTGACCCTCCCTTCCCCGACGATTTTTTCCTCTACTTTGAAGATGTGCACCTCGGATGGCAAATCCGCCTTTCCGGCTATGGAATTCGGAAGGTTCCCGAGGCGGTGTTCACTCACCATCCTTCCTCGTCTGTGCGCCTGCTTCCTGCGTCTGTGATACAATTTCACCAGCAGAGAAACCGCTTGCTCACCTTCTTCACCTTTCACTCCTGTGTAACTCTTTTGAAACTCCTTCCACTCTTTCCCCTGGATTTTCTGTTTCACCTACTGGGGTGCTTGTGGCTGGGAAAATCCCCTCTACCCGTCCTCTCCGCATACGCAGTGATTTTCACCTCCCCCCGTTACCTGATGAACCGAAGGAAAAAATGGCGTAGAGACATCCGAAAACCCGAGAAAGAAATCCTCCCTATGTTTAGCGGGCGGCTGATACCTATGGAAGGGGGATATTTGAATTTCCTTTCATCCCTTTATTTGCGCCTCGTTCTTCCCGGCATCGGCCGCTGAGCCAGGGAAAAGGTGTAAAATAATATGGATTTGAATGGACCCGTATTCCATATCAAAATTCAAGGGGGGGAAGACCGATGAGCACAGGTGAAGAATACGGAATACTTCGCTGTAGAGGGGGATTTTACAGGAGCGGGGGACCCTTCGCTCCTCCCGGGACGAAGCCTCAATACGGGCGCGACCGGACCTTTGATGTGCGGCATATCGTTCTGGAACTCACGGTGGACATCTTCAAAAAAGCCATTTCAGGGAAGGTCATTCATCGCATTGAGCCCATTAATGATGGATTGAAGAAAGTGACTTTGGATGCCTGTGAACTGAAAATCCATCGTGTAGAATTTCAACGGGTTTATGGGACAGGTTCGGGAAGAAGAGGCATCGGCATACAGGCGAAATACGACTATTCTGATAACCGGCTCACCGTTTATTTCCCCCGCCCGCTAAAGAAGCAGGAGCGCTATGAAGTGATGGTGGAATATTCCGCTACGCCGAGGAAGGGGCTTTATTTTATCTTGCCGGATAAGGAATATCCCGACCGCCCCGTTCAGGTGTGGAGCCAGGGAGAGGATGAAGATAATCGCTGGTGGATTCCTTGCTGGGATTACCCCAATGAGAAAGCCACCAGCGAAATGATAGTGACGGTGCCGGAAAATTTCTTCGCACTTTCTAATGGGAAACTGTTAGAGGTCCGGCACGACCGGAAGAGAAAAACGAAGACCTATCACTGGCTGGAAGGGGTGCCTCATGTGTCATACCTGATTACTCTAACGATAGGGGAATTTGTAGAGGTGAAACAGGAGTGGAAAGGGATACCGGTGTCGTATTATGTTCCAGCGAACCGGCCGGATGCGGAGGCAGAGGCTCTGCGTTCTTTTGGGAACACGCCAGCCATGATGGAGTTTTTCTCAGAAAGAATCGGCGTCCCATATCCGTATGAGAAATATGCCCAGGTGTGCGCCCACGAGTTCATCTTTGGGGGGATGGAAAATACTTCTGCAACGACGCAAACGGACCTGACCCTTCACGATGAGCGAGCACATCTGGATTTTACCAGCGACCCCCTGGTGGCTCATGAACTCGCTCACCAGTGGTGGGGCGACCTGCTGACCTGCAAGGATTGGAGCCATGGCTGGCTAAACGAAGGCTTTGCCACCTACTTTGAAGCCCTCTGGACCGAGCATCACAAAGGCATTGACGAATTCCGCTACGAGATGTTCCAGAATGCCCAGAATTACTTCCAGGAGGATAAAGAAAATTATCGCAGACCCATTGTTACAAAAACTTACACCCAGCCCTTCTCTCTGTTTGACCGTCATCTGTATGAAAAGGGTTCCCTCATCCTCCATATGATTCGCTTCCTCCTCGGCGACGCCCTCTGGTGGAAAGCCATTCACCATTATTGCACGAAACATAAGGCGCAATGCGTGGAAACCTCGGACTTTATGAAAGCCATAGAAGAAGCCACAGGGCAAAACCTGGAATGGTTCTTTGATGAGTGGGTGTTCAAAGGCGGCCACCCGGAATTGAAAGTCTCCTACAAATGGGATGACGAAAAGAAGGTGGCAGACATCACAATTACCCAAAATCAAACGGTGGATGACCTGACACCTCTTTTCCGCATGCCCGTGGACCTGGAGTTCCACTTCAGCGACAACAAAAAGGGGAAGGGAAAAATGGAAACCCACCGGATAGAATTTTCAGAGAAGGAACAAACCTTCCATATCCCTCTCAAAGAAAAACCGAAGTGGATAGCGTTTGATAAGGGCAATTGGATATTAAAAACAGCGGAACTGGCTTTTCCTCGGGATATGCTCATCGCCCAGTTGCAGGAGGATGATGACTGCATGGGGAGGATCCGAGCCGCCTATGCTCTGGCAAAGGATGGGAGCCCGGAAGCGGTGGATGCCTTGAAAGGGGCAATGAAGAAAGATTCCTTCTGGGGGGTGCAGGCGGAGGCGGCGAAAGCCCTGTCTTTGATTAAGGGGGAAAAAGCCTTGAATGCACTGAAGGAAGGGTTGAAGGTGAAGCATCCCAAAGCCCGCCGCGGAGTCGTGAAAGCCTTAGGGAACTTTCGGGGGGAGGAACCCGCCTCCGTTCTCCTGCCGAAGGTAAAAAAAGATGAAAGCGTTTTCGTGGAAGCAGAAGCGGCCGCTTCCATTGGCAAAACCAAATGGGAGAAAGCATTTCACGCTCTAAAAGAGACGATGAAGAAAGATTCCTGGACCGATGTGATTCGGCGGATGGCTCTGGAGGGAATGGTTGAACTGAGAGATGAGCGAGCCATTGCCGTTGCCGAAGAGTCAGCGAGGGTGGGCAAGCCCACGATGCTTCGGGTGAGTGCCATACGAGCCCTCGGTAAATTAGGAGAGGACCAGACCGGGGCCCGCAAAACGAAAATTTTAGATACCCTCACCGGCTACCTGGAGGAACCCCTGTTCCGCATTCGTTATTCTGCCGTAGAGGCTCTCGGTGAGCTGCGGGATGACCGCGCCATCCCGGCCCTTCAATCGTTACGGTCCCGGGAACTGGATGCCCGAATTAAACGCCGCACCGAAGAAGTCATCCGCAAACTAAAGGAAGGAAAAGAGCGTCCTGAAGAAATCAAAAAACTCCGCGAGGATGTGGATAAACTCTCAGAGGAAAACCGAAGAATAAAAGACCGGCTGGAGAAAATGGAAACCCTTTTCTCTAAAAAGAAAAAGGGATAGAAGAAGCAGTAAACCGAAAGCAGAAAGGACAGCGTTATTCGGTGGGGAAATTTCCCCGATTTCTTTGCAAGGCTCGCATTCTATGCCACCTTGCGTGGTAGCCAGGATGATTTAATTTCCACTTTTTCAAATAGTTTTTCATATAGGTAGGGTGGGCTTTCTTCCAGCGAGGGTAATACTTCTGCATATACGCCCGGCGCCGGAGGCGGAGGCAGGTCTTTTGTTTGCAGAATCTTGTGTCTTTCCGAAGGGGGGTGAATTCCGCTCCGCACGCCCTGCATTTCATAGTCAGAAGGAATTATATCAAAAACTGACAGAGGAAGACAATTCCTGACTGCCTTTACATTGTAAATGGCAAAATGTGTGATTTAATATATAGCAGAATGTGGAGTGGATTTGAAGAGGTCAGGCGTGGAAGAATCTGGCGGGGCCTCTTAGAGGCTCAAACCCTGAAAGCGCCCATAAAGGGCATAACGACTGTCCGCTCCGCTCTCACGGACATCTCGGACCTCCATCGCCTGCCCTGGAAGGTGGAAGCCACCACAGGGCCTCAGAAGGGGATTCCTCTCTGGCTTTTCCTCAACCGCCGAGAGGAGAGCCTTTTCTCCATCGGGCTCCTGGAACAGGACAAGGTACTGAAGTTCACAGCGGTGCTGAACGAGGCGGAAGCCTGCTATGATATTGAACTCCGTCTGCCAAAGCCGGAGGTGGTGCATATCTATATGACGAGGGACCCCCGCCCCTGGAATGAAGTGGTCTACGAGTATGGGAATGAGATACGCCTGCTGACCGGGCTACCGGAACCCTTATTTCCGGAAGGTTCTTTTGACCCCACCTACTGCACCTGGTATTCCATTCACCATCAAGTGAATCAGGAATGGTGCATAAAAGAAGGAGAGCAGGCAAGCAATTGTGGCTTAAAAACCTTCATCATTGATGACGGCTGGTTTTTTGACGGCACAGTCCCGTTTGGTGATTATTCATTCACAGGCGATTGGGAACCTGCTTCATCCAAGTTCCCGGACCTGAAAGGCTTTGTAGAGGCTATGCATCGCCGTCATACCCGCGTGCTCCTCTGGATTGCCCCCTTTATGGTGGGCGTCCGCTCGAAAGCCTGGACGCGCTTCCAGGAAAAACTTCACGGCAACCCGGAACAAGGGGTGATGCACCTCTCACCCACCGACCCCGAAGCCCGGGATTACATCCTCTCCGTTTTCTCCCGCCTGCTGTCTGATTATACTCTGGACGGTTTTAAAATTGACTTCATAGATTCAATCCCCGTCTATGAGCCCGAAGTGGCGGACGGATTGATGCAATTCTATGATGGCCTGCGGAAGATGGCGCCAGAGGCTCTCATTGAATTCCGACAGTATTATTCCAATTACTTCTCACGACGCATTGCTCCTATGTGCCGCGCCGTGGACGCACCCTTTGACCCCGATGCCAACCTCTGGCGGTGCATCCTCTTAAAAACCTTTTCCCCTCTCTCACCCGTTCATACGGACTATTTAACCTGGCATCCGGAAGAACCCCTGGAAAACATCGCCCGTGCCCTGATGGCAGGTATCTTCTTCATTCCCACTATCTCCGTTCCTCTTTCATCCCTGAAGCCAGATGTAAAGAACCTGATGAAACGATGGCTTACCTTCCGGGAGGGGCATAAAGAACTTCTGGAGGGGGGTGAATTCTTCGTGACAGGAAAGAATATCCAGGTGCGAAATGGCGTCCGGGCTATCTACGGCCTGTTTGAATCTCCCCTCCTCACCATTCCGGAAACGGTGTTTGAAGCCTGGATTTTAAACGCCACTCCTCACTCATACCTTCACCTGGATACATCGGAGATTTTTGATGTGGAGGTATTTAATCGTCACGGCGCCCTCCGACAGAAGGGCATCACCGAGCACTATCTGGAAATAGAAGAGGGCGGGTATGCCCACCTCACAAGGTAGAGCAGGCGTTGCTACCGCTCATGGAACCTGAAAAGTGGACAAAAACAGGAATAACTATGGGGGTCCTGACCACACTTCTTGGCCTGCAGGGATATGAACTTTCCTTTTGTGGTAATCTATAAGTATTATGGCTGACCCGGGGGCAGAAATGACGAATCTGAAAATCCAAAATCTTTCGGAGAGGGAGGACAAGTGGTATTTAGGTGGAGGGCAAAGGCTCCTCTTTGCCCCTCCTTTCCCCCTCTGGCTTACCACTCCCGGCTTCTGGGATGAAGCCCAGTTCTATGAGTTCCGCCTCTCCCCCGTTTTTACCCTCACCCTGCTGGATGAAAAAGAAGAACCGGTAGCCCTGGAAGTAGTGGAGCGCAGGTGGACACCAGCAGAATTTTCCATCACCTACCGGGCGAAAAACTTCCTCCTTCAGGAATCCCGAATCCTCCTCCCTCCGGATACCCTTGCTTCCGTGTTCACAGTTAAAAACAGCCGACGGATGCCTCTTGCACTCCATGCTATCCTCTGGAATGTGGAAGATAAGGAAAAGAATTCCATCAGCCTGTTGAAAGTGGAATCTGACATCGTCTCTTACCGGATGGATGTAGCGGGAGGAATCTGGACTGCTATGAGCCTTTCTCTCTCTCCCGGCAGTCCCTCCTCTATCCTTTCTTACTCTGTGAATCTTTCCGAGCGAACAGCGATACAGCCTCACTGGTATTTAACTCCCTGGGTGGAATCTTTCCATCAGCATTTGCCGAATCAGATACAAACTACAGGCGTGAGCCCTGCGGGGCTTTTATATATCGGTCTACACCGTTCCATTAGCATTCCCGGAGGAGAAAGGCTTACTTTTATGACCTGCCGGTCTTTCAGCCTGACTTTGAATGGGGCGATGGAGGCGGTGAAGAGCGCTCGGCGACAATCGGACCCGGTGGGAGTGGCTCGGACCTGGTGGCAGTCGCTGTTTTCGCGTTTCCCCACCTTCTCCTGCTCCAACCCCTTCATCCAGGCTTCTTACCGCCACCGGGTTTACGGGCTGTGGCTGAATACGGTGCCGGGTGGGCTGGGTACTATTCGCCATCCTGCTGTGTGCGAAGGCATTTCTTATTTTCGGTCACCCATCGCTTACAGCGCCCCCGCACAAGTTTTAGAGACCCGATGGATGAAATCATCAGAAATTCCCTGGGGTATCCTGTTAAATTTCATAGAATCCCAGAAAACCGACGGCTCATTTTACGGCATCCTTCGCCTGTTTGCGCCTCCAGAAGAAGCCTTCTACCACGCTAACTGGGGCAGGGCTCTCCTGAAACTTTACGCCATTCACCCGGACCCATCCCTCTTAAATATCGTCTACCGGGCTCTCAATGATTATGCAAGGTATTTTGATGAAGTGCGGGACCCGGAAAAGAGCGGGCTATACGATGTAGTGAATCACTTTGAAACCGGGCAGGAGTTTATGAGCCGGTATACGGCGATTCACCCCACTGCCGACGCGGAAAACTGGGGAAGTGTATTCCGGCTAAAAGGAGTAGATGCCACCGTCTACATCTACGAGTTAAAGCGAGCTCTGGCACAGGCTGCCGCTCTCCTGAAAAAGGCGGAAGAGACGGAGAAGTGGAACCGGCAGGCAGATGCCATCCGGGAAGCCATCCGCCTCAGGATGTGGAACCAGCGGACGGGGATGTTTTCCGATATCAACCCTTCAACGGGGCAGAAAACGAACATCAAAGCCGCCATCTGCTTCTATCCTTATCTCACCGACATCGTGGGGAAGCCCCATGTTCGCAGGCTTGCCCGCCATCTCTTCAACCCTGAAGAGTTCTGGACCCCTTTCCCGGTCCCAGCCACATCCGTTGATGACCGCACCTTTTCCCCCACCCCGGAATGGAAAGGCAAACGCCACAACTGCCCCTGGAACGGTAGAGTCTGGCCTATGATTAATTCCCATATCGCGGATGCTCTCGGCTATGTGGCTTACCATATAGACTCACGGTTCAAGCCCAGACTGGCGGAATTCCTCCTCCGTTACCTGAAAATGTTATTCTGGGACGGGGATGCAACCCGCCCTAACTGCTACGAGCACTACAACCCCTTCACCGGCGAGCCTTCCGCCTACCGTGGCATAGATGATTATATGCACTCCTGGGTTGCCGACCTCATCATCCGATATATCGCAGGTTTTCACCCCTCCATAGAGCGCCGGTTCACCGTAGACCCTCTCCCCATCCCACTCTCCCGTTTGACCATAGAAGACATCCCATTTCAAGGGCATCGCATCACTATCAAACGCCGAAGAGACGAGCAAACTGTTTATGTGGATGGAAAACGAGTTGCCTCCCCACGAGTGGGCAAACCTTTCCACCACTCCCTGTAAACTCTTCTAAGTCTCAAAATCCCAAATCCCCGAATTCCTGATGAGAAAGCGGATGCGAGCCATGTCCCTCTCTACTTTGTAACAGAGACACTTGAACCCGAGAGAGGGATTCCGGCGACGGTGGCATCGGTTTACTCAGTTTTTCATATTTTAGTTTCTGACGAAGCGGTGAAAAAATCAGTAATTATGTAAACCCCACAGAGAAATGTAAAAATGGGGGGGAATTTTTTATGCTTTTGCGAAAACTTCGGATTCTCTTTCAGCGGGGTGGGAATGGTTTTTTCGTGGAACGGATGTAGGCGATGATGTCGGATATTTCACTGCCTTGAAAGGTAGGCCAGGCAATCCCCCGGGAGCGCATCAATTCGTTCATTGTAGCAGAGTGGTTCCACATTGCGGCAGCGAAAGCACCCGGAGAATTCATAGCCTCTGACTGCCTTAAATCCGGTGCAGTTTTTTCGCTTTCCTTACCACCATTATGGCAGAATCCGCATCCGCGCTCTTTCTCAAATAACCTTTTCCCCTTCACGGGGTCGCCACGAGTGTCTGTGTATTCAAGAAAATAGAGATAGGCAATGATGTCTGCCATTTCTTCTGGAGACAAAGGAATCCAGGGGATCTGAAGGTTTTTCATTTTTTCCTGCATAGCGGCGGAGTGATTCCACAATATCCCTGCTATGGAGGCGGCATTCACAGTAAAGGAAACCTCGGATAGGTCGGGTCCCACCTTTCCACCCTTCTCCCGGATAGAGTGGCATTGAATGCATCCTTTGGTGGAGAAGAGGGCGCTTCCGCGCAAGGGGCTGCCAATGGGCAGATAGTGGCGGGGTCCGTGAAATTCCAGAGAGGCGCCCCGAATATAGGCTAAGATATCCGCCAGTTCAGAACCTTCAAAAACAGGGATGTCAGTTCCCGTTTCCTTGAGTTTTTGGAGGATGGCAGGGGAGTGATTCCAGAGAGCGGAGCCGAGGGCAATCGCGGAAGCATCTCTGGCGTATTTATCCAGAGAGGGTCCCACCTTTCCTCCTTTGCCGCCCACCGAATGGCAGTGAGCACAGCGTTTTTCTGAAAAGAGTTTTTCGCCCTCTACGAAGTTACCAGCGGGCTCAAAATAGTTCAGGGAGTAGAGATAAGCGAAGATATCCGTCATCTCTTCAGGGGAGAGTTGGGGCCATTTCTTGCCTTTTTTCTGAAAGACCTCCATCATTTTGGGGGTGTGATTCCAGAGGAGGCCGGCAAGTTCAAGAAAACCTTTCCCTTGTGAGGCGAGGGCGAGGTCAGGCCCGAGAGTGCCACCAGCGCCGAAGATGGAATGACAGACCACACAGCCTTTTTGAACGAATGTTTCTCGCCCCTTGAGGGGGTTATCCGGTAGAAAATTCGCTTCCCCTTTTTGACCGTATAGATGTGAAGCCCACAGCAGTTGTAAAATTCCTGCAACGAGAGATACAGCCAGCAGAGGTGCACAATTTTTCAAGTGATTCATCATTCCTTCTTAAGGTGAAGCCCGGGCAACCCGGGTCTGGTCAGTTCCCCCTCCTCCGGTTGATACAGTTTTAATCGCTCCAGCGTCTCTTCTATACCCAGTTCTTTCCCTTCTCTCACTTCCCAGATGGAAATGATGGGAAAAAACTTGGTGAAGAGAACATAAAAGAGGATGAAAATGGAGAAAGAGCCTACGAGAATGGACCACTCTACCCAGGAGGGAAAATACAAACCACGGGGGTAAGGGAGGCGTGGATTCACCAGCGTGGGAACCACAATCTGATAGCGCTCCAGCCACATACCGATGATAACAGAAATGGAAGCAATCACCGTGCCCGGCACTGTCCTTGTTTTTCGGAAAGAAAGGAGGGCCACGGGAATGATGAAATTGGCTATCACCATCGTCCAGAATACGGGAGCATATCGGCCGAAGAGTTTATCCCACAGAATGGTCATTTCAGCGGGTTCTGCTCCGTAATAAGAGGTGAGATGTTCGGCAATGACGAAATACAACCAGATGGCAGACATTACCAGAAGAAGAATGCCGAGATTACTGAAGTGCACTGGCTTCAGGTAATCTTCCAGGTGATAGACCTTTCGGATGATTGCCATCGCCACGATGATAGCGGCAATACCGGAGAAGATAGCTCCCGCGACAAAAAAGGGTCCGAAGATGGTACTGTGCCAGAAGGGTTGAACGGTCATCGCAAACACCCAGGAAACGACGGTATGAACGGACACAGCGATGGGGATGATAATCACCATCATAATGGAGATGGCTTTGCCCAATTTTCGCCACTGTTCTTCCGTGCCTTTCCACCCGGCAGAAAGGAGAGAATAAAGCCATCGGAAACGAGGAACTCGCTGTTTCAAGATGGCAATATCCGGGATGAGAGGAATCCATAGATAGATACTGGAGCAGGTCAGGTAAGCGGAGATAGAAATCACATCCCAGAGGAGGGGGCTACGGAGATTGGGCGTTCGGAGGACGTTGAGAACTCGGTCGGGGCGACCCAAATCAATGATGGGTTGAATGCCGCCGATGAGGAGAACGAGAACGGTGATGGCTTCAGCGGAGCGGGTGATGGGCCGACGCCACTCTGCCTGCGTGGCACGCAAAATCGCAGAAATCAAGGTTCCCGCATGGCTGATCCCGATAAAGAAAACAAAATCCACAATATAAAATCCCCAGTAGACCGGCTGGTTCAAGCCAGTAACCCCCAGACCGCGCCGAACCTGGACCGAATAGGCATAGAACCCCCATCCGACGAGAATGAAAAGTATCAGAATGGTCCAGTAAAAAGCAGGTGTAGTTCTTAAAAGCGGCTGAAGAAGTTTTTCCTCATGCCCCAGATTCTTCGGGTCAATCTGAACATATTTCATTCCGATTTCTCCTCCGTGAGATAAAGGACTTTGGGCTCTGTTCCCATATCTTCCAGGAGCCGGAAAACACGAGGACTTCTGGATAAGTGGTACACCTGGCTGTTGGGGTCGTTGAGGTCGCCGAAATACATGGCACCTGCTGGGCAGGCTTGAACGCAAGCGGGGAGATAGTCGCCATCCTGGAGTTCACGCCCCTCTGCTTTTGCCATCTCTTCCGCTTTGATAAGCCGATGATGGCAGAAAGTGCATTTCTCCACAACCCCCCTGGGTCGCACGGATACATCCGGGTTGAAACACTGCTTCATCGTTTCTGGCCAGTGTGGCTCAAACCAGTTGAATTTCTTCACATTATACGGGCAGTTGTTCATACAATATCGGCACCCGATACAGCGGGGGTAAATCTGCGCTACGATTCCTTCCTCATTTTTATAGGTGGCAAATACCGGGCATACTTTGATGCAGGGTGGCTTATCGCAATGGAAGCAGGGGCGGGGAAGGATGCGCACCTTCCACGGGTGTTCCTCCCGGCCTTCTTCGGGAAATAAAACCATTTCCAGCCAGTTTATCACCCGATGTTCCCTCACCGTTTGTGGGGAAGAAATGGGAATGTTGTTCTCCACTTTGCAGGCAATAATGCAAGCCCGGCAGGCGGTGCATTTGTCTAAATCAATTATCATTCCCCAGAGCGGCATCTTCTCATCACTCGGCTTTTTCTATGCGAACCTTCCGGGTATAAAGTTCCGGAAGACCAGTAAGGGGGCTGAGCCTGCCTTCCAGCAGGTCAAATGCGTTTGCACCCATTCCAGTGGAAAAAGCGGAGTAAGCCCTGTGGCCAAATCCAAAAGGCAGGTTCACGACACCGGGTTGAGCACCCGGCGTAACTCTTACCCTGCACGACCATCGCTTTTCTCCCAGCCTGAGCCAGGTTTTTTCTTCATTCTGAAGACCCAGTTTTTCCGCATCTATCGGGTGCAACTCCAGCCAGCACTCCCACTGGGAATTCACCAAAAAACCTAAAATTTCATATAAAAACGGAAGATTGCAAAGGCTACCGGTGGATAGCGTATAAGGCTTAAAAGGATTCAACAGAAATTCCCCCTCTCCTGCCAGGGGAGGAAATTCATCGTGAGGCATAAATAATCGCTCATCACGAGCGGTAATCTTCCAGTCCGTCAGGAGCCTTTCACGCACTTCTCCAACCGTTTGACCCTTTTTACTTCCTGTTTGAAAAGCCGATTCAAAAGCAGAGCGTAAGAGGCTGGAGACAAACTCAAATTTCCGTGATGGGGTCTGAAAAATCCGATTCCACTCGTTATAGAAGTAAACCGGGTCCACCCAGCCCCCGGATTTCACCAGGGCATCCCAGAAGTCGTCAAAAGAGGTAAAAGCGGGTTTTGAGAACCCGGCTTCCTCCAGACGACGGATTTCCTCTAACTCCAGAGGGGGAAGGAAAGGAGTTCCGGAATGGCTTTCATAAAGTCCGTGAAAGTTCCATTTCAAGTAATCTTCATAGGTTTCCCAGGGAAACGCATTCGCCATCACGCCCCCAATCGCCCTGGCTAAAGATAGCAGAACATCCCCCGTATGCCGGGTATCGTAAAGAGGTTTCACCACCGGCTGTGCAAGGCTCACCACGGGGGTTCCCGTATTGGGTATATACGGAACATCCTGCCATCGCTCTAAATAGGTGTGGTCGGGAAGCACAAAATCTGAAAGCGCTGTCGTTTCATCCATAAAAGGAGAAAAACTCACGAGGAGGGGAACCTTCTGGATTGCTTCCCGAAACAAATTGGGATTGGGGTGAGAATAAAGAGGGTTGGAATAATACAGGAAAAGGGCGCTAACCGGATAGGGAGTGGATGAAAGAATTGCTTGAGAGAGGGCAAATGGGTGGCTTTCAGAAATAGATTCCATGCGATTTACAGAGTCTATCCTTGGATGAGACAGAGAGCGTTTGGCAATTTCATCCAGAGGGATTTCCAATTCTGGGAAAGGGGCAGGAGGTTCAAAGCGAACGCCCCCCGGTACATCAATGGAGCCCACGAGGGCATTCAGGCTGTGGATACACATCCCGGCATAAAAACCGGATGTACCGGAAGAGGCTTCATATCCAGCCACAGCTACTGCTGGAGAATGGGTAGCAAATTCCCGCGCCACACGGAATATCCTATCTACGGGTATTCCGGTGACAGAGGAAACGCGTTCCGGGCGCCCCTCCTCCAGCACGACCGCCTTCCACTGCTCAAACCCCTCGGTAAAAGTATTGATGAAGTTTTGGTGAATCAGGCCTTCTTTCACAATGACATAAGCGATTCCGAGTGCAAGAGCGGAATAGGCATTCGGGCGGATGGGAAGCCATTCATCCGCTTTCGCCGCGGTGGCGGAGAAGCGAGTATCCACCTGAACCAATTTTCCTCGTTTTCGCCCACTACCCTGGCGAAACTCACCGTAGGCACGGGCAAAACCCACGGGCGACCAGCCTGCTTCCATTAAAGAAGCACCGAAGGAAAGAATGTAGTTGGAGCGGGCAAAATCGTAAGCCGGCAGAGAGCGAATTCCCTGCATTGCATACACGACGGAAGACATCCCATCTCCATAGAAATCGGCAATGTGATTCGGCGTTCCGTAGGCTTGTGTGAAGCGATGGATGAGTTGATGCATCAGCCCGAAAGGGCGACCATCCAGGAAGACCATACTCTGAGGGGATACCTGTTCGCGGAATTCCTGTAGCCGTTTCGCCACGGCCTGAATGGCTTCCTCCCAGGAGACAGGTTGCCATCGCCCGGTTTCCCGGTCGCCCACCTTTTTTAGAGGAGTTTGAATTCGTTCAGGACTATACAGGATATGAAGTCCGGAAAGCCCTTTCGCACAAATGCCTCCCCGGGTGATAGGATGAAGAGTATTGCCCTCCAGAGAGACCGCTTTTCCGTCCACAATCCGAACTCGGATACCGCACCCAGCAGGGCACAGAGTGCAAGCAGTAGAAAAGGTGGATTCAACGCCCGTAGACCAGTCAGGAAGGGTCGCATCCTCCTGAAGCAGGGAAGAGAGGGGGCGGTGAAGCACACCGGCGGCAACCGCCGTTCCTCCGCTCCACTTCAGGAAGTCCCGCCGGCTGATTTTCATCGGGATGGGAGAGGGGGAGAAGTTTTTTTTGCAGTGCGGATGTAGGCGATGATGTCGGAGATTTCACTGCCCCGGAAGATGGGCCAGGCGATGCCTCTGGAACGCATCAATTCATACATAGTGGCAGCGTGGTTCCACATCGCTGACGCCAGAGAAACAGGAGATGCCGTAACAGGGCTCTTCGCTAAATCCGGTCCTACATCCCCACCCACACCATTCACACTGTGGCAAACCTTGCACTTTTTCTGGCTAAAGGCCATCTTTCCCCTGCTGGCATCTCCCCTCTCACCGAGGTAGCCAACCTGATAAAGATAAGCGAAAATATCTGCCATTTCGTTCTCTTCAAACCTGGGGATGGGAATGCCCAGTTCTTTCATTTTACCCCACATCTTTACGGCATGATTCCACATTAACCCTGCTACTTCGGTGACACTTCTGCTCAAACCGATTTTGCCCAGGTCGGGTCCTACTGTTCCACCACTACCATAAATGGAATGACAGCGGATGCACCCTTTGGAGGTAAAGAGTGCCTTGCCTGAATCCGCATTGCCCGGTGGAGCGAAGGTCCGTTCCCGAACATCGGAAAGGGCGCTTCCCCGAATAAATGCCAGAAGGTCCGCCATTTCTCCTTTCTCATAGGTGGGGCGGTAAATCCCCTTCTCTTTCATCTTCTCCGTCATTGCGGGTCCGTGGTTCCAGATGGCCTGAGCCAGATAAACCGGGGACATTTTCCCGGCAAATTTATCCAGAGAAGGTCCCACATTACCTCCTTTGCCCCCCACTGAGTGGCACAGAATGCAACCTTTCTGAGTAAACAACTCTTCCCCTCGGGCGAAGTCGCCAGGCTCATCAAAATAGGTGAGAAAGGAAAGATAAGCCAGAAGATGGCCCATTTCATCGGAAGAAAGCGTTGGAACCGGTGTGCCTGTCTCCCGCATCTTTGTCAGCATCTGGGGAGAATGATTCCACATCAACCCAGCCATTTCGTAGAAATTTCGCCCGGTGGTGCGGGCCAGGTCAGGCCCAATTTTTCCTCCCTCCCCCCACACCGAATGGCACCGGACGCATCCCTTCAACACAAAAATTCTTCTGCCTTCCACAGGGCTTCCGGTGAAGGTGGGAGGCTGAGCGTATCCCGACCTCAGCAGAAATACAAGCATCCCGACCGAAATTCCCCAGAATCCTTTTTTTACCCAGGGCAGGTGCGTCATTTTTTTCACCTTTGTATTCCTCCTTTCATCCGTGAAATTCTTCACCCGGGTAGAAGGCTTTCATTTCCGAAACGAAATGCTGCAATCCGTGCTCCCGCCCTTCACGAACTTCCCACACGGTGAGAATAGGAAAGAAGCGGGCGAATAAGACATAAAAAAGGCAAAATCCTGCCAGAAGAGCCGCAGTGATAGACCATTCCACCCAGGTGGGGAAATAAAGCCCTACAAAATTCGCCATCCGAGGATAAGCCTCACTGGGCACAATCACTGAATATCGTTCCAGCCACATTCCGATGATGATAGAGATTGATGCTACCACCAGACCGGGGATGTTCCGGGTTTTTGGAATCACCAAAAGTGTCAGAGGAATGAGGAAAGTCAGAAGGAACATCAGCCAGAATACATCTTTATAGGCACCGAACACTTTGGCATGGAAGATGGTCATCGGAGCGACCTCTCGCCCATAGTAGATGGCTAAAAATTCAATACCGGTGAAGTAAAGCCAGAAAAGGGCTAAAGCAATCATAAATTTCGCCATTTTTTGAAAGTGAACATCGGTTACATAATTGTAGAGGCGGTAGACCCAGCGAAGAAGGGCCATAATGATAATCACAGCCGCACACCCGGAATAAATGGCTCCGAGAACGAAATAAGGAGCGAGAATGGTGGTGTGCCAGCCGGGCTGAAGAGTCATCAAAAAAACGAAGGAAACATTGGTGTGAACGGACACCACGACCATAAACAGAAAGATGGCGAGGCCGTTCATCCACCACTCAATTTTTTTCCATCTCTTCTCATCGTAGCGAAATCCTAAAGAGAGGGTCTTATAAAGCCACCTGCGGAAGGGAGAGACAGAGATGAGGTAATCCCGGCACATAGCCAGGTCAGGGAGCAGAGCAATATAAAAGTAGATTACGCTAAAGATGAGATAAATAGAGATGCAGACCACATCCCAGAGAAGAGGGGAAGTAAAGTGGGGGGTGCGGAAGACATTCAGGAGGCGGTCCGGGCGCCCCAGGTCAATAATGGGGTTGATGGCGGCGAAAGGGAGGCTGAAGACGGTAACCGCTTCTGCAGCCCGGGTAAACGGACGACGCCACTCCGTGCTGGTCACGCGCAGAACTGAAGAAATCAGAGTGCCCGCATGAGCAATCCCAATCCAGAAAACGAAGTTGATAATGTAGAATCCCCAGTATATCGGGCGATTCAACCCTGTTACTCCCAGCCCATACTGGATTTGCCGAATGTAAGCATAAACTCCCCACCCCAGAATCGCCGATAAAACCAGAACGGTTGCCCAGTAGGCGGGTGTAGGTTTCAGGAGAATCGGAGAAAAGACCTGAGCGTCTTTACCGATGTCCTTCTGGAGTTTTTCCAGGTCTCGGATTCGTGCGTAGTCTCTCATTTCTCGGATAAATAATAGACTTTGGGTTCCGCTCCCAGGTCTTCCATAATTCGGAAGGCTCTGGGGTCTCTGGCGAGAAGGTGGACCGTGCTTTTCGGGTCATCCAGGTCACCAAAATAGATGGCACCGGTAGGGCAAGACTGGACGCAGGCGGGCTGATACTCTTCTCCCCGGACCTCCCGATTCTCCCCTCTTGCCTTCTCCTTCGCTTTCATTAAACGGTGATGACAGAAGGTGCATTTTTCCACCACTCCCGCCGGCCGAACTGACACCTCCGGGTTGAAGCAAGCCTGGAGAGGAGCGTCCCATCTGGGCTTATACCAGTTGAAATATTTCACCGTATAGGGGCATGCTTGAGTGCAGTAGCGACACCCGATGCAACGAGGATAGATTTGTGCCACGAAACCTTCATCGTTTTTATAGGTGGCATAAACCGGGCAAACGAGGGTGCAGGGTGGCTTATCGCAATGGAAGCAGGGGCGGGGAATAAACTTCACCGTGACATGAGGATATTCTCCTTCCACCCGGGGTATGACTTCCATCCAGGAAATTTTTCGCCCCTCCTCACTTTCCTCAGGGGTAGAAATGGGGATATTATTCTCCGATTTGCATGCCACCACGCACGCCTGACAGCCCGTGCATTTATCCAAATCTATAACCATACCATATCTTGCCATTTTACTCCCTCACTTTCCGAATGCGTGCAGGGGTAGAAAACCAGGAAGGAAAAAAGGTGTGGGGGACAGAATCCTGGGTCAGAATTTCTGCCACGGGAATTCCCTTTCCTCGGGCGTATCTCCCATAAGAGGTGTGGCCAAGGCCGGCAGGAATAGCCACTCCATCAGGGGGTAATCCGGAGTAGACTTTCGCCCGTGTTTTCACCCGACCCGCCGGCGTCTCCACCCACACCACCTCTCCATCCTCAACCCCCAGTTTCTTTGCTGTTTCCGGATTTATCTCCACCCAGGAATCCCAGTTCACTGGCAGAATGGGAGAAAGAACTTCCTGTAGCCAGGGTAATTCTCCTCCACCATTCCATAACACCAGAGGGAAGTAGGGAAGTAAAAACAGAGGATATTCTGGGTCAGACGGTGCGGATTGGATGGGTCCTGTGGGAGTCGGGATTCCCAATCTTTTCCAGACCAAAGGAAAAAATTCAAACTGGCGAGTCGGCGTCTGGTAAATTCTGGAAGGCTCCCCATAAGGGTAATAAGGGTCAACCCATCCTCCCTTTTCCAGGAGGCGAGTTTTGAAATCTTCCAGCGAGGACTCCACCGGAGTCCACCAGCCTCTTTCCTCCAGTGAGCGGATGTTCGCCACTTCCAGGGGGTCCGTGAAAGGGGTGCCCCTTCGGGCAGAAAAAAGGGCATTCAGTTGAGCCTCCAGAGCCTCCTCAAAATTCTCGAACGGAAAGGCAGAGGATAAGGAACCTCCAACGGCTTTCGCCACCCGGATTAAAAAATCACCCAGCGGTAAAGTATCATAAAGTGGAGTGACCACAGGTTGAGCGATTCCTACCAGGGTGGTTCCGGATGCAAAACCGGGAACGTCCTCCCACCGCTCCAGAACGGATGGCTCCGGTAGCACCAGGTCCGCATATTCCGCAGTTTCATTCATCAAAGAAGTGTAGGCAACGATGAGTGGTATAGAGTCCAGCGCCTTACGAATTTTTTCTCCCTTCCCATATTCATACACTGGATTGGTATGATACAAAAAAAGCACTTCCGGCATATAAGGAAGGCGATTTTCCATCAGGTTTTGAAAGAAAGGCCACTCAGGTAGCGAGGGGAGTAATGCTTTTTCGGGAGGAAGGATGGGCGCCTGTGTTGGAGTATCAGGGGGAAGGGGGGGCAGTTCGCCAGAGGGAAGGGAGGGAGGTAAAAGCACTCCGCCGGGCACATCCATTGAGCCCACAAGAGCATTGAGGGAATGAACCACAATCGCCGTAAAAAATCCATCTGGAGCCCATGTGGCATTCCAGTCTGATAAAGCGATGGCAGGGCGAGTTCGGGCAAATTCATACGCCACCTGCAGGAGAGTGTCTAAAGGCACACCCGTGACCTCCGAAACATGTTCTACCGTGTAGTCTCGGAGGACTATAGTTTTCAAGCCTTCTCTGACCTTCCCCTCCTCATCTATCCAGTCCTCAAACCCGGCGGTAAATTTTTCTATAAATTCTTTGTCATAAAGACCATCGCGAATCAGGATGTGAGCAATTCCCAGAGCAAAAGTGGCATAGGTATTCGGCTGAATGGGCACCCACAAATCAGCCTTCGCACCCGTTACGGATAGGCGGGGCTCAATTTGAATCAGCCGCATCCTGCCACGATTCTCCCCCCGGGAATTCCCGAACACATTCATAAAATGAACCAGCGATTTCTGACCCTCTAAAAGCGAGGCTCCAAAAGAAAGAATCAAACGAGTGTGGGAGAAATCATAATCTACACCGCTCACTCCCTGGGTTGCCCAGTAGGCGCCATCCATACCACTTCTGGATGGAGAAATCACCAGATTGGGTGAGCCGAAAGCCTGCAAAAAACGCTCTATCATTTTCCCGGTCGTGAGACCATACCCGTTCCCTTTCAAAAAAACAAAAGTATGAGGTTTCTTCTGGTGGTGAAGTTCTTTGAGTTTCTCAGCAAAAGTTTGAACCGCTTCTTCCCAGGAAATAGATACCCACTTTCCTTCCCCTCTTTTCCCTGCCCGTTTCAAGGGTTTCTTCAGACGGTCCGGATGATACAGTTCCAGCACAGCACTATGCCCTTTCGGACATAGTTTTCCCTGATTGACAGGGCTTAAGGGGTTCCCTTCTATTTTCACCGCTTTTCCATCTACGACACGGATGAGAATTCCACAGGCACAGGGGCATAACAGGCAGGTGGAGGGTATGTAGGTTTCAGTTCCTGGACCCCATTCCGAAGAAAAATCATCCGCCTGCAAAAGGGAAGAGAGGGGGCGGTGAAGCACACCGGCGGCAACCGCCGTTCCTCCGCTCCACTTCAGGAAGTCCCGCCGGGTCAGTTTCATCTCACTCCCCCCAATTTATTTATGGCACCGATTGCAATCCACACTCACCTGATTCTTCTTATGGCAGGCAATGCACCAGTCCATAGAAAAGCGAACCAGCGGGCGTGGAGGAGGCTCCGTCAGACCTTCCACTTTCCCGTGACAGGTGTCACACCCTATCTTCCCCAGCGTGGCATGCCGATAGTGGGAAAAATAAACATAATCCGGCACCCTGTAAATCCGTTTCCACGGCGGTTCCCGGTCATTCCTGATGAACTCCAGTAGTTTTGCCTCTTCCGGACTTTTTCCCAGAGGAGAAGAGGGGTCATGGCAGGTGGAGCAGGTTCGGATGGAAGGACGCCCGGCGGAAGGCGATGAAGTGCCAATCCCTTGATGGCAATCACTGCAATTCAAACCGTTATCTATGTGAAGTTTGTGGTTGTAGGCAATAGGCTGAACGATAGGCGGAGTGCGTCCTCGTATCCCCGTGTAGATTAGTACCACGATAACTCCCACCAGCACCAGGAGTAGAAATCTATAAATCACTCTGACCCCTCAATGAATGATGGCAATAAGGTTATCCGGCTTTTTTCTCTTCAACCTGCTGGAAGAAAGAACCCTCTATTTTTCCGTGGTCATATTTTAACCTGGAGTGGGAGTGGGTGGATTTCGTCAGTGTCTCCCTGTCAAATTTGAGTTGATATTTCTTATCCAGTTTCTCGTTAAACGGGCTTTTTTCATTGTGACAGGTGGCACAGTCCTTCAGAGAAGGAGGATAAATGAGCCCTGCCTTACGAACCGACTCCAGGGAATGGGCCTGGGTCTTCATAGTCATCAACCCTTCCTTGAGGTACTCTGTGCCTGCTCCGTGGCACGCCTCACATCCCACTCCTGCCAGTGCAGGGCTTTTCTCCAGGCTCACGAACCCACCGGGTTTGCCATTTCCTGTAGTATGGCAGCCCAGACAACTCGTATCCGTTGTGTAATCCTTCTGAGGGTCCAGACCTGCCTTTTGCTTGGCTTCCGCTTTCACACCCGGCTTCAAAGACTCATACGCTTTTGCCATCGGAGTGGCTTCCCACGACTTATAGATTGCCAGATGGCAAGGCATACACTTCTTGGAGCCTACAAAAGCGGTGGGGGATTTCTTTTCTTCCGGCTTTTTCTCACCGCCGGTTCCAGTGGCGATAAGAGGCACCACTACCACCCCTATCACAACTCCCACCCGAATCCAGTTTTTCATCCTTTATCCCTCCTTAACCATTTTAATTTTATCGCAAGCATAATCAATGGAAATGACCTGTGTCAGATTTATTGATGATATTTATCATACTTCGTGATTCAAAGCCCGGTGGGCGAAGCAGGAAATAATCTCTCACCGGTTGGGTTCCCTTTTTTCCATAACTTTTGACGGAAGAGAAGAAAGAGGGTTACAATGAAGGGTGGGTTCTGGAGGAAAGACCCTGAATGGTGGAAACGATACGGTTTGGCACGGACGGGTGGCGGGGAGTTCTCGCCGATGACTTTACCGATGAGAACCTGCTGAAGGCCGTTCGGGGGATTGCCGGATATCTACTGGAAGAGTATCGGGGAAAGAAAGTGAAGGTAGCGGTGGGGTATGATTGTCGGTTTGGGTCCGAGCGATTTGCCCGACTGGTGACGGAATATCTTTCGGACTATGGAATTCAAGTGCTATTAAGTTCCCGGGTCTGCCCCACGCCTGCGGTAGCCTGGACGGTAAGGAAGCAGAAATTGCAGGGTGGAATTATCCTCACAGCCAGCCACAATCCCTACCGTTATCATGGAGTCAAATTCCGCCCCAGTTACGGAGGGACAGCCACCGATGACATCATCCACATCATAGAAGGCTATATTCACGCGGAGAAAGAACCACGAAAGGGTCGCAGAGGAAAGGCATCCTGGTCATACCACGATTTTATGCCTCCCTATCTTCAGAGCCTTTTAACTCACATAGAACGCCCTGCCCTGTTACGGAGGAAACTCCGTATCGTAGTGGATTTCATGCACGGGGTTCTAACCGGTTTTTTAGAATCTCTTTTGAAAGGCACTCCGCTGGAGATTCTGACGATTCGGGGAGCACGGAACCCTCTCTTCGGCGGTGTCACCCCGGAGCCAGTCCTGCCCAATCTTCAACTTCTATCCGACACCGTGGTTCACAGCCAGGCAGATTTCGGCGTGGCGTTTGATGGCGATGGCGACCGCCTCGCCATTATGGACGAAACGGGCTCCCTGATGTCCGTCCAGGAACTCCTTCCCTTCATCCTTCAACATTTATGCGAAAGGGGGCATTCCGGCGGTGTGGGGCGAACTCTCCCTACTTCCCTCTGGGTGGACAGGGTTTCTCGCTCCTACCATTGCCCCCTGTTTGAAACTCCCGTGGGCTTTAAGCATCTGAGCGCCCTGATGCAGGAAGAAAAAATCTTCATCGGCGGCGAAGAAAGCGGTGGTATCGGTTACGCCTTTCACATCCCGGAAAGAGATGCCCTCCTCTCCTTTCTTTTTTTCCTGGAGCGATTCGTTTCCTCCGACCGCCCTTTGAGTGCACTTCGTGCAGAATTTCAGAAACAGTTCGGCACCCTTTACTACCGACGAAAAGACCTGCCCATTTCATCCCACCAGGGACATCACCTCCTCCAGCGCTACCGGACCCATCTTCTGGAACGCCTCCAGGCTCGTTACCCCCAACTCCTCTTAAATACCACGGACGGCCTCAAATTCACCCTCTCCCCGGAAGCCTGGTTAATGCTGAGAGAATCAGGCACGGAACCTCTCATTCGTATCTATGCCGAATCCGCCTCCACGCAAGAATTGGAAGAACTCCTGGGTATGACTGAAGAGTGGCTGTTGCAGATTCTACCCGGTCGCTGATAAACACCCTTGCTTTTTTTAAAGAAAAATGCTTTAGTATGATAATGGAAATCGGAGGTGAGGTAAAAATGGCAGAATATGTGGAAGGTATCCAGAAAGTGGGTGTGATAGGGCTGGGGTTGATGGGGTCAGGCATCGCCCAGGTGAATGCCATGGCTGGCTATGAGGTCGTGGTAACGGATGTGAGCCAGGAAATCATAGATAAAGCCCTCTTTAAGGTGAAAGCCAATATGGAACGTCAGGCCAGGAAAATGAATCTCCCGGACCAGCAAGTGATGGAAGCATTCCAGCGCATTCATCCTACCCTGGAGCTGGCGAGCTTCCACGATTGCAACCTGATTATTGAAGCCATCATTGAAAGGGTGGAGGATAAACAGACCCTCTTCCGCCAGCTGGATTCCATCGTCTCACCCACCTCCATCTTCGCTTCCAATACTTCCTCCATCCCCATCTCTGACCTTTCCTCCGTAGTCTCTTCCAGCCGCCGGAAAAATTTCGTGGGATTGCACCATTTCAACCCGGTTCCTGTGATGAAACTCGTGGAACTGGTGGTGCCGGTGGATGCCCGCCCGGAAGTTGTCCACGTGGTGAAAAACTATGTGGAAAGCCTGGGGAAAACGGTGGTGGTTTGCAAGGATACCCCCGCCTTCATCGTCAACTACCTCCTGATTCCTTACATTCTGGACGCCATTCGGCTATACGAACACGGCACCGCCACGAAAGAGGATATTGATACCGCCATTAAACTGGGATTGAATCTCCCGATGGGACCCTTTGAACTCCTGGATTTCGTCGGGCTTGACACCACTCTTTACATCGCTGACATTATGTTCAACGAGTATAGAGAGCCAAAATGGGCAGCACCTCCTCTTCTCCGGCGACTGGTCAAACTCGGCTATCACGGCAGAAAAACTGGAAGAGGATTTTACACTTACCCGCCTAAGGCCTCCTCGTAAATCCCAATTCCCTATCATAGCCATCTTACGGGAGAAAGCAGGGGCTATCCTTTTCTCCGATTTCTTCCGGCACAGAAGGTAACCTCCGCTTGATTTTCCCCTGAACTTGTAGTAGGATAATATTGCAAGGTTGGAAATTAGACAGCAGAAGGA
>JBBIMK010000002.1:0-122643 GCA_037444445.1 bacterium | reverse complement strand
TGTAAAGATCATTTGGTATCGTCATAACTAATGTTAAACCTGCCATGCCACTGTCCAAGATAACTGCACTCGTGTCCACACTCTTGATAGCCTGTCCCGTTTGCTGAAGAAGTAGACCATACTCTTCAACAGTCCCTCCCCAAGAAAGACCTGAGAACTCGTTGCCGATGCTGTAATATTTAACCTTACTTTTGAGCGCTGAAGCGACTTGCTGAATACTCTGAAGATATGCGTTCATATCGGAAGGTAACCGAAATATTCCTTGGGCTGCTTCGTTTCTGGACAGAGGCATGATGTGGACGAAGACATCCAGACCTCCTGTCTGACTCTTTATCAAGTCAACATCCTGGACTATCTGAGGAACGTTGAAAATACTTCCGGACCCAGGATAAATCCAATAGGTTGTTGTTTGTATTCCCATTTCACGGATGAGATTTGTATCCGGCGTAACTGACGGGTTGATGGCAATATGGGCGCCAAAGACGGGGCTCGTGAACGACGATTGCCCACCTCCCCCGCCCCCGCAGGACAGCACGGCGAGGAAAGTGAACGGCCAAATTCCTGCCCAAAATTTCTTCATTTTCTCCTCCCTCCTTTAAAATTAACTTCATTTCTTTACGAAAGTTTCTGATTTTCATTACATTTACCCGACGCGAGTGGGAGAATAAACCTTTCCGAAACGAAACAGGTGAGCGAGGCGAAGTTTCTGACTTATATCAGTCGGTTCAAAGGCTTAAAGAATCATGAGGCGAGAAACGGGAGGCGGGAGGCGGGAGAAGTGAATGGTGAGTGGTGAGATAAGAGAAGGGGGGTGAACGGGTTGGCGCCGGGAACCGAGTGCTGAGTGCTGATTCTCTCACCCAGACCCCTTATACACAAGATAGATTTTTCATGCTGAAGATATTTCTTCCCTGCTTATGCAAGTATGGGAAAGAATTGGTAAGATATGGGTGGGATTAGAATGGGTAAAGAGATGCGGGATTCACAGGTAGAGGTGTTGAAATTTGTATTTCCTGAGCACGCCAATCCACGCGGTAAACTCTACGGCGGACGGATGGTCAAATGGGTGATGGAGGCAGGGCTAATGTCTGCATCCAGGCATGCTAACCGCATGGTCATTCTGGCTTCTATGGAGGATTTAGACTTCCTGGCTCCCGTGGAAGTGGGCGAAATTGTTTATCTGAATGCAAAAGTAGAATATACGGGACAAACTTCTATGGAAGTAGGAGTGGAGGTGAGGGCGGAGCATCCACCCACTGGCACAGTCAAGTACCCGTGTTCTGCACACTTGACTTTTGTGGCGATGGATGAGAAAGGGAGTCCCACGCCAGTGCCTCCCATCATTCCATCCGGCGATTGGGAAAAAGCCCTTTATGAGGCTGGAGAAAAACGATACTTTGACCGAAAGGAGCGAATCGCCCGGCGAATGGAAAAAGCCACCGATGTGGAGGACATCATTCCGCCTCACAGCCCCAATTCAATTGAAGTGGCAAGAGAAATCTTTCCAGAAGATACCGTGTATCTGGATTATGCCGACGCAGGGAGCGTAATGATGACCCTGGATGTCACAGGAGGCATCCTTTGCATGAGGTATGCCCATGCAGTGAATGTAACTGCTTCTATAGACGCAGTGGATTTTTATTCTCCCATCCGGGTTGGAGAAATTATGGTGGTGAAAGCTGCTCTCAACTGGGCAGGGCGAACCTCTATGGAAGTGGGAATGAAGGTTCTGGCAGAGAATCCGTTAAGGAATGAGAAACGACATACCTGCACGGCTTTCTTCACTTTCGTGTCGCTGGATGAAAACGGGAAACCCACTTTCGTTCCCTCGTATGAGCCCCGCACAACCGATGAGAAAAAGCGATTCCGAGAAGCTGAGGAGCGACGGCAAAAAAGACTTGCCAGAAGCCGACAATTAAAATCCATTCTAAATAGACAGAAAGGGGAATCCGGATGAAATTTCAGGTAAGCCCGGAGTTGCGTCAAAAGGGGTTTCAGGCGGGGTTTTTGCTTTTCAACGGTGTGAACGTCCGGGGGACAAATCCAGAATTGGAAGGTGTCATTCAAAAATTGATAGAGGAAACGAGTTCTGCCTTCCAGGGGCAGAAATTATCTGAATTTCCGCCAGTTGAAAAAGTTCGTCGGCTCTTTAGCCGATGTGGAATTGACCCCACGAAACACCGCCCTTCGCCCGAAGCCCTGGCGAGAAGAGTCCTTCGTGGCGACCCTTTCCCAAGAATCAACACCGTGGTAGACATCGGGAACTTCATCCAGTTAAAATATTTCACCCCCCTGGGGCTTCACGATTTCCAAACGCTTAAGCCACCGATAATCCTCCGCATCGGGAAAGCAGAAGATTCCTACCTGGCTATCGGAAATCGTCCCATGAATGCCTGTGACAGAATCGTTGCGGTGGACACAGAGGGAATTTTCGGCTCTCCGATTGCAGATAGCGAAAGAGCCCGGATCACTTCCTCAACCACTCAAGTTCTGGTAATTTTCTACGTACCCTCCGATTTCGTCCTTTCAGGTCCTATGCAGGAAATGATTCAGAAAATTTCCAGATTTTCCAGCGGAGAAGTAATGGAAGAAGGAGTCATTCAATGAAGGGAGTCAGAAAGAATCACCACAGAACGAAAAGGCACATTCTTGGGCTGGAATAAAATGAAGAAAAGAAAAACGAAAACCGGAAACCCCTTGCAAGAAGCGTTGAAGCTTCAAAAGGCTGCCTCTAAGAGAGGTTTTGATTGGAACGCACCGATGGAGGCGCTGGAGAAGGTTACGGAAGAAGCAGAGGAGGTGCGAAAAACACTGCGAGAAAAAAGGGGTTCAACCCATAGCAGGGTAGGGGAAGAGATGGGCGATTTGCTTTTTGCTGTCATCAATGTGGCTCGTCTCGCCCGTGTAGACCCGGAAAAATGCTTATCTTACACCAACAGGAAATTTCAAAAACGCTTCTCGGAAGTCTTGAAAATTATGAAGGAAAAGGGGCTGTACCGAGAGGGTGAAAAAATGAGCCTGCAAGAGATGGACGCTATCTGGAATCGCCTGAAAGCTCGCAATCCGGAAAGGAAACGAAGCAGAACTCAATGAAGAGTTCTGTGTTGTGGGCGGAAGTAGGTGAGGCGGGGGTCAGAGGAAACTTGCCAGGAATTGTCAAAGAAGCCAGCGGCTAAAAATCCCCCCCACGCTCTGGTCTTCACCTCCTCGCCATAAACGATAAAATCGGGTAATCCAGCACCGGAGTAGAACATCCCTGAAAGGCCTGCAAGACGCATACCTTTTGTGCTCGTTCCTGCAATAACCACAACGAATTTCTGGGGATTCAAAGGGTTCGGGTAGAGAAAGCGAGCCGCGAGGTCAACACCCCATACCATCTGCTCACCGACGGATACTCCCTGCGGAGTGACCCATATCGGCAGGCGGTCCTGTATTTTCGCCAGAATAGCATTAGTTTGAGAATTGCCATAAAGGATGAGATTGTATTTCTGGATGATTTCGTCTGTCACATCCGAATCGCTAATCACGCGAACGAACCCGTTGGCTCGCCACCACCAGATTTGAGCATCCAGCACCGCCATATTACGATTGAGGTCGGTTTCTACAGGAGTGCCTGCGGTGCCGTAGACGAAGATAAAGGGGGTGAAATAAGCCTGTTTGATGGGACCGAAAAGAGAAGGGGTTTTCCTGAACCCTGCACCGCTTCTGGAGCCCAGTTGAAAGCCCCCATTTTCCCTGTGAAAACTGATGGAACCTGAATCATCAATAGGAGTGGCTATAGTCTGGCCATTGATGCGGAAGCGGGTGATACCCGGAGGAAGCAACCGGGACAGGTGCAGGGTAAATTGTTCCACATTCTGCGTTGTTACATCCACTTCACCGTTGTCCAGAATGCGAGCTTCTATATGCGTATCCTCGTAGGGAATTTCCATTTCGTCAATCTGAACCCAGTAGAGACGGTGAAGGGTGCCCAGATTTGTAGTGCGAAAAACAACACGGTGGGGTAAGGGATTTCTTTTTTTCCACTGGAAGAATTGCATCAATTCTGCCAGGTCCACGCAATCCGTTCCCGGGGTTTTCGGGTCATCCCACCAGTGGGACATACCGGGTTCTTCATGATATATGGCTTCAATACCCAGGTCCCGCAGGGTTGCTATAACCCAGCGTGGATGAAAAGGTGGAACATCATCATCTTTCCCACCCTCTATAGCAAAAACCGAGATATTAGATGCATTCTCCGCAAACAAAAGAGTGCTTTCCTCCCGGAGAGATTTTTCCCAGATGGTGTGGAGGGTTGGAGGAGCGTAAAGCAAACCTTTTCGCATCGTAAAGGGAACATAATAGGCAAAGGAAGTCCATCCTGCGGATGGAGCGATAGCGGCAAAAAGGTCTGGGTGAGTGAATCCTACATGCCAGGTGCCGTGCCCGCCCATAGAGTGGCCTGTGAGATACACCCGGTCCTCATCAATTTTGAAACGACTCTTCACATCCTTCAAAGTTTGGAGCACATTCAGCCTGCCCCAATCCTGCCAGTCAAAACCGAAGGGGCGAGTATTCGTGGCCGCCACTACATAAGCCCAATCTTTAGGCTGATAAGCATCCACCAGTCCATCTGCATCCACACCCGCACCATGGAGGCTGAGGATAAGAGCATACTCTTTTGCTGGGTCGTAATGCTCAGGCGGCAGAACAGCGTATTTTTGAACCGATTCATCCGTGTCGGAACGGAAGGTGATGTGATAGGACTGTCCTGCTTTTCTCACACGCACATCTGCATCCACCTCATGAGTTTCCCCGTGAGCCCTGACAGATACGGGAACTTTCAGAATCTGATTCTCTGCTTCTTCCAGCCTGACAGGACGAATAGTCTTTACCCATATCGGCAACTTGATAACGGAAAGAGGTGGAAGAGGTGGAACATTCACGGATATTGCTTGAAAAACATCATCATCGCCGAAAGTTAAAACCGCATCCTCAATCGTCTCCGGAGTGGTATTGATGAGAGGGACGCCTGCCCAGCCTTCGGCTTTTTCACCTTCTATCAAGTCCGGTGGAAGAATATCCCTGGCATTCACCATGACGGGAGTTTCTGCGGGGAGGAACTGGAGAGTGAAAGTCAGAGCGCCTGCTCCGCGGCCACTACGGATGAGAACCCGATTCACCCCTGCTTTCAAAACCGCTGGGGAAAGAACATAGCCATGGCCGTAGATGTCAGAGAGATAGGACTGACCATTCAAAAGGATACTCCCGGCTCCCTGGGCTGACACCAGCACCCGCCGTGGCTGGTCGCTTTGAAATTCCCCATAGGCAAACCCGTTGTTGATAGTTCCTGCAAATCCCCACTGGTCGGTAATAGCATCCCAATCTACATTCGGATATTCGTAGGTAACTCTTCCATCTTTCGCCTGAACCTTAGCCCATTTCACGACTCCATTAGTAGCCATCCAGGACATATGCTCCTGCCCTTCAATCGGCTGGATATTTTCCATCCCACCCCATTCCATTAGAGGGTCTACGAACCCTTCCCGTGAACCGGCGGAAAATGGACCTATTACAAACCAATCCTGAATGATGATAGGCTTCTCAATGGTCGGAAGAAGACCTCCGAAATTGGCAAAAGTGACGAAAATCACTCCAATGCTGAGCCAACTGCTTGTTTTCCAGGCTTTTTTCATTTTCTTCACCCCTTTATCTATCCTGATTTATATCAGTTTTTCTGCTTTTTGGCTATGATATGATTAAAGCGATGAAAGGAGGGGGAATATCATGATGGGACAATCCACGATGTCTATTCACGGGGGAGATGAAGAGGGCTGTCCTCACCCGGTTGCACCTCCCATCTTTCAAACTGCCAGTTTTTCATTTTCCGATGTAGAAGAGGGTGTGCGAGCATTTGCCAATCGGGATGCTTATATCTACACTCGCCTGGGAAATCCTACCATTGACCTGCTGGAAAAAAGGGTAGCACTTTTAGAAGGAGCAGAAAACGGCGCCGCATCAGCCACCGGAATGGGTGCCATTACGGCTACCCTGCTGGGTCTCCTGCAAGCGGGAGACCGACTCATCAGTTCAAAGTATATTTACGGATGCACTTATTCCTTACTCACCAATCAACTTCCCCGATGGGGCATTGAAGTGGTGCTGGGGGACCTGAATGACCGAGATTGGCTGGAAAGGGAACTCACAAAAGGCGCCCGAGCCGTGTATTTTGAAACGCCGGGTAACCCGTTACTTACCATCATAGACATAGAAGAAGTGGCTCATCTTGCCCACGATAAAAACGCTCTGGCCATTGTGGATAATACCTTCGCAACTCCCATATTGCAAAAGCCGATTTTATCAGGCGCCGATATTGTCATTCACAGCGCCACAAAATATCTCTCCGGGCATGGTGATACGCTGGGCGGCATAGCCGTGGGGTCTCCAGCATATATACAACCCCTGAAGCAAGTAATGGTGAAAGACCTGGGTATTGTGATGAGCCCTCTGAACGCCTGGCTCATCCTCCGGGGAATGATGACTTTACCACTTCGGATTCACCACCAATGCCAGACAACTCAAAAAATCGCTGACTTCTTAAATCAGCACCCCAGGGTTCAAAAGGTCTACTATCCCGGCCTCCCGGAATTCCCGGGATATGCCGTCGCAAAGGAGCAAATGGAGGCTTTCGGTGCGATGCTCTCGTTTGACCTGGAAGGCGGGCTGGAAGAGGTCAAAACCTTCCTGTCCCATCTGAAAGTGTTTACCCTCGCCGTGAGTCTCGGCGATGTTCGTTCCCTGATTGAGCACCCCTGGAGTATGACCCACGCCACTGTTCCGAACGAAGAGAAAAAAGAAATAGGAATTCAGGAATCCACCTTGAGAATTTCTGTGGGGCTGGAAGATGCGGAAGATTTATTGAACAGCCTGGACTATGCTCTGGGAACCTTAGTTTCACGAACTCGGGCAGTGGAAAGATAGCGATACACTCTCGGTGCCACCTGCTGGAGCTGTGGAACTTCCTCCCGGGCTTTTTGTATCCAGGAAAAATCTATGTCGGCAACAGCAATTCCCTCTGCTTCGGTGACTTCGCAAAGCACTTTTCCCCACGGGTCTACAATCCGGGAATGTCCGGCGAATGATATGTCATCCTCTTCTCCTATCCGATCTGCATAAAGGGTAAAGATGCCATTCTCCATGGACCGAGCCCGGGTTTGAATGTCCCAGGAGTATAATCGGGCTTTCCCGAAGGCAGACGGGAATAGAACGACCTGAGCCCCTTGAATTGCGAGAGTCCTCACGGCTTCCGGGAAACGAACATCATGACAAATCAAAAGGCCCACACAACTGATAGAAGTTGCAAATGGCTGGATTAATTTCCCCCGGGTAAAACGAGCAGATTCTCCTTTCCACAAATGAACTTTCCGATATTTCCCAATATATCCCTCAGGACCCATGAAAAAAGCCGTGTCATATACCCTGGTTCGTGCTCCTTCCAGAATGCATCCTCCCAGGTAAATTCCTTTTTCCTGGCAGATGGAAAGAAGTCTTTCCGTTGTAGGACCGGGAATCTTTTCCGCCAGCTCTAAATCTTTTGGCTGTGTAAGATAGCCCGTGGTGAAGAGTTCCGGCAATAAAACCAGTTGTGCTCCTTGCTTTACTGCTTCATCAATCCACTCTATCGCCTTCTGTAAATTTGTTTCCTTCTCATACCTCACGCAATCCATTTGAACGACAGCAACGCATAGTTTTCCGTCGTCTGTTAGATTTTCTGGCACGATGATTTCTTTCCCCACAAGTAATTTTCCATAAATTGACACCAGGCAATTCGCCCTTCTCCCAGAGCACGGCGGAAAGCCTGGGTGTTACGCAGACTGGCGAACGCCGGGTCATTCAAGGCTTTATACTGAATTCGGGGGTCCAGGCGAATAGCGTCAGAAAGAATTTTTAGAGCAACTTCCATTTGCCCCTGAGCACGGGATAAACGCGCCTCTTTATATTTTTCCCTGGCTTGCTTCTGAAAATCCTGAAGGACAAAAAGCGTCAGTTCATACATCTTTTCCGACTCCCGGGGTTTCATCGGATTGTGCAGAGTCTCTACAATTTGCTGGATTGCAGAGTTGTATTTCCCCTGATAAAGAAAGAGGAGAGTCAATAATATGCGTGCATGGGCAGAACCTGGAGAGCGGAAGAGCATAAAATCTCCAAAGGATTTGACCCGGTCCACTTTCCCCCGGCGAATTTCTTTGATTCCCCATCTCAGAATATTGGTGATGCGCGGGAGATTAAATTGCAACCAATATAGCCACATGCGAAGCAGGTCTCTATAAGCGGCTTTCCTGTGCGGAGAAAGGTTATCATCCTCTGACAGGATTTCCAATTCCCAGTTCAGAGTGTTCAGTTGTGTCATCAATTGTTTTCGTTCCGGGAGTAAACTCTGGAGTTTTTTACGAGGCTCCACTACCTGAAGATGAATCTGATAACCCTGATAAGAAGACAGCAGGTCGCTAAGCGAAATCAGACGGATTCCAGATTTTAGAGCAGTTTCCCAGACTCCAGTTTTCCAGGAGCGATTGGAAACCAACCAGTACTCCGTGCCGGGGTTTCTCTTTTTGCTTTCGCAAGCGGGCTGAATATCTTCTATATCCAAACGCTTTTCTGACCATTTCACGAATAAAGTCACCCGTTTGTTGTTTTTCTGCAACTGCCATTCTTCTCCTCGTTCCCGGGATTTCTGGGGAAGCGAAATATGGTATCCATCCTGCTCAAAAACGGTGAATAACCAGCGCTTAAGTTCGGGCTCTGACCATCTGGCGATGGCTTTGTGAGTCACCAGTAACTGCCCTTCTTTCCTGGCTTCCTTTTCCAGCGCACTGATTTTAGCCCGTAGCCGGGAAATTTCATTTTGCACTGCATTGAGCCGTGCCGATACACGCTCAATGAATTGAGGAAGCTCGGCCATTCTGTTACGACTAAAATGGATTTGCTTATTACGCTTCCATAAGTAAAGTAATAAAAAACCTTTCTGAAGCGGGTCTACCGTGATAAAAAAAGAAAGCAGAAAAATGATGGCATCTATGTAATAAAAGGAAGGCTGAAATATGGGCCAAATAGTGGTAAGAGCCAGTGTGAGCATATAAGAGAAAAAAAGCATGGTTGCGACAGTTAGCAGTAAAACAAGGAAATCCGTGATGCAGACCACAATCAGGGAAAAAACATGCAGGATATGATGTGCCCACCGAAGCGCTTTTTTCATGATGTCTCACCATAGGGCTGCATTAAAGCATTTCTCCAGTGGTGTAAAAGAGAATCCAGAGGGACTTGCACTTTCCAGGGCTTGAAGGAAAGCACGAATTTATCTGTTACCTGCCCAAGAACAGAGAAAGAAATTTTGGAAGATTGAAAAAATCTTTGGATAAACTTCAGCCTGGAGTGTGGAACGGTAATCAGGAAACGAGAAGGAGCCTCACTGAACAGAAAAAAATCCCAGCGAGGATTTGTCGTTTTCAGTGAAGGAAGAGCAGTGAGTTGTGCTCCAAGGGAGCCAAAGGATAACTCTTCCAAAAGTGCTACTGCCAATCCGCCCTCAGAAATATCTTTTACGGAGTGGAAAAGCCCACGCCGGATTCCTTTGCGAATGGCGTTTTGAACCCTTCTTTCAACTTCCAAATTTACCCGGGGTGGCTTACCTCTCTTTAAGCCGTGACAGAACTTGAGATACTCACTTCCGCCAATGTCGTAAGAGGTAGGCCCCGCCACGCAAATCCAGTCGCCCGCTTCTTTGAAGCCTGGCTTCAGTGAACGGGATAAATCTTCCACGACACCCACCATGCCAATAACCGGAGTCGGGTCCACAGCGCCCAGGGGGCTTTCGTTATAAAAACTCACATTCCCGCTCACCACTGGAACATTTAGATACCTCGCAGCCTCCGCAATTCCCTTCACGACTTCCCGAAACTGCCACATGATTTCTGGGTCTTCAGGGTTTCCAAAGTTCAAGCAATCCGTAATGCCGAGAGGGCAAGCACCCACGGCAGAGAGATTCCGTGCAGATTCGCAAACTGCTAATTTTCCACCCTCCAGCGGGTCCAAATAACAATAGGTTCCATTCCCATCTGTGGTCACTGCAATGGCTTTATCAGTTTCTTTCAGGCGAAGAATAGCAGAGTCACTCCCGGGAAGGCGTATGCATTGAGTCTGAACCATGTGGTCATATTGGCGATACACCCATTTTTTGCAAGCAAGGGTGGGGCTGGACAATAAACGATAAAGAGTTTCCTCAGCATTCACGGGCAGTGGAATGCTCTCCATATCAAACCTCTGAACTTGCCCGAGATAACGGGGTTTCTTCATCGGTCGATGATATACTGGCATATCTTCTGTTAGAAGACGAACAGGGATTTCAGCATGGATACGAGAGTTCTCAACGACTCGCATCACCGGCGATGAAATAACACTTCCGATGACGCTGGCTTCCAGCCCCCATTTTCGGGCAATTTGCAGGGCTTTCTTTTCTTCTCCCTTACGAACGAGAAGAAGCATCCGTTCCTGGGATTCAGAGAGCATAATTTCATAGGGCAACATGGGGTGTGTTCGCAGAGGGATAGAAGGGAGGGAAATCTGGATACCGCATCTACCTTTTGAAGCCATCTCGGCGGCGGCGCTGGTGAGCCCGGCCGCTCCCATATCCTGAACCGCTACCACACTCACTTCTTCCAGTATTTCCAGGATGGCTTCAATAAGCGTTTTTTTTCGGAAAGGGTCTCCCACTTGAACCGTGGGACGTTTCTCTTCTTCCTCTTTCCCTAATTCTGCTGAAGCCAGCCCGCTGGCGCCGTGAATCCCGTCTCGTCCAGTGGTAGCACCGATTAAAAGCAATGGATTGCCCACCCCTCTGGCTTTAGAACTCATCATCTTTTCTTTGCGAACCACGCCCACACACATCACATTTACGAGAGGATTCCTGGAATAGGAAGAGTCAAAGTAGATTTCTCCACCCACGGTCGGAATCCCGACACAATTACCGTAATCCGCGATGCCAGAAACGACCCCACTAAAAAGGTAACGATTCCGGGGTTCCGACAGAGGTCCAAAGCGGAGAGAATCCAGAAGAGCGATAGGACGAGCGCCCAATGCCAGAATATCCCGGATAATTCCTCCAATGCCCGTAGCCGCTCCCTGGTATGGCTCCACTGCGCTGGGATGGTTGTGACTCTCCATCTTGAACACCACCAGCCAGCCATCCCCAATGTCCACTGCACCGGCATTCTCACCAGGACCCTGCGCCACCCAGGAAGCCTGAGTGGGTAAAAGACGCAGATGAACTCGGGAAGATTTATAAGAGCAATGCTCACTCCATAATGAGCCTATCATTCCCAGTTCCACTTCATTAGGCATTCTTCCCAGAAGGTTCATTGCCCGCTCATATTCCTCACGAGTCATACTGACATTTGCTAATCGCTCTTTAAGTGTGGGCATACCCTTATTACTATACCAGAAATGGGGCGGGTAGAGTAAATAAGAGCCTCTCAAAACCCGGCTGGTTAACTAAAGATACCCCTGTCCAGAGCCAGAAGCGGAGGATGTATCGCTCTCCGCCTCAGTCATAAGGGAAAGGAGAGAACGAACCTTTTTCTCAATGAGGTCCCGAACTTGACGATAAACAGAAATATCACATCCAATCGGGTCAGGAATCGACCAGTCCTGACGAATTCTACCAGGGATGTGGGGACAGGCATCTCCACAACCCATCGTCACCACAGCATCGTAAGCACCCTTTGGAATCTCACTTAACCCCTTGGAATATTGACCTGAAATGTCCACACCTTTTTCCCGCATCACCTGAATGGTTTCTAAAGCGATAAAACCGGCAGGCCTGGAACCTGCACTATAAACATCACAGGAGTCTCCGAGGAAAGCCCTGGCAAAACCTTCTGCCATCTGACTTCGGCAGGAGTTTCCGATACACACAAAAAGAATTCGTTTCTTTCGAGGGACGGGCCGCTTATCCTGCATTATACGGACGCCTTTTTGTGAAAATGTGGGCGATGGATTTTCCTCCCCGCCTGTATTACACATCCTCGGAAATGTTCGTAGCCGGGTCGCCAATCTGCTTCCCCTCTATGGTGGCTTAACATAAAATCTTCATAAAACACCATTATTATTATACAGCAGGCGTCCTCTTTTCCTGTTGATAAGGCAGGTGATATAATGGATTAAGATGGGGAAAAAAGTTGTGGCTACAAACCCGAAGGCTCGGTTCAATTTTGAGATTCTGGAGGAATATGAAGCAGGGATTGTGCTGAAGGGAAGCGAGATGAAATCCGTTCGGCAAGGGGCGGTGAGTATCAAGGATAGCCTGGCTCGGATTCAAGATGAGGAGGTTTATCTTTTTAACATGCACATCGCGCCCTATTCTTTTGATTCTTACAGTTCCAGGACTCCAGGGCGTGTGAGGAAATTGCTTTTGAATAAAGGCGAAATTGTTCGCCTGCAGGGAAAAATAAGGGAAAAGGGGTTGACACTGGTGCCCCTGGAGGTGTATATTAAAAATGGCTACGCAAAGGTTCTGCTGGGGCTGGCGAGAGGAAAACGAGAGTATGACCGACGACGGCAGATCCTGGAGCGGGAGCAGAAACGAGAAATAGAAAGAGCCTTGAAGAAATCTTTTCGTGAGAAGCGAAAAGGAAAATAAGTGGGGGCGACTGGAGTCGACAGAGGGAAGGAGTTCACTCTGGAGCAGGTCGGTGGGCTACCCGCCGAAAGCGGTGGCAAAAAAGAAGTGCCAACTACGCACTCGCTGCCTAAAAGCAGGTAGCACACCCTCCTCGCAGACACCGGTGGAGCGGGGAAGGGTGCTGAAACGACCGGTCCCCCGGAGCGAAACCGCCTGCATAACTTCGGGCGGTACAAGCGGGCTGGTTCCTGCTACGCCTGCCTGTGGGGTAGGGCAGGAATGAGACTCATACCCGGGCTAAACCTGTAGGTGCCGGGTGAACGCTCTCTCTGGACGCGGGTTCGAGTCCCGCCGCCTCCACCAGTTATCTTTAACCTGCTCTTCGCAAATAAACTTTCTTGCAAATTCTAAGCGAAAGTTGAATCGTTGTGATACACTTACAGGTAGAAGGTCAAAAAATGCTTTTGTCATTGGAAGGGGGGATTTCGTGAAATTTCCACAAATAGGAATTTTTGATTCTGGCGTCGGTGGTATCACGGTTCTAAAACCGCTTCTGACTCTTCTTCCTCACCTCAATTACCACTATTTTGGAGATGTGGCACACCTACCCTATGGCGACCGAGACCCTGAAGAGGTGAAAGCGTTCGCTCTGGAAATCGTCCAGTTTTTGATACAGAGAGGCGCATCCGCCGTTGTCATGGCTTGCAATGTATCCTCCTCGGTGGCTCTGGAGGAAGCGCAAAAAAAACACTTTCCTATTCCTATATTCGGGGTAGTTCAGGCAGGAATTCGTGGGGCGTTAAAGGTGTCTAAAAATCGTCGTATCGGTATTTTCCTCACACGGGCAACTTATAAATCTAAGGGGTACCCCCGGGGCTTTGAAAGAGTCGGGGTGCCCGTGTCGTTATTTGACATCCCGTGCCCCGAATGGGTGCCCCTGGTAGAAAGCGGGGATTGGTCCTCCCCTGAATCTCTGGAAATCATTGAGAAGTATTCTTCCCGAATGCGGAAATTGGCAGTAGATACGGTTATTCTTGGGTGCACCCATTACCCTTATTTAGAACCTCTTATTCGCCGCTTCATAGGCGAAGATGTGAAAATTGTTGACCCCGCTGAAGAAACAGCATTAGAAGTTTTCAGAACCCTCTCCCAGCGGGACCATTTTAAGAAAGTAAACAGGGTAGGGGAAATCCGCTTCACCCTTACTGCCCCAAACCCTTCGTTTAAGCATCTGGCTTCCCTTTTTTGGGGGCATGAAATCCCCGAGCCGGAAGTGATAAACATTCCGGAGGCGTTGGAAAAGGCCCCATTATGATTATCCGGAAGGATGGTAGAGGCTTATCCGGGATACGGCCAGTCAAAATTGAAAAGGGATACTTGAAGTATGCAGAAGGGTCTGCGTATATGGAAATAGGGAATACGAAAGTGATTTGCTCAGCATCTATAGAAGAAAAGGTGCCCCCATTTCTCAAGGGCACCGGGGAAGGATGGATAACCGCAGAGTATGGGATGCTTCCCCGTTCCACGCAAGTGCGTAAGGTTCGGGAAGTCACCCGTGGGCATGTGGAGGGAAGAACAGCGGAAATCCAGCGGTTGATAGGTCGTTCTCTCCGCTCCGCAATAAACCTGAAAGCCCTGGGTGAACGCACTCTCTGGGTAGATGCCGATGTAATTCAGGCTGACGGAGGCACTCGCACCGCTTCCATTACCGCAGGATTCATCGCTCTGGTGGATGCCATCCGCTGGATGAAGCAGGAACATCTGATTGAGCCTCATCTCTCTGTGATTCAACACCAGGTAGCCGCAGTCAGTGTAGGAATACTGAACAGTCAGTGCTACCTGGACCTGACTTATGAGGAAGACTCAGTTGCAGAAGTGGATTTAAATGTGGTGATGACAGATAAAGAAGAAATAGTTGACATCCAGGGAACAGGAGAGAAACGCCCTTATACTCCAGACGAACTTCAGCAGATGCTAACCCTGGCTAAGATGGGTATTAAAATGCTTGTTCAGGAGCAAAAAAAAGTTCTCGGATTAGAGAAAAAACCTTTACCCTGAAAATCCGACAGAATAACCTCTTAATTTTTACAAAAAGCCTCAAAGATATACCTTACCCTATCCAGGACTCACATCATTTTAATTTTATTGAAAGCTATAGTTTAAATTCAGAATCAGCCTACAAGAGATAAACCGGGACTTAAAGTCAGAATGGTGCGGCGAAATAATTTAACATAATATCTATTATACGAACCAAAAATCTTCCCTGCCTCCTTCCCCCCTTACGCTCGTTCTTGGAAAAACATCTTAATTTCAAAAATCGCCGGGAGTAGTGCTTACTTTCCCTTCTCCCCCCTCAAAAATTATGAAAAAAATAAAATTTAAAAGAGTTTCCCCTCGGATAGTCTCTTTTTGGGTGGCCGCCCTCGCCGTTTCTCCCTTTTTTTAACCGCATCAACTATTTGAATTCGGCTTTTGGCTCTCCGAATTGCCTTCTCTGTTTCCTGAAGTATGTCTCCTATGTCTCCATCCCTTTTTGCCAGGAATCCTAAAATATCCAGCAAGTAAAACCGCCTCTGACCTCCGGGGGTTCGGAAGTGTCTGAGCTTCCTTAAGTTGGTATACTGCCGCAAGGTGCCTTTTGACACTCCGAGAAGCAAAGAGGTTTCTTCCAACGACAGCGTTGGATTTAAGAGTCGTTGGAGGAGTTTTTGTCTATTTTCTAATTTTATAAGTAAAATGTTAAGCTTCTCCATCCGAGACATTCTCCTCCCCTGTTTCATCTCCTCCTCTTTGGGGGGACCCGGCATAAACAGTTTCTCATCTTTCACTACTCTACCTCAATATCTATAAATTCACCGCTGGCTTCGTGGAAGGAATGCTCTACAGAAATCACCCTGGAAAGTGGAGGACCTATGTGAAGTAGACGGAGGATTTTTCTCAATTTCTCTTCCTCCCCCTCCAGAATCACCTCAACGGACCCATCCAACTGATTCCGTGCCACACCCTTTAACCCCAGAAGTGCAGCCTGGTGTTGCACGAAGAACCGGTATCCAACTCCTTGCACTTTTCCTCTCACTCTTGCCACCAATTTTTTAATCATCCTCTATTCAGTAATTGTAACAAATCCTGCACGGCTTTTTCGGGGTCAGGCTGGTAGAAAACCTGAGAAAAACTGCTCTGTAATTCTTGCCAGCCTTTAACGATGACTACAGGCTTTCGGAGTTTAACCGCAAGGGCTATTTCGGAGAGAGTGCCCGCTTCACCTCCCACAACCAGGATACCATCCACGGTGTGAACTAAAATGACGTTCCGGGCATGCCCCATGTTGGTGGCTATAGCCACATGAATATAAGGATTAGCCTCCACACGAGAAGCACCCGGAAGAATTCCCACCACTCTACCTTGTTCTTTCCACGCTCCTTCAGAGGCTTTTTCCATGACTCCTGATAATCCACCTGTAACCAGGATGGCTCCCTTACGAGCGACTTCTCGCCCTACTCTTTCTGCAATAGCCTTTTCTTCCTCTCCTGCCTCCATTGCTCCACAAACCCCGATGTACCAGGTTCCCTGCCTCACACCATAAAAGTATATATGATTAAAGAAAAAAATTCCCTGAAAGAAGGTTTTACAAAAACTACGATTTCTTAGTGAGTAGGCTCGAAAATTTGATAGATATTTCGGGCGATGTTCAATAGAGCCGAATACGCTTCATTGTTTTCACTAACATTGAACATGAAGGGAAATCCTTTATCTTCTGCTTCCATGAGAGTAATATCCAGAGGCACCTGCCCAAGAACGGGGACATGCTCTAAGTCAGAAAGAGTTTGCGCTCCATTTTTCCCAAAGATAAAATGCTTTTCTAAGCAGCGAGAGCATCGGAAATAAGCCATATTTTCCACCACTCCTAAAATGCGAACGCCCATACTCCGGAACATATTTATGGCTTTCCGAACATCCAGAGCGGCAACTTCCTGGGGGGTTGTCACCAGAACCGCACCGTCTATTCTGGCTAACTGGCTTACGGAGATGGCCACATCACCGGTTCCCGGTGGTAAATCCACTATCAGGTAGTCCAGTTCTCCCCAGAGGGTATCCAGCAAGAACTGCTCAATGGCTTTATGAGCCATAGGGCCCCGCCAGATGACGGGTTGATTTTCTCGGAGAATCGTGCCAAAGGTCATGACCTTCATCTGAAAGACTTCCAGGGGTTCAATGAGATTATCGGCTAAAGCAGTGGGCATATCCCGAAGATTTAGCATCTTGGCGATAGAAGGTCCCCAGATATCTGCGTCAAAAAGCCCAACTTTTTTCCCCAATTTGAGAAACGATAGAGCAAGATTCAATGCGATGGTGGACTTCCCTACCCCACCCTTTCCGCTCCCGACAGCAACAATATGCCGAGTGTGTTCTGTGCCAGCCTGAGGGTGACGGGCCTTAATTTGCCCTACAAAGCGCTGAAGTTCCTCTGGACCCATCGTGCCCATTTTAACAATCACTTCAGAAACTCCCGGGATGGTTTGGACGGCGAGTCTGACATCCTCTTCCAGGGTCTTCGCCAGAGGGCAACCTCTGACGGTTAAGGCAATTTCCACCGAGACCCGACTGTTCTCAATCTCCACCGACCGAACCATATTTAATTCCACAATGGAGCGACCCACCTCCGGGTCCATTACCTGTTCCAGAACCCGGAACACTCTCTCTTTCGTGATAGAGTTAAACATCTATGCCTTCCCCCCTTCAGGGCGATTTTGAAGCGGTTGGCGAAGGTGCGGAAGCCTTGCGGGAACGGCGGAAAAAAGCCCAATCTGAATAACCTTTCTTCCGCACCTCTCCCATCGCCACAAGCACCCGACTCATACCTGTCGTAAGGTATTTCGGTAATTCCGGATTACCCGTAGAAATATAAATCGGCTGAGACCCGCCAATGCTTACCTGCGGGTAAAAGATATATCCCATTAAATCTGGCTCATAATCCACTACCAGAATCTTCTCCGGTGGAATATCCACCATGGTAAAGAGCAGATATTTCTGGCCCACAGGGATCGTATGAACTTCACTTGCCACAACCTCTGCGTAAAGGAGTCCACCGCGAAATTGAGTGGAAGGGATTTTTGCCATCTCAATTGCCTCATCCCGGGTCACACCACCGTGTTTCTGGATAAATGCCACCAGGGTTTCCAGTATTTCTGTGGGCTTTGAACCCGGGCGAATTTTTACCACATCCAGAACCTGAATGGCCACCCGGTCTTTTTCCGGCATGACGGCGGAAAGCAGTGAATTCAGTTGATTTGGACGGGCAATGAAAATGAAAAAAATAACCAAAATCCCTATAATTAACAAAATCGTAAATTTGTTTTCCTCCCACATGTTATAAAAGCCTCCTGCTTTTCCTTTGGTTCGTTCCTCTCACAACCCTCTTAATTATATCATCATAAGTTTCAAAGGGGAGAGAAAGCCGGACAGAATTCTGGCATATCTCGCAGAAAAGCAGATGTGATAGAATAATATGGAAAACAGTTTTGCAATGGCTGAAGGGTGGATATATCCAAAAATCTACGATGTAATTGTGGTAGGAGCCGGGCATGCGGGCATAGAAGCCGCTGCAGCTTCGGCGAAAATGGGATGCGAAACTCTGGTGCTCACCACCAATTTGGATAATGTTGGCCATATGGCTTGTAACCCGAGCATCGGAGGGGCAGGAAAGGGGCACATTACAAGGGAAATTGATGCCCTCGGCGGGGTGATGGGCAAAACCATTGATGCCACCAATATCCATGTGCGATTTTTGAATGAAAGCAAAGGACCAGCCGTTCGAGCCCTCCGAGCACAAGCCGATAAAAAGGCTTATCAGGCCGCTATGAAGCATCTCCTGGAGAATCAGGAACACTTAGATTTGAAGGAAGCCACGGTGGAAGAATTTCTGCTCCAGGGGAACCGGATTGCAGGTGTGAAGGTGCGAACCGGTGTCATCTACCGCAGTAAAACAGTTGTCATTACCACTGGCACTTTTCTAAGAGGCTTAATTCACATCGGAGAAATGAAATATCCTGCGGGTAGACGGGGCGAAGCCCCTGCCGATGCGCTGGGAGCTTTCCTGGAAAAAAACGGTTTTGAGATGGGCAGATTTAAGACAGGAACCCCTCCACGGCTCAATAAGCGAACAATTGACTTCTCAAAAATGCAATCTCTGGAACAGCCTTCGGAAATTCATCATTTCTCCTATGACCCACCGTCACACACTCTCCCCAAAATTCCCTGCTTTGTTACTCACACTACTCTAAAAACGAAGTCCATCATAGAAGCCAATCTTCATCGTTCAGCGATGTATGGAGGACACATCGTAGGAACTGGGGCTCGTTACTGCCCCTCTATTGAGGATAAGGTTGTGAAATTTTCCCATAAAGAACAGCATCACATTTTTTTAGAGCCCGAGGGATTGAATACGGAGGAATATTATGTGGCAGGGGCGTCAAATAGCCTGCCTGAAGAGGTTCAATGGGAGATGATTCACTCTATCCCGGGCTTAGAAAACGCAGAGATTTTAAGACCCGGGTATGCTATTGAGTATGATGTGGTGTATCCCCAGCAGTTAAAGCCCACCCTGGAAACAAAGAAAATAGAAGGGCTCTTCCTTGCAGGTCAGATTAACGGAACCAGTGGGTACGAGGAAGCGGGGGGGCAAGGGATTGTCGCCGGCATTAACGCCGCTTTGAAAGTGCTGGGAAAATCCCCTTTCATCCTGTCCCGGCACGAGGCTTACATTGGAGTGATGGTGGATGACCTGGTCACGAAAGGAACTCTGGAGCCCTACCGAATCTTCACGGCCAGAGCCGAGCACCGTCTCCTTTTAAGATGGGATAATGCTGACCAACGCCTCACTCCAAAAGGTTATTCCCTGGGCCTCATTCCGAAGGAACAGTATCAGCGCTTTCACCAAAAATATCAGCGTATCTTTGAGGAAGTGCAAAGGCTGGAGAAATTGTGGATTCCCCTATCCGAGATTTTACCAGGCCTCAACGGCGAGCGGATACAAGCCATCCAGTTGTTGAAACGTCCTGACTACTCTTATGCCTCTCTCCGAGGATACTCTAACCCCTCTCTCACGCCGGAAGAAATCCATTTTATTGAAACAGAAATCAAGTATCAGGGGTATCTTGTAAAAGAGCAAAAGATGGTTGAAAAACTGGGGAAAATGGAAGAGAAGATTCTGCCCGAGGACCTGGACTACTGGAAGATACCGAGTTTAACCCACGAAGCCCGGGAGAAACTCTCCCGGGTCCGCCCCCGCTCCATCGGGCAAGCCTGTCGGATTCCGGGGGTTCGCTCTTCTGACATCACCACTCTAATGATTTATCTTTACAAACAAGCAAAAAAGGTGGAGGTTTAGTTTGTCCATTCCCTACCCTTCTCGTTGATTCTACTCCCTTTATCTGCTATATATTATCTGGATATTTGAAAAGTCAGGAGGAAGGAGAATATGTTGCCGGAATTTCAGAATGAACCTTTAACGGATTTCACGGAAGAAGCTAACAAACTGCGGATGCAGGAAGCCTTGCGAAAAGTGCAGAAGGAAACAGGGAGGGAGTATCCTCTTGTTATAGGAGGGAAAAAAATTAAGACCGCAGATAAATTCAGAAGTATCAACCCATCTGAAAAAGAAGAAGTCGTGGGCATCTTTCAAAAGGCGGGCACGGCAGAAGCGGAGAAAGCCATCACCACGGCCGTGAAGGCCTTTGATTTCTGGCGATATGTGCCAGCGGAAGAGCGAGCCGCTTACCTTTTCAAGGCAGCAGAACTGGCGCGGAAAAAGAAATTTGAACTGTCTGCCTGGCAGGTTTTGGAGGTGGGCAAAAACTGGGTAGAAGCGGATGCAGATGTGGCAGAAGCCATTGATTACTTTGAATTTTACGCAAGGGAAATGCTCAGACTTTCAGAACCCCAGCCCGTCACTCCTTTGCCCGGTGAGATAAATGAACTGGTATATATTCCCCTGGGACCGGTGGTAGTCATACCTCCATGGAACTTTCCTCTGGCAATTTTAGCGGGCATGTCGCTGGGAGCGTTAGTAACGGGAAACACGGTCATCTTAAAACCATCCAGTGATTCTCCTGCAGTGGGCTGGCAATTCTACTGCTTGATGGAGGAAGTGGGGCTACCTGCTGGAGTTTTGAACTTTGTAACCGGGCCCGGGGGAACGGTAGGAGATTACCTGGTGGCTCATCCTCAAACCCGGATGGTCGCCTTTACTGGCTCTCGGGAGGTGGGCTCGCACATTTACGAATTGGCTTCAAAAATTCAAAAGGGGCAAATCTGGCTCAAGCGGGTTATTGCTGAAATGGGTGGGAAAGATGCAATTGTAGTGGACTCGGAGGCAGATATTGAAGCAGCGGCGCAGGGAATTGTTGTTTCCGCCTTCGGCTTTCAGGGGCAAAAATGCTCCGCCTGCTCCCGCGCTATACTGGACGAAAAGATATATGAGAAAACGGTGGAACAAATTGTTGAAAAGACGAAGGCTCTATCTATTGGGCCTGCAAAGGAAAATCATTTTATGGGCCCGGTGATCAACGCTGGAGCGGAAAAGAAAATCCTGGAATATATTGAAATCGGAAAGAAAGAAGGAAAACTTCTCTGGGGAGGGAAGAAGGCACCGGGAAACGGTTTTTATATCTCCCCCACCCTCTTTACCGACATCAGACCACAAAGCCGTTTAGCACAGGAAGAAATTTTTGGTCCCGTGCTTTCCATACTAAAAGCCAGAAACTTTCAGGAAGCGGTGGAAATTGCCAATGGAACGGAGTATGGTTTGACAGGCTCTTTTTACAGCCGAAACCGAGAAAAAATCTCCGAAGCGAAGAAACGATTCCACTGCGGTAATCTTTACATCAATCGGAAGTGCACAGGAGCGCTGGTGGGTGCTCACCCATTCGGTGGTTTCAATATGAGTGGAACTGGTTCCAAAGCAGGAGGACGGGATTATCTCCTGCACTTCCTTCAAGGGAAAACCATTTCAGAAAAACTTTAACCCGTCCGGGCTGTAAGGAGCAAGGAAACCTGAAAAAGTTACCTTTATGATATAATCAGAAAAATGAAGAGGGAAAAGGAAAGGCTCCATCGTCTAACCCGGTGAGGACGCCACCCTCTCAAGGTGGAAAAAGGGGTTCAAATCCCCTTGGAGCCGTAATCAGTTGCAGAAGAAGTGAAAATGCGATAGAGTTAGAGGCAGGCATGCGGATAGCCTTAGATGTAATGGGTGGGGATAAGGCACCGGAAGAAATACTCTGGGGTGCCGTGAAAGCCAGAGATTTAGGGATCCAGGTTATCGCCGTGGGTCCCTATCCAGTGGTTCATGAAATTTTGAAAAAAAAATCCCCCTCCGAGACGTCACATATAGAAATTTATCATGCTCCCGATGTGGTAAGGATGGATGAGGCACCTACGATAGTGATGAAAGAGAAACAGAACTCCTCCATCAGCGTGGTAAGTCGACTGGTGACAGAAGGGTACGCGGATGCATCGGTATCTGCGGGAAATTCTGGGGCATTTATGGCGGCCGCTCTTCGTTACCTGCGGATGCCAGGAATTTTACGCCCTTGCTTCGGTGCCATCCTTCCTTCCTTAAAAGATAAAGTGATTCTTCTGGATGCTGGCGCCAATATGGACTGTAATCCTCGCCACCTTCTGGATTTTGCTATTATGGGTGAGGCATATATGAAAGCGGTAGAAAGAAAAGAAAGGCCGCGGATCGGGCTGGTAAATGTGGGAGTAGAACCGGGTAAGGGTAATGCCCTCATGAAAAAAGCCTATTTTCTTTTGAAAAATTCCAGCCTGAATTTCATCGGAAATGTGGAAGGGCGGGAATTATTTGTAGGAAATGTGGATGTGCTGGTTTGCGACGGTTTTACTGGAAATGTGGTTTTGAAGGCTACGGAAGGCGTGGGCGGGGTTCTGAAGCGAGTCATTTACCGGGAATTGCCCAAAAGCAAATGGGCGCAATTACCTCTGCTGATGCTTTATCGTCACACCATTGAACGCATTAAACATACTCTGGATTACCACGAGTATGGAGGTGCCCCACTTCTGGGGGTTGAAGGAGTTTGCATTGTTGCACACGGTTCTTCTACTGCTCGTTCCATCTATCTGACTCTCCGCCAGGCCAAAGAAATGGTTGAGAATCGTGTGTATGAACTGATACGAGAAAAAATACAGGAGGGCAGGAGAAAAGGCATTGGAATTTTCAGTCGGGATCACCGCACTGGGAGCTTACACCCCGCGGAAAGTGCTGACTAACGATGAGTTAGCCAGCATGGTGGATACATCCAATGAATGGATTGTAGAACGGACGGGGATTCACCAGCGCCATATTGCTGACCCCAGCGAGGCCACTTCAGACTTAGCGTATAAGGCCTTTCTGGATTTATCCGTTCATCACCCGGTTTCTCCCCGCGAAATTGACCTGATTGTGGTCGCTACGGTAACGCCGGATATGATTTTTCCAACCACCGCTAACCTTTTACAACATAAAATTGGTGCTTCTAATGCAGGCGCCATGGACCTGCTGGCGGCATGCGCCGGGTTCATTTACGGTCTTTCCACCGGTGCTCAGTTTATCAAATCAGGCACCCATAAAAAACTGCTGGTTTTCGGTGCTGACACTATGTCACGAATTGTGGACTGGGAAGATAGAACAACCTGCGTCATTTTTGGCGATGGGGCAGGAGTCGTGATGCTGGAGCCTGTAGACCCGGAGTTTGGCATCCGGGATGTGATTCTCCGGTCAGATGGAGAAGGTGCTTCAACGCTCAGTATGCCGGCTGGGGGGTCGCGACTACCTGCTTCCTTAGACACGGTTCGCCAACATCTGCACTTCATCAAAATGAATGGAAGGGAGACATTCGCCTGGGCAGTCAGGCGCATGGGCGAGGTCCTGGAGGAACTTCTGCAACGAAATTCCTTGAAGCCAGAAGATATTGGACTGGTCATCTGTCATCAAGCCAATGGACGCATCATTGAAACCACCTGGAAGAAATTTAATCTCCCTCCAGAAAAATTCTTTGTCAATATACATAAATATGGGAACACCACCGCCGCTTCCATCCCGTTAGCCCTTTATGAAGCCTATCATGAGGGACGGTTAAAAAAGGGCGACTGGGTGGTTCTGGATGCTTTTGGCGCCGGTTTCACTTACGGCGGCGTGCTGATGAAATGGTGGTTGAATGGGTAAACTTGCCTTTCTCTTCCCAGGGCAGGGCTCCCAGTTCCCGGGAATGGGGAAAGATTTTTATGAAGCATTCCCAGAAGTGAAACGCTATTTTCAACAAGCAGAAGATATTCTGAATATCCCGCTATCCCAAATATGTTTTGAAGGTTCTGAAGATACTCTGATGAGGACAGAAATCACTCAACCTGCCATTTATACCCTTTCTTATGCGATTGCCCGGGTGTTGAAATCCCATGGCCTTCAACCCGATTTCACAGCAGGGCATAGCCTGGGAGAGTATACAGCGCTCACCGTAGCCGGGGCTATTTCTTTCCCTACAGGGGTAGAAATCACCCGGGACCGGGGAAAATTTATGCAAGAGGTAGTGCCCTTCGGTGCGGGCAAAATGGCCGCTTTACTGGGTGCCTCATCGGAAAATGTGGAAACTCTGTGCCGGGATTCCTCCATCCATGGTGTGGTGGAACCCGCGAACTACAACACACCCGAACAAACCGTCATTTCTGGTGAGGCTGCGGCAGTGGACATTGCCTGCCTGCAAGCTTCTGCCTATGGCGTGAAAAGAGTCATCCCGTTGAAAGTTAGCGCACCGTTCCATTCCTCTTTGATGCAACCCGCCGCCGAGAAACTCTGGCATGTCCATCTTCAAAAACTTTTATGGAATTATTCTGGAACACCCAATACATTGGAATTTCCCGTCATTTCTAATGTGCTGGCAGATTTTTATCCTTCCCCTGCAATCATCCCGGAACTCCTCCGAAAACAGATATACCATCCAGTCCGGTGGTGGCAAGGGATGCATCGACTCGCATCTCTGGATGCCGACATATTCATTGAAGTTGGACCCGGTAAAGTGCTTCAAGGTTTTAACCGCGCTATTTTCCCGGGTAAAAAAAGTTATGGCGTAAGCCGTGTGGAGGAAATGCAAAGGGTTCTGAAGGCTTTGGAAGCCCATGTTCAGGCTTGATGAGAAAATTGCACTGGTTACGGGGGGGTCCAGAGGCCTCGGACGCGCCATGTGTCTGGCGCTGGCATCCGCGGGTGCAACCATGGCCATCAATTACCTCAAGGAAAGCCAGCAAGCACGAGAAGTGAAAGACACCATCCTCCAGCGGGGTGGAAAAGCAGAAATCTTTCAGGCGGATGTATCAAAAAAAGAGGAGGCAGAAAAACTGGTGGCAAAAGTAGTGAATACTTTTCAGGGAGTGGACATATTGGTGAATAACGCGGGAATTCGTAGTGATGAACTCTTCGTGCGAATGACAGATGAAAAGTGGGATAAAGTGATTCAAGTTAACCTGTACAGCACCTATTATGTAACCAAGGCTGTGATTCCTTATATGCTGAAAAAAAAGTGGGGGCGCATCATCAATGTAACCTCACTGGGGCCCTTTGTGGGCAGTCCGGGTCAAACGAATTACACGGCTTCCAAGATGGCATTGGTCGGATTTACCCATTCTCTTGCCCGAGAATTAGCCCCTAAAGGTATCACAGCCAACTTGATTGCCCCCGGTCTCATAGAGACAGATTTTACTCGCGACCTTCAGGAACGGTTTGTGGATGTTGTGATTAAAGCCATTCCCCTGGGACGCTTTGGAAAGCCTTCTGAAGTCGCAGGTGCCGTGGTCTTTTTAGCCTCGGAAGAAGCCAGTTATATTACTGGTAATACTCTCCACATCAATGGTGGAGGCTATATGTCTTGAAGAAAAGGAAGAATCAATTCAAAAAGGGAGTTAAAAATTATGAATAACCACTCAAAGCGGCGCGTGGTGGTTACCGGCTTAGGGGCTGTGACTACCTTTGGGCAAGGGTATAAACACCTCTGGGACGCTCTGGTGGCTGGAAAATCTGGAATCAGACGAATTCAAAGATTTCCAGTGGATAACCTTCCCTGCCAAGTCGGGGCAGAGGTCTTGAATTTTACACCGGAACCCTATATCCCACCCCGGCAAGCCAATCAGATGGACCGATTCTGTCAATTCGGGGTTTGGTCCGCCATGGAAGCCATCCACGATGCGAATTTAGATATGGCGAAAGAAGACCCATATCGTGTAGGGATTCTTTGCGGAAGCGGAATCGGAGGGTTGGAACATTATCAATCTGAAGCCCGCACTCTTTTTGAACGAGGTCCTAACCGGGTGACCCCCTTCTTTATCCCGAAGGTCATCATCAATCTGTTAAGTGGATGGTTGAGCATTCTCCAGGGAATTCGGGGATACTCCAATACAGTAACTACCGCTTGTTCTACCGGACTTACAGCCATAGGAGAAGCCTTCAAATTTATACAGGCAGGAATTGCAGATGTTTTCATCTGCGGGGGAGCAGAGGCCGCTATCACCATGATGGGTCTGGCAGGGTTCAGCAATATGAAAGCCCTGTCCACCAACTACAATGGCACTCCGGAAAAAGCCAGCCGTCCATTTGACCTGAAACGAGATGGCTTTGTTATGGGCGATGGAGCAGGAACGCTGGTGCTGGAGGAACTTTCCCATGCCGAGAAAAGAGGCTCTCGCATTTACGCGGAAATTCTCGGATATGCCCTTACTTCTGATGCATACCACATCACCGCTCCAGACCCCTGTGGTGCAGGTGCCGCTCAGGCCATCAGACTTTGTTTGCAGGACGCAGGCCTGGTCCCCTCAGAAGTGGAATATATCAATGCCCACGGAACTTCCACACCTTATAACGACAAGACAGAAACTCTGGCCATCAAAGAAGTGTTCGGAGAAAATGCTTATCGTATTCCTATCTCGTCCACGAAATCCATGCACGGACATCTGTTAGGAGCAGCCGGTGGGGTGGAATCCGTTGCCTGCGTCCTGGCTCTTCACCACGGAATTATTCCTCCCACCATTAACTATGAGCACCCTGACCCCGAATGTGACCTGGATTATGTGCCCAATGTAAGCCGTAAAAAGGATATTCGTATCACCATGAATAACGCTTTCGCCTTCGGTGGGCACAACGCCATCCTTATCTTCAAAAAATATGAGGGATAGGTTACTGAGTGAAAGCATCATAACCCCGACGAGTTTTCTCTTCCTTCACAACGACTCATACTTCAATTCGCAAGAGGTAAGAGGGAAGTGAAAATTGCCGTTTTAGTTAAGAATGTGCCGGATACGACGGATGTGGAGTATGACCTTTCTGAAAGCAGGATTGTAAGAGAAAAAGCACCGGGCACACTCAATGCCGATGATATTGCGGCTGTGGAAGTGGCCCTTCAAATGAAAGATAAATACGGTGCAGAAGTCGTTCTGATTACTCTGGCTCCTCCCCTGGCAGAGGATATGTTGAGAGAATTGCTGGCTATGGGTGCGGATTCAGCTATTCACATCCAGGGAGAAGAGTTCAGAGGGAGCGATGGACTTGCCACCGCCAGAACCCTGACAGCGGCTCTACAGAAAAGTTCTTACGATTTGATTTTAACAGGCCTCCGCTCAGCCGATGGAAATGCAGGACAAATGGGGCCTCGCATCGCAGAAGCCCTGAACTTGCCCTGCATCACTTACGCCGAAGGTATTGGAGAAATCAATGAGGGAAAAATCCACCTGGAAAAACGCTATGGCGACGAAATCTATGTGTTAGATGTAACTCTGCCCGCCGTCATCACTGTGCAAAGGCATCTGGTGAAAGCACGCCTGGCTTCTGTGCAGGGAATCTTAGAAGCCGCTATGAAAGAAGTGGACACTCCGGAGGCCACTTCCTTGAATCTATCCCCGGAACTCATCGGAAAATCAGGTTCTGGAGTGCATTTGATTTCTGTCCAGAAAAGAGAGATGAAGAAAACCCCAGAAATCCTGGAGGGGGAAATTCCTGATATTGCGGATAAATTATTAAACCGCCTGGCGGAAAGAGGGGTTCTGGAAAAAAAGACGGGGTAAGGTATGACAGGTGAAATCTGGGGCATTTTAGAAATCCAAAACAGACGGCTCACGGGTAGCAGTTTATCTCTGCTGGGAGCAGGAATGGAATTATCCAGGAAAACGGGTAACCCTGTGGCAGGGGTATTGATGGCAGAGACCGATGAAGATTGGGTTTCAGACCTTTCCCAGCGCGGAATAACGAAGGTTTATACGAGTTTTCATGCAGCGTTCAAAGCATTTCGTCCCGCTGTTTTTTCACGAACGGTGGCTGAAGCAAGCCGGAAATATTCCCCCTCTTTCCTCCTTTTCCCGGACTCCCTTTTCGGAAGGGAAGTAGGAGCACGCACCGCACAGGCGCTGGACGCCGGGCTGATCGCTAATGTGGCTACTGTGGCTATGGTAAATTCACAGGTTCTTTTCGGGAAATCCAACTTTGGTGGAAAATACTGGATACAGGCGGAAGCACAAAAACTTCCCGTTGTTCTTATCTTCCAGAGCGGTTCCTATCCTGCACCTTCGCCCTCTGCCTCGCCGGAATTCGCTGAAGTCATCCCACTGGATGCGGCTTCTGTGCCCCAGTGGGAGACGCTGGTGGAAATCAAGAGGACAGAAAGAAAATCTGTCCAGTTGGAAGAGGCGAGCATCATTGTAGCGGGGGGCCGCGGGCTCGGCTCACCGGACGGTTTCAAACTCCTCCAGGAATTTGCCTCCATTCTGGGTGGAGAAATCGGTGCTTCCAGAGCGGTCGTGGACCTGGGATGGATTTCATACGACCACCAGGTGGGACAGACGGGCAAAACCGTGCGTCCAAAATTGTATATCGCCTGTGGAATCTCCGGTGCTGTCCAGCATCGGGCAGGGATGCAGAATGCAGAGGTTATCGTGGCAATCAATAAAGATAAAAATGCCCCCATCTTCCAAATAGCAGATTATGGAATTGTGGGCGACCTGTATCAGGTTGTTCCCGCACTTATCGAGAAAATCAAACAAAAGGGATTGGTCCCAAAAGTTTGAACTCCAAGGGTATTGAAACCCTGCTGAAGAAAGTGAAAAAAGGTCAGACTTCCATACCGGATGCTCTCCGGTTTCTCAAGCATCTTCCTTATCAGGATGTGGGATTTGCTCGCATTGATACCCATCGGACCCTCCGCAAAGGTTATCCGGAGGTTATCTTCGGGCAAGGGAAATCCCCATCACAGGTAGTAACTATCGTGAAGAAATTGGTGAGACTTCACCCTCTGGTGATAGTCACCCGGGTAGACCCACCTATGTCCCGGGCTGTGAAGAAGCATATCCCTACCGCGGAATATCATGAGACATCCCGATTTCTCTGGGTGGGAAAATTCCCCAAAGCCAGCCCAAAACGACGGGTGCTGGTGGTGACTGCTGGAACTTCGGATATCCCTGTCGCGGAAGAATCCATGCTGATAGCCAGAGCCATGGGTTGTTCCGTAGATACACTGTATGATGTGGGAGTGGCAGGAATTCACCGTCTCCTCGCCTCAATGGAGAAACTGGAAAAAGCCCGAGTGATTATCGTGGTAGCGGGAATGGAGGGTGCACTGCCCGGTATCGTCGCTGGTCTGGTCAGTGTACCCGTCATCGCTGTCCCCACCAGCACAGGCTACGGAGCCAGTTTTCAAGGTCTTTCTGCCCTTCTGACCATGCTCAATGCTTGTGCCTCTGGCGTGGCGGTTGTGAACATTGACAATGGCTTCGGTGCCGGGTATCTCGCCGCTCTTATCACCAAAGTTCAAGCATAGAGTGAGAAGAGGAGATATTCAAGCAAGGATGAAAGGGTGGAAAAATATTTTCCTGCTTTCTTTCGTCATTTGCAGGTTCGCCCTCCCGGCAGAGGCTGACCCATTTTCACAATTATCCAGGCGAGAAACAAAAATATGGACATTTTTGTTTTCTCTCGGAGTTGCGTATTCGTCGGATAACCGGGTTAGGACGCTCGTGCAGAAAAATCGCACCGGCGGCACCGACGATTTATCACGCGTCGTCGGCAATTTGGGGCGTGGCGAGGTTTTGTTCCCTTTAACGGGTGCCCTCTATTATTACGGCAAGAAAACGGGGAAAGAACGCCTGGTTCGTGCCTCCAGAAATGCGCTGAAAAATATGCTCATTGCAGGAGGTATCACCGTAGGAACAAAATGGGCTACCGGGAGAGCCCGTCCCCTGGAAAAAATGGGTGCCCGCCATTTCCATCCCTTCTCTCATAAAGACTCTTTCCCCTCCGGAGACACGGCCATGGCCTTTGCTATTGCCTCCGCCTATGCCCAGGAATATCCCCACGAGGTGAAAGCCCTCGGTTATGGCCTGGCTGTTCTTGTCGCCTACTCCCGCTTAAATAAAGATGCTCACTGGGCAAGCGACACCCTCACTTCCGCCTTTCTATCCACTGAAGTTGCCCGCTGGGTCCGCCATCACAAAAAATTCCCTCTTCTCTCCTTTACCGACAAAACCCTTTTCCTCACCTGGGCACGATAGAAATCAGACAGGTTTCTATCGTCCCCCTTTGCGTTCTCCTCTAAAAGGAATAAGGAGTTAACACCCTGCCTACAATAAACTTTTCACTCTTCTACCCGGTGGCCAATTTTACGGGTAAATTCCCCGCGTGTTCGTGGCCTGTGCAACGCGGTCAATGGCAAGTATATAGGCGGCCATCCGGGGCGTAACCCCTTTCTGATCCACGATGGCAAAAACCTGCTGAAAGGCCCTCTTCATAATTCTTTCCAGCTCCTGATTTACCCGGGTTTCATCCCAGAAGAAAGAATAGATGTCCTGAACCCATTCAAAGTAAGAAACGGTCACACCTCCTGCATTTGCCAGAATGTCAGGAATCAGGAGGATGTTTTTATCGTGCAGGATTTTATCCGCTTCAGGGGTAGTGGGTCCATTGGCAGCTTCCGCGACGATTTTCGCCTTCACATGGTCCGCATTCTCGGCTGTTATCTGATTTTCCAGTGCAGCCGGTATCAATACATCACAGGGAACCGTGAGAGGTGCCTTCGTGTCCTTGGTTCTGTCAGCATCCTTATAGTTGACCACCGTTTTGGTCTCCGCTTTCACCTTGTTCACTTCTGCTATATCTAATCCTTTGGAATTGATGATGCTTCCCTGGGAATCAGAGACAGAAACGATGATGGCACCCTGCTCAGAGAAGAGCCGAGCCGCAATAGAACCTGCATTTCCGTATCCCTGAATGGAGACTTTTGCCCCTTTCACCGGGATACCCCGGCGTGCCATGGCTTCCATTGTGGTATAAAGAACCCCACGGGAAGTGGCTTCAAATCGCCCCTGACTTCCCCCGATGTTCAGAGGTTTTCCCGTTACCACCCCAGGAATGGAATAACCCTGATGCATGGAAATAGTGTCCATAATCCATGCCATTACCTGGGGGTTAGTGTTCACATCGGGGGCAGGGATGTCCTTTTCAGGTCCGATAATAACAGAGATTTCCGTGGCGTATCGGCGGGTAAGCCTTTCCAGCTCCCCCAGACTCATTTTCTTCGGATTGCACACCACACCTCCTTTGGCGCCTCCATAAGGGATTCCCACCACTGCCGTTTTCCAGGTCATCCACATCGCCAGGGCTTTCACCTCATCCAGGGTCACATCCGGTGCATAGCGAATGCCTCCCTTCGCCGGACCCCGCGCAATATTGTGTTGAACTCTGTGGCCGGAAAACACCTCAATACGCCCATCATCCATCTTCACGGGAAAGTTCACCGTGAGCTCTCGCTTGCAGGTGCTGAGCACCCGCCGTAAATCATCATCCAATCCCATGATTTCAGCGGCATCATGAAATTGCTTCAGCGCCACTTCCCACGGGTTAATTCCACCTACCGCCATTCTTTAACACACCTCCTGAAATTTTTTTTTCTGAATAGCGATATAAGAATATTCATTTTTTCGTTCAGGGTCAAGCCCCTCTTTCTCCCAGCATCCACCACTGTGTAATGAAACTTTAAATCTGATAGTAGGAGTATGATATAAGTCACATTTCAAAATGACATATCTCTCTTGTTTTTCTCTCAAAATCGTGTAAGGTAATACACTGGATGAAAACATAAGGAGGTGGTAAAAAATGCCAGAAGCAGTGAAAACAGCGGAAGCCGAATTTTCCAAAGGCCTGGAAGGCGTGATTGCGGCCAGAAGCGTTCTCAGCCTGGTGGACGGCACGGGAGGACGACTCATCTACTGCGGATACCCTATTCAGACCCTGGCTCAGAATAGCACTTTTGAGGAGGTTTGCTACCTCCTGTGGCACAAACGAATGCCTCTTAAAACTGAACTGGAGGAACTGGATCATCTTTTAAAGACTAACCGAGAAATTCCAGGGGAACTGGTAGACCTCATCTACCATTTCCCCAGGAGAGCCCATCCCATGGATGCACTTCGCACGGCGATTGGTTACCTTGGAATGACTGACCCGGAGACTGAGACGATGAACCCGGAGGCAAACCTCCGGAAAGCCATACGGATGACAGCAAAATTGTCCACTATCACCGCTGCTTTCCACCGATACCGGGAAGGCAAAGAGTTTGTCCCTCCGAGAACTGACCTCTCTCACGCGGGTAACTTCCTTTATATGATGCACGGAAAGCAACCGGATGCCGAAGACACCCACATATTTGATGTCTGCCTTATTCTCCATGCCGAACACGGGATGAATGCTTCCACCTTTGCTTCCCTCGTTACTATATCCACTCTCGCCGACCTATACTCGGCTATCGTCACAGGAATTGATACTCTGAAAGGTCCTCTCCATGGAGGTGCTAACGAGCAGGTGATGCGTATGCTCCAGGAAATCGGCTCTATTGAAAATGTTGAACCCTGGCTCGCCAATGCCTTCGCCACCAAAAAGAAAATTATGGGATTTGGCCATCGGGTCTACAAAACCTATGACCCCCGTTGCTCCATCCTGAAAGAATATGCCCGGAGGCTCTCCGAAAAACATAACTCTATGACCTGGTTTGAGATGGGCAGTCTCATTGAAAAAATTATGATTGAACGCTACGGCCAAAAAGGCGTTTACCCCAATGTGGATTTCTATTCCGGTATCGTTTATTCCTTCCTCGGTATCCCCATTGACCTGTTCACACCTATATTTGCCGTCGCCCGCGTCAGCGGATGGACGGCCCGTTGTCTGGAATACCTGGAAGATAATCGCCTCTTCAGACCTTTAGACCTGTATCAAGGACCTGAAAATCTGGACTATGTTCCCATAGAAAAGAGAACTTCTTAATTCTACAATAAAGCAGGCTGAATACGACAAACTGGAAAGGAACTCATCAGGGGTAGGATAAAGTAGTCTGTTATAATACTTTTTAGCATGCGAGTTTACTTTCTTGGCACTAACGGGGGGATGCCTACCGACCTGCGCGACACCGCTTGTTATTTCGTTATGAAGCGAGAAACGGGATTCATCGTGGACATGGGCACCGGCTTCCGTAAATTCGCTCTGCCAGAATTCAAAGAAGCGTTGGACTACTGCAAACATCTCTTCGTTCTTTTTTCTCATTACCACCTGGACCACACCGTGGGGCTAACCTACACGCCCAGTTTACTGGCTGGAAAGACCGTCACTTTCCTCATGCCATCCAGAGAAATCTCCGGCATATCGGGCGAAGATTTCCTGAAACACATCTTCTGTAGTCCATTATTCCCCATCCCTTTAACCAATCTGCCTTACGACTTTGAAATCGCAGAAATCCAGGAAGGAGAACACCATTTTGGTGGGGTCGCATTGAATGTCCGAAACCAGGTTCACTCCCCTTTCTCCCTTGCCTTTCGCTTTGAAAACTTCCTTTCCTACCATACGGATACGGTGTTTGACCTGCAGAATGCTTCCTTTGCAGCGGGCGCAGAGTTATTACTTCACGGATGTTGGGCGCTGGATGAAGATGTAGGAAACCCGCCAGATTACTCTTATCAGGGGCACACCACGGCCCGGGGAGTTGGTCAAATAGCCAGCCGAGCACGCCCCTGGCGATGCTACCTCATCCACCTGCCCCCGCTGAATGATGAAGGAAAGAATAAAGCCATGCTGGATGCTGCCCGTCATATCTACGACTTCATTTCTTTACCGGAAGACGAAGAATGGTTTGACTTCCGCGATTGACTTTCCACCGTCTTGACCGAGGGAAACAGGTGGAAACCCTCGAAAAATACTTGAGCCTCCGTCCTCTTTTTACTCTTGCTGTTACCTTATCTATCGGTATTTTTCTCGCCCTTTATTTCCCGTTCCTACCGGGAATAGTCCTTCCGCTCCTCCTCTGGATTGCTGGAATCCGCTGGCTCCAAAAAAGCATTCCTCTCTGGATTATCCTGTCTATCGCTATTTTAACGGGATATACTATGCCTGCACTGACTTTATTGAGAATCCGACCCATTCAAGAGCAACTTTCAAGAGTTCAGCGGGTTCAGTTTCAGGGTCAACTCGGCTTCTCCATTGTGGAATCTTTTCAAGACACCGCTTACTCCCTTGCCCTTACCTCTGTGAATGGCAAAAAAATTCCCACAGTCATCACTCTGATTGGTCGCGATGAACTTTGCAGTATGCCTTCCGGATGTCCGAAGTTCGGCGATGTAGTGGAAGGAGAAGCCAGGATCACGCTCCTCGGCACCTGGGTAAAGGAGCACCTCCCTGCCTATCTTCAGCACCGATTTGTGCCGGTTCTTCTTCTCCCCACTCGCCCTGCGATTAGCCCAAAATCCAGGCCCTTATTCTTACAACATTTCCAACGGGAGGGAATTCAAAAGGCTGCACAAACTCTTGCTCCTGAGAAGGAGGGTGAAAATCCGAAAGATAAAAAAGAAAATAAAAGCCAATGCGAGAGTGATAAACATCCACCAATCTGTGATACCATCAGTATCTTCCTGGGCAAAAACATTTACCCGCCTGCTCAGGAGACGAAAGAAAACTTTCGCAAATCCGGGTTGACACACCTTATTGTTCCTTCGGCATCCAATCTTTCCATTTCCCTTTTTCTTCTCATCCTTTTAGCCGGATATCTCAGAATACGAAGATTTTTCGTCGTTCCTCTCGCCATTTTTCTCACATTTATGATGAGCATTTTCCTGGGAGGAATCCCAATTTACCGCGCATTCCTTACAGGACTTCTCCTCATTTTGGGATTTGCCATTGAAACGCAGAGAGACGCTCTGAATTCTCTCGGGTTTGCCATATCAGTGCTTTTGATATTAGACCCTTTCCTTCTTCTCCATCCTTCCTTACAGCTGTCCTTTTCCGCATCTCTCGGAATGGCGGTTTTAAGCCCTCCCCTCTTTCAATTTTTGAAGAACATCCCTAAATTATGGCAAACCCTGTTAGGATTTGGATTACCATCCCAGATATTTTTAATACCGGGACTGATGTATTACTTTGGCTCGGTGCCCCTTTTATCCCCGCTGGCAAATATTCTGGTAGTACCGGTGGCAGCCGTCGTCACTCCCCTGGGTTTGACAGCCACACTCCTTTCTTTCCTCCCTCCCCCCTTTTCCTGGCTTTCCATGCTTCTTTTCCTCATCCTGAAACCTTTTCTCTGGTGGGTTCTCACCGTAGCCAATTTTTTTGCCAGATTTCCTATCGCTACGATTCAAGGGCATCGTCTATCCCCGCTTATTCTAACCTTCTTCCTCATTTCCCTCTTCTTCTTTGCTGAAGGGTTGAACTTTCAATGGCGTATTCGGAAATGGCTGATGATATTTCCACCGGTCTTCCTATTCGTAGTCATTTTCCCACAAAGTCAACCGGACCTGGTGGCCTGGAACCGTGGCTCTCACCGTTACCTGTATTTTCCTGGTGACCGCCTGGCAATCGGGGATGGAAGCCCGGTTCACTGGTCAGAGCTCCTCCGGCTCTTAAAAAAATACAAATCCAGGGAAATCCGGATTCTTCCTTTTCCCGGGTCCCTCTCGGTGAACAATGTGAACCAACTATTTCATCAACTCCATAATATCGGAGTAAAATCTTATTTCCTGCCTGAAGATTGTTGGAAGAAAGGAGCAAATTGCTGGGCAAGCGAGGGTCATATTGCCTTTTCAAGCGCAGAACCTGCGAAATACTCTGGTCTGGCCGCGGGTGATTGGCTCACCTTCAATGTGGGAGAGAAAAAATGGATTCGGGTTCACCGTTCTTCATCAGAGAGACTGGAAATTTTCACCCCCTCCCTCACTGTGTGCGTGGATGAAGAAGAAACAGATTTATCGGCCTGTGGCGGACAGGTTCAATTCCTCCGCTCTCATTCTCTCCTGTTTATTCACCAGAAAAGGCCTTATCTTCTCAATGGTGTTGTTCGTATCCAGGGAAATCAAGAGAAAAATCGGGTTCAGATTCTCACACAGAAGGAGCCAGGAGCCGGCTTTTAATTTTCTCCACAGCAGAGACCAGCGTTTCCACATCTTCCATTGTATTACCCATTCCAAAAGTGAACCGCACAGCGCATCTTGCCAGTTCCGCAGGAATCCCCATGGCTTTCAAAACATGGGAAGGCTCCGGGGAGCCAGAAGCGCAGGCAGAACCCGCCGAAACGGCAATGCCCTCCTGGTCTAACCCGGCTATCATGCTTTCAGAGGGAATGCCGGGAAAGAGGAAATGGGCGTTACCGGGCAGGCGATGTTCGGGATGACCTGTGAGAATTGCCTCCGGAAAAATTTCCTGAATGCGGGTGATAAAGGCATCGCGCAATCGTTTCAGATGCTGGCTTCTCCAGAAATAGTCCTGGGAAGCCAGTTGCGAAGCCAGACCGAATCCCACAATACCGGCCACATTTTCGGTACCGGAGCGACGATTTCTCTCTTGCCCACCACCCAAAATTATGGAACTCAATGAAGTGCCTTCACGGACGTACAATGCGCCTGCTCCTTTGGGACCATAAATTTTGTGAGAAGAGAGGGACAAAAGAGAGCAACAGAAATCTTTCACCTGGACTGGCATCTGACCGAATGCCTGCACTGCATCCGTATGAAAGCAAATCCCACGCTCTTCTGCTATCCGGCCGATTTCTGTCACCGGTTCTATCGTTCCTACTTCGTTATTCGCCGTCATCACTGAAATGAGAATGGTTTCCGGAGTGAGGTGCTTTCTCACTTCATCCGGGTCCACCTGACCATAAGAGTTCACGGGCAGATAAGTGACATTGAAACCTTGTTTTTGCAAAAACTCACAGGGGTGCAGAACCGCATGATGTTCTACGGCAGAGACGAGAATATGATTCCCTTTTTCTTGATTTTCCAGTGCATAACCGAGAATGGCAAGGTTATCTGCTTCCGTGCCGCCGGAGGTAAAAACAATCTCCTGAGGAGAAGAGGCGCCGATACTGATTGCCATTTGCCTGCGTGCACGCTCTATGGCACTTTTCGCTTCTCGCCCCAGCAAGTGAGGTGAGGAGGGATTCCCGAATCGGGTTTCCTCATAGGGTTTCATCTCCTCTCGCACTCGTGGGTCTAATGGCGTAGTCGCCGCATGGTCCACATAGAGTATACGCATAGGATTTCTCTTTACCGTTTCCCCTCAGAAATATCATCCAAAAAACTATTGACTTGGCCTTCTCCATAAATAGGAATGATAATCCGGCTATGCTTTTTGTAAGGCTTCCCTACGGTGTATCCAAGAGAACGAAGAGCCTTGCGGACAGCACGAGCCTCCTTCTCATTCAAGGTTGCCAGGCGTATTTCCCAACCTGAATGACTGGTTTTCGTCCCCTGCTTTTGCTTCAAGTATCCCCGCTCCTTATAAATTCCCCGTAATAAGTCTCGCCCTTCCTCTCCCATAATTCTCCTTAAAGTATATTATCACATTACCACAATCTCACACCAATTAGATGCTGAACGGAGAGTTTTTATTCTGAGTTCTCATAGACTGGATAGCCTGTGCCGCTTCACACTTTTCCGATATTCCTGGTTCAATCTGGCTTCATTGCTCCAAAATTTGGACTAAAAAAGAACGCACTCTGTTTAGATTGTAAGCCTTCAGTTATTCAGAGAAAAAGGGGGAGAAAGCTTCCAGTGCTTGCCATCTGGTTAAATGTGGAGTGAAGATAAGAGGTCAGGAGTTATGTCAATGGAAGAAAAAGCGAGAAGAGAATGGAGAGCACTTCCGAGTCCATATTCAATGGTAATTGGGGAGGTGTGACGTCCATCGCTATAGTAAGCAGCAATCCGCCCTGCAGTAGAAAGTTCTGAAGGTGGACTCTCAGTGAGTTGTGGATGAACTATCATCAAGCCGAAAGGGCCGGGATGGCTTTTCACATTCAGCCACCATCGGTCACCCCTGCACTCTCTTAGAAGAGTATTCTCACCCTCATGGCGTCCAAGGATGAGTTTTGCCTGCGAGGAGAGACGGAAGTGGCGGCCAATTTTCAACAGCCACAGGTCTTCGTGCTGAATTTTTTCCTTCGGCTGATATTTTAGCAAATCCCGGAATTTTCTGGCAAAGTTCTCATCGGCAAGAAAACAGCACCCACCGCCCGGAGGGGCATATCCTGAAATTCCCCATCGTTTTGCCAGAGCCAGTTGCCCCTGACGACCACGCCCGGAAAATTGCAGGAGTTGCTCCCGTGTCAGATACCCTTTCTCTTCCAGAAGAGTCGGCTTAAGATGGCGAGCAGAGAGAGGACGAAGTAGCCGGCCATCCAGTCCCGATTCTTTTTCAATCAGGTTTAAGGCAGCGCGGTGTTGACTCATAGGACGCTGACCCAGAACCTCTCCCGTGACCACGCAATCTGCCCCCTCAGCCTCCATTATTTCTTTCGCTTTCTTTAACATGAAAATCCGGCAGTCAATGCAGGGGTTGGCGGCATTGCCGCGCCCATATTTCGGGTTCATCACGATGTGGTGATATTCCTGCGAGATGTCGTACATCTCAACAGGAACCCCGATACCGGCTGCCGCCTGTAAAACTGGATGACCGTGCACTTTTCCTTTCTTGTAGTTCGGATCCTTCCCGCCCATTCTCCGATGATGATCCCAGACGCAAAAGCCCGTGCTGAAATGAATGGCTTTCACTTCAAAACCCATTTCTTTCATCCAGCGAGCCGCAATGGTGCTGTCTAACCCCCCGGAGCATAACACAATTGCTTTAGGTTTCTTCTTCCTTCTTTCTTCCATGAACATATAACGAATATCTAAATTATTTTATGCCACACAGAGAGTGAGATGTAACGTAGCCTCTCGCAAGCATCCAGTGAAAGTTACTCACTGGTTTCTCCCTTTTTCTCTGATTCCTCTCTCAGCATAAATTGAAAATCTGAAAGATTTCGCAAGGGTAAAAAATCTTTTTCCCGGTTTGCCAGTTGTGCATATTCGGAATCTATAGAAATCGCCTTCTTCAGCGCAGAGAGAGCATCTGATGATTTACCCTCCAGGGCATAGCACCGAGCAAGATTGTACCAGGCGACGCCATCTGCGGGAGCAGAATTGACGACTTTTTGGTAAGCCTCTATGGCTTCTGGGTAGTGCTTCCAATCACGGTAAGCATTCCCGAGGTTGAACCAGAGGTCAATCCGCTCGGGGTCCAGTTCAATGGCTTTATTATAGGCCTTCACAGCTTCTTCATATTTCCCACTCATGCGGTAGACAATGCCAAGAGAATTCCAGGTGGCAGGGTTAGAAGCATTTAATTGAATGGCCTTCTTGTAAGCCTCTTCTGCCCTTCCCCAGTCTTTTCTGTCGGAAAACATCATGCCGATGAATTTCCATGGAAGTTCATCGTCAGGCTTTAGCTCAGCCGCATGGCGATAGGCTTTCAGCGCCAGATCAAAATTGCCCTTATTCCGATGCCCCTCGGCGATAAAAAGCCAAAGGCTGTAGTCATTCGGTAAAACTTCCGCAGTAGATTGCCATGCCCGGTCCACCTGTCTCTGCCATGCTCTGGCTACTAATATGAAAAGGAGTAATATGACGATCACGAGCCCCGCCGGAAAATAAACCGACAAAAACCGCTCAACCTTTCTTCCTTTCATAGCATAACTATATTACCATATCCATACAGGTGCTACATATTCATCCCGTTAAATTTTCATTCTTAATTTTTGAAAATGTTTCTTCATTATCATCTACAAGACAGCCATGAACCCCTGAATCTTGTGCGGAAAGTCTTATCCTTTTACAACGATGAGAGGAACCATTCGGGCAACGCGACGAGCGATACCTGCTTGATGAACCACCCGAACCACTTCATCCACATCCTTATAAACTTCTGGAGCTTCCTCCGCCACTCCTTTCCAGGACTTGGCGCGAACGGTGATGCCACGCTTTTTAAGGATTTCCACAACATCCTGTCCGCGTAAAGTTTTCAAAGCCCTTGAGCGGCTCATTACCCGCCCTGCACCGTGACAACTGGAGCCGAAAGTTTCTCCCATGGACTGCTCCGTGCCCACCAGCACATAAGATGAAGTTCCCATATTACCCGGTATGAGAACGGGCTGGCCTATAGAGCGGTAAGCCTCCGTGACCTCTTTCCGGTTAGGGCCAAAGGACCGAGTAGCGCCTTTCCGATGAACACAAACTTCTTTTTCCTTACCGTTAAAGCGGTGAATTTCTCGTTTCGCCATATTGTGTGCCACATCGTAAATTAGAGTTAACCCTAAATCACGGGGAGATTGATGAAAGATTTTCGAAAAGGCTTGGCGAACGAAATGCATAATGGTCTGACGATTTGCCCAGGCAAAATTAGCGGCGGCAGCCATGGCGGCAAAATAATCTTTCCCCTCCGGAGACTGGATGGGGGTGCATGCCAGTTGAGGGTCTGGCAACACGATGTGATATTTTTCAACCGCCGAGCGCATCACCTTAATGGAATCCTCGCAGACCTGATGACCCAGCCCCCGGGAACCACAGTGAATCATCACGGTCACCTGATTTTGAAAAAGGCCGAAGGCCGATGCAGTTACCTCATCATAGACCTCCGCCACACGCTGAACCTCCAGAAAGTGATTACCAGCACCCAGGGTGCCCATTTGCCCCCTTCCCCGTTCCTTCGCCCGTGAACTCACCTTATCAGCCCGAGCACCGGGCATGCATCCATATTCTTCACACGCATTCACATCTTCTTCCCAACCGTAGCCCATCTTCACCACCACAGGAACACCTCCCTCCAGAACCCTGTCCAGCTCTGGATAACTGAGACGGAGATGCCCCTCCTCCCCTACCCCACAGGGAACGGCTTCAAACAAAGCATCTGCCAGTGATTCCCTGACCTTCTCCACAGCCTCAACCTGAAGATTGGACCGAATCAGGCGCACCCCGCAGTTAATGTCATAGCCCACTCCACCAGGGGAAATCACGCCTTTCATCCAATCCGTTGCCGCTACACCCCCGATGGGAAATCCATAGCCCCAATGGATGTCAGGCATAGCATAGGAATATTTCAAAATCCCTGGAATGGTAGCCACATTTGCTACCTGCTCCAGGCTTTGATCCTCTTTAATAGCAGATAGGAGTTTCTCAGAAGTGAACACCAGTCCAGGAACGCTCATTCCCTTTTTGTATTCTCGGGGTATGAGAAAACGAAATTCATCTAATTTTTCAAGTTTTCCTGTCCACATAGTCAAATGTCAAACACCACCGTGGTTTCCAGTTGCCCATCCCTCTCTGTAACTCTCAAATTGTGATAGGTTGCAGCCTTGATGTCCATCTGCAAAGGATGCCGTTGAAAATCTGCCCTGGAGCATGAAAATTCCCCTTCCAGACGCCATGGCTCACCCTCTCTGACCTGGAATCCTCCTTCTTCCGTATGAATGGGTACCAGCTTTTCATAATAAATCCAGTAAAGGACTTCATTCAGGAAATCAATTAAAAGGTCTTCCAGGGAAGGAGCGGTGAGATGAAGGAACTTCTTCTGCTCCGCAGTAGATTCAGGATACCCGTTAAATACCATATATATAGTTCCCTTCAGTAGTCGTGAGAATAATTCTTCTGGGGTAGCACCGGACGCTTTTAGTGCAGCATCAGCCGTGTGCTCTAAAATCTCAAATTCCTGTTGTAAGATTCTCTCGTTCATCATCCTGTTACCCAATGTCTATTATATCACTTTGGGCTATGGGAAGCGGGAAAACTTTTGCTTCGCCCCCTCACTTGCCCACACAGAAAGTAGAAAAAATGGTGTTTAAGATTTCATCGGTGACATTTTCACCGGTTATTTCAGATAAGGCATCCAGAGAAGCCCGAATGGCTGTTGCTACAATATCTCGTGGATAACTTGTGGAAAGAGCACTTTGAGCATCCTGTAGATGAAGTAAGGACCGCTGTAGAATGTCCCGATGACGCTCCAGCGTGATGATGGTGTGTTCAGTCATTGACACTCTGCCCAAAAGTGATGAAATCATTTCTTTCTTCAGGGTATCCAACCCTTCTCCTGTGAGAGCAGAAATACGGATAGGGTTCAGGGGTTCCACCTGGAGCAAAGTATCAGGATTAGCAGGTAAATCCAGTTTATTTAGAACCAGCAGGCGAAGTTTCCTGGAAGAGATTTGAAGCGCCTCCCGGTCTTCTGCGGTAAGTGGAGAGGATTGGTCAAAGAGAAGGAGAAGGAGGTCCGCTTTTTCAATCAGGGATAAGGCTCGTTGGGTGCCCATTTGTTCTACTGCATTTGTGGAGGGGCGAAGGCCTGCCGTGTCCGTAAGCCGGATGGGAATTCCCTCTATTTCCACAGTCTCCTCAATATAATCTCGCGTCGTTCCAGGAATGGGTGTAACGATGGCTCTCTCTTGTCGGAGGAGAGCGTTAAGCAAACTGGACTTTCCCACATTCGGCTTGCCTGCGATGACCACCAGAGCACCTTCCCGAAGAATCTTCCCCTCCCGATAAGTCTCCAATAATTTTTGTAGAAGGGATTCTGCCTGTTGAAGGTTGCTTATCAGAGTTTCTGTGGGAACCTCTTCCACATCTTCTTCTGCGTAGTCAATCACCACTTCCAGGGCGGCAAGGGTAGAATAGAGGTGCCGGGAAATTTTTGAAATTTCAGCGGATAACTGACCCTGCAGATGTGCCAGAGCCACTTTTCGCGCCTGTTCCGTGGCAGAGGTGATAAGTTCTGCCACACTTTCCGCTTGTGCCAGGTCCATGCGACCATTCAGGAAAGCACGCTTGGTGAATTCTCCGGGCTCGGCTATCCGGGCGCCTAACCGGGTTAGCACTTCCATCACTCGCCTCAAAACTGCCGGGCTTCCATGACAATGTATCTCCACCACATCTTCTCCTGTATAAGAATGGGGCTTCCGCATCACCAGAAAGACGACCTCATCCACAGTGATTCCTGTGTCAGGCTCTACCATTGAGGCATAAGTGGCTTTGTGGCTTTCCAGGGTTTCCAATCGGGTTCCTTTATCAGAACGGAAGCATTGGCTTGCAATGTAGATTGCATCAGGACCACTCAGGCGAATAATTCCGATGGCTCCCACGCCGACAGGCGTTGCTGGCGCCACAATCGTATCTTCTTCCATCCCATTATTTATTATATTCACCGCCTGGAATGTGAGTGGGTGGATAAAAAACCCGCATAAAACAAGGTGGAGGGCACTTCCCTTTCCCTCCACCTCAAAAAGGGTTGAAAATCTATGGGATTGGAACTAACTTTTACCGGTGCTTACCTGCCCGTGGTCCGGCGGGGTGTGGCATGCCCTGTCCCTGTAGTGGCATGTCCGAAGGTTCTAACACTCCATCCTGGTTTCGGTCCAGTTTTAAGAAAAGCTGATGCGCCCAGGCGTCCAGTTCCTCCGGGGAGATTTTGCCATCTTTATTCTGGTCAATCCGGTCGAACTGGGCATAGATGTCATGCTCTACTCCTGGCTCCGTCTTTGTCTGGTCCCTCTTCAACTTCTTATGAAATTCCTGAAATTCCTCAGGGGTTAAGGAGCTATCCTGATTGGCATCAATTTTGTTAAAAAGTTCAGCCGGCCCCTTCCATTCTTCTTTAGAGATTTTCCCGTCTCCATTGGCATCCATCTTTTTGAATCGTGCCAGGGCATCCTCCTTCTGTGGGGCAGGATATTCATCCTTCGTGATGGCTCCATCCCCGTTACGGTCTAAATTGTGGAAAAGCCCAGGGGGGCCTATCCACTCGTCCTGCGTAATTTTTCCATCCTGGTTCTTGTCCATCCTGGCGAATTTCTCTTCAATGTTACCGCCACTTGTTCGTATTTTTTCAGCAAAGGCTTTTGCTTCCTCACGGACTAAAAAATGGTCCTGATTGGTATCAACCAGGTCAAACAGTTTTTTCCAGCCTTGATGCCATTCTTCCATGGAGATTTTTCCATCCTGGTTGGTATCCATCTTCTGGAAAAAGAACCGAGGATGCTCTCTTCCTTCAGATTTCCCTGCTCCTTTTCCGGGGTGTTCTCCAAATGCAGTGGAGCCAAGCACCCCCCAGCTGATTACTAACACTGAAATCATTGTGATGACTTTTTTCGTCATCTTACTTCACCTCCGACTTTCATAAACTCTTTTCGCTGAAAAAAGTTTCGGGGAAGGAGAAAACCCTAAAAGATACGGACTTTAGCGATGGATAAAAGTTTGGCGTGAACAGTAATGCCAAGATTTTTCTCTATTTCACGGATTTTCTCTTTCTCCCGGGCATTCAGCTTCACCATCTCCGCAAAAAGTTCGTTCCGGAGACGCTTCAGGGATGTCTCACGGCTGGCAAGGTTTTCTTCTTCACTCCATTCCACACGCTGTCGTTTCTTGCGTATCTGCAGAGACTCCATCTGGACTTTTTCTAACTGGAGTTCAATATCATAGCGTAAGTCGCTGTAGTAATCTGAAATATAAGTCCGTATTTCTTCTGCCTCCTTATTCCGTTGATTGAAGAGTTGCTGGCGTTCCTCCACCAGTTTCTCACGAAGTTTTTTCAGGATTTTATCCAGAAACAGTTCCAGGGGCAAATCAGAGCAAAAGTGAGGAGGAAGTTCATCCAGATACATCAGAGGTTCCTCCAGTCCTTCCAGAATCACCGTCTCATTGCCATCGGTGAAGGCTGTAAAGAATCGCTCCTCTCCACCGTTTGTCCATCGCAATTCTGAGAGGAATGAAGCCAGAATACCCTGGTTACCCGGGTTGTATATGCCATAATCCATCAGGAGGTCTCTGGAAATTTTTCCTACAGAAACGGGAAGAAGATTTCGGGATTCCCGAATGGCTGCGTCCACAAATTTATGCCCGATTCCAATAAACTCCAGGTAGGGCTTGGCAAGAGCAATTTCACGATTCACTGTCCCCCGTATAAAATCAGAAAAAATGAAACTGTGAGCCTGATGTCCAGGCACATTAAACGCAATGTATTCATCCGATTTATCCGTAAGGGCATTATATTTGTCCAGGTATTCATCCATGAATCGGCGATAGAAGATTTCTTCCCGTCCGGGAGTATACTGCTCAAAATGCGGAAAAAGGTCTTTCAGGGAAAGGTTCATGCCGCGCTGGCTCAGGTCGGTCAGGAGGGAGAGGTCGGCTTCTTTCTGGGCTGCTTCAATTCTCGCCTCCAAATTCTGAAAAACTTCATCAAATCGGATACCGTTCTCCGAGTAATTCTTTGCCAGGAGGTCCATCAGAAGTTGTTCAAAACTGGTGTCACCCGCCACATACCCGAGAATAGTTTCCAGGTCGCCCATTACCTCCTTAAATAACCCGATCTTATGTTCCAGAATGCGGAGCAGGTACTCTTCCACGGTATCTCTTGTGGAGAAGTTAATGATTTGAACATCCTGGGTTTGACCGATGCGGTGAACTCGCCCGATACGCTGTTCCACCTTCATCGGGTTCCAGGGCAGGTCATAGTTCACGACAATGTGGCTGAATTGGAGATTTTGCCCTTCGCTTCCCGCCTCCGTGCTAATCAGGATTTGGCCTTCCTCCTCAAACCGCTCCACGGCAGCATCTTTTTCCCTTAACGACAATCCTCCATGGAAAACTTCCACATCAAAACCCTTTTCCTTCAGAGCCACGCCCAGAAAATCCTGCGTAGAACGGAATTCTGTAAAAATCACCACTTTCGCATCCATTGACTCCTGATAGATTCGGTCCAGCATCTCCACGAGAATATTAAGTTTCGGATGGGTGACGACTTTCGGAATAATCTGAAGAATCTTCTGAATTTCTTTTATTTCCTCATCCAGAGTTGAGAGGAAAGAGTCATCCTCCACTACTTCCTCTTCTATAGCCCGGACCTCCAGTTCCTGAGCTATAAAATCCCGTAGACGAATGCTCTTCCGTTTTCCTTGCTTGACTTCTTGAAGCATTTCCAGTCGCTTCTGGAGGGTTTTCTCCAGAGCAGAAGTGGAACTGGTGAGCATTCTCTGAACCAGCATCAGGAAGAAAGCATAAGTGGAATTTTTGGCTGCAATAGACTTCCGGTAACCCTCCAGAGCATATCGGCTTGCCAGGTTATACAAAGTCCGATTGGGTTCATCCAGTTCTACTTGCAGAGTGAGCGCATGGCGTTTTCCGAAACTCAAAGCAGAGCCGATGTCGCACCGACGATTCCGAATCATCACTCTTCGCAGACGCTTCTTTAACTTTTCCAGAACCACCGGGTCTTGAGAATGGTCTTCAAAACGCCGCTTGAAACCGCTCTTGGCACCTAACAATTCTTTGTCCACCAGCGAAACCAGGTTATAAAGTTCTATCAAATAGTTTTGCAATGGGGTAGCAGTCAGCAAGAGTAGATATTTGGTTTTCAGGCCTTGCACCAGTTTATGATTCTGGGTGGCAGAGTTTTTCAACCGGTGCGCCTCATCCACAATAACCAGGTCCCAGGGAATTTTTTGGATTTGCTCGCGGTAACGCCTCTGCTTGGCTACATGGAGAGAAGCAAGAATCCGAGTTTCCAATTCCCAGATGTTTTTATCGTCACCGTACTTCTCTTCCAATTCTTTGCGCTTATCCGTGTCATAAATGACGAAATGTTCATTAAAGCGGTGTCGCATTTCTTCCTGCCATTGCGTGACAAGGGAGGCAGGAACCAGAATGAGAACCCGATTCACCAGGTTCCTGAGTAGCAGTTCCTTCATAATCATACCGGATTCAATGGTTTTCCCCAGCCCTACCTCATCCGCCAAGATAGACCTTCCACCCATCTTCTGGATAACAGTAGAAGTCACTGCAAGTTGATGGGAAAAGAGATAGGCACGGCTGGATAGGGGAGAAATCAGAACATTAAAATCCCGTCGCCGTCCCAGGTATTCTGCATAATTCTTCAGCCGAAAATCATAAAGAGGAGAAATCCACCCCTTCCGATTGATGTCCACGAAATCGTTTAGGGAGGAAACATCCATGAAAATCCCCGGAGTCGCTTCCTTTAACTCAACGATTCGCTGCGTCCAGTTAAATTCTTCCATTTCTTTTCCTTCCTTTAAGTTCTGTCCCAACATCTTATTGTAATTCAATCTTTCAGGCATTGTCAAGTTATCTCTGCCGCCGGCGTTGCCCGTCTATGTATAGGCGGCTCTGGAAGGAGAAAGTGCCCCTCGCTGTGCGGACCGCAGGCTTGAGGTAACCGACCTGTGGGCGCCCGTAGAAAGGATAACAGGGAAAGGATATGATAAGGAGTCGGAGTTCCTTTACTCAATCAAATGGGAAAAGAAAGAAATGCATCCGTTTACCTCTGTCAAATTCTCTGATTCTACCGCTTCTTTAACTCAAAACCCGAGCAGATGGATGTATGAATAGTTTCTGGCTTATCTTCACGGTAAGAAAATGGGAGCGGTGTATCCACACGCCGTGTCCTGTTCCACATGTTCCATAGTGTGCATGCCAGGGATGACGACATGAACCCCAGGACTACGAATCACGAAGTGCATACACTTCTCTACTCCGTAATCCGGAATCAGGCTCCGATACCCTCCACCGAACCATCTTGGTAGAGGCGGTTGCTGGGTGAAAGGTTTTTTGATAATAACCCCCACGCGGTGCTTATCCGCAGTTTCAAAAACTCCACCTTCATTACTTGCCTCTGTAAATTCAATATTATAAGAAGGCATCACCGTGTCAAATTCATCAGTTTCTATTGCTTCTACCATTACTTCCAGCTCTCTCGGATGATGTCCGCCCGTGATGCCGACGAATCGGACACGACCCTTTTGTTGTGCCTTCCTCACTCCCTCCAACCCACCTCCGGGAGATAGAATTTTCTTCAACCCTTCCCTTCCTCCGACCCCATGGAACTGGATGAGGTCAATCGTGTCCACCTGTAGTCTATCCAAACTCTGATGAATGAGGTCTGTGGCTTCCTTCGCCGTCCATTCTCCACTGGCGCTCTCAATTTTCGTTGCCAGAAAAAGAGATTTTCTTGGATACCCCTGTATGGCTTTTCCCAGGCGGATTTCACTACGGCCGTAAGTGGGCGCAACATCAAAAAAATTCACCCCCCGGTCAATCGCCAGGCGGAGGATGCCCACGGCCATCTCATCGGACATCCGCATGCCCCCAATAGGGCCACCGCCATAACCCACAACTGAAACCTTCCAGCCTGTTCTGCCCAGTTTTCGCTTTTCCATCACTTTCTGAACGGCAAACGCCGAGCCCTTTCCGGTCATAAAGGCGGCCGCCGTGAACACTGCACCTTTCAGAAAATCCCGACGACAGCATTCCTTTGCCACTTCTTCTCACCCTATCTTTATTCAACCCACTTATGCCCAAAAAGTTTCTCCGTTATACGAATCTTCTTCAAGATTTTTCAGGAACTTACAGGTTTTTTCCTTGAGTTTCTCCACACTCTTTGTGAATAAGTTGAGAGGGAGCCAATGAGACTTTTTGCAATTAACTAAGAGGAAAACCGGTAAAAGAAGCCAGCGAACATCCCCACTCTCCGCTGGTGGAGGATTGTCTAAGCGAGGGGCTGGAGGGAAATCAGGCGGAGCTCGGTCATCTCTTCAACAGCGTAGCGGGGACCTTCCCGCCCGATGCCACTTCGTTTGACTCCGCCATAGGGCATTAAATCTACGCGAAAGGTTGGAATGTCATTGATGAAAACTCCGCCCACCTCTGCCTGCTGAATCGCTTTCAAAATATGATTCAAATTCTCGGTATAAATTCCGAGTTGTAAGCCGTATTCTGAAGCATTCACACGCTGGAGAGCCTCTTCAAATGATTCCACTTCCTGAATCACCAGCACAGGTGCAAAGGCTTCCTTTTTGCAGATTCTTAGGTTTTCATCAGCGTTGATAAGGATAACCGGTTGAATGAGACGGCCCTGACGGTGCAAGCCAGTGGGGCATTGAGCACCCGCTTGCAGGGCTTCCTCCATCCATTCCATCGCCCGGTCAGCAGCCGAATCTGCTATCATCGGTCCCACATCCGTGGTGGCATCCAGCGGGTCACCAACCTTAAGTGCTTTCACCATTTTCACCAATCGTTCAATCACCTCCTGACTTCTGGATTTTAGGATATAGAGTTTCTGGATGGAAATGCAGACCTGACCGGCTTGAGAATAGGCGCCGAAGATAATACGCTTCAAAATGGTTTCAGGAAGGTCAATATCATCCACAATAACTGAGGAGTTAGAGCCGAGTTCAAAAAGCAACTTTTTTATGCCAGCGGAATGAGCGATTTCTTCTCCGGTTTCCGGACTTCCTGTCAGACTAATCAGGCGGATACGAGGGTCTGAAACCAGGCGGAGCCCCACCGTGCTGCCAGGACCCACCAGAACGCTGACGGCTTCTGGCGGGAAACCCGCCTCCAGCAGAAGTTCCCCTAATTTTACTCCGGTGAGAGGAGTGTAGGAAGAGGGTTTGAGGATGACAGAATTTCCGCCCGCGAGGGCAGGACCCACTTTGTGGCAGGCGAGGTTCAAAGGAAAGTTAAACGGTGTGATGGCTAATACAATTCCAACGGGCACACGAAGATAAAATCCCTGCTTATTTTCACCTCGTGGGGCAGCATCAAAAGGCACGGTCTCGCCGTGGAGACGCCTGGCTTCTTCCGCGGATATTATGAGGGTTTGAAATGCCCGTTCCACCTCTGCTGTGGCTTCTCGTATGGTCTTTCCTGACTCGGAAGCAATCAGGCGAGCCCATTCTTCCTTCCGAGAAATAAGCAGGTCAGCAGATTTTTTTAATTTTTCATACCGCTGGTAGGCGGGAAGGGAAGCCATAATCTTTTTCCCGGCTTCCGCAGTTAGAATGACTTCTTCCACCGTGTTTTCATCCGCATACCAGACTTCACCCACAATCCTACCATCATACGGGCTGGCGACTTGAACTAACTTTCCAGTTTTTTTATACTTTCCGCCCACCAGCATTTTTCATCCCTCCTGATGGAAATTCTAAATCCAAAGCACATAATTCCGAACAATCACATAGATTCAAAATTTAAATCTCGCTTCCCGGGGCTCCTTTTTCACATCCTCCATAACCACTCTCTACCTAAAAGGGCGCAGAAAAGGGTAAAGAAGCGGGCGCTGAAAAATCGGCTTCCGGCTTTTTCCTTCCTCACACCTCGCAGGAAAATGGCATGAGCAAAAGCGGAAATCACAATGAATGGATAGAGTTCCGTCATCCAGAAAAAAAATTCCACGCCTCGTATCCCCGCTTCTACGATGAACTCCTCCGATGAAAAAGTAACTGGTTTTGCATTTTTTTCTGCCTCTCTCGCTTCCTGTATTCTCGGTCCCCAGTAGGAGGAAAGGAGGAAAAGAGGGGGAAAAGGCGCCCATAAAAGAGGAGGAAGCGGAGGCTTCAACATTTTTTCTGCCACGAACCCGGTGAGAACAAGAAGAATAGAATAAGTCAGCAGTGAGAAGACGATTCTTCTTAACGAGGGGATTCTCGTCCAATGAAGAAGGCCCCAGAAAATACCCCAGGAAAGCGTCAGGACGAGGAGTACAGGTAGCGAAAGACCGGTATAGAACAGAATGAAGAAAGTGAGAAGAATGCCCGTTGGAAAGCGAAGTGAGGTGGATTTGAACAGTAACAAAGACAACCCTTGCAAAGTAAAAAGCAATGCGGCAATCTTCACAATTCCTGTCGTTGTAATTATAATTCAAAAGAGGAGTGCGTTAATGATACGGAGATTAATAAATGGGTTCTGGTGGTTTGTGCTGATTACGGCAGCATCTTTCACTTTGAATGTGTATTACATTTTGCTGACACAGACGCCACCGCTGAAGCCACGCACAGTCGTGGTTAAAGAGGCACAGAAAACGATTCAAACGCTCGTGACAGGTGCACCCGCTCCTGATATCCAGCATACCCTGCTTTCCAGTTCGTTGAAAGAGCCCTATGGGATTGTGGCGCTGGGGAAAGACAATTATGCTGTTGTGGATGTGGACCGGAAGAAAGGCGGCCGAATTTATTCTTTTGATTTTTCTGGTGAGAAGGCTGAAGAGAAAAGAAACTCTGTTGAACTCAGGCTTTTCAATACCCCACCCCTCATTTTCCCTACAGACATCGCCAGGTTAGATGAAAGCATCTTCGTGGTGGACCACGGGAGCGATGCGGTGCTGCAAATCAACGAGCAGGGGAGGCGAAAACATCAGTTTCAGCGATGGAAAGGATACGGTAGTCTACTGAATCCAAAGGCAGTGGCTGTGGACCCGGAGAGTGAAATTGTTTATATCGCCGACCGAGGAAACAAGCGAATTCTTGCCGTAGGAAAGGACGGAGAGGTGATTCGTGTATTGACTCCTCCCGCAGAAGTGGCGGGGAGCTTTTCTCCCAATGGTCTTGCGGTGGCGCCGAATGGACGGGTCTATGCGTCCGACCGCAGCCTGGGGCGTATCTATCTTTTCGCCCCGGATGGTTCTTACCTCTCCTATTTCGGTGGATATGGAGCAGAGGGAAAAGGGAAGTTCCTCACTCCAGCGGGGCTGGATGTAGACTCTGAAGGACGAATTTTTGTGGTAGACTATGACCGCGGTGTTCTTCAAGCCTTTGATGCCGATGGCAAATTCCTCTGGGGATTGGGGGCGAAAGATTTGAACGACCCGGACTTCGCCTTCCTTCGTGATGTAGTGGTGATGGAAGACGGCTCCCTCCTGGTCACAGGAGGCGACCTGATGAAAGGAGGAAAACTCTGGCGATTAGAACTGCAAGGCGCAAAGTAGGACCCTCTGGTGTGGCAATTTTTTTCGTCAGCCTGATGGTAGTGGCGGCGGTTGTTCTGGGGGCTTTCCTCGCTCGCCTTTTCATCACCTGGATCGGATATCCTGGATTATGAAGTATGCAGATTTGAAATGTAGAGTTTCAAGATGAGAACAATCCATTACTCGCTGCCCTATGGTCGCAGTCATGTTCGCCTGACTCTCCCCGAGAGTTGGAATCATAGAAATCTCTCCCCTTCTTATGCTCCGGTGGCAGAGCCGACTTCCCGGGTAATGGAAGCGTTAGAACACCCCGTAGAGGCTCCGGCACTCCGCGATTTCTTAAGGCCGAATGACCGCATCCTGATTCTGGTGACTGACCCCACACGAAAGGTTCGGTATGATATTCTGCTACCACCGTTGATTCAAATTATTCGGGAGTCTCTCCCCTCGCAAGTGGAATTTTTGGTGGCCACAGGAACCCATAAGCCTCCTCTTCAAAGGCTATTAAAAGAGCATCTGGGTAAAACTATCGTTCAAAACTCTCTAATTCATATCCATAATTGTCGGGATTTCAGCCATTTGAAATTTTTAGGTAATTCTGAGGCAGGCACACCTATCTACTTAAATTCACTGCTTTTTGAATTTGATAAAATTCTGGTAACAGGCTCCATTACCTTCCACTACTACGCTGGCTTCACCGGGGGGCCCAAAATGATTATGCCCGGTGTAGCCGGTTATGAAACCATACAGGCGAATCACAAACGGGTATTACAGCCTTTACCGGGGCGTGGTAAGGCGCCGAAAGCAGATGCTGGCATTCTGGATGGGAATCCAGTTTATGAAGACATTCGGGATATTGTTCAAAAATATCGGGCAATGCCAGGGTCCGCTTGGCTATTTTCAATTGCCTCCGTTCTGGGAGATAGTGGAGAAATGATAGGGGTTTTTGCGGGTGACCTGGAAAAAGCCCACAGAGCAGGATGCGACTTCGTTCAAAAAAGGTTCTCGGTAAAAATAGATAAACCCTTTGACCTGGTCATCGCTTCCGCAGGCGGATTCCCCTATGATTTTACTTATTATCAAGCCCATAAAGCCCTGGAGCACGCTTCCCGAGCGGTTCGGGATGGTGGATGCATCCTGTTTGTTTCCTCTCTGGATGGAGGGCCTGGAGAGGGCATTCTGCGCTGGATGCGCTGGACTCACCCGGAAACTCTGGAAGAACTCATGCGAGACCATTATGACCACACGGCTCACATTGCCTACTGTCATTTTTTGAAACTTCAGCGGACCCAAATTGTTCTTCTTTCCCGGTTGCCAGCAGAAACTGCAGGAAAAATGCATTTTCTGCCGGCGAAAAATATGGAAGAGGCTCTGGCTTTCTCCGCTGAAGGCTTCACCAAACCCCCGGAAACTTGCATTATATCCAATGCTTCTCTCACTCTACCCATTTCATCGTTGTGAGAACGGTCAACAAAGCACCATTTCTTCGCCTCTGTGATTTATTTCAAGGAATGGATTGTAAATTAGGAATTAGAAGAAGTGGCGCTTATAAAACTGAAAAAATTGAAGAATGTAAAAGAATAACCCCAGGCCAATGAGAAAGCACCAACCCTGGTTCAGCAGAAACACTGGACCCTCCCTGCCAAAGATGAAACCTTCTCCAGAAATCAAGTTGGGGTGGTGCAGGAGAAAGTATGGATCCAGTAGAGTTCTGAGGGGGGATTCTATTCCGGGGACAGAGGATGGAAGAATACCGAAGTAAGCGGAGAGAAGCAAGGATAAAAGGAATCCTGCAAGCGGATTGCGGAAAAATCCACTTACGACCGCTGAAATGCCACCGACATAGGTGGCTGAGGTTATGGAAGCCATAAAGATTGCTCCATCCGGAACATCGGTATAAAAATTCCCCATTAAAAGAATTATCAACAACGCTGTTGCCATCAGGAAGGTGAAAAAAAGAAGTAGACGGGGAAAAATTACCCGGCTAACGGCATATCTTCCCCATAATACAAGACTTTCCGTATCTCTCATTCCATCGTAGGTCAGAAGAAAGGCGCTGGCAAATGAGAATAGAATGGAGAGCAGAGGGAACGAGACGAAGAGTATACGGCTTCTCAATCCGGCATCCACTTCGGAAGCCTGTCGGTAGCCCAATTCTACGCTATGGTAAGGATTACCACGGAGCGCCAGTAAAAGAAGCACCACGCCGAGAAGGATAGCGGAAACCCACACGAGGAGAATGCCGTAAGATTTTACGGTGTGAACAATCTCTTTGTCCATCCGCCTTCTATCATTTTATCGCAAGCGAGTGCACGAGAGAATCCGGGCTTTACCTTTTTCGGCTCTTTTCCACTTCCCGGTAGTAAAAGTGGAGGGCCACCGCCGAGAGAAGTAAAAAGGCGATAGTGAATTTTCCTGTTTTCTTCTTCAATGCTTCGTTCCGGAGTATAATCTCATATTTCTGGTGAATTTCCTTCAGAGAGGCCGAAATTTTTTCTGTTTCACTTTTCACTTTATCCAGTTCAGACAGATGAATGAGTTTCACCCGGGTGCTATTTTTCCAGGCGTTCAGTATCTTCTGGTAAATGGAAATGTCTACCCAGTGATGATGTAGCATTTTCAGCTCTTCATTTCCCTTTTCAGCGTCCTGGTTCACAGAGAGTATGAAAGATTGAAAATAAGTGATTTCTTCCGCTTTATGGCAGGAGACGCACTGATGTTCAATGATATTTTCCAGGATCGGGGGTTGGATATTATGACTATTGTGGCAGGTGATGCAGGTGGGGCGGCGGGAGCCAGATGTAAAAGAATGCACGCCGGATAAGTATTCTTCCCTGATGTCGGTGTGGCATTTCCCGCACATAAATGGAATCGTGGAGGCAGAGGGCTTGCCGATGAAATCGGGTGTGCTCATAGATTCCGCTTCGTCTTTTGGATTTCCCCCGTGACAGCCGGTGCAGGTGACTCCCTGGACTTTGTGAGAACTTTGTCGCCAGAGCTCTACCGGATGATATAAATTGGGCATATCCCCTTTGAACATCTCATGACAGGTTACGCAAACTTCTTCTTCCTGTGCTTCAGCGGCCCATCCCGGTGTGAAAAGAACAAATAGTGAAAAGCAGAAAATAGCAAGCCAGGAGATTTTTCGCATGATTTATTCTTTCAGACCCGCATAGATGAGGCCGATATAACCCAGGAGGGCAAGGATAGACAGGAGAGTAAAGGCTGGGCGTCGGAGAGGGTGGCGCTCCGGACTCCGGTCAATAAATGGTAAAAGAACGATAAATAGCCCTGCCACAACCTGCACCAGGATACCCAGGATTTTATTCGGAATCAGACGGAGAAGTTGATAATTTGCCAGAAAATACCACTCCGGTTTGATATGCTCCGGGGTGCTGAATGGGTCTGCCGGGATGAGCGAATCTTCTGGAAAGACGAAGCCGGGGTAGAAAAACACCAGGAATGCCACCAGAGCCAGAGCCAGATAAATCATTTTCAGGTCTTCCAGTAGGTAATCCGGGTAAAATGGGATGATTTTTCTGGGTTGGGTTGCGAGGGTAGGAGGAGTGGAGATACCGGTGGAGCGAACGAAGAAAAGATGTAGAAGGATGAACAGGATAACGAGGAGTGGAAGGACTGCCACATGAAGGGCGAAGAAGCGCCCGAGCGTTGCCTGGGAGACCTGGGCGCTCCCGCGAACCCATAGCAGGAGTGTGTCTCCCCATCGCGGAATGGTAGTAACCGTATTCGTGGCTACCGTGGTTGCCCAGTAGGAAAGTTGACTCCAGGGAAGGAGATACCCGGAAAGGGCAAGTCCCAGAGTGAAAGCGAAAAGCACACACCCGGTAACCCAGTTTAATTCACGAGGTTTTTTGTAAGACCCCATAAAAAGAGTGCTCAGCATGTGGAGGAAGAGAATGAAAATCATCACATTGGCGCCGGCGGCATGGATGCTCCGAATGAGCCATCCGTAGGGGACTTCCGTCATAATCGACCGAATGCTGGAAAAGGCGTCTTCTGTAGTGGGACGGTAATATATCATCAGAAGCACACCGGTGAGCACCTGAAGCCCGAAAAGGGCTAACAGGATTGACCCCATGGAATACCAGGCATTGATATTTTCTGGCAGAAGATATCCGTGGAGATGTTTTTTGGCAATTTCACCCCACCCTACCCGCTCATCAAACCAGTGAAACAGCTTGTGACGCAGGGAAATCTTCATCCCAGAATGATGGAGGAACCGACAACTTTTACCGGAACTTTCGGTAGAGGCCTGGGTGGGGGCCCTCCAAGAACCTTACCGGTCAAATCAAACCGCCCGGCATGGCAGGGGCAAAATAATTCTCCCCTGGCTTTTTCCCAGCGAACCAGACACCCCAGATGAGTGCACACTGCCGAAAGGGCTACCATTCCTTCTTTGGCGTGAACCACAATGGTCGGATTTCCCCTGTATGACACAATTTTTGCTTCACCCGGAGGGACTTCCTCCAGGGGGATTTCTACAGTTTGTGCCGAGATGCTGGAGGACAAAGGCTTTAAGTAAAGAATGAAAGGATAAAGGAAGCCTGCAAGGGTTGCCAATCCAGTGATGCGAACGAGCCAGGCGAGGAAATGGCGACGCGTTTCTTTCATCTCACTTTACCTCCGCAGAAGTCTCGGCAATTTTTATGCGTATATATCGGGGCTCCAACAGCATAACATTAAATTCATATTGAATGAAGGCTTCCACTTTCACCCCCCTTTTTTCGGGCACAGGGAAGAGAAAAATCTCTTCCCGCGTTTCTTCCGGAGAGATGCGATTATCGCCAGCCAGAGACACGCTGGAGGTAGGGTCCATCAATTTTCCAATATCCTCCACAGGCTTGCCACTCAAATCAGTAAAAGATAGAGAGTAGGCTCTTTCCTGCTCTCTTGCGACTTCACCCGGGAGTGTGACGCGAACCTTCAGGGTCAATTTCTTCAGGGGAAGACCGGTGGGAACTTTATGCCCTGCTCCTACATTGGTGACCGTCACGCCTATCCAGAGCCCCTCTTTCTCCCACCGGGTATCTGTAATCTCAACCTGCACGGCCTTTTGTAATTGTTCCAGTGAACTTCCACCCGAGATTTTGTGGAGGTTCACCTTGCCGACACGCTCTTCAGCAGTGATAACGATTTTCCCTTCAATCAGAGGCATATGGCACTTCTGACAGGTGATGCCCTTTTTCACATAAGGAGAGTCTTTCCACTCAGAATAAGTGCTGAGGACTTTCACGCCTGCATCGTTCACGAACTCATGGCAGGAAGCGCAAAATAGTGCATCTGTGAAAAGAGGAGAATACTCTACACCGTGAGGATATTTCCGTAATGACCCATACTGTTTGGGAAAAGAGATAGGACCTCGTTTCGTGTCACCGAGGTCCAGGGTGATTCGGTTTAGCCCTTTTTTCAACTCTATGCTTTTCACGGAATGGCAGAAGTCGCAAAGGATACCTTCTTGAGTGAGGGGAAGTTCTACATCATAATCGCTGTTGACGAGAGAAGCAGGGGCATGGCAGGGGTTGCAGATTTTGCGGGCTTCACCTTTCGTATTCGTATAGGTTTTTTGATAAGATGCTTGATAAATTGGGTCCGAGTGAGAGAGGGCATGCAGAGATTCTTTCCATACTTCATAAATGTCTCGGTGGCATTTTCCGCATTCCTTACTACTCTGCAAAGAACTTTTGGTGCGTTCTGCCGCTATCAGCAATGAAATAGTGAAGAGGAAAGCCCCGCACCATATCTTTCCATTTTTCCCGGAAAGCCATGTGGTGAATAAAAATTTTTCTCCTTTCGCCCGGTTCATTTCCTCCCCTCCCATTCAAACTTTACCGATACTAATCCTTTGTCGCAGGCACACTCATCGTTATTATACTAACACTTTCAAAAAAACAGAATTATGATTTTTATTTCCTTTTTCCCTGATATTTATCAACTTTTATCTATTTGAAGGGATGTATGATAACGATGACAGGATTGGAAGTGAATTATGAAAAGTGTTTTTTCTTCAGAAGGTGAGATAGAGGTGTTGATATGAAGCGTCTGAAGCGGGGCGTCGTCCTTGCGGGACTAATTTTCGCAACGATCTTTATACTTTTCTCAGGACTGGTGTATGTTACCTCCTTGCCTTCCTTCTGCGGGTCCTGCCATATTATGAAACCTTATGTAACTTCCTGGAGGACCTCTTCCCACAGTAAGATTCCCTGCACCGATTGTCATTATACGCCAGGAGTGCGGAATGAAATTTCAGCGAAATTTCAGGGGTTATCTATGATGGTGCAGTATTTTACAGGAACGGCAGGGCCTCTGCCCTGGGCCCAGGTGGAAAATGCTTCCTGCCTGCGTTCCGGTTGCCATGAAACCCGAATTCTGGAAGGAAAGGTGAACTTTAGTGGGGTGGTCTTTGACCATAAACCTCATCTCACCCAGATGCGCAGAGGGAAAGTCCTCCGATGCACCTCCTGTCATTCCCAGATTGTCCAGGGAACTCATGTAAGTGTCACTCCAACCACCTGTTATCTTTGTCATTTTAAGGAAGTGGAACTGGGGGAAAAAACGGCAAACTGCAATCTCTGCCATGCGCCGGAATCTGAAGGGATGCGGATTCAAACGCCTTATTTTAATCACAAAGATGCGGTAGAAAAGCACCTGGATTGCCTCCACTGCCACGCCAAAGTTGTGGTGGGGGATGGAACGGTTCCAAAGGAGCGATGCCTGTCCTGTCATAATGAGCCTGAAAGACTGGAGCGGATTGATGACCATATCTACCTTCATATGAAGCATGTGACGGAGACCAAGATAGAATGCTTAAATTGCCACACGGAGATCCTTCATTCCCGACAGGCAGCGCTGGAGGTACTTCCAGAAGAATGTTCCAGTTGTCACCAGGACAAGCATACTCTCGTGAAACAATTCTATAGAGGGCTGGGGGCAATGGGGGTGGAGAGCAAGCCCGACCCCATGTTCCTCGCCCAGGTGGATTGCAAAGCCTGCCATACAATTCCAGTGGGTGAAACTTATAAAGCCAGTCCCGAATCCTGCGTCAAATGCCATGGTGAAGACATTCGCCCGGTATTCCAGGGCTGGAAGATGCTGGTGGAGAAAAACCTGAGTGCCGCCAATGCAGAATTTGAAACCGTCCGAAATATCCTCTCTTCCTCTCCCAGGAAAAATGTTCAACGGATTCTTGAACAAGTTCGGCACAATCTTTTACTCATTCGGGAGGCAAAAGGCACTCACAACATCGGGTATACCAAAGCCATTCTGACAGCATCCCAGGCCTGGATGAATCAGGCGCTACGAGAGGCAGGACTGCCGGAACGCCCGCCCATCTGGCCAGAAGTGCCTTACACTGTGGAGTGTCTTATCTGTCACATCGGTGCCGAGAATGTTACAGTGAAAACCTTTGATAGCCTGGAATATCCCCACGCTCGTCATGTGATTCAAGCAAAATTGAAATGCACAGAATGTCATGGTGAACCCCACAAACCGGGCAAGAAAAAAGTAGTGACTCGCCCTCAATGCAATTCCTGTCACCATCAGAAGGCAAAACTCAACTGCACTGATTGCCATGGAAAGGGACCGGAAAAGTCCATCTCGTTTCTTGAAAAGCAGTTTTCTCATTCTCAGCATTTTGATGCAGGTGTAGAGTGTGCTACTTGCCACGAACCCGGAAAAAAATTGCCTGCCGATATATTAAACGAGATGTGTGCGACCTGTCATCCTTCCGGCGAAAATCAATAAGGATTATCTCGGAAGCATCAGGCTACTTTCCCTTTGCGGCTGAGGGTGGAGGGGCAGAAAAACTTCGGAGGTAGGCGATGAGAGCAGGTAGGTCAGATTCTTTCACGGAGGCACCGAATCCAACCATGGTGAAATACCCTTTTTTCATAGCCTCTGTGATTCCTTTTTCTATGAGTTCTTCCAGGATGTCGTCCGTATATCTTTTCATCCGCTGGTCATTCCGCCAGTCTGGAGGGAGGGGCATAAACGGTGGTTGTTTTTCTTTGGTTTGAGTGTCCGGACCATTTCCTTCTGCGTTATCGCCGTGGCAGCGGGCACATTTCTTTATGTAAAGTTGGTATTCTGTCTGGAATTGGCTCTGAAATTTTTCGTCCTTTGCCAGGTTTACAGGCTTATCTTTCTGAATCGCTCGGACCATTTTTATCAGGGATTTGACCTGAGCCTTTGATAATTCTTTCTCAAAACCGGGCATGATGAGGGGAGAATATCCTTTCCCGGGTTTTACCAGCGCCTCTTTTTTCCCTCTGGTAATTACCATTTTTAGATAATCATCCGAGAACCTTCGCATGCTCTCTCGGTCCGTGAAATCAAAGGGAGTGGGTTTCAGGGCTTTGCCAGCGGTTCCATCTCCGAGCCCCTTTTCACCGTGGCAGATTTTACAGTAAGTATCGTAAGTTTTCTTTCCTGCTCCATCCGAAGCAGCCTGAAGAAAGGAAGAAATTCCTGCAAACAGAACAGCCACCCCAATGGAGGTGAACATCCATTTTCTCATCTTCATCTCTTTCATCATCTCCCCATCATTATATCACTTAATTTTTTTTTCGTGAGTGGGACTTCTTCTGGCGTTTTCTTTCCAGCGCCACCATCCTGTCCCGGTATTTTTTCAATTGTTGTTGGATAGCACCATAGACGGTGCCAGGAGAATATTTTCCCTTTTCGTCTATCTGTCCGGCTTCAACCCCTGTCAGGATTTCTATTCCTTCTTCCACAGTAGAGATCGGATAGATATGGAATTTTCCTTCTTTCACGGCGTCTATCACTTCCTGGTTTAACATCAAATCCTGGAGATTTTGCCTGGGGATGATAACCCCTTGAGAGCCTGTGAGGCCGGTGAGTTTACAGGTTTTGAAGAAGCCTTCAATTTTCTCATTGACGCCCCCGATGGGTTGAATTTCTCCATTTTGGTTAATAGAGCCAGTGACGGCGATATCTTGTCGGAGAGGGATATTGGAGAGCCTGGACAGCAGAGCAAAGAGTTCAGCGGCTGAGGCGCTATCGCCCTCCACTTCCGTATAGGATTGCTCAAAGCAGAGAGTGGCGGAAAGTGTGAGAGGGAAGTTTTGGGCAAAGCGTCCACCCAGGAATCCACTTAAAATCAGCACCCCTTTCTGGTGAACGGGCCCGGAGAGTTCCACCTCTCGCTCAATGTCAACGACCCCCGATTGACCGACGAAGGTTTGAGCGGTGATACGGGAAGGACGACCGAAAGAAAAATCTCCAATTTGGTAGACGGAGAGTCCATTCACCTGCCCTACCGCCTTCCCACGCACATCCAGTAAAATCTGATTTTTTTGAATCATCTCCAGAATTTTTTCCTCAATTAAATTGGAGCGGTAAACCCTTTGCTCTAACGCGTGTTGAATATGGTCCGAGGTAATGACTTTCGCTCCCCATTGCTCAGCATAGAAGGAGGCTTCGCGGATGACATCTCGTATGGCTCCGAAACGAGCCGTCAATTTGTCCTTCGTTCCACTCATTCGGACCATATGTTCAGCCAGTCTCGCCACCCCGGTGGCGCTCATAGGGAGCAAGCCATCTTCCCGAATTACCCGAATGACAAAATGATACAGGCTCCTCAAGTATCTTTCATTATTTTCCATCACCGAGTCAAAATCGGCACGAACCTTGAAAGTGCGATGAAAATCCTCGTCATAAGTGCTGAGAAGATGATAAATAGCAGGAGAGCCAATCATAATGACTTTCACACGAAGAGGAATGGGTTCGGGTTTGAGCCCTGTGGTGGGGATGAGACCCAGGGTTTCCGCCAGGTCTTCTATGGTTATCTGACTGAATTTTATGGCGCGTTTCAGAGAATCGTAGGTTCCAGGGTTCATCAGTACTTCTCGGGCATAGACCAGGAGGTATCCGCCATTGGCGCGGTGTAGGCTTCCGGCGCGAATCATCGTAAAATCGCTGTAGAGACCGCCCAGATAAGGCTTCTTTTCAATCTTTCCAAACAGATTGTAATAAGTGGGATTGGTTTCAAAAATCACAGGCGCACCCATTAAATGCCCGTTATCCACTATCACATTCACAGAGTATTCAGAAAGGGATTTTTCCGGCGTGGGAAAGGGCAATGGGGTTTCCGATGAGGGAAGAAAATCCCGAATATGAGACAGGATATGGGTGCGGACTTCTTCCAGATATTTCGCCACCTCAGAAATCCCCCCATATTTGCTCATTAAATCGTCAAAAAACGGCTGAACAATAAAGGATATCACATCCTCATTAACTTTTTCAATGCGTTCCTTGGCTTTCTGTTGCAATTCTTTAATTTTTCTGAGGAAAGAGCGTATCAATTCCTCTATCTCTTCTTGATTCTCTAAAATTTCCTTCCTTTTTTCATCGGGCAGTTGCTCAAACTCCTCTTGACTGATGGGACGATTTTCCAGTAAGGGGATCACTTCCATTCCGGTTTTGGTGCTCTGAATCATCAATCCTCTTTTCAGCGCTCGTTGTTTCAACTGTTCAAACAAACTTTCCTGCTCCTCCTGACTTTTCTTCAAAATGGGTGTCAAGCGTCCTTCATAATCTTTGCTCTGGAGGGTTTCCGGCAATTTTGTTTTTAAGTCTCGCACCAGGCTCTCCATATCCTTTGCCAGGAGAGTTCCTTTGCCAGCGGGAAGGCTAATGGCTTTTGGTTTATTCGGGTCTTCAAAATTATACACATAACACAAATCGGGGGGAGTGGATTCCCGAGCGGCTATCTCCTCCAGGTAAGCCTGAACCATGGTTCTTCTGCCCGTTTCCGGTGGCCCGGAAACAAAAATATTGTAACCTCCCTCTGGCATTCGGACGCCGAGGGTGAGGGCCTGGTAAGCCCGCTCTTGATTGATAAACCCTACGACACCATGCCATTCTTCCGTGGTCTCAAATGGAAAAAGAGAAGGAGAACAACGCCATCGCAACTCCTCTGGCTTCGCCTCTAAGAATTTTTTTTTCTCACGATGCCACTCCTTCACCTTTTTTGCCATACCGACTATTATTATAAGACCCCCCACTGCTTTTTCGTGATACACTATGATAGGGAGGTTGAGAGAAATGGTTCAAATAAATGAACAGGCTCCAGATTTTACTCTGCCCAGTGCAAACGGCGAATCCATCGGTAAAATCACCCTGAGTGAAGTCATAGGGAAAGAGAACATCGTTTTACTCTTTTTTCCGGGCGCCTTCACTTCGGTTTGCACCAGCGAAATGTGTGAGGTGGCAGAAAATCTGGAGCGTTTCAATCGGCTGAATGCCAGGGTTTTCGCCATCAGCGTAGATACGCCCTTCGTTCACAATGAATTCATCAAGAAGTATCAATTAAAATTTCCACTGTTGAGCGATTTTAATAAAAAAGTTATACAAAGTTATGGAGTGGTTCTGGAAGACCTTCTCGGATTAAAAGGGCTTGCCAAAAGGAGTGTATTTATTCTTGATAAAAACGGAGTGATTCGTTATCAGTGGGTCAGCGACGACCCGCGCCTCAAGCCCAACCTGAACGACATTATTCAAGAATTAGAGAAATTGGATTAAACCTTCTTCAGCCCCCTCCTTTTCTTCAAAATGGTCAATACAGAGGTTGATGGCAATGCGCTTGAGCCAGTGCGTAAAATTACCCCCCCGGGGTGAAAATTTTTCAGCCCCTGCCACGCTCGCAGAAAGGTTTCTTGAAATATATCATCCACCGCAACGCCTTGCCCCAGCATCCGATAGGCTATGGAATAAATAAACCCTCCATACGCATTCATCAGTTGCTCAAACGCTTCCTCCTCTCCTTCTTTTGCCTTTTCCACCAGCAGCTGTATTTCCCCAATTTCCATCTACACCCACAAAATAATATGGGTAACATTCTGAAAAGGTTACAGTTTTTCGCCCTCTTGCAATTTTTTAGCATTTATGTTATACAGTTAAAATCAGAGGATGGCTGAGGCAAGGAAAAAAGGAGGGTTAAAAGGCGTGTGGGGGTTGAAAAAGGCGAATGCTCCTGAGAGAAATGCTCTTTCCTTGCTCCCGAAAAATAAGGAGGTGGTTTCTTTTATGCGTCACATTCTTCTTTTGGGGTTCATTGTTATGGTGGTTTTTCTGGTGATTCCGAGGCAGGCGCATGCCATTCCACCTTTTGCAAGGCAGTATGGGCTGGCATGCTCTACCTGCCACTCTCCCGCTCCTCCACGGTTGAACGACTTCGGTAGGAATTTCAAAGAGGCGGGGTATTATCAGGAAGGGGGGAACTTTACTTCTCCCAACGATATGCTCACCCTTCCTGAACTTCCACCGGTGAGTCTCCGGGTGTTATCCTGGGTGGTTGAAAATCAGAAGTCCCAGCCCAAGAACAAACGAACTCGCTTCACCATTCCGGATGAGTATGAAGTGAACTTCGCCAGCGCCCTCGGTCCCATCTTTTCCTTTTTTGGTGAAGTGGAGTTTGAGGGGGGTGCGTCCGCAACTGGCTCCACCTATCTGGATTATCACACACCGGGCTGGCTTTCTTTGAGGGCTGGGAATTTTGCCCCGGATGACTGGCTGGCGGCAAAACTGGGCTCTGGTCATTTCCGCCTCACCCGCCAGAGATACCTTTTTGAGGACCATTCCTATGTTGGTGCCCAAAACCTGGGCGTGGATACTCCCGGTCTCATGCTCTATGGTCGCCCGTCTGAGCCCTTCTGGTTTGACATCGCCGTGGTGGAAGGGGATACTAACAATGCCCACAAGGATTTCTGGGCGCACATCAACTATCTGCTGGCTCCCACCTTTGACCTCGGACTGTTCGGCTACTGGGGAAAGTGGGGCAGTCCTTCGGAGGATTTCTCCCGCTTCGGCGCATCGGTGAAAGTTCCCTTAGACAGCATTACCTTTACCGGTGTATGGTCTGCAGAAAGTTATCAAAATGCCGGGACTAACTCCTCCGATGCGGAATTCAACACGGGGCACATTGGCCTTACTTATCCCTTCAACAGCCGAACCTATGCCGATGCCCGCTGGGAGTTCATCAACTCCGATAATGTTTCCCCGGAAGTGGATGCGAACTTCACCACATTCCATGTCGGCTATCTAATTCGGGAGAATGTCCGAACCGCGCTGGAATACACGGTAGATAGCGAGGAATCGGACAATAACCGCTTCACCTGGATGCTGGATGTAATCTTGTAATTTTACGACCCGGCCACCACATGAGAGGGGAGTGCAATTCTAAAGAGGGAAGTAGAATTATCTCACCCTCCGTCTTCCCCGGCGTGAAGGATTGAAGAGTAGAGGCATTCCCCTCTCCCTTTCACGCCGGGGAATTTTTTCAATGCTACAATTTTTATGGATGGACTTACTGATTACCACTACTTTGTTGCGGAGAAAAAGCGATGAGGAAATAGCAAGAATGGTGGCAAGGGATTTGGGAGGGTATTTTCTTCCTCGCAGAAGAACTACCCTGGAAAACCTCTGGCGTCACCATACCCCGGATAAAATCCTTGTGATAGAGAACGAGCAAATTGTCTGTCACACGCGGAAGGGGCAGCGTCTGTTTTTTCATCCCGGACTGGCAAAGATTCGCATTCGGTGTTTACAACAGGGTAAGAGGGACTGGATGGTAGAGAGTTTGCATCTTCAAGAAGGCGACGAAGTTCTGGATGCCAACCTGGGACTGGCTACAGATGCTCTGGTCATCGCATTCATTACGCACCGATGTGTCATTGGTGTGGAAAAAGACCCTCTCATTGCTTACATCACCCGGCGCGGCTTGCAAACTTATCCGACGAACCGTTTTCCTGAAGGCTCTTTTGTTTTTCCTCTAATTCAGGTGAATGTAGCAGACCATACGGAATATATCCAGAAGATGCCTTCTGCGTCAGTGGACTCTATCTATTTCTCTCCGATGTTTATCAGACCTAAATTTTTCAGTGCCGACCGGGAGGCGCTTCGGGAGATAGCCCTCCACGATTTCCTTTCCGAAAAGGTCATTGATGAAGCCCGGCGGGTGGCACGAAAGTGCGTGGTGGTGAAATTGAATAAAGACCGTCCAGAGGAAGTGGTCTTGCCTCCCGGGTATATTCTTCAAGGCGGGAGACGAAGCAGAGTAGAATATGCGGTTTATTCCTGAGTCACCCGTATGAACTACTCTGCCAATCCTATCCCGGCGACATTTCTGAGCCGCCTGAACCGTTTTTTGGTTCGCGTTCACCTGAAGTCTCCTCCCGTCTCCGTCCTGGCGCATCTACCCAATCCAGGTCGTCTCACAGAGCTATTACAACCGGGCTCCACCGTTTTTCTTCTGCCCGTTTCTGCCGATTCTGAAAGAAAAACGCCCTATGACCTTATTCTAATTTCTCATCAAAACCATCTGATATCTGTGGACTCTCGCCTGCCGAATTCAATCTTTTTGGAGGGCTTTCAAAATGGAAAATTCCCTGAGCTAAAAAAATTTTCTATATCCATTCATCCTGAATATTCTTTCCAGAAAAGTCGCCTGGATTTTCTTGCACGCGGACGAGGACACTCGGCACTGATAGAAGTGAAATCCTGCACTCTGGTAGAAAATCGGGTGGCTTTTTTCCCTGATGCAGCCTCAGAAAGAGGTGTGCGTCACCTGGAGGACCTGATGAAGGCTCTGAAAATGGGCTTCTCTTCTTTTGTCTACTTCATCATCCAGCGTGAAGACGCGAAGGCGTTCTCGCCCAATGACCATCTCCATCCTCAATTTGGAGTAGCTCTCCGGAAAGCCGTTGAACAAGGAGTTCATATCTCTGCCTATCGCTGTAAGGTTACGCTGGCGGATGTGACGCTGGACCAAAAAGTTCCCTTACATCTTTGAATGCTGAAAGAGTTCCTGATTGAGAAGATTCGGAAATCCGGCCCTATTTCTTTTCATAATTATATGGAAGATTGTCTTTATCATCCGGAACTCGGATATTATACCACCGAGAAAGTGCGAATTGGGAAGCGCGGAGATTTCTTCACCAATCCTCATGTTAGCGCCCTTTTTGGCTGGACTCTCGCTCACTGGTATTCGCTTCACTTCTCCTCCACAAGCCAATGGATGGTGCTGGAATTGGGCGGTGGAGAAGGTTATCTTGCCCTGGATTTCCTCTCCTTTCTCTGGCAGACTTACCCTGACCTTCTCCTCCAAACCCGTTATGCGATTTTAGAGAGAAGCCTGCCTCTTGCAGAACGACAGAAAGATGCCCTGAGTTTAAAGTTACCCCTGGATGTTCTCCAAAGAGTGGTATGGTATTCAGAGGTTACACAAATCCCATCTTTTCAAGGGCTTGTTTTATCGAACGAGTTCTTTGATGCGTTTCCGGTCCGGCGTTACATTTTCCGACGGGGGAAATTTCTGGAAATTTTTGTGGACTGGAATGGGTCTGCTTTTGTGGAAATCTTACGGGAACCGGAGTGTTTTTTATGCGTGGAATTTCTGAAAGAATACCGCACGATTTTTCAGGAAGGGCAGGAAGTGGAAACGGCTGAAGATATTGTGGGTTTTCTGGACTTGTTACTTCCCCGGATGACCGCAGGGCACTTTTTGACGCTGGATTACGGGGCGGAGGCAAAAGATTTATTCCAGCGTTACCCCCGAGGAACAGTGCTCGCTCATCGGAAGCATCAAGTATCTGAAAATCTTTACGGAGCCCCTGGTGAGGAGGACCTTTCCGCTTTCGTCAATTTCACGGTGCTCCGTAGAAGACTGGAACATTTCCAGTTTCGGGTGGATGCCTTGCAACCACAAGCCCTTTTCCTCGTGGAGGCAGGAATTTTTCAAGTCTTTGAAAATAGGAAGCCCTCTTTACCCGGGCCCCGGCAGACTTCCTTTCACCTGGGGTTAAAAACTCTTTTGAACCCGGAAGGGATGGGCACGACTTTTCAGGCTCTACACGGTGTGAAAGCATCCTCAGCCTAACGCCTGCTTCAAATCTTCCAGCAAGTCATCTATGTGTTCAATACCAACAGAAAGGCGTAGGAGGCTATTGGAAATACCGATTTTTTTTCGAATTTCTGGCGAGAGGGTAGCATGGGTCATCCTTGCTGGATGTTCTATCAGCGATTCTACACCCCCCAGGCTTTCTGCCAGAGCGAATATTTTCGCCCGGGATAACACTTTCAGCGCTTCTCGCTCATTTTTTAATTCAAAGGAAATCATTCCCCCGAAGCGTTTCATCTGGCGTTTTGCGAGGATATATCCGGGATGGGAGGGCAAGCCCGGGTAATAGACTTTTTTCACCCCTGGATGGTTTCGTAAGAATTCGGCGATTTTTTCCGCATTATCGCAGTGGCGTTCCATGCGGAGTGCGAGAGTTTTGATACCCCGGAGAACCAGCCAGGCATCAAAGGGGCCCGGGACTGCTCCTACGGCATTCTGGTAAAAGGAGATTTCCCGGGCGATTTCTGGGTCATTCACCACAATCGCCCCGCCTACTACATCGGAATGCCCACCCAGATATTTTGTGGTGGAGTGAACGACGATGTCGGCTCCTAATTCAAGAGGACGCTGAAGGTAAGGAGTGGCGAAAGTATTGTCCACCGCTAACCACGCAGAATGATGATGTGCCCATCTTGCCCATTCCCTGATATTGAGAATTTTTAACAGAGGGTTAGTTGGTGTTTCCAACCACAGTAATCGGGTATTTCTTTGAATGGCTTTCCTTAATTCGTTCATTTTTGTTCCTTCTACATAGGAAACAGAAATTCCATACCGGGCATAAACTCCCTGAAAGATTCGCCGGGTGCCCCCATATAAATCCTCACAGGCAAGGATATGGTCACCCGTTTTCAACAGATTCAGGACTGTGTTGATGGCTCCCATTCCGGAGGAAAAGGCAAATCCGAATTTCCCATCTTCTAACTCAGCCAGGCACTCCTCCAGGGCTTTACGCGTAGGGTTTTGAGTTCGAGAATACTCATAGCCTTTGTGCTTTCCGGGAGCTTCCTGGACATAGGTGGAAGTTTGGAAAATAGGTGGGATGATGGCGCCAGTGGAAGGGTCAGGTGCTTGTCCTGCATGAATTGCTTTCGTCTCAAATTTCACAGCTATTTCTAATTATTCAAAAGGATTTAAGAATAAGGGGTTCGCCGCACTCCCACAGTCTTTCAACCCTACTCGGTTGTCTACCCCCTGAATGCCTGGAACATTCCTGGCAATGATGGATAGCCGTTCTATTTCATTCTGATTGCACACACTTCCCCAGATAATGGCTTTTTTGCCCTTTACCATGACTCTTATCTCACCACCCGTCAGATAGGAGGCAATGGCGGCATCCTTCTCCATGGTTTGCCGGAGAGCCTGTCCAAGTTTATAATCTTTGAACAGGCCACATCCAGTAAAAAACAGGAAAAAGATCCCCACCCCCACAATTTTATTCATTTTTTGCGCCCCCTATGGATTTTTATATCCTTCAATTTTCAAACTTTTTATTTCGGCAGATAACCTTTTTCTTTCATCCAGTCATCATTATAGATTTTGGAGATATAACGAGCGCCCGTGTCGGGAAGAATAACCACAATGGAGGAGTCAGGCGGGAAGGAAGGAGCTACCTGGAGGGCAGCCCAGACGGCAGCACCGCTGGACCCACCCGCAAGGATTCCTTCTTCTCTTGCCAGGCGTCGAGTCATTAAAAAGGCGTCCCGGTCCGCCACCTGAATCACATCATCAATATATTCCCACCATACCGTGGGGCAAAGAATATCTTCCCCAATTCCTTCCACCTGGTAAGGGAAGGCTTCCTCAGGCTGTCCAGTTTTGAAGTAAGAGTAATAGATGGAGCCAACGGGGTCTACGCCGATAGTTCGTATATCCGGTTTTCGTTCTTTCAGGTATTTAGATGTGCCTGAAATGGTGCCACCAGTGCCAATGCCTGCCACCAACGCATGGATTCGTCCTTCGGTTTGTTCCCAGATTTCCGGTCCTGTGGAATGGTAATGGGCTTCCGGGTTTGCTGGATTCAAGTGCTGTTGCACATGAAAGGAGTTCGGAATCTCTTTCGCCAATCGCTTTGCCACTTCATAATAACTTCTCGGGTCTTCCGCCGGAACAGCATAGGGGCAGATGATAACCTCTGCTCCATAGGCCTTTAATAAATCTATCTTTTCCTTCGCCATTTTATCCGGGATGGTGAAGATACAGCGGTAGCCTTTGATGGCAGAATACAGGGCTAATCCCACTCCCGTATTACCAGAAGTGTTTTCTATGAGGGTTCCACCGGGATTCAAAAGCCCCTGTTCCTCCGCCTTTTGGACCATATAAATCGCCATCCGGTCTTTCACGCTCCCACCGGGGTTCATCATTTCTAATTTTGCCAGGAGCCTCCCTGAAAGATGTGAACCCAGTTTTGATAGACGAACCAAAGGGGTGTGACCAATGGTTTGAAGGATATTATCATAGACTTTAAGATTTGTAGAAGACGAAAATGAGTCAGCGGACATTTTCCACGATGAGGGTAATTCCCTGCCCTCCGCCGATGCACATACTGGCGAGCCCGTAGGTAAGAGCCTTTCTTTTCATCTCCTTCAACACGGTGTAAGTCAGGCGAGCGCCTGTGGCGGCCAGGGGATGGCCAACGGCCGTGGCTCCGCCATTCACATTCGTTTTCTCTCGGTCTAAACCCAATTCTTTCTCCACGGCTAAATACTGAGGGACGAAGGCTTCGTTGACCTCAATGCGGTCAATCTGATCCAGGGAAAGGTTGGCTTTTTGCAGGGCTTTTCGGCTGGCAGGAGCGGGTCCAATTCCCATGATGCTGGGGTCCACCGCAGAGTGGCCCCAGGACACAACCCGCCCCAGAGGCTTTAAGCCCTTTTCTTTCACCTTTCTTTCTGAAGCCACCACGACGGCAGCTGCACCATCTACAATTCCGCTGGAATTTCCCGCTGTGATGATGCCATCTTTCTTGAACACGGGTTTCAACTGAGCCAGCCCCTCCAGAGTGGTATCCGGACGCGGGTGTTCATCTTCCTGGACCAGGATTACATTCTTCCCCTCGGTGACTTCCACGGGCACGATTTCTTCCTGAAAGACACCGGCCTCTTTCGCCAGTTTATATCGCATTTGAGTCAAGTATGCATATTCATCGGCATCCTGTCGGGTGATCTTATAGATTTCTGCGAGTTTTTCTGCGGTTAAAGCCATTTGAAGACCACAATAATCGTCATTGAGGGATTCCCAGAGATAATCTCTGGCGACAATTTCTCCGTATTTTGTTCCAAAGCGAGCGCCCCGAATCACATGGGGGATCTGAGTCATATTCTCCGTGCCACCCGCCAGAACCAGGTCTGCTTCTCCACTGAGAATCAGATAGCAGGCCTGGACGATGGCTTCCGCCCCGCTTCCGCATAGCCTATTCACCGTGAGAGCGGGAACTTCCTGAGGGATTCCTGAATAAAGAGCCACATGACGGGCAGTATAGATAGCCTGGGGAGAGCTTTGAATTACATTTCCAAACACCACATGGTCAATCTCCCGGGGTTCCACACCCGATTTTTGCATGGCAGCCTTTGCTGCGATACTGCCCAAAATGTTCGCATCCGTATTCTTAAAAGAGCCGAGAAACTTTCCGAAGGGCGTGCGAGCACCCTCCAGAATAAAAACTTCCTGCTGATTTCGTTTCATTACAGAATAACGCCTCCTTTAAGCGGGATTTTTCATTTCCCTTTTTTTCGCTTTTACATAATTCACCAATCCACCCGCTGAAATGATTTCCTGCACGAAAGGGGGGAAAGGATTAGCCTGATAGGAAGTCTGGCGAGTAATATTGAAGATTTTGCCCGTATCCAGGTCAATTTCCAGAATATCTCCCGTCTGTGCTTCTTCCGCCGCTAAGGGGGCGACCACGATGGGCAGTGCGATATTAATCGCATTGCGATAAAAGATTCTGGCGAAAGATTTCGCCACCACGGCCGAGAGACCACATCCCAGGATTGCCAGAGGGGCTTGCTCTCGGGACGACCCACAGCCAAAGTTCTCCCCACCCACGAGAATATCTCCGGGTTGAACTTTTTTAGAGAACTCCGCATCCAGCCCTTCCATGCAGTGAACACCGAGGAAAGAGGGCTCACTGGACGCACAATACTGGGCCGGGATGATGACATCCGTATCCACATTGTCTCCAAATTTAAACACTTTTCCACGAAGGATTTTCATAACCGTTTTACTCCTCCTTTACAGCAGTGTCTATACCGCGCTCTTTTCGGATTTCCGGAATGAGCCGAATGGCGAGTTCCCTGGGAACTTCCTCATAATGGGAGAATTCCATTGAATAAAGCCCTCGTCCCCGGGTGATGGATTTCAAGACATTGGCGTATTTATACATTTCTGCCAGAGGGACTTGTGCCTTCACCGTGCTCGTTTTCCCTCTGGAATCCATGCCGAGGATTTTCGCCCGGCGAGCATTTAAATCCCCGATGATATCTCCCATATTCTCCTCGGGCACAGTGACTTCCACAGTGTAAATCGGCTCCAGAAGATAGGGTTCGGCTTGTTCTTCTGCCGCTTTTAATCCCATAGAACCGGCGATTTCAAAGGCAATATTGGAGGAATCCACAGGATGATATTTTCCATCAAACAGGGAAACATGAATGTCTACGATCGGACATCCTGCCAGAACCCCTTTATCAATGGCTTTCCTGACACCGGTTTCTACCGAGGGGATAAAGGTGTTAGGGATGGCGCCGCCAAAAATATCGTTGGAAAATTCAAATCCTGCACCCCGGGCAAGAGGTCTAACCCTCAAAAAGCAGATGCCGTATTGACCACGCCCACCGCTTTGCCTCACATATTTCCCCATGGCTTCTGCAGTTTTACGAATCGTTTCCCGATAGGGCACCTTGGGTTTCTGGATGACCACTTCTACGTTAAATTTTTTCTTCATCTTCATTTGAATGATATTTAAGTGCTGCTCTCCTAATCCATAGATTAAGTATTGTTTCAGTTCGGGGTTGTAATGAAAAGTGAAAGAGGGGTCTTCAATTCTCAATTTGCTTAACGCTTCCGAGAAGCGTTCTTCATCGCCACGAGTTTTGGGAACAACCGCTTCATAAATGGAAGGCCTGGGGTATTCCACCGGGAGCAGTTTGCAGGGATGATTTTTTTCACACAGGGTATGGCCGGTAGTAGTATTTCGTAATTTGACCAGTGCAGCGATTCCGCCGGTGGGCACTGAAGGAATCTCCTTGCGTTCCCTCCCGAAAACGGAGAAAATTTGACTGACTTTTTCCGTAGTGCCGTTGGAAGCGTTCCAGACCTCCATTCCGGCTCTCAATTCCCCGGAGAACACCCGAATATAAGAAATTTCCCCTATATGAGGTTCACTGACGGTTTTGAAAATGAGCCCAACCAGTGGGCCATCAGGCTTCACCTGAATCAGGTTCTCACTGTCCTGACACTTCAGAGGTGAAATATCCAGAGGTGAACCAAAAAAGGCAATAATTGCAGACAATAACTCTTTGATTCCTTTACCCTGAAGAGCATCGCCGTACAGGAGAGGGAAAATTTTTCCCGCCTGCACTCCTTCCTTGAGGGTCTTCAGAATCTCCTCCGGAGAGATTTCTTTGCCTTCCAGATATTTTTCTGCAAAGGAATCCGAGAATTCCGAAAGAGTTTCCAGGAGTTGCTCTCTGGCTTGAAGGATTTCGTTAGAGTAGGGCTCTTTCGCTTTGAGAACTTCAGTAATGCCCTCAAAGGAAATGCCAGCACCTGTGGGAACCTGAAGAGCTACGATTCCATCTCCCAGAGTTTCTCTCACTTCCGACAGTCGGTCCCGGGCATTCTCACAGCCCATTTGATTCACAAAGAGGATGCGGGAGTGTCCCTGGCGGGAAGCCATATCCCAGTAAACTTCCGTTCCCACCTGGACCCCCTCTCCTGCATGGATTACCAGGATGGAACAGTCAGCGGCCCGTAGAGCACTGCTCACATCACCAGCAAAATCCAGAAACCCAGGAGGGTCTATGAGGTTGAACCAGTGTCCCTCCCACACGAAGGATGCCAGAGAAAGTGTGAAAGTGCTTTTCCGTTCCAGTTCTTCCGGGTAAAAATCCAGGATGGAGGTGCCGTCATCTACACGGCCGAGACGCGTGGTGGCACCTGCGTGGAATAAAAGGCTTTCACCCAGAGAAGTCTTTCCACATCCAGCGTGTCCCAGGAGTGTAACATTCCGAATTTTCCTTACATCCTGCATCTTTCATACCTCCACATCTTCTAATCTCTTCTCCACCCCGGGCTCCATTTTTCGCCATAGCACCCAACCAATCCCTGTCAATAATATGAGTTCCAGCCCAAAAACTGGAAGTCCTTTAGAGAGTGAGAGAATCAAAGCAAAAGTGACGCTGAAAGCAACGGCAGGCACAGCCAGGGTCATCAGAAGTTTGTGAGAAGGTTTTCTTTCTTCTGATTCAGAAGCAGAGAATAAAAAACGGGGATAAAGCAGGTAAGTCAGTTGAGTGCTGAGGATGAGAATCCAAAAAACCACGATGAGTTCCTGGACCATCAACCAGGAAAAGGCAAAGCGTAAAAAGAAAACTCCGAACAAGAGCAAGAATAAAGAAGCCACCAGAGTGAAGAGGATTCTCCAGTAGCACGCGAGGATAGAGGAAGCCTTGTGAGGCACAACGTAGTAAATCCAGGAAGCTGGATAATAGCGAGAATGTTGAAGATGCAGATTCAAGAAATGTGCCACAGCCATGACATAAAAGATGGAGATGAAATACATAGTGCGCTCCAGGGTGCGAGTAACCGAGAATAAATATCGGTCCGCAGGATTTATTTCCTCGGGCAATTTCACACCAAAGGACAGAAAAAGAATGAAAAGGAAACTCACCACGACCAGGGTCAAAAGAGTCATTCGGGATTTTGGCTCTCGGAAAATGGTCGTAAAGAAGAATCGCGTCAGTGTTCGCTGGGTTCGGTTTTTTATCCACCTCTCCCAGGGGATTTGATTCAAAATGCTCTGAAAAGGAAGAAAGAGTTTTCGGGGTGACCCAGCACCGGTTTCTTTCAAGACTTCGGATAAAGCCATCAGGTAGCCCCCTGGTAGTCGGGTTAAAATGTAAATCAGAAGAGAAAAGGTCAATAACCCTCCGGCTAAACCCGCTATCCGAAGATGCACCATCGGGTCGTTCACAAAGAAAGCGGTCAGGCTTGCAAACCAGGATGAGGGAAGGAGGAAAACCCACCACCGGTCCCGTAGCCCCTGCAATAAGATGGGAGTGCCTATGGCGCTGATGCGGAACAGATTCTGCTGTAAATAAGCAATGCCCAGCAGTGCCAGTGTAAAGAGAAACTGAAAAATATCCAGAACTGTCTGAAACTTTTGCTTTCCGAAGCGTTTCACCACAGTAATATAACCCAGCATACTCAAGGAAATAATGAAAAAGGTTTGCAGGAAGATACCCAGCAAGAAACCTGCAGAAACCTGAGGATAGGAGGTGAACAGATACCAGAGGGTGACAGGGAAAGAGAAGCAGAGGGCCCAGATGAAGGAGAAAAAAGAAATCAGCGAGACTTTGACATAGAAGTACAGGGAGGAGGAGATAGGGCGAAAAGCCAGACGGTCAAAATCTTCCGGCGCCGCCACGAGCCCACTGAAGTTCGTTAGAATCAGAAAAGCCTGAACCACAAAAAGAATGGTGTAGGCAATCACCAGCCCGTTGAAGTAATCCCGGGAGAAAGAGATAAAAAATAAAGATAGGATTCCATACAGGAGCAAAAAGAAACACGAGAAGGCAAAAGCCCACCATCCACCAGAAGTGGAAGCCCATGCCGTTCCGCTGAGACGGAGCTGCCCCAGGTTCTGCTTCATAGAGATTCTCCACAAAGCTTTGAACGACCGAAGACTACTGAAGCGCTCGGACAAAGGCTTTCACCTCGTGATTTTCTTCTCCTTCTTTTGTGAGGCGTCGGAAAACTTCCTCCAGAGTTTGCGCCTTTTCACCACCGACGAGTTCCTCCATTTTTCCCTCAGAAAGGATGAGCCCTTCATCAATCACTGCCACCCGGTGACAGAGCCTCTCTACGACTTCCAGAATGTGGGAACTATAAAAAATTGTTTTGCCCTGGCTGGATAACCGCTTCAACAAATCCTTAACCAGTATAGCGGCATTCACATCTAACCCACTGAGTGGCTCGTCCAGGAACAGCACTTCAGGGTCGTGCAGAAGAGCGGAAATGAGCACAACCTTCTGCTTCATCCCTTTAGAAAAGGTGCTGAGGGGGGCGTCTATATGAGGAAGAAGATGAAAGAATTCCAGGTATTCCGGGATTCTTTGATGAAGGATTTTTTCCGGGATTTCATACAGGTCTCCGCAAAAGGTCAGGAATTCTCTGGGAGTGAGGTATTCGTAGAGGGCGCCTGATTCGGGCACAACACCAATTCGCCTTTTCACCTGTAACGGTTCCTCAGTCACAGAAAATCCTGCCACTTTCGCCGTGCCAGAAGTGGGTTTCATCATCCCGGTTAAAATTCTCAGGGTGGTGGTTTTCCCCGCCCCGTTCGGCCCCAGATATCCGTATATTTCACCCTTTTGTACCTGAAAACTCACCCCTTTTAACACTTCTGTATTCCCATAAGACTTCCGCAGGTTGATGGCCTCTATCATCCGCCTTCTCAATCATACCAGAATTTTCGCCCCGGGAAAATCTTCCCCCTGCAGGATTTCGCACGATTATCACTCTGGAGTATAATATACTATCGCATGGGGGTGAATTCAATGAAAATCTGGAAATGGGGAACGGGGATGGGTTTGTTGTTTTTTGTGGCGACACCCGCATGGGCAGGATGGGTTTTTTCTCTCAGTTCTCCACTCAAAGAGGGAACTGCAGACGAAAAGAAAATTCCACCCAAACAAGAGCAGAAGCCCAGAGAGGCACAACTCTTCATTGAAGGCGGAAAACTCAAATTGGCCGTTCAAGCCGAGAATCCAGTCTACTTCATCCTGGACCTGGATGGAGAGAAATTGATTGCGGCTTTCTCTGCTCCACCTATAAAAAACATGTTCTCATCGGATTCTTCAGAAGATGAAGAGGGAGCAAAAACTGTGAAGACTGTGGAGATGACACCGGAGAAAAAGAAAACGGCGTTGGTGGCTACGGTGGATGAACTCTTAAAGACGCTGGACGAATTCATGACTTCCATGGTGCAGATGATGGAATCTATGCAGAGGATGATGGAGCAAATGATGAAAAATCCGCCTCCAGAACAGAGAGAGAAAATGAAATCTTCCCAAACACCCTCTTCAAAAGAAACGGCAGAAGAAAAAAAGCCGGTCATTACCGTAAAACCAATCGGGAAAACTAAAACCATTGCGGGTTGCACCACACAGGGTTTTGAAATCTACTCGGATAAACAGAAGCAATCGGAGGTCTGGACCTGTCCCGATTTGAACCTGGATTACCTGCTTCCTAAATTTGAGAAAATCGGTCAAAAATTTGATGCTTTTGCGAAGAAGTGGCAAGATAAATTCCCTTCCATGATGCCGGGTGGTCAGCCCGCATCTAAGATAGAAAAAGTGGAAGTGAAGGAAAATCTGGAAGTCTGGAAACAAATGAAAGGTCTCCCTTTTGAGGTCAACACAACCGAGGATGGGAAAACTTTTCTTACTGTTTTCCAGGTGACCCAGTATCAGAGTACCACTATACCGGCTTCAGAGTTTGATGTTCCACCTGGCTACACAGTCATTCCTTTGAAGGATTTTCTCCAGAGTATGATGATGATGCTCGGGGGGATGATGCAGGGTATGGGCGGAATGATGGGTGGTGGTGCAGGCGGACACAGCCCACATTAAGCCTTTCACTCTTTGTCATTCCTGGCATTCCATTATGTTAGAATAGAAGCGGATTTGCCGGGGTGGCGGAATTGGAAGACGCGCTGTCTTGAGGGGGCAGTGCCGTGCAGGCGTGCGGGTTCGATCCCCGCCCCCGGCAGACTCCAACGAATACTCAATTTGTGAAGGATTCATCTATGAAAATTCAGCATCTCCATCCCTGGGATGTGGATGTGGCGGAAGCCCGAAAAATCCAGGAGCGCCTGCGAGAACGGGTCGTCTACCAAAAAATTTCTCTGTCCTCCATAAAACGGATAGCAGGAGCCGATGTTTCTTTTGATAAATCTATGAAAGATGTAGGGTTTGCAGCGGTGTGTGTGTTCAGTTTTCCCGGAATGCAATTGCAGGAAAAAGTAACGATTTCTGCACCGGTGTCTTTTCCTTATATACCGGGTCTGTTGAGCTTTCGGGAATCTCCGCCCCTGCTGGAGGCATTCCGTCAGCTCAACCAGTGGCCGGATGTGATTTTAATGGATGCACAGGGAGTGGCTCATCCACGGCGTTTTGGTGCCGCCTCTCACATCGGTGTTCTGCTGGACTGCCCTACCATCGGGTGCGCCAAAACTTGCCTGATTGGAGAGTATACACCGCCTGATTATCGGAAAGGCGAATGGACCCCTTTGCTCCATAACGGCGAAGAGATTGGAAGAGTTCTGAGAACCCGGAATGGAGTGGACCCTGTGTTCGTTTCTGTTGGGCATCTTGTGGATGCGGATAGCGCCATTCAGGTGGTTCTTGCCTGTGTCCACCATTATCGTATTCCTGAGCCTTTGCGAATGGCGCATACTCTTTCCAACACCTTCCGAGAGCAGTGCTTGCACTCCTCCGAGGGTTCTCCCGGGCTCTTTTAATTTTCAGGATTAACCTAAATCGCCTGAGGCAGGTTCCTTTTACAATAGAAAAGACTGACATATATCATTTTCTTTTTATTGCTTTCCGACCCATAATAACATCATGGAGGAGGTAGAGATGGGGAAACCAATAGACTGCATTACCTGCGGGGTAAGGAAAAATAGTTTATTTCGGGAGCTATCGGCAGAAAACCTACAGGTCTTAAACCAGATGAAGGTCACGATTCCTTACCGGAAGCGACAGGTTATTTTTTGTGAGGGAAATACACCTTTTGGTCTTTACTGCGTTAATTCTGGCATGGTAAAAGTCTATAAATTGACGAAGGACAATCAGCAGCAAATTATGAGACTGGCACAGGCTGGGGACTGGTTGGGTTATCGGGCTCTTTTTGCCGATGAACCGTATCGGGCAACAGCGGAGGCTATGACGAATTGTCTGCTATGCTTTTTCGAGAAAAAGGATTTTTTTCGTTATTTCCAGGAGGTTCCTCAGTTGTTTTTTACAGTTGTAAAGAAACTCGGGCGGGAGCTGGGAATTGCAGAGGACCACATCTGCGCCATTCTATCCCAACCTGTTCGCCAGCGGCTGGCAGAACTTTTGCTTTCTCTGAAAGAAGTGTTCGGCGCCCCGGAAGGAAAGGCTTATCGTTTAACCTTGCCACTTTCACGGAAAGAAATGGCAGCACTCATTGGCACGACCCAGCAAACCGTGGTCCGTTTTCTCATGGAATTTCGCCGGAAAGGATACATTACCTTTAATGGAAAACAGTATACAATTTTAGATATTTCAGCGTTAGAATCTGAAACATCACCTTCTTTCGGTTTCCGACTGAGTGGAACGAGAACAGCGTGAGCACGGTTCTTCCCAATGATTGATTTTTCGGATATACTAAAGATGTGAAGGTTGCTCTGATATACGATTCAATTTATCTGGAGCACAGGACGAGGAATCATCCAGAATCGCCGGGGCGGTTAACAGGGATTGTTCAGGCTCTACAGGACTCACCCTGGTTTGATTCTCTGCAATGCTATCGCCCCCAGAAGTGCCCTCTGGACATCGTTGAAAAAGTCCACACGCATAAATATGTGGATTATGTGATGCGTTTACCCCCTGCAGGGATGGACTATTACTTTCTTAGCCTGGATACTCCCGTATCATCACGCTCAGCGGAGGTGGCTCTCTATGCCGCTGGAGGTGCGATAGAAGCCATAGATTTAGTAACAGGGGGCAAGGCGGATGCTGTGTTTCTTCTGGCTCGCCCACCAGGGCATCATGCCCTTCCTTCCCATGGCATGGGCTTCTGCATTTTCAACAATATTGCAATTGCGGCTCGTTACGCCCAATCCCGACAGTATGTAGAACGCATCCTGATTCTGGATTTTGATGTTCATCACGGGAATGGAACGCAGGAGATTTTCTACACCGACCCCAGCGTGCTATATTTTTCCACTCACCAATTTCCGTTTTATCCAGGCACTGGTTCCTGGACAGAAATAGGGGAAGGAAAAGGAAAGGGCTATACAATCAACATTCCCCTGGTGAAAGGATGTGGAGATGCAGATTACCAGTATGTCTATCAAACTATGCTTGCTTTTTTGATGGATTTTTATCATCCGGAATTGGTTCTAATTTCAGCGGGCTTTGACGCATACTATAAAGACCCACTGGCGGAGATGAAAGTCACAGAAGCAGGTTTCCGTGCCATTACAGATGCCATCATTCAGCATTTACCCGTGCCTAAGGTTTTCATTCTGGAAGGAGGGTATCATCCAGAGGGGCTCGCCTCTTGCGTGATGGCGGTATCACAGAGTCTGCTGGGGCTGGAAGCCCATACGAAGATTAACGGCACAATGAGGGAAGAAACGCGAGCAGTCATTCACGCTACGCGCCGCCGCTACGGGAAGGGATAATGCCTCCTATCCCCTTTGCCAAACTGCAAGCCACTGGAAACGATTACATTCTTGTGGAAGCGTCCTTGGCTGGACGGATGAATTTCCGTTCTCTGGCCCGGCAGATAACCCATAGAAAATACGGCGTGGGCGCCGATGGTTTACTTTTACTTTCCATTCATCCTGTCCATCATTTGCAGATGCGTATCATCAACCCGGATGGCAGTGAGGCTGAGATGTGCGGTAATGGCATCCGGTGCTTCGCTTTGTATGTCTGGAGGCATCGCCTCGCCCGGCAGAAAGTTCTCCACATCCATACGCGTGCAGGCTTGAAAAGAGTCTGGCGTCATGCTTCTACTATCTGGGTGGATATGGGGGAGTTGAGAGGAAAGGTCAAGGAGGTGCTATTCCGATGGAATCAGGAATCCTACCCGCTTTACGCCACCCGGGCGGTGGGCAATCCTCATGCAGTTTTATTCGTTGAGGATGAGGAAGCATGGAAATCTGTGCCTCTGGAGACTCTGGGTTCAGGCATAGAAAACCTCCCGGTTTTTCCCCGAAAAACGAATGTGGAAATCGTCAATATCCGAAGTCCTGACCGGGCTCGGGTGCGGGTGTGGGAAAGAGGAGTGGGTGAGACTCTTGCCTGTGGCAGCGGCGCCTGTGCCATCGCTTACATTGGTCACGTCCGCCGCCTCTTTTCCTCATCCGTTCGCTTTGATTTACCCGGGGGGTCCCTCCGGGTGTGCCGTGAAAACGGCCACTATCTTTTGGGAGGCGACGCTCATCTGATTTGCGAAGGCACCTGGATGGCAGAATGAACCGTCGGGCTTTTCTCCTGGGGATTCGCTGGGGCAATGACCGGGCTGAAGAATCCCTTCAGGAGTTATTCCACCTTGCACGAACCGCTTCGTATGTTCCAGTAGGTTCAACAATTGCTTCCGTTCGAACCCCCTCTCCTCGTTCTTTTATCGGTGCTGGAAAAATGGAAGAAATCCGTTTACTCCATCAACGACTCCCTTTTGATTTTCTACTGGTGGATGAACCGATTTCGCCAAGACAAGGAAAGAATCTGGAGGATGAAATCGGGGTGGCTGTCCTGGACCGAACAGGAATAATCCTGGAAATTTTCGCTTCCCGGGCTAACTCCCGGGAGGGGAAACTTCAAGTGGAACTTGCGGAACTTTTATACACTTTTCCTCGTCTGTATCACAAAGGAGTGGAACTTTCACGACTGGGTGGGAAAATTGGGACTCGGGGACCCGGGGAGCCCTACCTGGAAAAGCACCGACGCCGTATTCGTCAAAGGATTCAGCAGGTTCGTCGGGAACTGGAAGCACTGGCTCGTCAGCGTTCACTCCGCAGGAAAATGCGTAAGAAACGTGGCTTCTTTTCTTTTGCCATCGTCGGCTATACGAACACCGGGAAATCCTCCCTGTTGAATCTACTTGCCCGCTCCAGTGTGCGGGTGGATAACGCTCTGTTTGCCACTTTAGACCCCACCGTCCGTCGTCTTTTTCTTCCTTCCCTACCACAGCCTGTGCTTTTGATTGACACGGTTGGGTTTATTCGTAAATTGCCCCACTCCCTTATTGAGGCATTTCATTCTACTCTGGAGGAGGTGGTTCAATCAGACTGCCTGTTGCAAGTCGTGGACGCTTCAGCGGAAGACCCTATGCGACAATTTGAAGATGTGCGCCAGGTGCTGGAGGAAATTGGAGCCTCTCAGATTCCTACACTCACTCTCTTTAATAAAGTAGATTTGCTTTCTAAAGAGAAATTAGCAGACCTGCAGATGATGACCACACGAATTCCCAGGCATCTTTATATCAGCGTAACCAGGAAAATTGGAATTCAGGCTCTTCTGGATGCCATGGCAATTTTTGCGCAGGCACAAGAAATGCAGGGAACTTCTCGTTCTTTATCCAGTTGAGGTTTTTGTGTATAATATTTTTTGGTAATGGCAAAGGCGGTTGTTGAATTCGGAGGTATTCAGTTTGTGGTAGAAGAGGGAGAGGAGTATCAAGTTCCTCTCTTGAATTCCGATAAAGGGCAGGAGTTTTATGTTGAGCAGGTGCTTGCCCTTAAAGACGAGCAGGGCATCTGGATTGGTACCCCTTTTCTGGAAGGGATCCGGGTGAAATGCCAGCACCTGGGCACAGTCAAGGGAAAAAAACTCCAATCTATTCGCTTTAAGCCTTATACAGGATTGAAAAAAATTAGAGGGCATCGTCAAGCGTTCTCCCGGGTCAAAGTCCTGGCGGTTGAAAGGAGGAACTCGGATGGCACATAAAAAGGGGCAGGGTAGCACCAGTAACGGCAGGGACAGCGTCGGAAAAAGATTAGGTGTAAAGAGAAGTGATGGCTGTCTTGTGTTAAAAGGGCATATCCTGGTTCGCCAGAGAGGGTTATGCATCAAACCGGGGATGTTCGTGGGGGTTGGAAAAGATTATACGCTCTTTGCCCTCACGGATGGCATCGTCCGCTTTACCCCCCGTGGTAAAGGAGGTTCTACTATCGTCGAGGTCGAGCCCATTTCCTCCTGAGCATGGTGTGGGTGGATGAGATACTCATTGAAGTAATGGGAGGGAAAGGGGGAGACGGATGTGTCAGTTTTCATCGGGAAAAGTATCGCCCCCGGATGGGCCCGGATGGAGGAAAAGGGGGAAAAGGGGGCGATGTGTTCCTCCTGTCTGACCCTGTCCTTTCTTCTCTTTCCTCCTTAGAACCTCAGAAATGCTACCGTGCGGAACCCGGAAAGCCCGGAAGTGGAAATCGGAGAACCGGCTCCGGCGGCAAATCTTTAATTCTCCGTGTCCCTGTAGGAACCCGAGTTCTGGATGAGAGGGGGAAACTGCTCTACGATTTCGTATCAGAGTCAAAAAAAACTCTTGTCGCACGAGGTGGGCAAGGCGGGCGAGGGAACGCCTCTTTCGTTTCTTCGGACCGTCAAACACCTCACCAGCCTGAATCAGGCCAGACAGGTGAACATCGCATCCTCCACCTGGATTATCGCATCCCTGCCGATGTGGCTCTGGTATCTCTCCCGGGAGCAGGAAAATCCTCACTAATGAATGCCCTCTGCCATCTCCAATTGAAAACTGCCGACTATCCATTTACTACTCGCCAGCCTCTTCGGGGGCATCTTCGCAGGGAATGGGAAGAGCCTCTGGTTCTGCTTGAACTCCCTGCACTCGTTGCCGGCTCTCATCAGTCAAAGGGGTTGGGAAACACCTTCTTGAAACACCTTTTTCGGGTTTCTCTCATCCTGCTGATTTTAGAAGTCCAGGGAGAAACTCTTGCCCAAATTTTTCAAAATGCAGAAGAACAATCTTCCACGCTTCTGGAAGAAATCCGATGTTACGATAGCGGTTTCCTGAGGAAGCCTACCCTGTGGGTATTAAATAAAATAGATAAACAACCTCAAATTGGGGTTGCTTTGCAGGAAATCCTTCAACGGAACTATATACCGGTTTCCTCACGGACCGGTGAGGGGCTCACACATTTAACGGATGAAATTTTTTTCCGAGCCCGCAAGCGTTCACCCGAAACTATTGCATCTTGAAAATCAGCCTGGGAGTAATGGGAGGCACATTTAACCCCATTCACTACGGCCATTTATTGGCGGCTGAGGAGGTTCGTGAACAGTTCCGATTGGAGAAAGTGCTATTTATTCCTTCCGGTGACCCGCCTCACAAGGTGCGACAGGAAGTTTTGCCCGGTGAGGAGAGATATGCTATGACGGTGCTGGCTGTCCGGGCTAATCCTTATTTCGAAGTTTCACGGATGGAAATCGACCGGCCTGGGATTTCCTATACGGCAGATACTCTACGGCAGTTGCAAAACCTGTATGGGCCAGGCCTTCGTCTTTATTTTATAACGGGGTTGGATGCAATTCTGGAGATGCCAACGTGGCACGAAGGAAAGGGGCTTCTTCAACTGGCGGAATTTGTAGCAGTCACTCGTCCCGAACTTGCCCTGAATCAACTGGAAAAAGTTTTCACAGAGGAGGAACGACGCCATATTTACCTGGTTTCCATTCCTTCATTTTCGATTTCATCCACAGAAATCCGGCGTCGTGTCCAGCAGGGCCGTTCTATTCGTTATCTCACTCCCGACCCTGTTGTGGAATATATCTATCAACACGGATTCTATAAAAATTCAGCTCTCTTTTCATGAGTAGAAATTTTCTTTTACTCCTCGCTCGGTATTTTTTTCTTCTATTCACCCTTTCTGCAAGCCTTGGAATCCTTTCCTTCCTCCATGAAGCCTGGCAAGGGAATGCGTATACGCTTTCTCGGCCACTCATTTTGCTGGTGGTGGGTGTGGACCAGGATGTGGGGGGGGCAGATAATCGCCGGGCTGATGTGATAGCCCTATTGTTCGCAGATATATCATCGGGCACCCTCCGCCTGCTTTCCATTCCCCGGGATACCTACACCCGAATTAAAGGTAATGGATTCGGCAGGTTGAATGCCACCTACGGACGAGGAGGCATCCCGTTGTTGAAAACTACACTGGAAATACTTCTGGAGCGTAAAGTGGATAAATATCTTGTGCTCAATTTTGAAGCATTTCGGAAAGCTGTGGACCTGGTTGGAGGTGTGGAAATCTATGTGGATAAGGATATGAAGTATGAAGACACGGCTCAAAATCTAAGTTGTTCCCTTCCTGCAGGGCGGTATGTTCTTCACGGGGAACAAGCCCTGTGTTATGTGCGTTATCGCCTGGACCCTATGGGAGACATAGACCGAATTCATCGCCAGCAGAAACTGATTCGGGCTCTTGCGATGAAAGTCCGAAGCCATCATTCCTTTTACCAGTTGTCCCGATGGTATATGGAACTGCGGAAAGAAATCAAAACGGATGCGGACCTGCGAGAGATTTTTTGGCTTTACCGCACCTTATCCCGTATGAAGGAAGGGGGATTGAAGGCAGACCTTCTTCCAGGTAAACCGGTGAAGCCTTACTGGAAACCCGATGTGCTGGAAAGTCGTAAACTGATGAGCCAACTATCTCGCCTTGGATAACTCTTTACCGCTTTCTACTTTAAGCCACACTCTCCTTCGGGTGCTGAAGGATAAGAAGGCGGAAAACATCGTCATTGTTGACTTATCCGAACAAGTGGACTGGACCGACCGGTTTATCCTTTGCACAGCGCGAGTAGACCTGCACCGGAAAGCGATTGCGGATAGCGTTCTGGAAGAAACGGCTCGGGTGGGGATATATCCTCTCGGGCAGTCGGGAGTGGAAGGGGGTTCCTCCTGGATTCTGCTGGATTACGGGGAAACGGTTCTGCATATTTTTTCACCAGAAAGTCGCGTTTTTTATAATTTAGAGCGGATGTGGGGTGAAGAAAACAATATCCATGTGGTAGAATAAGTAAGTAGTGGGGCTGTGGCGCAGAGGTAGCGCGTTTCCATGGCACGGAAGAGGTCGCGGGTTCAAGTCCCGCCAGCTCCACCAGATGGAGGAGGGAAAATGAAAAAATCGTTATCAGTCGTGATATTTTTGATGCTGGGTGGGGGAGCGGTTCTCTTCAGCCAGGTAGTTCGCGTGGCAGTGCTTCGTTTCGACCCGGCTGTGAATCAGGAAGCCATCTATTCCATTTACACCGCCCTGGATGGTTCCATCACCCGTCCACAGCAGTATGAAGGCCTGATTGGTTTTACGCAGGCTGACTTTTCCATTCAAACCACCGATAATTCTTACGGGGCTCTGACCTCCGAAGTGCTATTTAGTAATTATACTTTTTCCAAGCAAGAAATTTCCCTTGGGGAAGGAGTGCCAGGAGAAAGAGGACCGGGCGGTACTCCCGGAGCAGGAGGCGGAACGCCACCGGGGGGCCCGGGGGGAGGCGGACCAGGTTATTCTACCGGCCTCGTAACTCCTGCGAAAGGAGAGCCAAAGGATGGAATCAAGCAATATCCAGGACCCGGACCAGGACCCGGGCCAAGCCCAGGACCCGGACCCGGTGGGGGAGGCCCCGCACCCGGTGGGGAAGCAGTGGGTGGACGAAAACTGGATATCTCGGAACTCCTTAAACAAAAACTGATTGTCGTACAGAACAGCCGTTGTGAAGTCCTTGGTAGCCGTGGTGTAGAACTCGTCCGCGTCAAAGAAGAAGATGTGTCCAGTCAGAGCCTGGATCAATTAATGGAACTTTTCTATACCTGCTATATGCCTGATAAACCCGTAGTTCTTGGTGAAACCTGGTACAACACTTATTATTACACCCTGCTGGGGGTTCGGAAAAAAATTCCCATAGAGATGAAGTTTACGGTCTGGCCTCGGTTTCAAATCAGCACTTTTGGTGGCTTATCTCCGGATGAAGATGTGTCAGCAGCCCTGCGGAGCCCGGGTCGTTTTTTCTTTGCTCGCCAACTCTTGAATACCCGATTTGATAATCAGCCCGGTTACACGATTTATAACCTGTATAATGTGGCCATCTTCACGATGAGCGGAGCAAATCACTTTGATGATAGTGAGGTGGAACAAACCCAAACCCGCCGTATTGAACGCTCCTTCCGGGGAAAAATCAGCATGGGCGGCGTAGCCGTCTACGACTACGAGCACTCTTACTTCGTTCTCCTCTCCATCACCCAGTATGTGGATTACTGGAAAGTAGAGAAGGAAATTCCACTTCAAGCCACCCTTGCGGAAGAAGAAGAACCTGTAAAAGTCCGAATGCTGGTAAATTATCGTCTGGATTTTGATGCTCTCCTGCGGGCTTTTGAGCCAGCAGAAACTGAACTCCCTTCTTCATAACCTTAGCAGGAGATGGTGCCGGCTCATCTGTTCCTGACCAAGGGAGTCGGAAAGCATAAGGATAAACTCACCAGTTTTGAGATGGCTTTACGGGATGCAGGGATTGCTCATTTGAATCTGGTTCGTGTTTCCAGCATTTTCCCTCCTCATTGCAAAATCATCCCGAAATCCAGAGGGTTAGTGCTTCTTCAGCCGGGGCAAATCGCATTTACGGTGATGTCGGAAAACTCTACGAACGAACCGAATCGCCTGATAGCGGCTTCTATCGGAGTGGCCGTTCCTACGGATAGAAACCAGTACGGGTATCTGTCCGAGTATCACAGTTTTGGACTCACAGAAAAGGAAGCAGGGGACTATGCGGAGGACCAGGCTGCAACCATGCTGGCTACAACCCTGGGGGTGACATTTGACCCCGATAAAAGTTACGACGAAAAAAAGGAAATCTGGAAAATCAGCGGGAAAATCTATAGAACGCAGAGCATCACTCAATCCGCCATCGGCGCCAAAGGAGGCTCATGGACTACAGTCCTCGCAATGGCGGTTTTTATTCCGGGCGAAGAACGTTTCTGGTGAACAAAAATATTTGAATTACTTTCTCCACAGGAGGGACAGCATAAAAAGGGAAGGTGGGAGGGTTTTCAAGATTTTTTCACCCTCAGTTTCTGTTTCGGTTCCGAGGTGTAACGGAGGATATCTTCCACGATGCCTGTGGTAAGAGTGCCCGGAAAATAAACTTCTTTCACACCCATTTTTTTGAGAATCTTCGCATCATCTTCCGGAATCGTGCCTCCCACCAGAACCAGGACATCTTTCACTTTTTCTTTCTTCAGGAGTTGCAGAATGCGGGGCACGAGAACCATATGGGCGCCAGATAGCAGGCTCACCGCAATCACTCGCACATCTTCTTGAATCGCCATATCCACGATTTCCTCCGGGGTGCGGTGGAGTCCAGAATAGATGACCTCCATCCCTGCGTCCCTCAGAGCACGAGCAATGACTTTGGCTCCTCTATCATGCCCATCCAATCCCACTTTCGCCACCAGAACCCGGATGGGTATTGACTTCCCCTGCTTTACCCTCTCGGGTTTAACTTTTGAAAATGACAGTCGGGACATCTTAAATCACCGCCCGTTCCCGATATTCTCCGAACACCTCTTTAAGAACGCCGGCTATCTCACCCAGTGTAGCATAGGCTTTCACGGCTTCATAGAGTTCGGGCATGAGATTTTTAGAAGTTTTCGCCGCCTTTTGTAGGTCCCTCAACCTTTGCACGACTGCCCGATGGTCACGCCTGCGGCGGAGAGATTTCAGCCGCTGTATCTGGGTTTTTTCTGCGGTGTCGGGAATCTTGAGAACCTCTATGTCTGGTGATTCTTCTAATAAGTAGTCGTTGACCCCCACAATGATACGCTCCTTTCGGTCAATTTCTTGCTGGTATGCATAGGCGGCATTCGCAATTTCTTGTTGAAAGAAGCCGGCTTCAATTCCGGGGAGTACACCTCCCACTTCTTCAATTTTTTGGAAATACTTTTGGACTTCATCTTCCATTCGGTCCGTCAGCCATTCTACGAAATATGCCCCGCCCAGCGGGTCTACGGTATTCGTCACTCCCAGTTCATGGGCAAGCACTTGCTGTGTGCGTAGAGAAATTCTTACGGCTTTTTCAGTGGGAAGTCCTAATGCTTCATCCAGCGAATTCACATGAAGAGATTGAGTGCCTCCCAAAACGGCCGCCAGAGCCTCGTAAGCAGAACGAATCACATTGACATCCGGTTGTTGCTTCTGTAGAGAGCATCCTGCCGTCTGGGTATGGAATCTTAACAGCCAGGATTTCTCTTTTTGGGCTCCGAATTTTTCGCGCATCACTCGAGCCCAGATGCGTCGCGCCGCACGAAATTTTGCAATCTCCTCAAAGAAATCCAGATGACTATTGAAAAAAAACGAAAGCGTGGGAGCAAATTCATCAACCTTCAATCCAGCCTCTATGCACCATTTCACATATTCCATCCCATCAGCCAGAGTAAAAGCCAGCTCTTGCACGGCGGTAGAACCTGCTTCACGAATGTGATACCCACTGATGCTGATGGGATGCCAGCGAGGGACACACTTCACCGAAAAATCTATGGTGTCAACGATGAGCCTCATGTGTGGTTCGGGTGGAAATATCCATTCCTTCTGGGCAATGAATTCTTTCAGGATGTCGTTTTGAATCGTGCCAGAAATTTTTTTCCAGGAGGCTCCCTGTTTCTCAGCCACAGCCAGATACATGGCCCACACCCATGCGGCAGGAGCATTTATGGTCATGGAGGTCGTGATTCTGGAAAGGTCAATCCCTTCAAAAAGTGTTTCCATGTCTTCCAGCGAGGAAACGCCTACGCCACATTTCCCCACTTCTCCCAGGCAACGCGGGTCATCGGCATCTCTTCCCATGAGAGTGGGCAAGTCAAAAGCGACGGATAATCCGGTTTGCCCCTGAGAAATGAGATACTTGTATCTGCGATTTGTATCCAAGGGTGTGCCGAAGCCGGAAAATTGACGATAAGTCCATAGGCGACCCCGGTAGAGAGTGGGATAGATTCCCCGCGTAAATGGATAACAGCCGGGGTCATTCAGGGTTTGCTCATATCCCCCTGACATCGCATCCTTCGGATGATAAAACCTTTTGACTTCAATACCAGAAAGTGTCTTAAAAAGTTTTTTCCGCTCTTTCACCTGCAGATTTATATCTTCAGGTTCGTCATGCGAAAGGACCTTCCTGCTTTTTGATTTAGTATGCAGGGGAAACTTTACACCCATTTTTTTTTCACTCCTTTTTTATAGAGAGATTTTTGAGGCTAAATTCAGGGGCTGTGAGACTTCTTGCCACCTGGTACGGGGTCGTTTCACCGCGCTCCAGCTGCTGAAGTAGTTCTGCGTTCAACCATTTGTTCAAAGACTTCTGTACCTGCCGATAAATTCTTTTTTGAATGAACTCCTCAATCTCCCTGCGGACTTGCTCGGCTTGTCGCTTTTTCCCTATTCCCGAGTTGTGAAGATATTCCCGGTGCTGATGTATGGCCTGCACAAGTTCCTGTATCCCCTGGCCTGTGAGAGAATTCGTCAGGAGGATTGGAGGAATCCAGCCATTGTGATTTTCACTCAAACGGAGAGCTGAAGAGAGTTCTTGTTTTGATTTCTCCGCTCCTTCTCTGTCAGATTTATTGATGATGTAAATGTCTCCGGCTTCCAGTAATCCGGCTTTCATTCCCTGTATCACATCACCGGATTCAGGGACCAGCAGGAGGAGAAGAGTGTCCACGATGTGAACCACATCTACCTGCAATTGTCCGGAGCCCACCGTTTCCACCAGGATGGTATCGTAGCCAGCAGCCCCCAGGATGCGAATGGCGCTACGCACACTCGCAGAGAGTCCACCCAGGGACCCACGGCTGGCCATACTTCGCATAAACACATTTTCCCTGAATAACTGTTCTTGCAGTCGTAGCCTGTCGCCCAGCAGAGCACCTCCGGTAAATGGGCTTGTGGGGTCCACAGCAATGACTGCAATGTGACCTCCTTTCTGTTTAAGTGGTTTCACCAGTTGGGCAATCAGGCTACTTTTTCCAACTCCTGGCGCACCAGCGACTCCAATTTTATAGGTGCTCCCCATTTTGGGATACAAGAGATTTAACAAAATTTCACTTTCTTCTGCGTCATTCTCCACCAGGCTGATGGCTCTTGCAATAGCCCTCTTATCACCTCGCTCCACCTCCCGCGCCCATTGTTTCCACCTATTTTTCATCTTCTGTTCATCTGTCGTTGAATCTCATAAAAGATTATACCAGCGGATACGCTAACTCCAAAAGATTCCATGCCTCGCATGGGGATAGTGATTAGCGATTCTGCCTGTTGTAACATTTCTTTTCTTACACCCCGAGATTCATTGCCGAAGGCTACTACGCAGCGCGGCGGAAATTTATACGCCGTCAGAGGTATGCCTTCGTGCGGGGAGGTGACGATGCAAGGGATGGCCCAGCGCTTCTTTACAAGGGTGAAAAATTCCTGCATATTCTCCAGAAGAATCGGAATGCGGAATACGGCTCCCATAGAACTTCGCACCACTTTTGAATGATAGGCATCTACACCATCTTTCAGGATAAGAAAAAAGGCAGCGCCAAAAGCGCAGGCACTCCGAATGATGGAACCCAGGTTTCCAGGGTCAGAAATTCCATCGCTGAGAACACCGAAGAATGACTTTTCTGACTCCAGATGCCTCTGAAGTTCGTCGGCCGAAATATACTGCTGTCTGGCAACCCCCAGAATGCCCTCTGGCGTGGTTAACGAAGAAAGTTTGCGATAGAGCGAATCAGGAACCTCGTATACCTGTGAGTATTCTTCCAGTGTTTCACAAAACGACTCATTTTCTCGTAGAAAGGATGTGGTGATGAAAATCCTTTCAATGGAAATTCGGTTTAGAATCGCCTCTTGAAGCAGTTTTTTCCCCTCAATCAAGAAAAGACCTGACCGGGTGCGATAGTAGGGTTTAGCGAGTCTAACGGTCTGATGAATCAAAGGATTCCGAGAACTGGTTAAAGTTTTCAAGGCAGAGGCCGATGAGAGTTGCGTCGGGTAACCAGGGACAGGAGAAGTTCAACTGCTTTGCGATGGACAGGATCTTTTCGGAGCCCTTTCATCAGAAAGTCCCATCCTCTTTTTCTATCCCCTCTTTCCAGATACACAGAGGCAAGTAGAAGGAGGACATCAGGATTTTCTTCTGTGAGAGAAAGTGCCCGCAATAATTCTTCTTCTGCACTGAGAAACAGATGGTGCCTGGAAAGATGTTCCGCCCAATCATAATGGGCTCGTGCGGCTTCTTCTCTACGCCATTGCTCTTTCCATTGGGCTTCCAATTCCCCGTAGCCTAATCCCTGTATCCGTGAGAGTGCCTCTCGGAAGCGGTGCAATTTCGCCAGTATTTGCGCTTCCAGCAAAATCTCCTCCGGCGGAGGCGAGACAGGTTGAATTTGCCAGGTTAAATGTAGAATTTCTAAGGCCTTCTGATATTGAGCGGATTGAAACAACTCCTGAATTTTCTGCTTCCACTCCTTTGCTCGCTTCCAGAGGGACAAATAAAAAGAAAGAGAGACTCCGCACGACGGGCACTCGGTATCTTCCTCGCGTATGTTATAGCCGCAGGCAGGGCAGGTGAAGGAATACAACCGGGGGGTCGTCTCCCTTGTTCCTTCCTCACCGTTTCAGGGTCATCTCGGCATCGGAGAGCGCCACGGAAAGTTTGTCCGCGGAGGAGCGTACCTGTTCCAGGTCCCCTGAATCAATGGCAGCTCGCACCTGCTCCATATACTGCTCAATGCGTCCCGCCAGTTCAGCGCCGATAAACTTTCGTCGGTCTCGTAAGAACGCTCCCGCTTCATAGATGAGATTTTCTGCCTGATACAGTTCCTCCGCTTTTGCCCGCTGAGTGAGAAGTGAACCCGTATAGCCCCCTACTTCTACTTGAGCCTTACGGACTTCTTCTTTGGAAAGGCGTTTGGTGGTGGTTTTGACGACGATGCTCTTTTGGGAGCCAGTGGCTCGGTCACGGGCGGTTACTTTCACCAGCCCGTTGATGTCGTAGTCAAATTGAACCTCCACCAGGGCTTCTCCTTTGGGTTTCGGGTCAATGCCAGTGAGGATGAAATCACCCAGAGATACATTCTGCGATGCAATTTCGCTTTCCCCCTGCAGAACGTGGACATGGGCTTCTGTCTGGTAGTCTTCCGTAGTCACATACACCCGCTTCCGGGAAGCCGGGATGGTGGTATTTCGTGGGATGACGGTGCTGAAGCGGTCACCAATCACTTCAATGCCTAAAGAGAATGGAGCCACATCCACAATCACCAACTCTTCCAGTTCTCCAGCTTTGATGGCCGCTTGAATGGCGGCGCCCAATGCCACGACTTCCTCCGGGTTGACTCCCTTCACGGGTTCCTTCTCAAAAAAGTCACGAATCAACCGCTGAACCATAGGAATTCGTGTGGAACCTCCGACCAGGATGACATCTTCTATTTCTTTCACCTTTAAGCCCGCATCCGCCAGGGCTACTTTCAGAGGTTCCCGGGTGTTTTCAATGAGATCCCGAATAATCTCTTCCAGTTTAGCCCGGGTGAGAACCACATTCAGATGCTTGGGTTCCGTTTCCGCTGTGTAGAGGAAAGGCAGACTGACTGTGGTTTCCAGAAGAGTAGAAAGGTCAATCTTTGCTTTTTCTGCCGCATCCTTCAACCGCTGATTGATGATGCGTTTCTGGATTTCATCGGGAATTTCTTTCAGATTGATGCCTTCTATCCTCTCGAATTCTGAGATGAGATAATCCACGATGCGCCAGTCTAAATCATCTCCTCCGAGGTGAGCATTCCCTGCGGAGGCGAGAACCTTGAAGGCGCCTTCCACCGCCCGGATAACGGAGACATCCAGAGTTCCGCCGCCCAGGTCATAGACGAGGATATTCTTGGATTCATAACGGTCGAAACCATACGCCAGAGCGGCAGCGGTCGGCTCATTAATCAGCCTTTCAACTTTGAATCCGGCAATTTCTCCTGCATCCTTCACGGCCTGCCGCTGGGCATCGGTGAAATACGCGGGCACGGAAACTACCGCTTCCTCTATGATAGACCCTAAAAAGCCTTCAGCGTCCAGTTTTAACTTCTTCATAATGACCGCGGCGATTTCCTGTGGGCGGAACTCCTTCTCTCCCAGCGTAATCAGACGCTCCGACCCCATCATCCGTTTCACGGAATAAACTGTCCGTTCCGGGTAAGCCACTGCCTGGTTCTTCGCAGGCTCACCCACCAACAAATCTCCCGTTTCTGAAACCCCCACTACGGAGGGAGTGATATAACTCCCCCGTTCATTGGGGATTAAAACCGGCTTGCCTTCCCTGACCACTCCAATCAGAGAAGTCGTTGTGCCAAAATCAATTCCAACGATATTTTTAGGCATAAAGCCACCTCCTTATGTTTTTTTCTTTCGTGAAATAATCACCTCAGCCGGGCGTAGCAATTTCTGATGAAAGAGATACCCTTTCGTTTTTTCAGCCACCACTGTTCCATCAGGCTTTGCATCATCCTCTACACTTCCCACGGCTAAGTGAAAATAAGGGTCAAAAACCTTTCCTTCTGCACTGATAGCCGTAATTCCATATCCTTCCAATGCTTTCCGGAACAGGAAAGCGATATTTCCAAAGCCCTCTATCCATTTTTGAACCGTGGTATTTTCTTTCACCTCCTGGGCTGCCGCAGTAAACCGGTCGAAGGCATCCAGCACGGCAACTAATTTGATTGCTATTTCCCGATAGGCTTCTTCCTCTTTCTCCTTATCCACCTTTCCTTCTAAAGTCTGGATTTCCCGACGAAGATTTTGTAATTCCTTATGAAATCCGGTGAAATCCAAAATTTCCATGGCAGGAAAGCGGAGACGTTCCATCGTTTTTTGCGTGCGATAAAGTTCTGCTCTTACTTTAGTCAGTTCTTCAGCCAGCAATTTTCCCACCTGCACGCTCTCTTCCACTAATACGCCGTCATTTTTTGTTTTTTCATCTGTAAAAGCCCAAAATTCTCTCATTTCCATCTCTCTATAAGTTTATTATAAATATCCTTACCTTCAAAGTCAAGCCAGGGGGGTGGGAAATCTCAGTAAGATTTCCTCGGGGAGCCAAGAAGGCAATCTTTGAAAAAGGCAAGGATGTCGGAAAAGGCGCGGTCTACTGTCCAATTTTGAAGCATTTTTTCTCTTCCTTTCTTACCCATTTCCACTCTCAATTCTGGATTTTCCAGTAATTTTTTTATCGCTGTGTAGAGGGCCTGCGCATTCCGGGAAGGGACTAAAAAGCCGGTGATACCTTCTTCCACCATATCAGGAATCCCGCCCACCCGGCTTGCCACTACCGGCAGTTCCATTGCCATGGCTTCTAAGATGGAAAAAGGGAACAAATCGTAGAGAGCAGGGTGAACATAAACATCCAGGAGGGCATAGAAATTTTCCACATCTTCTCGCATTCCGGTAAAGATGACGGTATCGGATAAACCGAGTTGTTGGGCGTATTCTTTCAAATCTTTTTCCCAGGTTTCGGAAGGGTCATATTGTCCCCCAACGATGAATCCTTTTATACTCGGGAAATCTTTTCTCAGGAGAGAGAGAGCCTGCAGAAAGAAACGCAGTCCTTTAATGGGGTCGATTCTGCATACAGTGCCCACGATAGGAATGCCCTGCGGTAGGCGAAATTCAGAGCGGATTTTATCAGGGTTGGCATCGGAGCGATGGAACTGCCGCCCTGCCACGCCCAGGCTACGAATGACCGTATAGCGTGGAGTCAGATAGCCTATCAGTAACGATAGGCTCCGCGCTTCTGGCGAAATGACGATGATTCTTGACATCAGTTGTGCAATGAAAAAGTGAGCCAGCCACCGGTGAACCTGTAAAGGAAACTGGGTGCTGGTGAATACCTTCATCACAAAGGGCACCATAGCCATTCGGGCGGCCAGTGCCAGCATCAGTTCCGAATACCAGGGAGTGTGCAAGAAAAACAAAAGATGAAATTTTTGTTGAGAAAAGTAGGCTTTTATCTCCTGGAAGGCTTTCCAGTTCCACTGGATTGCTTCCCAGGGAGAGCGAATCCACGCCCGCTGAAGCCCTTGCCGGATGGGCCCCATGAGGGTGAACTCTTTCACCTCCACGCCCTCCGCTTCTAAGTCATCCAAGAATGGAGGACGAGGGACATCCTTCCACCAGTAGACGAAGATAAAGACGAATTTTCCTGCAGTGGCTCGGCCTCGTCGGGCAAGTTCCAAAAAATTTCTTGCTAATACCGGTGTGGGGTAATATCCGGTGACCACAGCCAGGCGTTTCGTGGAAAAATCTGATGTATACAAGGTCAAATGGCTTTCGCAGACACTTCTTTCAGCCAGTGAAACACAATGGAAGTTTCTACTTTCCAGGGTCGCCCCTGGAAAAAGAGATGCACATCTCCCAGAGCATAAGCGGGAATCCGAATTTCAAAAAGTTCGTAGCCAGGTGGAAGATGATTATATAAAACTCCCAGCATATCCCGCATCACATTCCAGGCATCCGAAATTTTTGGTGAAACAGTTCCCATCACGACTTCTATGATTTTTCCGTATCCAGCCAGCGGCACCTTTCTCGGGGAAACAATTAGAAAGCCCGCCATTTCCCCCCTCCGTTTTGCTACCACGGCATTGACCTTATCCACATAGGAGTTCAAGGTATGAAATGTTACTAAATCCCCTAATTCGGGAGGAAGATTCGGGTCCAGGTGAATATGACTTTTCAATCCTCGTTCCTTCAGTAGCGTCATAGCCTCAGCAATATCCGCGGATTTTAGAGGGGTCACATCCGAGGTCATCATATCGGAAATGACCGCTGTGGAAGAGATTTCATAGAAGGTGTGAATTAAAACTTCTACAGGATAAAATCGGTAAGCCAGAAGTGTGTGAATCCAGGAAAGATTCTGTGAGAGAACCCGGGTGGATACGAAATCGGGCATTTCCACACGGAAGAAGTATTCCAGTAAAGCATTGAAAACTTCTTTTTTCCCTTTGTAATCACCTATGACTTCAGCGAAGGGTAAAGAGAAGATTTTCCGCGCCAGGAGAGCAGAACCTTCTTCAAAATATTCAGGAACCAGAACCCCCTGGTCTGCAAGCAACAAATGAGATTTCGTGCGTGGGTCATCCAGATAAGTCTGGATAGCCTCTTCTGAATAATTGAGGCCACCTAATTTTACAACCCAGGGTTCCAATCGTTCACCCTGCCAGCGTTGAACTTTCATGCCAGTTTCCTCCCTATGGTGGAATATCTGGGGTCCCGGTAATCCGGGATAAGCCCCGACAGAAGCCCCTCCCGCACTTCTTGAATTCCTTCTTCAATGGAGTGCTGAGGAGTGAACTGGAAGGCTTGATGAATTTTATCAAAGTTGACGCGGTAGTCTCGCATATCTGCCTGTAGCAAGCGGACATCCAGAGAGGCAGAAGGGATAATGGAGCGGATTTTTTCCGCCAGGTCACGAATGGAAAGGTTCAGAGTGTTGCTACCGAGGTTAAAAATCTGGTGAGCACAAACAGATTCTGGAGCGGTGAGCCAGAGGAGGAACGCTCGTGAAACATCTTTCACATGAATCAGAGGACGCCACTGGGCACCGCCAAAAATCGTGATTCTTTTCTCCATTTGAGCCTTCACCGTCAAAAGGTTGAGCACCAGGTCCAATCGGCTTCTACCCGATAGTCCAAAAACGGTGGCAATGCGAAACACGGTGGGACAAGAAATTTGAGAAGTCAGCACCCGTTTTTCTGCCTCCAGTTTCGTTCGGGCATACAGGGTAAGGGGGTTGGGGAGAGTAGTTTCATCCACGACTTCTACCGTGGCGCCATACACACTGCAACTGGAGGAGAAAGCAAGGCGGGAAACCCGCTCAGATTCACAGGCTTCCACGATGTGTTGCGTTCCGAGGGTATTCACTTCATAGCAGACTCCCGGGTCCACATTGCAACTCTCGTCCCCGCTGGCTCCTGCCAGATGGATCACTGCCTCTACACCCCGCGCCACCTGGAAGACCTCGTCTTTATTCCTCACATCGCCCTGAACGATTTGAAAATCGCTGCGCCCCAGCAAATCCCGAATCCCATAATCGCCGTAAGTAAAATTATCCAGAACGCGGACGGGATAGCCATTCCGAAGAAGGTCACGGACGAGGGTAGAACCAATGTAGCCAGCACCTCCCGTCACGAGAACGGGCTTATGGAAGTTCAAGGTGTGCCTCCCACCTGCCGGGTAATTTTAAGAACCCAAGGGCATCCACATCGCCTTCATCCAGAACGGAGAATTCATAGAGGCGCTCGTGAGAATCACTGGGAATGACCGGATTTTCACGGTCATACACGCTCACAGAAACCATAAAAGAACTCCGAACGAATGGCAGTTGGTCAAAAACAAAATCCACGGTGCCTGTGCCCTGAAATGGCCGGTCGCTCTTGAACAGGCGGGGACCATCCAGAGGATTTCCATCGGCCAGGTGAATCTGAAGCGTTAACCCCAGCCCTTTCACAGGCTCAGGGGTATGAAGTAAACATCGGATTCGGACAGTCTCACCCGGATGGAAAAGGAATCTTTCGGTTCCGTCGCTTCCGAGAAAGGACACCTTTTCTATCCGGATTTTCCCTTCTCCCCATCGCCGGCGAGTGATGGGCACCCCCCCCGGACCCCGAACTTCTTCCATCCGAACCCCCGAAACCTTTAAGTGTTCCATATAAGAAGCAATCACGGCGCCGGGTTCCCCCAACCCTTTCACCTCGCCCCTTTCCAGCCAGAGGACCCGGTCGGAAAGATGGCGAATTAACGCCATGTGGTGGGATACCAGCAGAATGGTTCTTCCGGAGTCCTTCAACTTGAGAATCTGTCCCACACTTTTTTCCTGGAATGAAATATCACCCACGCCGATTAACTCGTCAATGATAAGTATATCCGGGTCCACCTGAATAGCGGTAGCGAAAGCCAAGCGAAGGAACATTCCCATAGAATAAGTTTTTATAGGTGAATCAATGAAGTCACCCAGTTCGGAAAAGATAATGATGCGTTCTATCTTTTTTTCAATTTCTTTTCGTGTCATACCGAGGATGGAACCATTCAGGAAGATATTTTCTCTGCCGGTGAGTTCTGGGTGGAATCCAGCACCCATCTCTATAAGAGAGGAAATGCGACCTCTGACCTCTATCTGACCCTCAGTGGGGCGATAGATTCGGGAGAAAATTCGCAACAGAGTGCTTTTCCCTGACCCGTTTCTGCCGATAATTCCCAGCACCTGTCCCTTCGGAACTTCAAAGGACACATTCTTCAATGCCCATAAATCCTGATACCGGCTTTTCCTCAGAAGTAACCGTTCTTGAAAAGTTGCTGGCTTGTATGAAAAGATTCTGAACTTCTTGGAAATTCCACGAGCCAGTAGCACAGGAGCATTCATAATTCCTCCGCAAAGGTGTCCTGATACCGGATGAAAATCCACCATCCAAAGAGAAGAACGAGGACTGCGGCAAGATAGGAAACTCCGATGTCCACCGGAGAAGGATAAGCAACCCGGTAAAAGAAAGCGTTATAACTTTTGAGAACATAAATCATGGGGTTCGCGAAGTAAAGAAGGCTTAGAACATTTCCCAGCATCTCTCCCAATCTTCCCAATTTCTCTCCGAGGGAACCTGTGAGCTCCGGGATTTTGGTAATGGCCGTGTCAATAGAATAAAATACCGGGCTGGCGAAAAACCAGATGGTGAGGAGTAGATTGACGATTTGTTCCGTATCCCTGAAATAGACATTGAGGGTGGCGAAAACCAACCCGAATCCAAGGGCAATAAGTAAGTGAGGAATGAACACAACAGGCAGAAGAACAATGCCAGGAGTCATGCGTTTCATAATGAAAAGGGAAAGAAGCAAAAGGACACCTAAAGCGGCACAAAAATGAACAGCCTCCGATAGCACCACGCTGATGGGTAGAACGACGCGAGGGAAATATACCTGACGCAGGAGCATCCCGTGGGCGCGTATGGAAGGTGTAGCGCGAGCAATGGAAGACTGAAAATATATCCATGGAAAAAGCCCGGATAACAGAAATAACTCATAATGGGGCATATTGAATCGGTCTGTCAACATGGAAAACACCAGATAATAAACCAGAAACATCACCAGGGGGTGAACAAAAGACCACAGAAAGCCCAGTAAAGAGCCTTTATACCGAACCTTTAGTTCCCGATACACCAGATTCAGGAGTAAATCCCGATACGCCACTAAGTCACAAAGGCTTTGCCACCACATCGGACGACTCCAGGCGAACTCTGGCGTTGCCTTTCAGATGAAGGCGGATGGAATCCGTCAGAAAGATGACCTCCGCTTCCTCCGCTTCAAAGGCTTTCTTCCCGTGGATACCCGAAACGCCACCCGTAAACTTTCCCTTCTGTTGAGACAAAGTGAAGATGCCTTTCAAAGCGCGTATCTCTCCGCTATCCCACTGCAGGTCAGGCAAAGTCAACACGATTTCCCCAGCCTCTCCCTCCCATTTTCCTTCGTCTGCCCTCACTGCAAGATTCTGAATCTGAAGAAAATGAAAAAGGGCATGTCCGGAAGCAGTGACAGATTCTTGCCCTTTGATGAATACTCGCTCGGCTTCCATTTCTATATCTGGCGTTTTCACTTTTGCAGATTTCTCAAGGATGAATTCTTCCTTCTGGAGCCAGATTTGCAAGTGCTGGGATGTGCCCGAAATTTCCCTGAATTTGAAAGAGGCATTTTCAAAAATTTCAATCTTATCAGGAGGAATGGAAGTTTGTAACCGATTTCCGGTAAGGAGATATTCCTGAGAAGAAATACGAACATCTCCCACCGCAGTTAAACTCTGTTCCTCCTGGCGAAATTCCAGGGCAGAAATCCGAAGGGTATCCCAGGAGATATGGAACGAACCTTCTGAAAACCAGATGAATCTTTTATCTTGCGGGTTGAAACGCCCCTGAAATGTGCCTTCACCCTCTAACTGGATTTTATCAGCAGAAATGAGACAAAAAATGGGCAGGAGCAACCCTATGATTTGAAGGAAGTGGGATGAGATAGATGGCTTCATCCGCCCTGCTTGTCCTTCTCTAGTTCTTGAAGAATTCGCTGTATCCAGTCATTTACGACTTCCAGGGAAGCCTGAAGGGTATCCCTCTGAGCGCTGAGATTCTCCAGGGAAGAATCCAGGGTTTGGTGGAGATTTTTCAATATGTCCAGAGAATAGTGAAGGACTTTTTCCTTGGATTTTCTGGCATAATTTTCAGCATCTTTCCGAATCTGTTCTGCTTGAAGTTGAGCCTTTTTAATAGTTTCCTCCAGAGTTTTCTGGGCATCCTGACGGGCTTTTTGTAGGATTTGCTCTTCCTCTCGTCTGGCTTCTTTAAGGATGTCAGAAAAGTTAATGAGTTTTTTACGCTCTTCCAGGGACTCAGCAAGAATTCGTTCTCTCTCCTGTAAAAGTTGAATGGCTTTATTGAGAGCAGAGGGGAAAGAAAAACGCAGTGCCTCAATGTGCTCACGGATTGGGTCGCCGGCAAGGATTCGCCATTTCATCAGTGGCACCCTTTTCCCCTTTTGAACCAGTTCTTCCAGTCGCTCTACCACAGCAAGGAATTGTTGAATTTCGTTGTTCATGGAGTGGCTTTTTGAAGGCGTTCACGCAATGCCCTTGCGACCCTCACCGGAACCATGCTGGAAGTGTCCCCATTCAAGGAAATGATTTCCTTCACTAAAGACGAACTCAGAAAGGAATACTGGGGCGAAGCCACAAGGAATACTGTATCCACATCCGGGTACAGGATTTTATTCATATGGGCTAACTGGAGTTCATATTCATAATCAGAAACGGCGCGGAGACCACGAAGGACAATCCGGATGCCTGAAGTTTTCAAATAATCTACGAGAAGGCCGGAGAATCCATCCACGATGAGGTGGGAAAATTCCTCCGGCGAAAAATGTTCTTCCAGCACCGCCCGGACGATTTCAACCCGTTCCGAAAGGGTGAATAGAGGAAACTTCTGGGGGTTCTCCGCCACAGCCACACGAATTCGGTCAAACAATGCCAGGGCTCGCTCAAGGATGTCCAGATGTCCGTAAGTAATCGGGTCAAAGGACCCCGGATATACGACTTCCATCTTCTTCCCTCCGATATAAAGATAGGATGGTGGAGCCATATGCATAGACTTTGTAAAGTTGAAGCACGCCGTATCTTTCCTCCAGATTCGTTTTTTTCCTCGCTTGAACTACCACCAGTGAACGAGAAGATAGAAGCTCTCCGTCGCCTAATTTCCCCAGCGTCAGATGATAGAGGGCTGATTCCAGATAAGGAGGGTCAAGAAAAATCACATCAAACTTCTCTCCCTCCATAACAAGGGTATCCAGGGCAATCCGCACATCGTTTTCCAGGATTTGAAAACCATCGGAAGGTGCCAATCTCCTGAGATTTTTCAGGATGAGTTGGAGATTCAGGCGATTCTGTTCCACGAAAACCACCCGGGAGGCTCCGCGACTGAGGGCTTCAATACCCACCGCCCCCGTGCCCGCAAATAGGTCAAGAAAACTGCACCCCGGAAAGTAACTCTGAAGGATGTTGAACAGAGCGATTCGGATTCCTTCGGATGTAGGGCGGATTTTCCCTCTCGGAGCAGAATGCAATTTCCTCCCCTTCCATCTCCCTCCACACACCCGGAGTAACCCATTTTTCCCCATTCCGCTTGCACGCCCTCCTTCTATACTATATAATAATCTTATTGGTATTGGGGTGAAAAGGATGGCACGACAGTGTCAAATCTGCGGTAAAAGGTGTGTTACGGGGAATCGGATAAGCCACTCTCATCGGAAAACCAGAAGGATATGGCAACCTAACCTGATAAAAAAACGAGTTTTCTACCGTGGGGAGTGGCAGATTCTTCTGCTTTGTGCGAAGTGCCTCAAACGGATTGCCGTCTGAGTGAACCTTTTTCGCTCACTTCGTCAAAAAAGAGTAAAATAAAGGAGTTGGAATGAGAGTTCCAATAGAGTGGTTGAAAGAGTTCTGTCCTCTAAAGGAAACGGAAGAAGAGTATGTTCGCCTGCTCACGAATATAGGTTTTGAAGCGACGGCGCTTGGAAAAGTGGAAGGAGAGTGGGTGTTAGATATAGAGACGCCTTCCAACCGAACAGATGTCCTGAGTGTGTTAGGTGTGGCGCGAGAAATTTCCGCAGCAACTGGAACTCCTCTCTCCTATCCCCCGGTCCAGGAGTTGCCCACTCACCCCCCTCCCATAGGGGGAATTTCTATCGTGATACAGAATCCGCGGGAATGCCAACGCTACGCCGGTATGGTGGCAACGATAGAAAGCAGGGAAACTCCGATGGAAATCCAGCGTAGGCTCATTCAATGCGGACTGCGCCCCCTCCATCCCATTGTAGACCTGACGAATTACGTGATGTTAGAAGTAGGACAGCCCACGCATGCTTTTGACCTGGAACGCATTGAAGGGTCTTGCATTGTGGTTCGGAGAGCAAAAAAAGATGAAACTCTTTTCACCCTGGATGGCCTTTCTCGGAACCTATCCCGACACCACCTGGTGATTGCCGACCAGAAAAAGCCTATCGCCATTGCTGGAGTCATAGGCGGTGAAGAAGCCTCTATTGGTCCTTTTACCTCCAGAGTCTTTTTTGAATCTGCCTATTTCTCTCCCTCTTCTATTCGCCGAACTGCAAAAGAGCAAAAGTTACGCACAGAGTCCTCTTATCGTTTTGAGCGAAATGTGAGCCCGGATGGCATACCGCTGGCGTTGCAACGCATGGCGTATCTCCTGAATCAGTATGGACTGGGAAAACCTTCCTCATTCATCGCAGAAGTATATCCTCTCCCGTTCCCGATGAGGAGCCTCCACTACCGCTACCGGAAGGTCAGAGAAGTGTTAGGGTATGAAATCCCCATTTCACGACAGCGGGAAATTTTACAATCCACAGGCTTCTCTCCAGTAGAGACGAAAGGAGGAGTCAGGGTTCACATTCCTCCCTGGCGTCCTGACATCATCTTAACAGAAGATGTCATAGAAGACATTGCCCGTATCTACGGATATGAAAAGAATCCGGGGGTCGTTCAATTCCATCCGTTTACGGCAGGACGATTGGACAGAGGAATTGCTCTGGAAATGCGAGGAAGAGAAATCCTCGCCAGCCTGGGACTGCAGGAAATTCTAACTATTCCCTTGTTGAAATCAGATTCCCGGTGGCGGGATACCCTCACCCAGTATCCGGGAATTCCCCTGACAAATCCATTGACGCAAGATATGGCATTCCTTCGCCCTACACTGCTCCCGGGTCTATTGAAAACGGCTCAAATCAATGAAAGCCGGCAAGTCCGCTCTTCAGGTTTCTTTGAAATCGGCAGGGTCTTTCTTCAATCCCCTCAAGGAAGAAGGGAAGAAAGAAGAGTGGCTTTTTTGCTTCCTGAATCCTCAGATGAACCGGATTGGAAAACCGGGAAAAAATATCATTCTTTTGATTTCTTTGATGCGAAAGGACTGGTGGAGGTCTTCCTTGCCGCCCTGACTCCAAAACCTATCTTATTTCAGGCCATTGCCGAGCGCATCCCATTTCACCCCCATCGCCAGACAGAAATTCAACTGGAGAAACAGCGAATCGGAATCCTGGGGGAACTCCACACTCATCTTCTTTCTGATTTTGATTTATCTGGAAAATTCTGGTATGCGGAACTTCTTCTGGAACCCTCCCTGTATGAAGCGGAGAGAACCCCCTATTATGCATCCCTGCCTGTTTATCCTCCGGTGTATCGTGACCTGTCTATACAGGTTCCCCTGGTCATTGCCCAGTCCGAGGTTCAGAATATAATTCGCCAGGCAGGAGGAAATCTGCTGGTAGACCTGGCTCTCTTTGATGTGTACAGAGGAAAGGGGATTCCTGATGAAGAAGTGGGGTTGACTTATAACTTAAGATTCCGACATCCTGAGCGCACTCTAAAGGAGGAGGAAGTGGAGAATTGCATAGAGGCAATTCTTAAGGAACTAAACCGGAAGGGGATTCATCTACGGGAATGAGCCTCTACAATCTTCTCATGCAAATCTGTTTTGAACTGGCTGAAAAAGGGGAGGGATGGGCTTCTCCCAACCCCTTAGTAGGATGTATAGTCGTGAAAGATGGGGGAATTGTGGGACGAGGGACGCATTATGGACCGGGGAAAAAACACGCGGAGCGAATTGCACTGGAAATGGCTGGAGAGAAAGCGAAAGGGGCGACTCTATTCGTGAATCTGGAGCCCTGCTGTCACTGGGGAAGGCAACCTCCCTGCGCACCGTTCATCGTAGAATGTGGAATTAAAAAAGTGGTTGCGGCCATTCCTGACCCTGATGTTCGCGTGAACGGCAGCGGATTTCAGTATCTTCAGTCCCACGGCATAGAAGTCCTAACCGGAGTTTTGGAAAAGGAAGCCCGATGGCTGAATCGTTCCTTTCTGAAATACGCCACGAAAAACATACCGTGGGTAACTCTGAAAGCCGCTCTAACACTGGATGGCCGTATCGCTCCCGCAGCATCCGGGTCCAGCACCCCTTACTGGATTTCTTCCGAAGAGAGTCGGATAGACGCTCATCACCTCCGCTTTTTGAACGATGCGGTCCTGGTGGGCGCTAACACCATCGCCCGTGATAACCCTCAACTTACTGTTCGTCATCCTTCCCTGCCCTCCAAGCGTTTGTTAAAAATTGTCCTGGATGGAAAACGAACTTTGAAAAGGAATTTCCAGATTTTTAACTTCCCACCTGTTCTTATCATCGGGGGAGAAAGCCGTAAAAAAAATGCGGATGAAGAAACTTCAATTCCGGAAGTTGAAAATTTTTATCTATCGGATAATGATGGGATAATACCCCTATCTGAAGTCCTGAAAGAAGTGGCGAAGAGGGGAGTTGGACGATTGTTGGTGGAGGGTGGCTCCTCTGTCTTCACCCAGTTCCTTCAGCAGGGTCAGGTAGATGAGGCTGTATTTTATGTGGCTCCTCATTTCCTCGGCAATGACGCACTGCCCCTCATTGGGCGTTTACAGCCGAGCGGTTCTGAGAAAGTCCTTCATCCTCGTATCCTTTCTGCGAAGTTCGTTGGCTCCGACCTGAGAGTCCATATTTTCTTTTCCCCTGAAGATGTTTAGCGGAATTATTGAAGAGGTAGGAGTTGTGGAGGAGTTCCAGGAGAGGCCGACCCTGGGCGTTCGGCATTTGATTGTGCGTGCACTAAAAGTGACAGCGGATACCCTCCCCGGCGATAGCATCAGCGTGGATGGAGTCTGTCTCACGGTGGTTCAGGCATCCTTCAGTTCTCTGAGTTTTGACATTGCGGGTGAAACCTATGCACGGACCAACTTTTCTCGTTTCTTACCGGGAAAAAGGGTCAATCTGGAACGCTCCTTGAAAGTGGGCGATAGGATTAGTGGGCACTTCGTGTATGGTCACATTGATGGGGTTGTTCCCGTTATTTCGTGGCAGGGTGAATATATCCACCTGGGCATTCCCACCCATCTGAAGCCTTATATTGTGGAAAAAGGTGCTGTGGCTCTGAACGGCATCAGCCTCACCGTGGCAGGTGTAACTTCAGACACCTTCTCCATCGCCATCATTCCCTATACTCTGAAAAATACGAATATTCAAGATTTTGGACCCGGGGATATGCTAAATTTTGAGGCTGACGCTCTTGCTCGTTATGTTCTCAGCGCCACCTTGAATACTGAAAAATAACCCTGAAGAGAGGTTGTCCCCCGGAGTCGGCCTTCCGAAGAAATAAAATTTTCGGCCGGTAATCACCCTACTTTCCAAAGAGGTTCTCCAGATAAGGTATCCTGACCCAGCCGTCTTTGCCCAGATTTACACGGATCTCCGCTATGGGGGCTTTTACCGGCATAAACACTGCTTTCACACTCTTATCCGTTCCAGGTAAAATGGTTTGAATGGCGAAATACTGAGGAGAGTTTTTGACCGATTCCCACAATGCTGGGTCAGAGCGTAAATCCAGGTTGGTATAGACTTTGCCGTTTATATCGCGAATCTCTATCACTGTTACTTTGGCAGTAATGGAGCGGTTCGTCAAATTTCTAATATCAAACAGGTAAAGATGGTATTTCTCCTTAAAGAGAGGGTTTTTTACATTCCACATATAGTTAGAGGAAATCTCAATGTCCTCCGTAGGATGAAATCCCTTGCGGGTAATGTCATATTTTTTCAGAGGCTCCGAGTAGCGGAACAAATCTATCGCCCGCTGGAGAGAGGGGAGATGCCCGAACCGCAGAAAAAGTTCCGAATAAACACTTGTAGCAGTGTCCAGTTCCACACTGGCTTGAGTAACCCCCTTTTTTTCTTTATCCAATCTCCAGAACTCGGCTTCCGCGTCCTGTGCCAATTTGTAAAGAGTAATGACGGTGGCTTCTTCTTCTGGCTGGAGAGCCACCGTGGAGACTTGAAGGAAACAGAAGCCGAGAAGAAGCACCAGGAACCATCGCAACTTCCAAACTTTGCAGTTCATAAAATTCCCTCCTTGAGTTGCCGTAATTTCTCTTGAAGTATGCTTTGAGCCTTCTGAGGGTCTGCTTTCCCCCGGGAGATTTTCATCACCAATCCCATTAAGGCAGTGAATGCTGTTTCCTTTCCTTTCAAATAAGATTGAACAATGCTTGCACCCTCACTTAAAGCCTGCTGGACAATTCGGGCGATTTCTTCCGAGTTAATGATTTTTCCCACATCTAATTTCTTCACCCAATCTTCCGGCATTCCTCCCTCTGTTGCCATGCGTTCCAGAATCTCTTTCCCTGCTTTTCCGGTGATAACACCGGATTCCACGAACTGGATGAGTTGTGCCAGCGAAGCAGGCGAAAGGGAAAGAGCGTCAAGCCCTCCACGGGGATTCGCCAGTCCTAACACATCTCCGGTGAGCCAGTTAGCCACGGACTTAGCCTTCGGAAAATACCTCAGGGTTTCCTCATAAAATTGAGAAAGAAGTGTATCTGAGGTAAGAACTTCCGCATCATAGGGAGAAAGCCCCAACTGGCTGATAAACCGTTCGCGCTTCTGATAAGGCAGCTCCGGCATGCGTTGATGAAGGTTTTCAATCAGTTCAGGAGAAATCTCTAAGGGAGGTAAATCCGGGTCAGGGAAATAGCGATAATCTTCTTCCTCTTCTTTCACTCTCATGATGAAAGTTTCTCCCGTTCGGTCGTTGAATCCTCGGGTTTCCTGTGAGATTTTTCCACCCGATAAAAGGATTTGAGATTGTCGCTGAATCTCATAACGGATGGCAGATTCCACCGCGCGGAAAGAGCCGAGATTCTTCAATTCCACTTTTCGTCCCCGAATAATTTTCCCCTCTTTTTCCACTTCCACAGAAACATTAGGTTCACAGCGCAAAGACCCCTCTTCCATATTTCCATCGCATACGCCGAGGGTTCTCATCATATTTCGCAACTCTTTCAAATAAGCCACTCCTTCTTCCGCAGAGGTAAAATCAGGGGCTGTCACGATTTCCACCAGAGGAATTCCTGAACGGTTGAAGTCCACCAGTGTTTCCGAATCCTGATGAAACATTTTCGCCGTGTCCTCCTCCAGTTGCACCCTCCGAATTTCTACTTTTCGGAGAGTATTCTGAAACCAGAAGTAAGCCACTCCTCGTTCTGCCAGCGGAATCTTATACTGACTGATTTGATACCCCTTGGGCAGGTCAGGATAAAAATAGTTTTTTCGGGCTTGCACACTTTCTGAAGCAATCTGGCAATTCAAGGCAAGGGCAATCTGAACTGCCATTTCCACCGCTTTTTCATTCATCACAGGCAGAGAGCCAGGAAAACCGAGACAAACGGGACAAGTGAGAGAATTCGGCAAAGCCGCAAACGCCGTAGAGCACTCGCAAAATAACTTGCTCTTCGTCTTCAACTGGGCATGCACTTCAAACCCTATCGTCGGCTGAACCCTCATCCTCTTTCTATTTTACCACCCATCCACTCGCCCGTGGGTAGAAATTCCGAGCCCGAAGCACGAAATCCTGAACAACTCCTGAATTCACCCTGTGAATACTCCAAAAAAACAAAATGGATGATGAGAGTTTAGAATTGCGGATTTATTTTCTTATAATGTTCAATGGGAGGGATGTCCGAACAGGCAAGGAGCCGGTCCTGAAAACCGGTAAGCCCGGAAGGGCCTGGGGGTTCGAGTCCCCCTCCCTCCGATACGACTTCTTTTGACCCTGCGAGAAGAGATGGGGGCATAAAGGCGGGGGTGCATCCCGCCCTACAAAAATGAAAATCAGTGGAGGGTGAATTCAACATGAAAAAAAGAGGCTGTGCATTGGTAACGGGCAGTTCTCGTGGAATTGGTGCCGCAAGTGCTATAACTTTTGCCCGCGAAGGGATTCCAGTGGTGGTGAACTACTTTCAGCGCAGGGATTCTTCGGAAGAAGTTCTCAAAAAGATACAAGAAACAGGGGGAGAAGGCATAGCGATTCGTGCCGATGTTTCAAAATCCAATGAAGTGGAAGAGATGGTGAAAATCGCACAGCAGGCTTTCGGCTTCGTTGCCATTCTTGTGAATAACGCCGGTTTTTCCTCTCACTTTTCAACGGAAACCCTTCCGGAAGAAGAGTGGAACCGGGCTGTAGGAGTGAACCTGACTGGTGCTTTCTTATGCTCAAAAGCCGTCATCCCCGGGATGAAGAAAGCGGGCTGGGGAAGAATCATCAATCTTTGTTCACTCCGGGCGGCGGTGGGCTCCGCTCACGGTGCCCATTACTCAGCCACCAAAGCTGGCATCATCGGTCTTACCCGTTCCCTGGCCCTTGAACTCGGTCCGCACAACATCACCGTAAACGCCGTCGCACCAGGTTATACGCGAACAGAGATGAATAAAAAATTTCTGGAAGAAAAAGAGCAGGAAATCTGTCAAACCATCCCACTGTGCCGTATCGCAGAGCCGGAAGAAATCGCCCATCTCATCGCGTTTCTCGCTTCTGAGAAAGCCGGTTACATCACGGGCCAAACTATCCATGTGAATGGCGGATTATACTTCGGCTAATGCTCTGTTAGAAGGGGCTTAGCCCTGCCACCATCTGATAATTGTCTCCCACCTCTCCTCGCGAGCCGAAGGTGAAACAATCTTCGCCCAGGGAAAACCCATTGAGATAAAATGCTATGTGGAATGAAGTCTATAAAAAGTATTTGCATCGGCACCTCCGGCTGGATTTACTCGGATTGGTGGGGAATCTTTTATCCGGAGGGTCTGCCTCAGAGCCAGGCGTTAGAATTTTATGCACAGCACTTCAACACAGTAGAAATAAACGCCACTTTCTATCGGTTCTTCAAGGATAAAACCTTTGAAAACTGGCAAAAAAGGGTGCCCGAGGGGTTTTTATATACTCTCAAAATGCCTCGCCTCATCACGCACCTAAAGAAACTCAAGGAGGTGGAAAAAAGCCTGTCCAGATTTTTAACACAGGCTCGCCTGTTGAAAAATAAACTCGGCTGTATCCTCGTTCAACTGCCGCCGGGCTGGATAAAAGACCTGACACGACTTCAGGAGTTTTTAACTTCCCTACCCGATGACATCCTGTTCGCCTTTGAATTTCGCCACCCCTCCTGGTTTCAAGAAGATGTTTATGAAACTCTTGACCGAAAAGAGGCTGGCTTCGTCTCATATCACCATCCGTTTATGGATACACCAAGAGTTGCAACTGGCAAATGCATCTATGTTCGCTTCCACGGAAGTCAGGGCTTATACTATGGGCAATATTCCCGAAAAGACCTTCAATCCTGGGCGACCTGGGTTCAAGAAAATATGGCTCAAGTGGGAAAAGGCAAGCGAGAGGCAGGGCGTTCAACTTTCATTTACTTCAACAACGATGCGGGCGGCGACGCCATTCACGACGCCCTCGCTCTGAAGCGCATCCTCCTCTAACACCTTGCTCCTCTTTTTATCCCCTGAGTGATAGAATTGAAAAAGGTGATGAGAGGATGATAATCGTGGATAATCGGATACCGGTGGTGAAGGGACGGGAGAAGGAGTTTGAAAAATATGTGGCCGAACGCCCGCGTCTTGTGGAAGACATAGCAGGATTCATCCGTTTTGAGTTCCTGCGCCCTGTGGGGAGCGATTTCTATATCATTCGGGGCTACTGGAAAGATATGGAATCCTTTCAAAAATGGACTGAAAGCGAAGCATTCCATAAAGCCCACGCGAGTCCGAAGAATCCCGATATTTTTGCCGGTCAGAATGTGCTGGAAATCTATGAACTGATTGAAGAAGGTTCCCCGGCATCACCGAAGTGACCCGAGAAAACCAGGGGCAAGCGACTGCAATCAGGCAACGAACCCTGGACGGGAGGGATTACTTCTTTTCTACCACCGGCAGAGGAGCAGGGGGATTTATGGGCGGAAGGGAAGATGGACTTGCACTGGAGCTCTACCCGATACACAATAAATCTTGACCTCTTTCATCCAATTTTCAAGTATAAGGGGATTTAGATAAAAAGTCAATCAGCCGGATAAAACCGTGATAGTAACGATGAGAAAGAAACTTAAAAATGTTTGGTTTTGTCAAGGAAAAAGAATATCTGTGTAACTGGCGGGTGGCAAAATTCTGATATTTATCATTTTATAAATGGCTCAAATGATGTTGAATGAAAATGGAAAAGGGGGATGAGCAGATGATAGAAATTCGGATGCACGGCAGAGGGGGGCAGGGAGCGGTGATTGCCACGAAGATACTTGCAGATGCCCTCTTCCTGGATGGGAAGCAGGTGCAGGCATTCCCTCAATTCGGGGTGGAACGGCGGGGGGCTCCCGTGAGCGCCTTTATTCGCATCGCGGAGGAAAATGACCCTTATATCGTCCGATGTAACATCTACGAGCCTGACCATGTGGTGGTGCTGGACCCGGCACTCCTGGAGGCAATTAATGTTTTAGAAGGTTTGAAACCCGGCGGCTGGGTGCTAATCAACACCGCTCTACCGCCGGAATCTTTACCCATCACCGGGGATTTTCAGGTTGCCACTGTGGATGCCTCTGCGATAGCTCGGAAGCATGGGCTGGGGACGAAAGCCGCACCCATCGTGAATACCGCCATCACTGGAGCCTTCGCTCGCATTACTGGCCTGGTTTCCCTGAATAGCCTCTTAACCGCCATCCGGGAATCCGTTCCCGTAAAACCGGAGGAAAATGTGAATGCGGCAAAGGAGGCCTACGGAGCAGTAAAGACAACAACGGACATACGGGAGGTCATCCCTGCCGGGCAGATTTCAGGGGGTGAGAAAAATAATGAACACAGGAAAGTCAAAAGTGATTAGATATAAAGGTGCTCACGATTTACCCGACCTGGCTTTCTCCACCGGCACAACGCTGGCAGGAAAAACCTCCGGATGGAGGAATCTCCGCCCTGTTCTAATGGAAAAATCAGGCCCCTGTATTGGCGCCTGCCCGGCAAATGTCCCGATTCCTCACTACATCACAGCCCTGCGTCAGGGCAATATGGACGAAGCGGTGAGGATTATCCTTACACGAAATCCATTTCCCTCTATCACCGGGCGTGTTTGTCCCCATTATTGTGAAGTGGGGTGCAACCGAAAAAGGTTGGATGAGGCAGTGTCCATCCGCGCCATAGAAAGATTCATGGGAGATTATGCTCTGGAGAAAAAAGGAGCGCCTCCCGGGAAGGAAACCGGGAAAACAGTAGGAATCGTGGGGAGTGGGCCGGCAGGGCTTACCGCCGCTTATTACCTCCGCAAACTCGGTCATACTGTGGTGGTTTACGAACGAAGCCAAATCCCCGGCGGTGTCCTCCGAGAAGGCATCCCTGCCTATCGTCTTCCGCCGATGATTGTGGATAAAGAGATAGAGTCCTTAAAGCGAATGGGTATTCTCTTCCAGCTGGGGGTGGAGGTGGGGAATGGTCGCCACCCGGTGGATGCTTTGATGAAGCAGCATAATGCGGTGTTCTTTGCTATCGGAGCCCATCAAGAGCAAGAGATGAAAATTCCGGGGGAAGACCTGTTCATATCCGGGTTGAGGTTCCTGGAAGAGGTTGCTCATGGTCGTCGGGAGCCACCCGGTGAAAGGGTAGCAGTAATTGGAGGAGGCAATGTGGCTATGGATGTGGCACGAACTCTCCTCCGCCTCGGGGCTACTCCCACTATTCTATATCGGCGGACAGAAAAGGAAATGCCCGCATTGCAGGAAGAGTTGAAACGGGCCCGGGAGGATGGCATTGAATTCCTCTTTCTCACCACACCTGTTTCAGCAGAAAAGGTCTACAACTGGATAGTGCTCAAGATGGTGAAAATGCAGTTGGGAGAGAAGGATAAGAGCGGTAGACCACGCCCCGTTCCTGTCCCGGGAAGCGAATACGAACTCCACTTTGATGCCGTGATCAAAGCAGTAGGCGAATATCCAGATACTTCCATCTTTCCTTCAGAAGCCCTGAATGAGAAGGGCTGGCTGATTGTCAATAAAAACACAGGTGCGACACCCGTGAGGGGTCTATTTGCAGGCGGAGACCTTGTAGACGGACCTTCTACCGTGGTGGAAGCCATCGCCTGGGGGAGAAAATCTGCCTTCGCCATAGATGCTTTTTTTAGGGGCGAAACGGTCGCTGGTGAGGAGAAATTACCGAAAACCGTTCCATATAAAGCCATCAATTTTGATTATTTTCTGCAGACTCCGGGGCACAAACAATTAGAAATTCCCGTGGCGAAGCGAATCCATACTTATCTTCAGGAGGAGGTGGGGGGGCTGACCTTCCAGGAGGTGCTGGCAGAGGCAAGCCGCTGCTTTTCCTGCGGGCACTGCAATGCCTGCGGGAACTGCTGGCTTTTCTGCCCCGACGCCGCCATTGATTGGACGGATAATGCCCCCCTGATAAATTATGACTTCTGTAAAGGGTGCGGCATCTGCGCCGTAGAATGCCCGCGGAGTGTCATTACCCTCGTAGAAGAAGTGCCTGGTCGTGCAGGAGGTAAAGATGTCTAAAATAACAGGAACAACAAAGGTGATCACAGGAAATCATGCAGTTTCCTACGGTGCTCTTCTATCCCGGGTTCAGGTGATTTCTGCCTATCCCATAACCCCTCAAACACAAATTGTGGAAGAGTTATCCGAGTTCGTGGCGGACGGAGTTCTGCCAGCCCGGTTCATCAATGTGGAGAGCGAACACTCTGCAATGTCTGCTTGCATCGGCGCTTCAGCCGCTGGCGCTCGCGCCTTCACCGCTACCTCCTCGCAGGGGCTTGCTCTCATGCACGAAATGCTCCACTGGGCTGCTGGCTCCAGGCTTCCTATCGTCCTCGCCAATGTGAACCGGGCCATGGCTCCGCCCTGGAATATCTGGACAGACCAGACTGATTCTCTTTCTCAGCGTGATACAGGCTGGCTTCAAGTTTACTGCGAGTCTAACCAGGAAGTGCTGGATTCGGTGATTTTTTCTTTCAAAATCTCCGAGCAGGTTCTTCTCCCTTCTATGCTGGTTCTGGATGCTTTCGTGCTATCTCACACCTACGAGCCTGTGGAAATTTATCCTCAACAGCGTGTGGATGAGTTTCTGCCTCCCTATGACCCGAAGTTTACCCTCCGCCCGAGTGAGGAAGGAACTATGGGTGGACTGTCAGCACCTGACACCTATTTTGAGTTTCGTTATAAAATCCAGCAAGCGATGGAAAAGGCTATTGCGTTGCTCCCGAAGGAGGGAGAACTTTTTGGAGAGATTCTGGGGCGGAGATATGGTCTGGTGGAAGAATTCCTGCTGGAGGATGCGGACACTGTGCTGGTGACCAGCGGGGCCCTCACCAGCACGGCAAAGTTTGCTGTGCACCGTCTGCGGCAAGAGAAAAAGAAAAAGGTGGGCGTTCTGAAAATGAGATATTTCCGTCCCTTCCCCTTTGAAACGGTTCGGAAGATTCTGAAAGGAAGAAAGCGCGTGGCTGTGCTGGATAGAAATCTCTCCTTCGGTCACGGCGGCATCTGGTCCTCCGAAATCAAATCTGCCCTTTATCCTCTCAAGGACCGCCCGCCCGTTTACGGCTATGTCCTCGGCCTGGGGGGGCGGGATGTAACCCCAAAAGACATCCTGGAAATCATTTCAGATGCAGAACACCGGGATGAACTGGATATGCCAGAAATCATCTGGAAAGGGGTGAAAAAATAATGGAAAAAACATCGTTGAACCATCGGGTAGATACCTTCACCTGGAAAGAAATTGATGAACTGGAAAATGTTTATCCGGGGCATTTAGCCTGTCAGGGATGCGGCGCTTCTCTGGCTATGCGCCTGGTTCTGAAAGCCCTGGGTTCCAATACAGTGATGACAGTGCCCGCCTGCTGTTCTACCCTCATCGTGGGCACTTTCCCCTATCATTCACTGAAGGTTCCAATGTTTCACACCGCATTTGAAACCGCCGCCATCACAGCCGCAGGCATTAAGGCCGGCTTATCTGTTCGTGGCTATCCGGACACCACAGTCCTTGCCTGGGGCGGGGATGGAGGCACCTTTGACATTGGATTTGCCGCCCTCTCCGGCGCCGCAGAACGCAATGAAGACATCATTTATGTTTGTTATGATAATGAAGCCTACATGAACACAGGTATCCAGCGCAGTAGCGCCACGCCCTGGGGTGCCTGGACCACCACCACTCCGGAGAGACATCCGGAAGATAAACCGAAAAAGGACATTGTGGGCATTCTCGCCGCTCATCGTGTACCCTATGTGGCTACCGCCACACTGGCTTATCCTCAGGACCTCACGAGGAAGGTCAAGAAGGCGAAAGACCTCAAAGGGTTTCGTTTTATTCATTTGCTGGCGCCTTGCCCACCCGGCTGGCGGATGGAATCCGAACTCACCATTCTTTCTTCCCGACTCGCCGTGGAAACTCGTATCTTTCCACTCTATGAGGTGGAAAATGGAAAGCGGTACACACTGAATTACGCCCCGAAGGGACGCCCCATTACCGATTACCTCTCCACACAGGGCAGATTTAAGCACTTAACCCCGGAACAAATTCACTATATTCAGCAGTGTGTGGATGAAAACTGGGCGGAAGTAATGGAAAAGCATCGCCTCACTCATAGAACCACGGAGGGGATTCCCGCCTCTGGCTACCAGTAAAAAATATGCCGGTGCAGAGGATGGCCTTGTGGACCGTTTTGTGAAATATGAGAGCCTGAATTAACGATAATACTTCAATTCCGCAATCACTTCAGCGGTAGACAATATACGCCCGAACGCCAATCCAATGATTTTCAGGGTGGCGTCGTGGGAGGCTTTATCTATACCTCCCGTGGCATCGCTGACAAAAACCACCTTATAATCTCTCATAAAGGCGGAGCGAGCCGTGCTTTCACAGCAGATATTTGTCACCGTGCCCGTAATGATAAGGGTGTCCACCGTGCCAGGACCCCGGATGTTTCTCAGCAGTGTGTCCAGGTCGGTATTATAAAAAGCATCATAGCGGTGCTTTTTGATGACCAGGTCGCCTGGCATTGGAGCAATCTCATCATAAATCTCCACGCCTCTCGTCCCTCTTCGCAATCCCCGCTTCTTCAGCTGAGGGAAATGAGCCAGTTCTAATGGTGAATCCTGCCCACCGGGCAAATGCTCGTGAGCAGTATACACCACAGGGATGCCAGACTTTCGGCAGGCGGCGAGTAACTTTTTCAGGTTTGGTAGAATCTTTCTTGCCATCGGCACTTCCAGCACCGCCCCTTTTTCTAAAAAATCATTTTGCATATCAATCACCAGAAGCGCCGCTCGCTGAGAGTTCAACCTCCAGGGCACCTTTCGTTCACCCGGGTCTGATTTCCTTTTCTTGCCTTCTACCATTTTCTTTATTTTCAAAGATAGGGCATTATTCGTAGCGAAGGGCTTCGACCGGATGAAGGCGGGAGGCTTGCTGAGCAGGATATAACCCGAAGATGATGCCCACCAATGTGGAAACAACAAAGGATATAATCACCGCCATAATAGAGAACACAGTGCGCCAGCCGGCATAGAGCGTGATGGCTTTTCCAATCAGGAATCCCAGGAAAATACCTCCGAAACCTCCTATGAGACTAATGACCACCGCTTCCACCAGAAACTGAAGAAGGATATCTAACTGATTGGCGCCGATAGACCGACGAATCCCGATTTCTCGGGTCCTTTGTAACACTGTCGCCAGCATGATATTCATAATGCCGATTCCACCCACGAACAGAGAAATAGCCGCTATGAAGCCCATCACGATACTGAAAATTCGCTGGATAGCCTGTTGCTGACGGAGCACTTCCTCCGGAATGATGACTTCAAAATTCTCCTCACCATCATGCAGTTGAGTGAGACGGGCTTTCACAATGCCTGCGCTTTCGGTCAGGTTATACTGGTCTTGAACTTTTAAAATCATCTCGTCAATGCTCGGGCGCATACTCCCCATCAGACCTGAATAATGAGCAGATGTAGTGATGGGTATATAGATGTCTTTATCCAGGTCACGAACCTTAACCAGGGTGATGCCGGAGGTATCTTTGGGTTGCATTACACCGATCACGGTATAAGAACTATTTTGAATAAGGATTTTTTTTCCCAATGGGTCTAAAGGACCGAACAGACGAAGTTTCACTTCACTACCGAGGACGGCTACCCGGGCATAGGAATCCATATCTGTTTCATTCAGGAATCGCCCTCTGGCTACCCGATGGCTTGCGGCCTCGGGATAATCTGGCGTCGTACCTACCACAGTTGCCTTAAATCGGTTGGAAAGAAAAAAAATCGTCTGAGGTGTCTTAGAGACAATTTCCGGGGCAATGGCTTTCACGAATCCTGAGAAAGATTTAAGAGCCATTGCATCGGCAAGGGAGAGCTGCTTCTTCAACATCCATGCGGGTATTGTGGAAGAGGCAGATGAACCGCCCATAGAAATAGTCGTGGTAACGTTTTCTCCTTCCTCTTTGACGGGCAGAATTCGCATGGTGTGAGTTCCTAACTCTTTTAATTGATTGACCGCCTCTCGGCGTGCCCCTTCGCCAATGGAAACAATGGCAATCACTGCCGCCACACCAAAGACAACCCCCAACATGGTTAAAAAGGAACGGAACTTGTGAGTGGTAATTTCCAGCAAACCTAACTGGATGGCTTCCAATAGATTCACAGAATTTCCTCCTGCTCTATTTGCCCGTCCCGAATCTGAAGAATTCGGTGAGTCCACTCGGCTATAGAACGGTCATGGGTCACCACAAGGATAGTTCTTCCGCTTTCATATATTTTTTTCAGCAGGCTCATAATTTCCACAGCAGTTTTGGAGTCCAGATTTCCTGTGGGCTCGTCAGCAAGGATGATGTCCGGGTCATTGACAAGGGAACGAGCAATGGCCACTCTCTGGGCTTCACCGCCAGAAATCTCGGAAGGTCGGTGATAAAGCCGATGCTCCAGGCCCACCGATTGCAGCGCCTTAATGGCTCGCTCCTGACGCTCGCCCCGGGGCATTCCCCGGTAAATCAGCGGCAGTTCCACATTCCGAATCGCCGTCAACTGGGGCAGGAGGTTCATGGCCTGAAACACGAATCCAATTTTCTGATTGCGAACCCTGGAAAGTTCCCTGTCCGAAAGGTTGTCCACTCGCCGACCGTCCAGTTTATAACTCCCGGAAGTGGGCACATCCAGGCATCCGATGATATTCATTAATGTAGATTTACCGGAGCCGGATGGACCCATAATTGCCACAAACTCTCCCCTGTGAATGGTGCAATTGATTCCGTGTAGAACGCGAATCCTTATCTCACCCAGTTCATAATCCTTCGTTATACTTTCCAGCTGAATCACCGGTGGGTTGGCAACGGAACCAGATGGCTTCTGTACGACTTTCGGCGCCATCATAATTTCAGCGAGAATCTTCCTCTCTCCATCACAGGTGCGGTAGAGGGGGTGTTATGAATAATCTTCTCAGGATGGGCGACCACCACTGCTTCTCCTGCCCATGGGGGGACCGCGGCGCTCCCCGCCACCCGGTGGCATCTTCCCCCCGCCCGGCATAAACTGCTCCAGTTTTTTCCTCTCCTTTGGCTGATAGCGTTTCAAAGATTTGGTAGGGTCCGCAAGGAAGAGGGTCTCTCCACCCTTTAAGCCCTGAATAATCTGAATGTCCGTATCCGTTCGTTTACCAGTGAGAACTGGAACCGCTTTGAATTTCCCCGCACCTTTGACATAGACCACCGCCTCCCCATTCCTGTCAAAGAGTGCCTCCAGAGGAATCCAGACAGCGTCGGGAATCTCTTCTAAGATAATATCCGTGCGGGTCGTCATACCCGGCCGTAATTGGTCGTCTTTATCGTCTATATACACATCCACTTGAAAACCTTTCGTTTGTCCTGAACCGGTAGACAGGGAAATCCCGAAACGAGTGGTGGAGAGTTCTGTGATGGCGACGGTTCCTTTCCTGACAACTTTCCCATGATAGACCCTCCCGGGCAGGGCATCCAGACGAATTTCTGCCTTCTGCCCCACCTCCACCTTCTGGATGTCCACTTCATCCACTTTCATAATGGAGAGAATCTCTGACATATCAGGAAAATTCATAATCGTCATCCCGGGGTATAATTCATCCCCTTTCTGAACTTTTCCCCAACTCCCGCGCTTCCAGCCTGTATAGTGGATGACCAGGCCGGAAGTCGGGGCATAAATTTTGGCTTTTGCAATCTTTTCGTTTACCTCCTCCAGGTCCTTCTTCTTTTTATCCAGGTCATTCCTGGCGCTATCCAGGTTTAACTGAATCACTTTCTCCTGGGTTTCTTTATTTTTTTGCGCCTCTTGCAGGTCAGTTTGAGCCGATTCATAGGATTTCTGCGCTTTCAACAAACTTATTTCTGCCTGCTCCAGGTTGACTTTCGGCTCCAGCCCTTTCTCCACGAGAACCTTTTTCCTCTCATAATTCTTTTTAGCCTGGTCCAGGTCTGCCCCGGCCATCTCCACTCTATCCTGAGCTTCCTTAACGGCATTCTGCAGTTTGAGTTGCTGGAGTTTGGCATCTTCTACTTTATTTTCATACTGGGCTGCTGAGAGGTCGTAAGAGAGTTGTTTATCCCTGAGCTGGGTCTTAAAATCTTCGGTATCTAATTCCACCAGCAGGTCACCCTTATTGACATAGCCTTCATCTGCCAGGTAAACGATTTTCCCGTTAAAGGGTGCGGTAATGCTTTCCGAGCGGACGGTTTGAATTTCACCCACCTGAGTGAGTTTCACAACAAAGGTTCCCGATTTCGCCTCCACAGTGGGCAGAGAATCCAGGGTCACCTGGGATTGAGCAGAGGGAGCCAGAGCAAAGGCCTCCCATACCGCTCCACCCACCACTCCGAGAATTAAAAGCGCAACGAGCCACCTCACAGTGATTCACCTCCTGTTGTGAGAACACTTCTTAAAAATGTCAGGGCGTCCTGCCCAATGTCCTTTTGTAAGGCAATGAAACTGTTCAGGACATCTACCCTGGCGTTAACATATTGCAGACGGGTCTGCGCCAGTCTCTGCTGTTCACTCTGATAGTCCAGGATACTGGAAAGCCCCTCCCGATAACTTTCCTCAATCAGCTGGAAGGATTTCTCCGCATTTTTCAGGCTTTTCTCCAGAATATCCAGGCGGTCCAGAGCCTCCTTAATAGCGCGAAGTCGCTGTGAAACAGTCTTTTGAACCGTTCGCCTGGTATCCTCTAACCCGATTTGAAAGGATTCATAAGAGCGCTTTGCTTGCTGATACTGCAGGACTTCCACAGTGGTTCGTAAAGGCAAGCGGAAAGAAATACCAGCGGAGAGGTTGTAAGTATCCAGGCGTGAGCCGACATCAAAAGAGGTTCCAGAGCTGTTCAAAGAGTAAGTCAAATCAAAGGTGCCTTCCGGTCGGATGCGTCGGCGGGAGGCGAAGAGGTTTAATTTCTGAATTTCTTCCTGATAAGTCAATTTTCGCAGGGTGGGATTCTGAAATGTAACTTGTTGAAGAATGCTTGCCTCTTCTGGCGCCTTCGGTAACTGAAACGAGAGTTCCTCAACTACTTCAATGGGAGTGGAAGGGGGAAAACCGAGAAATTGAGCCAGATTTTCCAGAGCGTTGCGGTAAGCCCGCTCGGCAGCCAGAACACTCACTTGCGAGGTCTCATAACTCACCTGAGCCCGAAGAAAATCCGGTTCCGCCAACAGCCCCAACTCGTATTTCGTCTGATTTAACTCCCGGAGGACCTCTGATTGCTTCAAAGTATCTTTTTGGATTTCCAGATTTTGCTTTGCCTGCCAGGCGGAGAGATAAGCGGAAACGGCGCCGGATATGGTGTCCTGCTGGCTGAGCCAGAGGTCAATTTGATTCTGCTCAAATGTCAGGCGCGCCGTCTGAACGCCTAACAGGGTAAATTTCTTCCCACTGGCTTCACCCACAGGATAGGAAATTTTGGCACTGGTTGCGGTAGAGTATAAAAGCGGAGCGGTATGACTGGTAGAGGCAGACAGAGCAAGATTTCCACCAAAAGGGAATTTCTTTGAGGCTTCCAAACTTACGCTTTCACTTCTTGCCTGACCCTTTGCATCCGTAAAGGAAAAATTAAAAACAGGGAAAATCCCGTAAAATTGAACTTCCGTTAACTCTAAAGCAGTTTTCTGATTTTCAAAAGTCAGTTCCTGCTGACGAAGAGAAAGGTTATGGGAAATCGCCGTTTCAACCGCTTCCAGAAGCGTGAGCGTTTTCGCACCAGCCAGGCTCATCATCCCTATTCCCATAACAAGCAACCGCTGAATCTTCACCATTCCTGATTTTACCATATATTCGTCACAAGAGGTGGCTGGTTAATACCATTCTCCCGTGTTTATTCTTCGTTCTCAAATGGGTAAGTTACAATCTCTATCCGGGGTGCCCTACATACCATAAGTAGGCATCTTCCAGCGTTGGAGAAAGGGATTTCACCCCTTCGCAGGCTGGCGATGCCTCGCTCAGCACCTTCACCCGCACTCCCCCGTCCTCCCGCACCACATTGGATATCTTATATTCCTCCTTCAACTGCTGAAATCCTTCCTCCGTGGTCGTAACCTCCCACACCTTCCCTTCTATAGAATCTATCAGATTCTTCGGCGAATCCATTACCTTGATTTTCCCCTTATCTATGATTGCCATCCTCGGGCAAGCGAGGGATATATCCTCCACAATGTGGGTGGATAAAAGCACCACCTTCCCCGCTGAAATCTCCGATAGCAGATTCCGAAATCGGTTCCGCTCCTCCGGGTCTAACCCCGCCGTAGGCTCATCCACTATCAGTAACTTCGGGTCCCCTAATAATGCCTGGGCTATCCCGAAGCGCTGCTTCATCCCGCCAGAAAAGGTCTTTAACTTCCTCCTTGCATACTCCGACAGATGGGCTAATTCTATCACCCGATTCACTTCCTCTCGCCTTCGCCGGTTGTTAGAAATCCCCCGTATCAGCGCCAGATAATCTAAAAATTCAAAAAGCGTCCAGCCGGGATACACTCCGAACTCCTGTGGTAAATACCCTAAAAGACCCCGTATCATCTCCGGCTCCCGGACCACATTCACCCCCTCAAAAGTTACCTCCCCTTTCGTGGGCTCCAGAAGTGTAGCACAGATACGCATCAGCGTGGTCTTCCCGGCTCCGTTAGGACCCAGAAGCCCGAACATCCCGCTCTCCACCTCTAAAGAAACCCCATCCAGCGCCAGAACGCCCTTCCTCCGGAAGGGCACCCATCCCGCTTTATACACCTTCACCACACCTGCTACCTTCAGCATCCCTCTTTAATTATACCCCCTGAAGGGATATCTCAACATCGTTTGGTTTTTTTCTTATAACTTTTTCCCTTCAAAAAGATAATCCAGCACCTCTTCCTGGGTGAGTTTTCGTTCAGAAAAATTTATATCTCCGTTTAGAACTGATGATAGTCTTTTCTCAAAACCGGGAGGGGATGCCATTAAACGCCCGAGAGAAAGGAAAAATTCTTTGCGT
>JBBIMK010000001.1:0-261674 GCA_037444445.1 bacterium | reverse complement strand
GTCTAATTTCCAACCTTGCAATATTATCCTACTATAAGCTAAAGAAAAAGTCAAGTGATTATACTTTTTGAGTCAATAAATCCTGACCAGGTGATACTGTCACCTTTTGGGGTCTGACCCCAAAAGTCCAGAAGGCGTCTGCGTGGGTGTATTATTATAATCGGCTGAGGCCACACCAGGGAACAGGGATGGAAGGAAAAACCCCGCTGGGAAAAGTTAAGAGGAGCAGGATATGCCGGGTGGGTAAAATTGGCTCTTTTTCCTCCTCTGCTTTTAGATTTTCTCTATAAAGAGGGGTATAAAAAAATCGTTCAGGGTGGTCAGAATCTCTTGACCCAATACAGGGTAATCCGACTTGACGGTAAGATGATAGGAGATAATTTTTCTCTGTTATGTTTTTCGGTGGACGGCATAGCAGAGGGTGCCATACCCTTCAAAGTCAGGGCGGGGAATAATTGGAAACCACGGGTCCTTCTGTGCAGGTTTTGATTCCCCAGAAGGGGTCCGTGCAACCGAGGCAGGCTCCTACACCGCAAGCCATAGGGCTTTCTATGGCTAACTGGCATAAAATCTTCGCTCGTTCTGCAGTCTCCCAGATTTTCTGTAGCATGGGCAGAGGTCCACATCCTGTAATATGGAGCGATTCCGACTTTTCTCGTTGAATGAGTTCGTTCAATATCTCTGTGGGAAGGCCACAATGCCCTCTGGAGCCATCTTCCGTGGCAAGGAGGACGGTGGCACCACGCTCACGGAAGGTATTTTCAAAGAAGAGTTCGTCCTGCGTTTTTGCTCCGAGGATAACCGTGATTTTTTGCTCGGAGATGAATCTTGTGAGGGCAACCAGGGGAGCAATCCCTGTGCCACCCCCAATCAAGATTCTGTGGGTGTAAGGAGAAAGGTCAAATCTTTTTCCGAGAGGCCCGAATAGATGAACTGTGTCGCCGGGCTTCAGTCGTGTCATCCAGTAAGTGCCGATCCCCCAGGTTTTATAAAATATCTCTATGGCTGGCTTTTCATAATCGCAGATACTGAAGGCTCTGGGCAGGAAAGGGTCAGCAGTGCCCGGTTCCCAGCACTGAATCATCACGAACATCCCGGGTAATCCCTGATGGCAGATTTCTTCTGCTTTGAGTTTCAGCAGAAAATGGGTGGGGGTTAAGGATTCCTGACTAACGACCGGGCATTTCAGATAAACGGGCATGTTTTCCTTCTTCTCGGGTGTTCAAGACCGATATATCATTGGCACGAATGGGTTTCACTTCCGTGCGTTCCCATCCCAGAAATTCATAAGCGTTCAAGAGGGTTCGGGCAGTATCCAGTGAGGTGATGCAAGGGATGCTCATTTCTACTGAGGCACGGCGAATCTTAAGCCCGTCCTTCTCGGCTTCCCGGTTGGGGCTCACGGTGTTGATTAAAAGAGCCACCTTCCCTTCCCCAATCAGGCTCAGAAGATTGGGCTCTCCTTCGTGAATTTTTTTCACAGGAATTGCGGGAATATCCCGGGCGCGGAGAAAATCAGCTGTTCCCTTTGTGGAGTAAATCTTAAATCCCAGGTCCAGTAGTCGTCTGGCGATGTCTACGCTTTCTTCTTTGTCCCGGTCCGCTACGGTGAGCAGGCAGGCTCCCTTCTCTGGAGCCAATGAAGCCATCCCCAGCCCTTCAAATGCTTTGAAAAGTGCCTCGGCATAGGTGGTTCCAATGCCCATAATTTCTCCCGTAGATTTCATTTCAGGACCCAGTTGCACATCCACGGCGGTAAGTTTGGAAAAGGAGAACACAGGTGCCTTTACAGCATAATAAGGGCCATCTGGCAACAAGCCGAGAGGGTACCCCAGGTTTTTCAGGGGCTTTCCGGTGATGACCTGCACCGCCAGTTTTACCAGGGGAATTCCGGTGGCTTTTCCAATAAAGGGCACGGTGCGACTTGCACGAGGGTTGATTTCTAACACAAATACTTCTTCCCCTCTTGCCACAAACTGGATGTTCAGAAGGCCTTGAACCTGAAGAGCACGGGCAATCCGTTTGCTATAATCTTCAATTTTTTCTTTCACGAGACGGCTGAGACGGACGGAAGGGTACACGGCGACGCTATCTCCGGAATGAATACCGGCTCGCTCAATATGTTCCATAATCCCGGGAATGAGAACCTCGTTTCCATCGCTCACCAGGTCCACTTCCAGCTCTTTCCCCCGAATATATTTATCCACCAGGAGGGGCTTATCTCGGGTGGCTCGAACAGCCTCGTGGACAAATTCTTTCAATTCATTTTCATCGTAGACGATTTCCATGGCTCGCCCTCCCAGAACATAGGAAGGGCGCACCAGCACTGGATAGCCCAGTTCTTCCGCAGCCCGGAAGGCTTCCGAGGACGCAAACACTGCCCGTCCAGGAGGACGGGGAATCCCCAGCGACTGAAGAAGGGCATCGGTTTTCTTCCGGTCTTCCGCTATATCAATATTTTCCACCCGGGTGCCGAGTATGGGTACCCCGGCAGCATGAAGGGGACCCGCCAGATTGATGGCAGTTTGCCCTCCAAATTGCACGATGACCCCCTCTGCTCTTTCCAGGTCCACTACATGCAGGACATCCTCCAGGGTTAAGGGTTCAAAATAGAGCTTATCAGAAGTGTCAAAATCCGTGCTCACGGTTTCTGGGTTATTGTTGATGATGATTGCCTCATACCCCTCTTCCTGGAGCGCCTGGACAGCGTGGATGCTACAGTAGTCAAACTCTATACCCTGCCCGATACGGATGGGCCCTGACCCGATGACGATGGTTTTTTTTCGCTGGGAGGATACGGATTCATTCTCGCTTCGGTAGGCGGAATAAAAATAGGGTGTGGCCGCTTCAAACTCACCGGCGCAGGTGTCCACCATTTTGAACACCGGGCGGATGCTCCAGGTTTTCCGAAGTTCCCTGATTTCTTCCTCACGCTTTCCAGTGAGTCGTGCGATGCAAGCATCGGAAAATCCGATTTTTTTGGCGCGTCGGTAACGCTCTGGGCTTGAGGAATTTCGCCGGATCTCTTGTTCCATTTCCACAATTCGGGCAATGCTCCGGAGGAAGAAAGGCTGAATATAGCAGGCGGAAAAGATTTGTTCTACAGTAAAATTTCGGCGGAACGCTTCAGCAATGGCGAAAAGTCGTTCATCCGTGGGGATACGGATTTTCTCCAGCAAGGCTTCGTCGGAAATCGTTGAAAGAGGGTCGTACAGCAGACCGCAGGCATCAATCTCCAGAGAACGAACGGCTTTCAGGAGGGCTTCTTCAAAGGAGCGCCCGATGGCCATCACTTCGCCTGTCGCTTTCATCTGTGTTCCAAGAGTTCGGTCAGCACGGGAGAACTTATCAAAGGGCCAGCGGGGGATTTTCACGACAACATAATCCAGGGCAGGTTCAAAACTGGCGTAAGTCTTTCCCGTGACCCGATTCAGTATTTCATCCAATCGTAACCCCAGGGCAATTTTGGATGCTACCCGAGCGATGGGATAGCCGGTGGCTTTGGAAGCCAGAGCGCTGGAGCGGCTAACCCTTGGGTTGACTTCAATGACATAGTATTGTTTCTGGTCGGGGGAAAGGGCGAACTGGATGTTGCACCCGCCTTCAATTGACAGAGCGCGAATGATTTTTTGGGCGGCGGAGCGCAGACGCTGGTAGGTTTTATCCGTGAGAGTCTGACTGGGCGACACCACAATGCTATCTCCCGTGTGAACGCCCATAGGGTCAAAATTTTCCATGTTGCAAACCGTGATGCAGGTATCCGCTCCATCTCGCATCACTTCATACTCTATTTCTCCCCACCCCTTGAGATATTTTTCTACCAGCACCTGGTGAATCATGCTCCAGGCAAGCCCTCTGACAACGGTAGTGTGGAGTTCTTCCAGGGTATTCGCCACTCCCCCACCGGTCCCTCCAAGGGTATAGGCTGGCCGAATCACCAGCGGAAAGCCTATTTCTGAAGCGAACGCTTCTGCCTCTTCCACCGATTGCACTGTTTTGCTTTCGGGCACGGGTTCTTGAATCCTCATCATGAGGCTTTTGAATTGCTCTCGGTCCTCCGCATAGCGGATGGATGATAGAGCGGTCCCCAGGGGTTGCACATCGTATTTTTTCAGGATACCGGCTTCCTCCAGTTGAACGGTAAGATTTAAGCCCGTTTGCCCGCCGAGAGTGGCAAGTAGCCCCTGGGGACGCTCCAGGCGAATAATTTCTTCCAGGCTCTCTACGGTGAGCGGCTCCAGATAAATGGAATCCGCCATCTCCCGGTCTGTCATTATCGTAGCCGGGTTATTGTTGACCAGAACCACCTGACAGCCTTCTTCTCTCAGGGCTTTACAGGCCTGGGTGCCGGAATAGTCAAACTCTGCCGCCTGGCCAATAACGATGGGACCGGAGCCGATGACCAGCACCTTTCGGATGTCACTCCGCCGGGGCACTTTTCATCATCACCTCTTTTTCCACATAGAGGCGCTGAATCTCCAGGTCCAGTTCAAAGCCTACCCCTTCCAGCCATAGCCCGGCATATTCCACCTGCACTCGTTCTTTCCCCCATATTTTTTTCCCTTCCGGTGTGTAGTGAAGGGAGGAAGTTCGGAAAGTAAAATCTGAGGATTTGCGGGTTCCACGGACATTTCCTTCCAGGAGCCAATCCTCGCCAGTAGATGATGAGATGGCTCGCTCTGCTGTCATTTTCCATTCTCCTCCCTTTTGTAACAGGGTGACCTGCGGTTGAAGGAAAATCATTTGCTCCTTCACTGTTGAGGCGCCCTTGTGTGTCATCACAGCGATTTTTTTCCCCTCTTTACTGTAAAGGGTAACAGTGGATTCAGATATCGTAAACGGCGGAATTGCCGCAGACAACAAAAAAATCAAGGAGATAGAGACAGAAAGCAAACGCAGAGTAAAAATCTTCCCTCCTGTGGGCTCTCATTTTTTTTCATCCGAGGGAGCGGAAATCTGAACAGCGTTTCCATTTCTTCTCTATTCTCATTCAGTTAAGTAGGAAAAGGTTCGGGCCATCTCTTCCAGTTTTTGGATTCGGGCTTCTATCGGGGGATGAGTGGAAAAAAGGGCGCCGAAATTTCCAAAATAGGCGTGCACGATGTAAAGAGAATGAAAGGCGGGCGAAGTGGCAAGGGGCATCCGTCGACTCCAGGTGGAAAGTTTGCGAAGGGCACTCGCTAATGAAAGTGGGTCATGACTGAGTTTGGCTCCACCTGCATCCGCCATAAACTCTCTATTTTTGGAAATCATGGATTGAAGAACCACGGCGGCGATGGGCGCCAGTATGACCATAGCCACCACAGCCATCAGCGCCAGTGGATTGGACTCACGCCGGCTATCCCGGTCCCCGAACCCCCAAATAAAAGCCCACTGGAGCATTCGGGCAATCATAAAAATGGCAGCCGCTATGATGGAAGCAAGGGTGGTGACCAGTATGTCCCGATGTTGAACGTGAGAAAGTTCATGCCCCAGGACCCCCCGCAGTTCTTTTTCATCCAGAATCTGAAGAATTCCTGCAGTAACCGCTACGGCGGAGTGAGCCGGATCCCGCCCGGTCGCAAACGCATTGGGGCTCTGGTTCGGAATCACATAGATTTTCGGCCTGGGAACTCCTGCATTCATAGCCAGTTCAGAGACTATCCGGTGAAGTTGCGGGTATTCTTCCTCGGTCGCAGGCCTGGCGCCATGTGCCAGCAGGGCAATTTTATCGGAATACCAGTAGAGAATCAGATTAAAAATTCCTGCAAAAATCAGAGCGTAGATAACTCCGGTTGTGCCTCCGACTATTTGACCCAGGGCTAAAAGAATCAACACCAATCCCCCCATAAATACCGCTGTTTTTAACTGGTAGTTTAATACAATACCTCTCATTTACATCACCACTTCGTATTATATCAGATATCCTTTGACCTTTTGAATTCTCATGCAAACCTTCTACCCATTTGTAACCGGGTGAAGAAAAGTCACTTGCCCTGCACAAGGGGCCACCTTTGGTTAAAATTTTCAATCCGGTGGTCAGAGGACATCAGAATCACCTGTGGAAGTATAAAAGGCTATTGCCCCCTTTCAGTGCAGTAGAAGGAAGCCACTACCTCTGCTACCGATTCTAAAAATCTCACATCCTCGTCCGTGAAAGCAGAAAGCTGGTCAGAATCAATATCTATTTCACCTATGACCTTTATTGAGGACTTAATGGGGACCACCACTTCAGAGCGTGAGGAAGGAAAGCAAGCCAGATAGCGGGAGTCCCTGGTTACATCCGGGATATTCTCCGTTTTGCCTGCAGCGGCTGCCGCACCACAAATCCCTTGACCCAGTGGAATTTTTATGTGCTCTGTGGCGGATTTTCCCTTCCATTCTCCCAATTCCAGCACATCTCCCCGAACCCAGTAGAAGCCAATCCAATGATAGTGTTCAAACTCTTCATACAGGATTTCCACGATTTTTCTTGTAAAGTCCTGGAGGTGTTGAGAACTTTTCCCGCACTCCTGAATTCGGCTTAATACCTCATTGTAATTTAGATGTTTTCCTGTCATCCTTCCTCTTATTTTCATTTTACTACATCTTTCCGTTGTGATTTTCTCGGCGGAAATGCTACAATAAATAAGGATGAGAGATTGGCTGGAAATAGCAGTGGAAGCCTCGCAACGAGGGGGAAAAGTATTACTTCAATATCTGGGTAATTTGAAGGGAGGAGATGTGCGTCAGAAGGCCCCCCGCGACCTGGTCAGCGAAGCAGACAAGGCTTCCGAGGATGTGATCCTTTCTTTTCTGACTCATGAAACACCCGGCTATTCTATTTTAGCGGAGGAATCAGGTGAAACTCGTTTGAAGGAGGGATACTGCTGGGTGGTGGACCCACTGGATGGCACCACCAATTTCGTTCATAGTCTTCCTCTCTTTGCTATTTCTATTGCTCTTTTGGAGAAAGGAAACATCCTGGTGGGGGTTATTTGGGACCCCGTCCGGCAGGAACTCTTCCATGCCCAGCAAAGCCGGGGCGCTTTCTTGAATTCTCATGCGATTTCCGTATCCACTGTGCTATCCCTTCGGGAGTCACTTCTGGTTACCGGATTCCCCTTCCGTGCGCGACAGTATATTGAGCCCTACTTGAAAGTGTATAAAGATTTCTACTTGCAGGCGGGGATACGACGAACGGGTTCAGCGGCGCTGGATTTTGCCTACACTGCCTGTGGCCGATTTGATGGTTTCTGGGACCTTTCCTTAATGCCCTGGGATATCGCCGCCGGCGCCCTCCTGGTTAAAGAGGCTGGAGGTATGCTCACGGACTTTCTTGGCGAGTCACATTTTTTTGATACCGGCCATATCATCGCTTCTAATTCTTTCATTCACCTGGAAATGCTGGAGGTTGTTCGCCGTCATTTTGAGGCTTTTCTTTCTGCCAAAACTTCTCCCCCACAGCCATGAACGATGCGTCTCTCTTATCTGAAAAAGTGGTCACACCTGAAAATGTTGAAATCGGATATGAACTGGCTGGAATTGGTTCCAGAGGGCTTGCCGTGCTCATTGACCTCTCGCTTTATGTCCTCGGACTCGTTACCATTTATCTACTGGTTATCGTTCTCATCCTGATTACCGGTGGAACCTTACCTGCTTATCCAACTTTCTGGTTTGTGGCGCTTCTTCTTATCCTGGCTTTTTTCGTTCACTGGGGATATTTCGTTTTTTTTGAAGTACTCTATCAGGGGCAGACTCCTGGAAAAAAACTGATGAAGATTCGTGTGGTTCAAGATGGGGGTTATCCCCTCACTTTCATTCCATCTGTGATTCGCAATTTGATTCGGGCAGTGGACGCATTTCCCTTCTACGGTCTTGGAATCCTGTTCGTTTTGCTCAATCCTCACCAGAAAAGGTTGGGGGACCTGGCTGCAGGAACTATCGTGGTGAAGGAGCGGAAGGAAACGATTCAAGTCATTCCGTCATTCGCTTCTACTTTTCATTCCCTGGATTTCCGAGTTCCCCTGACTCCTGCCGAAATGGAACTGATTCGGTCCTTTTTCGCCCGTAGTGCTGTTCTTCCACCTGACAGGAGGCGTCAAATCGCCACTGCGCTTATAAACCGGCTGGTTCACAAGTATGGGGAACAGGTCGTCAAACCAGATGAATCATCGCCGGAGGAAGTTCTGGGGGCCCTATTGCTCAAACATTCCGATGGCCACTGATTCCACAAGAGAAGATTTTTACCGATATGTTGCTCAAACTTCGCCTCATCCGATGGGGTTGGAAGTCGTTCGGGCGGAAGGTTGTTATCTATTCACCGGGAATGGCAGGTCTTATATAGATGGCTTATCTGGCATTGCGGTTATGAACATCGGGCACGGAAATGTTCCCGTGCAATCAGCCATTACCCGGCAGGTAGAGAAATATCTTCACACGATGGTATATGGGGAGTTTATTCAAGAGCCACAGGTTCAACTGGCTCGCCTGTTAGCGGAGATTTCTCCTCTTCCTTTCCCCCGCATATATTTCACCAATAGCGGGGCGGAAGCGGTAGAAGGCGCTTTGAAACTGGCTCGGAAATATACCGGGAAAACCCGGATTATTGCTTTTGAAGGTGCCTATCACGGAGATACACTGGGGGCTCTTTCTGTTTGCGGTGTTCCCCTGTTTCGTCAGCCCTTTGAACCTCTCCTGCCCGATGTTCTCTTTTTACCATACGGCGTTCTGGAAGCGCTGGATAAAATTGATTCTTCTGTGGCGGGGGTGATTGTGGAACCCATCCAGGGCGAGGCTGGAATCCGGATTCCTTCCCCTGATTTTTTGCGGGCCCTGCGCGAACGATGCACGGAAACCGGTGCCCTGCTCATTTTTGACGAGGTTCAAACCGGCTTCGGAAGAACCGGTAGGTGGTTTGCCTGTGAACATTCGGGAGTTATTCCGGATGTTCTTATTGTGGCGAAGGCCCTGGGTGGGGGAATGCCGCTGGGGGCTTTTCTGGCTCCCCCCACCGTTATGGAATCATTGGCCAAGGACCCGCCCTTTTCTCATGTCACTACTTTCGGTGGCCATCCAGTTTGTTGTGCAGCCGCTATCTCTTCTATCCGCTTCATCCGGCAAAATCAGCTCCTCAAAAACGCTGAAAATATGGGACACTACCTTCTTTCTCGTCTGCTGGAAATGCAGAAAAAATTCTCCCTGATTCAGGATGTGCGCGGTATAGGGCTACTGCTCGCCATTGAAGTCTCTTCGCCTATCCAGGCAGAGAAGGTTGTGGATTTGTGCTTACAGCGCGGGTTGCTCATCGGAACTTTTCTATTTAATCCCACATCAATTCGTTTCACTCCTCCGCTCATCCTGACCCCTTCCATAGCAGACCGCTCCCTTCAGATTTTGAAAGAGGCTTTTCAATTCGGTGCTTCCGAAAAAACAGGATTAAGGATATAATATAGGATGTGAGAGGTGGATGAGGGTGAAACAGAGAAAAGAATGGTTCAAGGTGCTGGTTTGGTGTTTAGCGTTGTTCTCTTCCCTGACGGCAGAAGAAGAAAAAAAAGAGCCCTCAAAGGATACCACGCCTCCTCCCAGGGTCGTTTCCAGCACTACAATTTTTAATATCTACTGGTTGGGAAAAATGAACACGAATAAGGACAGCAAAGTCACTTTTGAAGAATTTTCCAGGTATTTCCAGGAGCACTTTCAAAAAGCAGATACGAATAAAAATGGTATGATGGAGAAAACCGAATACGAAAAATTTATGAAGGATTTGAAACAAACCCACCTGGATAATTCCATCAAAACCCTTGAAAATTTAGATAAGGATAAAGATGGGCGTCTGTCCAGGGAAGAAGCCAAAGTAGATGAAAAGCGTTTTTCCGAATTAGACTCAGATAAGAATGACTATATCTCCAAAGAAGAAATCAAGAACGCTGCTGAAAAAAACTGGATTGCATATTTCAACGCCTATATGCATTATTTTCCCTATGCTTTTTCCCAGATGGATGCCAATCACGATGATAAAGTAAGCCCGAAAGAGTTAGAAGCCGCTATAGAATCCCAGTTTTCCTGGTTTGATCTCAATGGTGACCGGATGATATCAGGCGTGGACGCTGAGCTGCAGAGAACGCGGAACTCTCCTAAACAACCGGAGGAGAAGAAGCCGGAAGGAAGCCCATCTTCTCCTTGACCCGGACACCCTCCTATGACCATACCTGAAAAGCCTAAAATAAGGGGAGTGGAAGTTTTCCCGGTGGAACTTCCGCAGGGGATAGCCATCGGTCTTCGCGACCCTCAATATCTGACGGATAGCATTTTAACCGTCAATCGGGAAACCCTTCTTCTTCTTTCTCTTCTGGATGGCACTCGCACGATTTCAGAAATTCAGACGGATTATGTGCGCCTGACTGGCTCTTTAATTTATAAAGAAAAAATTGAAGAACTGGTGAACACGCTTCAGGAGCACTTTTTCCTGGAGGGAACACATTTTCAGGAGCATCGGGACCAGGTGGTGAAGGATTTTCAACAGTCAAAAGTTCGCTCCTATTTCCATGCCGGGGCATATCCCACAGAACCGGAAGCACTGAGGAAATTTATGCAGACCATTTTCACGGCTATCCCTGCCAACTCTTCGTCAGAAAGACCAGCGGCTATTATTGCTCCTCACATAGATTACATCCGGGGTAAAATTGCTTATGCCGCCTGTGTTCGCGCTATTGAGTCCTATTCTTATCCTCTATTTATCATTCTGGGAACTTCTCACTATGCCAGTGGTGAAACCCCCTATATTCTTACTGAGAAGGATTTTGAGACTCCTCTGGGCGTGGTGAAAACGGATGCAGGTCGGGTCAGACAACTGGCTCGTTCTCTGCCCTTTTCGCCTTTTGACGAAGAGTTTGCTCATCGCGCAGAACATTCTATTGAGTTCCAGACGACTCTCCTGAAAGCTCTCTTTCCTCTGCGAGATTTTCGTATTCTTCCCGTTTTATGCTGTCCTCTGGAAAAATTTTCTAATGCTCAGGGACCCCTCTCGCACCCTTTTATTCATTCATTCATTCAGAATTTGAAAGAAGTTCTCCGGGAAGAAAAGCAGGCGTTGCTGATAGCCAGCGTGGATTTCAGCCATGTTGGACCCAAGTTCGGCGATACTCAGCCAGTTCGGCCTGCTCAATTGAAGGCTATGGAAAGATATGATAAAGACATTTTACAATTGGCCTTAAAAGGGGATTCAGAAGGCTTTTACCGCCAGATTATCCGGGATAAGAATCGCACGAATATAGATGCGCTTTCTCCTGTCTTTACCATGTTATCTGCGCTGGGTGGCGTTTGCCAGGGCACACTATTGCATTACGAACAGGCCTACGACCCTGCAACTGCCAGTGTGGTTTCTTTTGCCTCTGCCAGTTTCACGCTTTCAAAACCTTTAGTATAGAGAACAGAGGCCCCCTGATTTTGCGGTATTTTTATGCGGGGGAATCATGGCTTAATCGTGACCCCTGAAAAAAAGCCCGAAGTAAACAGGAAAAATGAGCATTTCACACCTGAGTCATTAGCAATTATGGCAGCCAGTAGCAAAATCATAGCAACAGGTGGAGGGGCAGGTTGACTTCAGGCGGAAGAAAGGACCTTGAGTTCTTTACCGATTTTGGCAAATTTATCCAGGGCGTAATTCAGGTCTTTTTGGGTGTGGGTGGCTGAAATCATCACTCGGATTCGGGCTTTTCCCTTTGGAACAGTGGGATAGCCGATGGACATGGCAAAAACACCTTCTTCAAACAGGCGTTTTGAAAATTGCTGAGCCAGAGGGGCTTCTCCTAACATGACAGGAGTGATAGGGGTCTGGCTTTTTCCTGTATCAAAGCCCAGCTGTGTCATCCCTGCCTTAAAATATTCCGCGTTATTCCAGAGTTTTTTGACGAGTTCATCGGATTCCTGGAGAATGTCCACCGCTTTCATACATGCGGAAACATCTGCAGCGGTGACGGCGGAGGAAAAGAGGAAGGGACGGGCTCTCTGACGCAGATATTCTACCAGCACTTTGGAGCCTGCGGCATATCCTCCCACGACGCCGAAGGCTTTAGAAAGGGTTCCAATTTCCACATCTACCTGCCCGTGGAGGTGAAAGTGGTCGGTGATGCCCCGTCCACCGCGCCCCAGCACTCCCTCACCATGGGCATCGTCCACCAGGATGATGCAGTCATATTTCTTGGCTACCGCCACCACCTCGGGGAGAGGAGCAATGTCGCCATCCATAGAGAAGACTCCATCCGTAATAACCATTTTTCGGCGGAATTTCGCACCTTCGGCTCGCAGTTTCTCTTCCAGGTCTGCGGGGTCGCAATGGTTGTATCGTATAATCGTGGCGCGGGAGAGACGACAACCATCAATGATGGAAGCATGATTGAGTTCATCGGAAAATACACCATCTTCCGGTCCGATGAGCGATGGTATCACGGATAGATTAGAGGAGAACCCGCTCTGGAAGGAAATCACATCCTCCGTCCCTTTGAATTCTGCGAGTTTCCGCTCCAATTCCAGGTGGATGGAAAGCGTGCCTGCGATGGAGCGAACAGCCGCAGGTCCCACACCCCAACCCGTAATGGCTTTCCGTGCCGCTTTTTTTAACTCGGGATGGTCAGCGAACCCCAGATAGTTATTGGAACACAGATTCAGCACTTTCTTTCCATCAACACGAATCCATGCACCCTGTGCACTTCCAATGGTCCGTATCGTGTTATAGAGCCCTTCCTGTTTCAATTGCTCCAGTTCTCGGGTGATAAAATCCAGGGCTCCCACCTCGCTCACCTCCTCATAGTTTTTCCTTTTCTTCCTGATTTAAGTTGGAAAAAGCACAATTTTTGTGGCTTCCTGATTCATCAAAAGTTCCATGGCTTTCACCACTTCTGCCAGTTTCATTCGTTGGGTGATAATAGGAGACACATCCACCTTGCCTGAGGTCAAAAGATCAGAAACTTTATACCAGGTTTCAAACATTTTGCGACCGTGGATCCCATAAACTTTAGCGCCTTTTAAGATGATGGTTTCGCTAAAATCTAATGTAATGGGAGCGGAAGGAATACCCAGAAGGGAGGCTCTTCCGCCGTTACGAAGGGCCTGAAAACCCTGTTCAAAGGCTTTTGGAGCGCCAGACATTTCCAGAAGCACATCCACCCCGATTCCGTGAGTTTCATCCAGAATCAAAGTCACAGTGTCGTCTGTTTTCGGATTAATCAGGTGAGTGGCTCCCATTTTTTGACCCAGCGATAGGCGGGCAGGGTGAGGTTCCACGAGGAAGATTTTGGTGGCACCACTGGCTTTCGCCACGGCACAGCACATTAGCCCGATGGGACCTGCCCCGAACACGGCCACCGTTTTCCCTGCCACATCTTCCACCAGCGTGGCATACACAGCGTTTCCCATAGGTTCCTGGATAGACGCTACTTCCGGAGGCAGAGTTCGGTCATTCTTCCACGCATTCACCGCCGGGATGGCCACATATTCTGCATACGAACCATCCACATCAATGCCCAGCGTTTTCAGATTCTGGCAGAGATGAGGATTTCCAGTCCGACACATGAAACAAGTCCAGTCTGCAAAATGCGTTTCCACGGAAATATAATCCCCTGTCTTCACGCTGGAAACATTCCTGCCTGCTTCCACCACTTCACCTGCCATTTCATGTCCAATGATACGAGGCAGATGAATATGGTTCTGGCTCCACGAATCCCACCGGTAGATGTGAACATCCGTTCCACAGATAGAAGATGCAAGGACTTTAACAAGGATTTCATCAGCCCCGGGAATCGGTGCGGGAACTTCTCGCACCGTGAAGCCTCGCTCCGGTTTTTCCTTGACGACTGCCCACATCCTTTCCATCGTGTCCACTCTCACTTTAATATAAAACAGAAAACTCTGTCAATGTAGAAAATTCTCCTTGCAAACTCAGGAAGATTGATACCGATTTTTCATGGAGAGTACTCGCTGAGCTGCAATGGGGCATAAAGAGATAACGGATGAGAACTATCCGTTTGACCACGATTTGAGGTGAAAAGTTCAGGGAGGGCGTTTCACTTCTTCAAGGGGTTTTGTGGAGCCGCCGCGGCGCAGCGCAACGATTTGAGATAGAACACTCAGAGCAATCTCTTCCGGGGTAACAGCACCCAGGTCCAAACCCGCAGGTGAATGCACGGTTTTCAATTGACTTTCGGATATGCCCTGCTCCCGGAGGATGTCCAGAACAAGTTTTGCGCGAAAGGCGCTGGCGATGAGAGCAATGTAGCGGACGCCCTTCTGGATAGCGGATTTTATCGCCTTTTCATCCCCTTTGTGCTGGGTGGCAACCACCACATAGGTTTCCGGTGCTGTGGGGAAATTCGTGTAATCTGTATCGTCCGTAATGAGATGACTCGCATGGACAAATCTTTCTTTCACGGCGGTGGTATCGTCCACGACAACGAAAAAGTTTAAAATGTGAGCCAGTTCAGCAAGGGCTTCCGCAATGGCGCCGTGCCCGAGAATGACCAGATGAGGTTGAGTGAAGAAGGGTTCAATATATACTTGCATAGAGCCTCCGCACGGCATTCCCACGCCAGAAATTTCATCTGTTAAATTCAGCGTGATGAGGCGTGTTTTGCCGTCTTTCAGTGAGTTCAAGGCCTCCTGAACTACGGCAGATTCTACACACCCGCCTCCTACCCATCCAAAAAGGATGGTTTCATCGGGCAGAATGATGGCTTTAGAACCGGCACGAGCCGAACTGGACCCTTCCGTGTGCACCACGGTTGCCACAGCAAAAATCGCCCCATTTTGCGTCAATTCATATATCTTCTGTAAAAATTCTTTCGTCATCGTTTGTTTCCCCCAATTTCTCCCATTTCCGTATTCTTTATTATATCAAACTTTACCTTTCACAAGTTTATAATTGAACTGGATGGATAGTTCAAAGAATATTCTCGGTGGAAGTGCGATGATGTTCTTGTCGATTGCCTTCATTTTTGAGGCTTGGCTATGTGGGAAGGATTGGGTATTTTTTGCGTTTACATCTTTGGCGGTGTTGCTGGCATTGATAGGATACTCCGCCATCAAGGGCTGGGCTTACAGATTCTGGGATTCAATCGTAGGGTTTACTTTCCCTGCTATCACCGACCCCACAGATTATTTTTATTCTTCCAGATATTATGGATTATTTCTGAATTTCCCACTCTCCTTCCTTTCGCTGGTCGCTGGATTCCTATTAGCCACACTCCCTTCTGAATGTGCTCTCCCTGATGAGTCCATTGAAAAGTCCATCAGTCGTATGATAGCCTATGGGGCTTCTACTATGGTTATGCTCGTTCAAATCAGTGAGATGATTGCTATGATGCAACGAAGTGCAAATGCGATGGGAAAAACCGAGGTGAATCTACCCCCACGATTACGATATGCTATTTATGGGCATCCCATGATGTTTTATGGCATGGGCTTAATGGTTGTCGGCATTTTTCTCCTGTTGCTGGAATGGATTACACATTTATTCGGCACATTTGGATATCTACTTTCCTTCGCTGTCCTCACGCTTGGAGGTTTATTAACAGGGGCCGGACTACGCCGTTCTGGGGACAAGGACCTGTGATTCCCGTAGGATGGTGAGGTATAATAAGAAAGGTAAACATTGCCGGCGTAGCTCAACGGCAGAGCGGATGATTTGTAATCATCAGGCTGTGGGTTCAAATCCCTCCGCCGGCTGAATCCATAGAAGTTCAGAAAAGATAATAAGGATGGCTCAAAAGGAATTAAAAGTTGAAATCATCAAGGGAAATCTGCTGGAAGTGGCTGTGGATGCCATTGTCAATCCTGCCAACAGTCTGGGTGTGATGGGGGGAGGCGTGGCAGGTGTCATCCGCCGGGCCGGTGGTGTTGAGATTGAACAAGAAGCAATATCCAGAGCTCCCATTCCTGTGGGAAATGCTCTGGTCACGACGGCAGGGAAATTGCCCTTTCGCGGAATCATTCATGCCCCTACTATGGAAGCACCGGCTATGCCTGCGTCAGCGGGGGATGTGAGAAAGGCTACCCTGGCTGCATTGGAGTCGGCCGATGGAGGCGGTTTCTCTTCTATCGCTTTTCCAGGGATGGGCACCGGCGTGGGAGGGCTATCTTCTCAGCAAGCGGCAGTAGCTATGAAGGAAGCCATTGCCTCTTTTCATCCCCGGTCATTAGAGAAAGTAGTTCTGGTGGCGCTCCACGATGACCTGTATGTAGCGTGGTTGAAAGAATTTGGGAAAAATTAGAATCTTATCCGAAGAAGTAGTAAGCAAGATTGCGGCAGGGGAAGTGATTGAACGCCCTGCTTCTGCCGTCAAAGAATTGATTGAAAATTCTATAGACTCCGGTGCTACCCGAATCATCATTCAAATTGAGAACGGTGGTAAATCGCTGATTCGCGTCGCTGATGATGGGGAAGGTATGTCCCCGGAGGATGCTTTGTTATGCTTTCAGCATCACGCCACCAGCAAAATTCAACGTGTGGAAGATTTGCAAAGCATAGAGACGCTTGGGTTCCGGGGAGAAGCCTTGCCTTCTATTGCCACAGTTTCCCGGTTCCGCATCTTAACCTGTGACGGTCAAAATGCTGGATTTGAAGTATTTGCTGAGGCGGGGAAAGTTCAGAAAACACGGGGTGTAGGCTTGCCCCGAGGCACTACCGCAGAAGTTCAAGACCTATTTTTCAATCTTCCTGCCCGACGGAAGTTCCTGAAATCCGACTCCGTGGAGTATTCCCACATCCTGAAGACGGTTCAGTTGTATGCCCTTTCTTTTTCTTCCATTTCTTTCACGCTTCAACATAATGGGAAGCGAACTTTCTTTACTCCGGGAAAAGGATTGACACCCGACTTACTTCGCTGGGTTTTTGACAGAGATGTGGCTCAAAGTATGGCTTTTTTCCACTTTGAAACCGAGGCCGGGCAAGGGAAAGGATTTATGAGTTCCCCTGCGGCATACACCCAGAGCGCCAAAGATTTATATTTTTTCGTAAATCGCAGGCCGGTGCGGAGTTCTCATCTCATATCCTGGGTGAAAGAAAGCGCCCGCTACATTCTCCCTGAAGGCAAGGTTCCTTATCTGGTGCTCTTTTTAACTTTACCGCCCGAAAAGGTGGATGTGAATGTTCACCCGGCAAAATTAGAAGTTCACTTTACGACGCCGGGTGAAGTTCGTTCCCTCGTGGTGAATACTCTCCGGGAAGGGATGATTCAACGAAGCCGAGCGCCAGCCATTCCTCCCGGGTCGGCAGAGCCTCTTCCTGTTAGCGAAAAAACGCCTTCTTCCAGCACGGATTTCTCTCTTCAGGCTCACAAACCCCCTTTCCCCGGTCAAGAATCTCCTGTGGTTCGTTTTCCGGTTTCTTTCCGTGTCCTCGGGCAGGTATTTGACACCTTTATCGCCATTGAAGAGGGGGAAGAATTCCTTCTCGTAGACCAGCATGTGGCGAGTGAACGCGTCCTGTTTGAAGCCTTAACCTCGGGGAAGAAAGTCCCCTCTCAGGAGTTGCTCATCTCTCATCCTCTTACCCTCACTGAGCCTGAGCAAGCAGTGGTGGAAGAGAACTTAATGGCCTTTGAACGGGTGGGTATCCGAGTGCAGAAAAAAGAGAAGGAAGTCGTGATAACGGCGCTCCCATTTTATTTGACACCTTCAAAAGCGGGTGAACAAATTCAAGAAGCCATTCAACAGATTTTATCTTATTCCTCTCTTTCCCTGACCTATGAGGAGGAGAAGTGGAGGGCGCTGGCGTGCAAACTGGCGGTGAAGGCAAATACTCCCCTGTCGGTCCGGGAGATGGAACGGTTGTATCGGGCATGGAAAGAAACGCGCCATCCTTTCACCTGCCCTCATGGACGCCCCATTTCCTTCCGCGTGTCCAAAGACGAGATGTATCGGAAGGTTGGACGAACCTGAAAAATCTCTGTGACCGTGAAACGGCGGTGGACGCTTGAGGTTTTTCTGATTGTAGCCCTCTGGGGAATTGTGGTCGGCGCTGTCGTGGTCGGTTTATGGAACCGCCCCGTCGTGAACACTCCCCCAGAACTGGAAGACATCCGAAACTACGAATCCCCTCGCACCCCTCCCCATACCCAATTTCTACTCCTGGACGGAAGAAACCTCCTCCTGCATAGTTTGCAGGGAAAAGTGGTCATTTTGAACTTCTGGTACCTGGATTGTCCTCCCTGCATTGCGGAAATGGAAGAGTTTAAGAATTTATATGAGGTGATGAAGCCGAGAGGGCTGGAATTGATTGCCATCAATATCCAGGATTCTAAAGAACGCCTGCAGGAATTTGTCCAGGCAAAAAAAATTCCATTCCCTATTGCTCTGGATACCGGCAGAAAACTTGCCAATGCTTACAATGTTCGCTTTTTCCCCACCACTCTATTTCTGAACCGGAGGGGGAAAATTGTGGGCTCTACTCTGGGCGCCAAAACCTGGAGTTCTAAAAAATATATGGACTATGTGAGCGCTTTACTATCTCTGGAATAATCTGTTTCTTTTCACCATTCTCGCATTTTTATCCATGCGGGCTGGAAGGTTAACCGATGATTGCATTGGACTTCTATTGTGGTAGAATACCCTTGATGAAGGAACTTTTCCGGCCTATGACGCTTGTGGATATACTTGACCGGGCTGTTTTTCTCCTCCGTCAGCGTTTTTGGTCCTTTTTCCTTCTTGCCCTTTTTGTCCAGGTCCCTCTGGGGCTGTTGAGCATCGCTTACCGGAGTGCTTATTCGGAATTTTTCCTGCCCTCCCGAAGAATGCCAGACCTTACGAATTTTTTCCTTCCCCTTATCCTGTATTTTCTCTTGTTTTTCACTCTCTTGAGTGCGTGGGCTCCTGTGGTTTCAACCGCTCTGTATCACCTGGCTCATACAACCGGTATGGGGGGCTCTACTGATTATTTTATTTCCCTTCGCTTTGCTCTAAAGAATTTTTTCCGAATCGTATGGACCGTATTCCTTGTCAGTTTGGTCATTGCGGGTGTTGTGGTGGGGATTGGTATTTTGTTGGTGATTTTTTCTGCCCTTTTCAGAACCGCTGGTTTTGTTATCTCTGTTATCTTTTTCTTTCCTCTCGCTCTTGTACTGCTGGTGTATTTTTCTCTGGGATACTCCCTCGTTTTACCGATTTTAGCCGTAGAGGGAGATTCTGGATGGCAGGCCCTGCAGAGAAGTCGCAAACTAATGTACGGATATAGGGAAGCGGATTTTGCCACAAAAGGGTGGGTTCGGAGCATCCTGATGTGGCTGTTTTACATTCTTATATCTTCCAGCGTGGGAATGCTGGTAGCCATACCCGAGCAGGTGTATAGCATGCTTCATTTCACCCGGGGTCCAGCGGCTATCGCCCATCTCCCTTTTCCTTTCATTGTTTTTACCGAGGTATTACGTCTCCTGGTTCAGGCTTTAATGGTAAGTCTTTACTCCATCGCCTGGTTCTTATTCTATCTTGACCGCCGTATTCGGTATGAAGGATATGACCTGGAGGTGCTGATAGAAGCAACTTTTCAAGCAGAATGAACCGAATTCTTTTGCCCTCGCTTCTTTGCCTGGCTATTTTCTTCGCAGGGAGAATCCCACAGGCCTCCGCCGTGGATGTTTCATCCCCGCACATCTTGCCCTATGTTGAAGCACATCAAATCCTTCAGGAGACTCTATCCCAGAAAGAATATAAACGCTCAGGTTTTTGGACGGTATTTTTTCGTCGGGTTGCACATTTTTTCCAGCGATGGACTGAGTATGTGTTAAGAGGGATGGAAAGATTCTCTCAGCCGGCTCTCATCCTCGTTTTTCTGCTGACGGGAGTCGTCCTTTTCTATCTTTTTCAAACTCTCTATCTTTTCTTCACAGCTGGTTCCCGTGTTTCCTCCATTACCCCTACCAAAACTTCTGTTCGGGAAACTTCTCAATCTCTATACAAAATGGCAGAGCAAGCCCTAAAAGATGGAAATTATCGTGAATCCATCCGGTATCTTTATAGAGGTTTTCTTCTCCACCTGGATGAGAGGCAAGTGTTTCCACTGGAACTGGAAAAGGGGCTCACGAACTGGGAAATTTTAAGGAAACTTGCTCGGGTTCTTGTGGAACCGGGAAGGGATGCTTTTCACTCGGCAAATGAACTTTATGACCGGGTGATTTTTGGACGAGTTCCCGCTTCGTATTCGGATTGTGAGATGATGAGAACTCAACTCGCAGTCGTGAAAGAATCCTTCTATTCTGACCATGCGTAAGGTGTTTCTCTTTCTTTTCTTTTTGCTGGCTTTCGTCGGTCTCCTGTTGATTCTTTTGCTTATCCAGCGGGAGAAAGGGGATTTGAATCAACCTGACACTTTCAGTCCCTTACCGCTGGGGTGGAAAGCCCTTTATACAACTCTGGAGAAATCGGGTTTTTCAGTTCACCGCTGGCAATCCCCCTACGATACTCTCCCGTCGGTGAACAGTGTGATGATTCTTACAGCGCCAACGGAATATCTATCCCATTCAGAGCTATTGCTTTTACGGCCGTGGATTCATCAAGGAGGAGTTTTTCTCTTTTTCAGCGGCCTCAGTGCTTCTTTTCTTTCTCCAGCGATAGAATCGGCTATCTACGATACCTTTCAAGTAGAAACTCCATTCCTGGCCACTGACTCCCGGGTTGGTGTGCAGGTGGAAGATGTATTTCCTGGTGAGGCGATGCGTTCCTACTCAAAGAAACTTAAACTCCGCGTATATCGGCCGGCTTCCCTGACCACTCACCTTCAGGATGCATCTCCAGTGCTGCGCCGGATGGACCGCTCTCCTGTAGCCTACGAAATTCCTATGGGTTCTGGAAAAGTGTATTTCTTTTCATCCTACGATTATCTGACCAATGAATGGATACTTTCTCAGGATAATTTTCAATTTTTCTATGAGTGGTTGAAAAATTTGGACCGTCCTATCTATTTTGACGAGTATCATCATGGATACGTTCTGCCTCGTGTGAATTCTGTTCCCGGGGTATCGGCTCTCCATCCCTTTTTTCCCATTCAACTGATTTTCCTCTTGCTGGTATATCTATGGGTACGGGGGGTCCGTTTTGGGTCCATCCGCTTCTTGCCTGAGCAGGAGAAGCTACGCGGCGCTCTGGATTTCGTGAATGCCACAGGGCATCTTTATCAAAAGGCTCAACTGCGCTCGGAGATTTTTTCTCTACTTTATAGGGATTTTCGCCATTTTCTGTTTCATCGGTATGGGGTTTCGCCTTCTTTACCTGACCTTGCGAACCTGCGAAACGACCCCCTCTGGAAGAAAATCCAACCCGTTGAATACTTACGACAACAACTGGAGGTGAAACCTTCCCTGGAAGAATCGGACCTTTTCAAATTTTCTGCACGACTGGAGCAGGTGAAGGAGGAGTTGAGAGCAAGATGATGGCCGACGGAGAAGTCCGGGCAGAGTTAGATTTTCCATCTCTGTTCCGACGGATGGAAGAAAATCTCTGCAAAATTTTAATTGGCATGAATGAGGTCGTCCAGCAGATGCTGGTCGCTTTCTTTACAGGTGGTCATATCCTACTGGAAGGAGTGCCTGGTGTAGGGAAAACTCTTCTGGCAACCGCCCTCTCCAGAACTTTTTCCGGACAATGCCGGAGGATTCAGTTCACGCCGGATTTGATGCCCTCTGACATCCTCGGAACGAGTATTTATCGGATGAAAGAAGGTGAATTTCAGTTCAAAAAAGGTCCTATTTTCTCTCATGTGGTTCTGGCAGATGAAATCAATCGCGCTTCCCCCAAAACCCAGTCCGCTCTTCTTGAGGCCATGCAAGAAAGGAAAGTAACCATGGATGGAGTAGATTATTCCTTACCCTCTCCTTTTTTCGTCATTGCGACGATGAACCCTGTAGAACTGCAGGGCACCTTTCCTCTTCCGGAGGCACAATTGGACCGCTTCCTGATGAAAATTCTGGTGCCTTATCCTGCTGAGATGCAGGAATTGGAACTCTATCGGCTACATCCCGGATTATCGGGTGAACAGAATCTCCTGGCGAATATCCAGTCCCTTCTCCGCCCGGAAGAGATGGTCAAAACTCAAGATGTATATCATGGGGTGAATGTGGATTCCTCACTTCACGGATATGTATTTTCCTTGATTCAAGCCACGAGAAAGTCTGTGTGGATTCATCTGGGAGCCAGTCCGAGAGCGGGCATTCACTTACTCACTGCGTCCCGCGTGCTGGCCGCCTCCCGGGGGCGGAACTACTTGATACCGGATGATGTGAAAGCCATTTATCTCCCTGTTTTACGCCACCGTATTGTTCTAAAACCTGAGGCGCAGATGGAAGGACTTACCCCGGATAGCCTGTTAAATGACTTTCTTCAGCAGGTTCCCGTTCCAAGATAAATGGTGATTCTGACTTCACTTTTTCTCTTTTTACTGAGCATTTCTACTTTGTTCATTCCTTTTGGAGTTTTTTTCCCTGTATTCAACGAGATAGGGTTTTCAATGACCCTGGTGTTGATATTCCTGGGCGCACTGGATTATGGGCTCACGCCCGCGGCTTCTGCGCTCTGGATTTCCCGAAATATCCCCCCTCGTCTCCTTCACTTTCGGGAGTCCAGGGTTACCCTTAAAGTGCGGAATCGGACTCGTCGCTGGCTTTTCTTACGATGGAAGGATGAGTTGAACCCTCACCTGATAGCCGAAGTTCCAGAAGGAAGACTCTGGCTTCCCCCCCTGGGGCAGGCTTCTCTCACCTATTCCATACTTCCCCGCAGAAGAGGAGATTTTACCCTTTCTCAAGTATTTATCCGATTTTACGGCCCATTCGGGCTCGCCGGACGCCAGGTGAAAATTCCTCTTTCTACTTCCATCCGTGTTTTTCCAGACCTATCGCCTGTGAATCAATACCTGAATCTTCTGGCTCATCAAGAAGAGTACTTGATGGGAGTGAGGATTCGCCGTCTCTTCGGTCAGGGCACCTCCTTTGAATCTCTCCGGAGTTACCTGCCGGATGATGACCCCCGCCACATCGACTGGAAAGCCACGGCTCGCACAGGCTCTCTGATGGTGAAAAATTACGAAGAGGAGCCATTTCAAGATGTATATGCATTTCTGGATTGCGGACGGATGATGCGGTCTCGCATCGCTGAGAAAACAAAACTGGATTATGCCGTGGAAGCGACTTTCTTACTATCTTATGCGGCTTACCTGTCGCGAGACCGTTTCGGAATTCTGGCTTTTGATAGAAAAATCCAGCGCTTCCTTCCCCCTTCCAGCGGAAGCCGTATATTCAGCCTTACCGGAGAAGCCCTCTACAACTTACAGCCCCAATTTGTGGAGCCGGCTTATGAAACTGCTTTTCTTCATTTTTCTTCCCGGGTCATCCACAGAACCCTGGTGGTCATTTTCAGCGACCTTTTGGATGAATACTCTTCTCAAACCCTTTTGACAGAGTGTATGAGGTTAAGACCCCGTCACCTTCCTCTTCTCATCATCTTTCAGAATGAGGATGTGGAGGCTCTTGCTCATACTTTTCCGCGTAAGATAGAGGAAGTCTACCGGAAGGCGGCTTCCATAGAATTTCTTTCTATACGGCACGCTATTATGGCTCGTCTTCAGAGTGCAGGGATAGAGGTGGTAGAAACCTCCGCCTCCCAGATGGCAGTGAATACCATCAACGCTTATTATCGCATCAAATCACGCGGTTTACTCTAAAAGTGTGCTACCTCTAACCCTGAGATAGGTAATACACTCCGTCTTAGATTTTTTTCTTTTCTTCTGCACGAATTTTTTCCGCCTCAGGAGACCAGGGGGGATACAGGACTGCTTCTTTGCAAGCCAGAGACAAACCACAGGTGTCGTTGAAAGCAATTTCCTGGTTGAGAACCTCTTTTAATGCATTGCGAATTTTCTCCCGATTGTTCAAAATCATGGAAGCAGGGATCTCGGTGGAAAGGGCTTTCTCTATGGCGGCTGTTAAATCGTCCAGGAATCGTGTTAAGTCTATTTCTACTCGCAATTGATATTTAGTCATTTTGCATCACCTTCCACATTAAATTGGGGGGAGCAGCCGGAAACCTTCATCCCGCGGCCCTCGAGATCGGGGGGAGAGGTGAGAGAGGCTCGGAGGCCTTTTTGATTTTTTGAGCGGAAGAAGGCATCCGTTGGCCACGGCCGCTCCTTTCCCCAAATTTCCAATTCTATTAGACCCCGTCTTTTCCCTGAAAACAATGATATTTGTCATATCTTTTTGATATCTTTTTATCTTCCTCTCTGTGATACTTGGCATTTTCCGTCCTTTTCCCTATAATATTGTAGTGGAGAATGGAATGGAAGAACTGGTAAATAATGATAGGGTAAAATCCCGCTCTGCCTGCGATTGTGGAACTTGTCCAATTCGCTTTATGAACTTGTTTCATTCCCTTCCTCCGGAGGCTCTGGAGCCCTTCAACCGCTCTAAACTTGTGAATTTTTATAAAAAGGGGCAGTTGCTCTTCTACGAGGGCAGTAAGCCACTGGGTGTTTACTGCATCAATTCCGGCCGTGTAAAACTTTATAAAACGGGAGAGGATGGGAAACAGCATATTCTTCGGATTTACGGCAGCGGGGAGATTTTAGGCATGGCTTCTATCTTTGCTGAGCGCGAGTACACCAGTTCCGCGGAAGCGATTGAAGATTCTGTGATTTGTTTTATTGAGAAATCCGGGTTTTTCCCATTCCTCTCACGTTATCCCAACCTGGCACTGGAAGTCATCCGCAATTTGAGTCAAGAAGTGATGACGGAGGAAGAACAAATCCGGGTTCTGGCGTTAAAAACGGCGGACCAGCGGCTCGCCGAGTTACTGCTGATGTTAAAAGAGACCTTTGGACGGCCCGAAAACTCTCATGTTGTTCTTTCTCTCCCTCTTTCTCGGAAGGAAATGGCAGAGATGATTGGCACGACACCCGAAACGGTTATCCGCCTGCTGAAACAGTTTGAAAGAAAAGGGCTCGTGGAGATCCGCGGTCGCCGGATTGTGATTCTCGACACCGAAGGGCTTATCGTCGCTTCCGCCCTGGAGGTTTGAGCGTCTTCACTCTACCCTCTAAAACCCGGTGGAGATGAAAGCCAGAATGTCGCCGTTTGTTTTATTCTCAAACCTTCCCGTTATTTTGCTTTCTTGCCTCTCACCGCATATAATATACTTACGGTTGGGCGATTAGCTCAGCGGGTCAGAGCGCATGGATCACACCCATGAGGTCGCACGTTCGAATCGTGCATCGCCCATATTCGGGTGGGGCCGTGGTGTAGCGGTTTAACATACTGGCCTGTCACGCCAGAGAGCGCGGGTTCAAATCCCGTCGGCCCCGCACCTGCAGTATGGGTTCTTATTTTTTTCTACCCCGGGAAGCCTGGAAAGCTGCCCCCGCAAAAACTGCTTATATTCCTCATACTCCCTTTTCTATCGTCATCCATCACTCTGCCATTCCCAATGCGAGCCGTTATCAAGGAATTTCTACAGTTCAGGAAATTCAAAGAAACCATCAAATCTATCGGGGATTCACTGACATCGGTTACCATTTTCTCGTGGGACCCGATGGGGTGGTATATGAGGGGCGCCCGATTCTCGCCGAAGGCGCTCATGTCCGTTATCACAACTCCGGACGCATTGGCATTTGCCTGGTGGGTGATTATCGGAAAGAGCAGGATCCCCTGTCGGCTCCCGGGATTCATGCCCTCGTTTCCCTTTGCCGATATTTACTACGGTCTTTTAACCTCCCGCCGCAGGGAATCTGGGGTCATAAGGACCTGGACCCCCATACCGAATGTCCGGGTGAAACGCTTTATTCTTATCTTCCTGTTTTGCGCCGAGAGTTAGAATTCCCGGAATAGACTGTGGAAAGGATGTGGGCGAAAAAGAGTTTTATGGAAACCCAACGCTACGCGGTGGAGGAGTGGTTTTTTCTTCCAGCATCGGGGCAGGACGCAGGGGTGGGGCTTCCTCCCGAATGCCTTCCTCCTTTATGGAAATCAGCCCCTTCTCTGAAGAAAGTAACTCCAGAATGGCTTTATATCCCTCCTCTGCAAGTCGGTCCGTGAGTGTGATACCGACCACCGCATACTGGCGATGGGGGATTACTCCACCATGGCGAATCGCTGTCTGCGAAACCGTGAGGGTGATATATTCTGGATACATGACCTCCAGAACCTTCTTCCCGTCGGGGGTATTCCGCATTAAAATGTATGAAACCGTCGCCAGGTTGATCAAATCCTTCTCCCCATTCCGGTAAAGAATTTCCAGATATTTCATCATTTATCACCTCCTCCCTCACTATATCACAAAACAAAAGCCTGGGAACTCCTCTGATTGGATTCAGTGCGTATCTGCTGGAACTCACTTTTTATGATGCATTCGGGATTCAACCACATCCCATAGATACAAAAACTCTTCATTGGAAGTAAATCTCCGAAAAATATTTTCCACTCTGCCAGATGAGCCAGATTTTGCGAAGGCAAATGAAAAAGAGTATAATGAAAAATGGTCAAGAGGTAAGGTATGGCGAAGCGGACTTATCAGCCGAAGAAAAGGAAGCGGGTTCGGACTCACGGATTCTTGGCTCGGATGAGCCACCGGGGGGGACAAAAGGTTTTGAACCGACGCCGCAGAAAAGGTAGAAAACGCCTGACCGTTTCAGGATAGGTGAAAATCCGTTATTCTGACTGCTTTTTGCATAAAAATCGTGAGTTTGAAACCGTGTTTCAGGAGGGAAAGCGTTTCTACGAGGGCAGTTTGATGCTCCTGGCTTTACCGCAACCAGACTCTCCACCTCGCCTCGGTTTTGTCGTGCCTAAAAAGCGAGGTAAGGCTCATGATAGGAACACTTTCCGTCGCCGCGTTAGAGCATGGTTCTTGCATACTCTCCCGCATTTTCATACCGGAGGATGGTTCATCCTTCTGCCCACTCAGGCAGTGAACGAATTCTCATCCTCAGATTTAAGCCGAATTCTCTACCGCTTATTTCAGAAGGCAGGAGCCCTTTCCTCTCCATGAAAACTTTTCTTATTTTCCTCATTCGTTGTTATCAAAGCACGCTTTCTCGTCTGTTGCCCCGGGTGTGCCGTTTTGAACCTTCTTGCTCTCAATATGCCTGTGAAGCGATTGAAAAATACGGGGTAATGAAAGGAGGGTATCTGGCGATTTGTCGTATTTTTCGGTGTCACCCTTTTCACCCGGGAGGAATTGACCCCCTTCCCTGATGATTACTTCCCTGGCGTTTTTCCTTTTTCAGATATTAAATTTTTTCCACCGCATCACCGGGAATTACAGTATAGATATTATTCTCCTGACTCTTTCTATTAAAATTTTTCTGCATCCTATTACGCTTCAACAGTTTCGTTTTTCTCGTCGGATTCAGAAGTTACAACCTCTTCTCCAGCAATTAGAACCCTTAAAAAAGAAAGACATCCAGGCATATAATCGGGAAGTCATGCGCCTTTATTCTGAACACAGGGTGAATCCCTTTGCTGGATGTTTTCCAATATTCCTTCAGTTACCTTTGTTCTTTGCTCTGTTCAGTTTACTTCGGGACCCCCACATCAATGGAGGTATTTTTGAAAAGGTGACCTTTTTGAGTATGCCTTTAAGCCAGGTTCCCCTGACAACTCTTCCTCAGCTACCCTTACCCACTACCTACCAGGATAGGACAGCACAACCCGGCAAGCATTATTTCTATCAAGTCTTCACACTTCGGAATCAGAAAGAGGAAAGTCCATCTGAAAAGGTTGAGGGATGGGCAGACCCGGAGATTCAACAAAGCCTGAAAACCTCCGGGGATTTACCTTCTTCAGGGTTCTACCGAAAGTTCATTCACGCCTCGGATGGAACTTATCGGGATAAAGTTGTCGTAGTCTGGGGAAAAGAAAAGTCAGCGGTATATCAATTGCTCCGTGCTACTCCGCCAGAGGCAGAATTCAAACCGATTACCCCGGAACCTCTGAAGAAAAATATCTATGAAGATACTTCCGTCCGCCCCGGGGAAGAATATGTCTATAAACTGAAGGTGCTTTTTTTGTCCGGAGCGCAAGAAGAATTTGTCGAAACTGATACGGGTTACGCCTCTTTGGATTCCATATCTCATTTCACGGTAAGTCAGGGTAAATATCGCGATGGATTGGAACTCCAATGGAGACATGCTTTCGGCGCTGAAGGCTATCGGGTATATCGCGGGGAATCCAGCGCCTCTATTACAGTCCCCATCGCCACCCTGTTACCTCAGCTTCCTTCCGGTTCTCTCCTTTTCAAAAGGCATCAGTCCAATGCTATTTTCTGGATGCTCATTTATTTGCCTGCCTTTTTATTAGTGGCTCTATATGCTTTTTCCCAGTTTTTCTATCAGCGACAATTTACAAAACTTTCCGGACCCCGCCCCACTAATACATCTCCACTGCTGACTCCTAATTTTCTAACTTTGATGGTGATTATTGTCAGTATTTACTTCCCTGTGGGTTTATTGCTTTATTTCGTAACTTTTTCCATTTCGGGTATAATAGAAAATGAAATTATATACACTGTTTTGCGTAGGGAAGAGAGGAACCTTCTTTCTGAGGAAGGAAACAAAAAGGGATGGAAAAAGAAGAGTGGGTCGAAGCCATCGGTGTAACAAAGGAAGAAGCCCTCCAGCGTGCTTTGCGGGAGTTAAAAGCGGTTCGTTCTGAAGTGGTGGTGGAAGTTCTGGAAGAAACTCCTCATCACACGATTATTAAAGCCACTCTGAAGGAACGTCAGAAAAGCCTGGAAATTACTCGTGCATTTCTCCAGAAAATTGTAGAATCCATCACCCCTTCTGGGGAAGTGAAAGTGGCTTCTGTAGACGAAAACGAAGTTCGTTACAATGTCGTGGGGGAGAACCTGGGGCTACTCATCGGAAAAAGAGCGCTAACCCTGGATGCAGTCCAATTGCTGGCAGAAGAAATTTTCAAAAAATTAAATGAACGACGCAGGGTTTTGCTGGATGTGGGTAACTACCGCCGAAGAAGGAAAATTTTCCTCCGAAAAGAACTCCAGGAATTCGTTCAAAGTGTTCTCCAAACGGGCAAAGAAGTCGTTCTGGATTCTCTGAGCCGCGAAGACCGAGAAATGGTGTATGAAATGCTCAAGGAGTTTCCCGATGTGGATTCCAGAACCGTCGGAGATGTGAATAATCGTAAAATTATTCTCTTCAGGAAACCTGCAAAATCGCCATGAGGAAAAAAGATATCACCCATTTCCTGCGTGTAACCCTGTTTCTCCTGCTGATTTCTGCGCTCCGCGTGGGTTCCAGAGCCCCTGATTTTGTGCTGAAAAATCTGGAAGATGAAACGGTATCCTTAAAAAATTATCCCGGTAAGCCTATCTTACTGACTTTCTTTAATATGGATGCTTTTGATGATTACCGAATCGTGTTAGACCTGGATGAAACCTATGCGGGGAAGTTGGAAGTGCTTGCTATTGCCGTGGGTGAATCCAAAGAAACTTTCCGGGAAGTGCGGTATCCCATGCTTCAATTCATCAATATTTTGCTGGCATCCGGCTTGGATGACCCCGCCGTCAAAGCGTATGAGGTGCGCCATCTGCCCGCTACTTTCCTGATAGACAAGGAAGGAAAATTAAAGTTTGTGAATCTTCGGGGGAAGGAAATTGAGCAGAAAACTCGGGCTTATCTGAATGATTTGCGGATGGAAGCCCTTTTAGCCTTTGCAAAATATGGGTCATTTCCACCTCTAACTCTACAATCCTTGAAGGGTTATCCATCTCTTCCGCCTGGAGAGTTATGGCGGGAGAAACCAGCCATATTTTTCTTCTGGCTTCCCCTCTCGTTGCCCTCAGAGCGTTCTATTTTAGAACTGGAGGGTATTGCTTCTCAATTTCCACAATTTGTGTTCTTCGCCCCTTCCTTTGCTTCGCAAGGTCTACTGGAGAACTTTTTGCGTGAGCACCCGCTGAAAAAAGTGTTTCCCCTTCAGTTTTCTCCTCGCGAAGTTTCTTCTATTCTGGAAAATCAGAAGGATGAGTATCTGCCCCTTCTGGTGATAGTCAACCGAAAGGGAGAAATGATTTTACGCACCTGTGGAACCCTGTCTAAAGAGGACCTGAAACTCATCCTGACCACAGCGCTAAAAGAATTGGCCTTGAAATGACTGCTGTCATTGCAATTGATGGTCCCGCTGGCTCTGGCAAGTCCACTATCGCCAGAGAATTGGCAAAACGGCTGAAGTGGGAATATTTGAATACCGGTCTGACCTATCGGGCGCTGGCATTTCTATCTTTATCTCGTAAAATACCTTTAGTGGAGCCTGAAGCCTTGCCTTTACTGGATGCCTGGCCTGTTCAAATCCAGGGAAGTGCCGTGCACATAGAAGGGCAGCCTGTGGGTGTAAACTTCTATGAGCCCGTGGTGGATGAAGCGGCTTCCATCCTTGCCACCTACCCTCGGGTGCGTCAGCGTTTGGTTCTCCTTCAGCGAAATATGGCGGAGGGGAAAAATGTGGTGGCTGAAGGCCGCGACACCACCACGGTCGTCTTTCCTGACGCACTCCTGAAAATTTACCTGGATGCTGAACCTCATGTTCGCGCCTGGCGTCGGTATAAAGACCTATCTTCCTGGAATCCTGATATTCGTTTTCACGAGGTTTTTCGCTGGATTCTGGTTCGGGATTACAGGGATACCCACCGAGAATGCACCCCCCTACAGAAAGTCGCATCCGTTCTTAAGGTGGATACAACTCGGAAGCCAATAGAGGAGGTATTGTCTCTCATAGAGGGAGAGTTAAAGACACGCCTTGGATAGTCCTTCGGATTTTTATCCCATGAACACCTGGTTATGGTTCACGGCTAAACCCGTGGTTTGGACCCTTAGTAAATCATTTTTTCGTGTTCGGGCGGAGGGAAAGGCTTACATTCCACGAACCGGCCCGGTTCTTGTAGTGTCCAATCATTGCAGTTATTTAGACCCTGTATTATTAGGTGTAACTTTTCCCAGGACATTGCGTTTTCTTGCCAAATCGGAGTTATTTGATGTTTCCCTCTTAAAATTTTTGATGCGTCAATGGGGGCAGGTGCCTGTTTATCGTTCCACCCGTGCCGGGTCCTATAGCGCCATTCGTGCAGCCATAGATTTATTAAAAAGAGGAGAAGCGGTAGTGGTTTTTCCTGAGGGAACTCGTTCCGTTGATGGACGATTTCACCCGGAGAAGGTTCATACCGGTGCAGCGGTGATTGCCTTGCAGGCGGAAGCCCCTGTGATTCCCGCTGCGGTGGTGGGTTCTTTTCAAGCCTTACCCAAAGGCTCCCGTTTTCCGCGCCCTTATCCAGTTCGCGTCATTTATGGTTCCCCTCTTGATATGAGTGAATTTTACAGGAAGGAAAATTCTCCCGACCTCCCTAAGATTCTAACCGAGAAAATCATTCAACGCATTCTGGCGCTTTTGCCCGAATCTTTACATCCCGTTTCTTCCGCACCTTCTGGAGGCGAAGATTCGCAGGGTTAAGGGTTATTCCGGAGAAGCCTCGTGGATGTAACTTTCTAAGGCAGGTTCATAGGCGAAAAGGTCAGAATTCCGAGGCACTTCAAGTTCCTTCATCAGATGTTCAAACTCTTCTTTCTCTAAATTCTCCACCTGGATAAGTCTTTTCGCTACTCGGTTCAATACATCTTGATATTTCTCCAGCAGGGTTTTGGCGCGGTGGTGAATAAATTTTATGAGCCTTTTCACTTCTTCATCAATTTGCTGGGCGGTTTCTTCGCTGTAATCCCGTTCCGTAGCTATATCCCGCCCCAGGAAGATGGAGCCATATCTCTTTCCGTAAGTGATGGGTCCCAGAACATCACTCATGCCGAACTCTTTTACCATTTTTCTCGTGAGTTCTGTGAGGTCTTCCAGGTCATTCTGGGCCCCCGTGCTAATTTCATGGAAGGTGATTTCCTCTGCTACTCGTCCTCCGATGAGGACGGTCATTTTATCCATCAATTCTCCTCGGGTCATTAAATATTTATCTTCCTCAGGCAACTGAAGGGTATACCCCAGGGCAAGCCCTCGAGGCAGGATGGAAATTTTGTGTACCTGGTCAGCGTGGGGGAGAATCCATCCGAGAATGGCATGACCGGATTCATGGTAAGCCACAATTTCCTTTTCTCGGTCGCTGATGATGCGGCTTTTTCGCTGAGGACCTGCGATGACGCGCTCTATGGCTTCTTCGAAGTGGCGTGGTTCAACTTTGACCTTATTTTCCCGAGCGGCCAGGATGGCCGCTTCATTCACCATATTTGCCAGGTCAGCCCCGGTAAATCCTGGGGTTCTTTGAGCCAGGTGCTCCAGGTTCACATTGGGTGTCAGGGGAACCTGGCGGATATGAACCTTGAGAATTTCCAGGCGTCCTTTCTGGTCGGGGCGGTCAATCACTACCCTTCTATCAAAACGCCCGGGGCGAAGCAGCGCGGGGTCCAGAATATCAGGACGATTGGTAGCCGCCAGCACCACGATGCCCACATTGGGGTTGAACCCGTCCATTTCCACCAAAAGCTGGTTCAGGGTTTGCTCTCTTTCATCGTGGCCACCGCCCAGCCCGGCACCCCGTTGGCGTCCCACGGCGTCGATTTCGTCTATGAACACCACGCATGGGGCGTTTTTTTCGGCCGTCGTGAATAAATCCCGAACCCGTGATGCACCCACTCCCACGAATAATTCTACAAATTCAGAGCCGCTGATATGAAGAAATGGCACGCTGGCTTCACCGGCTACAGCCCTTGCCAGTAGCGTTTTTCCACACCCGGGCGGCCCCACCAGAAGCACCCCCTTAGGAATCCGAGCCCCCACTCGCCGGAACTTCTCGGTGCTCCGTAGAAAATCAACCACCTCTTTTAACTCCTCCTTCGCTTCATCCATCCCCGCCACTTCATTGAAAGTTACTTTGGGCTTGTTATCCACCAGCAGTTTGGCACGGCTTTTGCTGAAAGCAAAGGCCTGCGCACCGGTGTTCTGTGCCTGTCTTAAAAACAGCATCCAGATGAGAAAAGTAAGTCCGATGATGACAATGAGGACGGTAAAAGAGGGCATGTAGGACTGCCACACGGAAGGCGCCTGTGAATCGTATTCCGGAGCATATGCCTCAATATCTTGCATCAACCCTTCTGTGATGACCACTTTTGCACGATAAGTCTGGGCATTTTTGTCCCTTTTTAGCCAATAAAGGACTTCATTCGTTTGGGGGTTGATGCTGACCTTCTGGATTTCACCTGACCGCAATTTCTCCCGGAAGTCGCTGAAAAATTCTGTCTTTATTGGCTGGCTAAATTTATAAATCGCCATCAGGATGACAAAAGCAAGCACTACGAATATCAAAATTGCCGAAAAATTACTGATCGGTAATCGCTCTCGTTCCAACTTCCCTTCACCATTATTATTATACCACATTACTTCCTGCCGAAAATCCACTTTTAGTGGTTTTCTGGTTTTTCGGAAGGTATGATTTAATCGGAATGCAGAAAAGATTACTCTACCTTACAGACGCAGAATGGGAGAGTAATTCCTCCCTATCTATCATCGCTCGTCGCTTTGTAACTGGATTAAGGCAAAAAGGGTGGGAAGTGCGGGTTTTTGCCCCATCCACGATGAACCGAAAGATTGAGAAAGAGGAAATCTCCCGGGGAGCCTCTATCAGGCAGTTCGGATTGATAGATAGATTGCAATGGAATCTGAAGAAATCTTTGAGCCCTTTCAGCCTTAACTGGTGGTGGGTTGCCAGTGCTAAGCCCCTTCTTTTGCAAGAAGCCCAGTCCTTTCAACCCGCAGGAATCGTGGCTCAAGGATTCCTCTCTTCTTATCTCGCATACCAATGTTTTCAAAAACTTAAAGTTCCTTATGTGATAGACCAGCGAGATGCCTGGACAGTAAACCCATACCTTCTGGCTTTCCCTCTGAGAAAAAGATGGAAAAAACAGTTGAAGAACTGGATATGGCGGAGAATGGAATGGAAAATTTTACAGAATGCCCGTTATATTTTCTTCCTTGCCGAACAGCTGCGGGAACCCTACCTCCGAACATTCCACTTACCCCCTGAAAAAACAGCCATCCTCTATAATGCCTGGAACCCGGATGAGCGGATGCCCGGAAGAATCTTTCAAAGACCGGATACACTCCATTTTCTTTTTGGGGGAAGTCTGCCGCTCAACGCCTGGAAAAGCCTCAAAAATTTTCTTCTTACCCTTCAATCTTTGCCTGAAATGGCTGAGAAAACACATATATCTTTTTATATATCCGGCTGGGCGAAGGAAGCCCAGAAATTCATCCAGGGTCTTCCTTTAACCTGCTCTATTTCATTTTCTCCAGCTTTAACTTTGCGGGAATATCATCAAAGAGTGGAAGAAGCGGATATTTGCCTCACTTTCCGTTCCTCAAATCCCTTTGATTATGGTTGCAATCGGATATTCTCCTATATGTTGTATCGGAAACCCATTCTATCTATCGTGCATCCTCATTCCACAGAAGGACAGTTAGTGGCTATTACAGGTCTTGGCTGGGTCGTTCATCCTGAAGACACGGAGAGGATGAAGCAAATTTTATTGGAAATTCAGGAAAAGAAGAAGAAAAATGAACCTTTGGTTAAGCCTGATGAAGAAGAAATACGAAAATTATCCCTCCCCGTGCAGGTGAATAAACTCTCACATATCCTGGAATCCATTCTGATTTCCTGAGCAGTATCCAGCGTGAAATTCGGAATCCGACTTTGAAAGCATAAGGGAAGGTGGAAACGCATTGAATTTTAACGCTGGTGATGCAGAAGACCCTGTAAAATTTCACTCATTTTTCGGACCTGAACAGGCAAGGAATAAGCCTGAATTGCCGTCAAATCAGGGGTAATGAGAGGCTTCTGATGGAGGAATTTTTGATAGAGTTCTCGTAAAAGGTGAGCCAGCCCCTTCTTGTCGCCCGGCTGGATGCTCCAGCCGGCTCGGGTGATTTGTAAAATGTGTGCCTCTTCTGATTCAGGTGAGCCTATGTGTAAAACCGGTTTTTTTAAGCCGAGATAGATAAAAAGTTTCGTGGAAGGAACCTGAAAAGAATCGGTTGAACGCAGGTCTATAGCAATGTGATTTCTGGCTACTTCTTCCAATGATTCGGAGTGCGAGACCCAGCCCGGATGAAGCACGAAACTCCCCGATAAACCATAATGAATCAGGTTTGCTTTTAATGATGAGTACTGGCCGTAAACTCTGAAGTGAAACTTGAAGTTTGCTCGTTCTTCTTCCTTCATCTGATGAAGTCCCTGAGATAGGGTGGCTATGGATTGAGAAACGGCGGATGGAATAGAACCGGAATAAATAAAAGTTAGTGTAGGTCCTGCCCGAGGGAAAACATTCAGAAGGCTTTGAATCTTCTCGGGGTCATACCCAATGTACACCGAAGACACTCTGTCAGAGGATACTTGAAAATTTTGCCGGTAAAGATTTTTCAGTCGTTCTCCGTGTAAAAAAATGTGGCTTGCAGTGGCAAGAATCTTTCTCTCCATGCCTCGAGCCAGAGTATTTCGGAGGCTTTTCCTCCAGCGAAGGTAAAAGGGGAAATTCTGTAACCCCGGATTCACCGTCCAGGTGTCCCAGTAGAATAATGCAACAGGAATCTTCAGGATTGGGCTCAATTGACTGGCTATGTGACTTGCAGACGCTGACCATGCGAGAAGCAAATTGCAGGGATACTTTCTATGGATTTCCTGTATTTTTTTTATGGCTGGATTTATCCAGAGATATTGCCTGCCAAAAGGAGTAAAATTTTTCTGGATTAAATAAGAAATGCGGGAAGGAAAAGAGGATGGCCGTGGAATGGAAATGAAGTAAACTTCAGGGTCAGAGGATTGGGCGCTTTCATCAGAATAAATTGGCGCTACCACACTGACCTTCCAACCCTCTTTTCGGAGGTATTTCACCCAGCCATCCGATATGACTGAAACAGCGCCAGGGGTGGGTGGATAACCCTCGGTGATATAGATTAAATGCCCCAATTTTCCCATTATTTTAATGAAATCCTTTGATGGACGGGTTATTTCTTTGGGCTTCGGAGGGGCGCCATCAAGGAAATCAATAGATAACGGGAGTCAGAGCGGACGACCACATAGAGGGAGCCATCGGCACCAAACACCGGGTCGCTGATGGCAGGTGAAATAGAACCGGCGGAAGTCATTTTCCATAGCATCTCTCCTTCCGAAGAAAGTAAGTACAGGGATTCGGGTTCCTCTCGTCCGATATAACTGTGGCTGACAATGGCAATTCGCCCGGTAGAGTCTACCCGGGGTCGTCCAAAATAATTGAACTTCTCGTCGGCCTGGAATGACCACTTTAAGGTTCCGTCTGAGGAAAGAGCACACAAATCTTCGTCCGGTTCCCGAATCGCAAGAATCGTATTTTCACCCAGAGGGGTGAACCCTACTTCCGCAGACACTCTTATGGGTATACGATTGAGCAAATTTCCCTGTGGAGAGTAGCGGATGATGTGACCTGTGCTCAGGTAGACCCAGGGGGAAGAGTTGAGAAGGGTGGGGGAACCTACAATCGTGTCCCCCGGTTGTTCAGCCCACTGAATTTTCCCTTCCGGCGATAACTTAATCAAAGTAAAGGGTGGCGCTGGGGGTTTTTCAGCCGCCACAAAATACAGGTTTCCGTCTTTATCTACAACCGGTGCTTTATTCACTCCCCTCTTTACTCGCCAGCGAACCTTCCCTTCCGGAGTCATTTGGATAACCTCGGGGAATGCACCGTAAATGATCAAGTTCCCATCGGGAAAAAAGAGAGGGGGTTCAAGAAATCCGGTCTGGGGCGTGAACTGCCGGGTTATTTTCCCATCCTGCAGGTTCAACTGGTATAGAGAAGCCCCTACGACTGCGTAAAGATATTTTTGGCTATCCGAAGCAAGAGGTGGAGAAATTCTGCCAGGTAAGTTCGTTTCCCATTGTGTCTTACCCTCCGGGCTTACAGCTACAATTTGAGAGATCAAGCCCCGCTCCTGGGAATAGATATTTCGGTCAAAAAAAATCCACCCATTGAGGTTGACTACAGGTGTGGTGAGATGAGTGGCGGGAATTGACCAGCGCAGGTTATCCACTCTGGAAAGGTCTATGCCGCTGGATGGAGGGGAGACAATGGCAGAGAGCGTTTCTGCTTCTCTGGCGCCGTGGGTTATAGCGGAAAAGGGCTCGTTAGGATTTCGTAAGTAAGGGCTAATCCAGGATTTCAGGTCCGCCAGGGAGAAGGCAAGCCGACTCCGAGCGCCTACAGCCCAGCCGTTGATGCCAATCAGATCTCCCTCACTATTCAGGAGGGGTCCCCCGCTATTTCCCACCACAATCGGTGCATTGTGGTAGATATAACGAGGTTTGCCAGAAGCGGAATAGGTTAGAGAAGTAATGAACCCGGAGGCGATTTGTGGTTCAGGCCCATTCGGATTTTCACTCCCCAGAGCACCTCCAGGGTAGCCTATTGCCCATATTCTTTCTTGTGGATGATAATTTCCCTCAGGTTCCAGGGGAAGAAAATCCAATCCGGAAGCCGGAATCTTTAATAGAGCAATATCCAGCCCTTCATCCATTAGGGTGAACACAGGTGTAGCCAGCAACCGTTTCACTGAAGGAGTTCCGGGATGTAAGTAGACTTCTATTTGCTGAACCGGAAAGGGTCCCACCCAGGTATTTTCTTTCACCCATCCGCTAATCAGGTGAGCGCTGGTGAGAATCCAGCCTTCCGGAGAAATGACCACCCCACTTCCCTGAGGAACCACGCTGGTTCCTATTAAAGGGACCGCAATGAATACGGTAGCATCCCGAATCCGTTGAAGCGTCTGTGGTGAGAACGACGGGGGAGAATGGAAGGCTTGAATGAGGAATAATATCAGCCCAACCCATGGGGCCAGTGATTTTTTCATTGCATTTTCATTATACTCCGCTCAAAAGGTGAGGAGAAGAAAGTTTTGAAAGGAGCGAGATTTATCCAGAGTAGGCTTTAAAAACGAGAGATGCATTATGGCCTCCAAAGCCGAAGGCATTTACCAGGGCATTCCGAACGGTTTGTTTTCTGGCTTTTTGAGGCACATAATCCAGGTCGCATTCGTCATCCGGATTCTCATGATTCATGGTGGGGGGAATTATCCCATGATAAATGGTGAGGCAGGTAATCAGGCTTTCCGTGGTGCCTGCCGCCCCCAGCATATGCCCATGAACAGCCTTTGTGGCTGAGATAGGTATATGGTAGGCGTGCTGTCCGAAAACCTTTTTGATGGCACGCGTCTCAGTAACATCATTATAGGGAGTGCCGGTTCCATGAGCGTGAATATGTTCTAACTCCTCAGGCGTCAGGTTGGCATCGCGGAGAGCGGACGACATACTATAAGCGGCTCCAGTTCCCTCCGGGTCTGGAGCGGTAAAGTGATAGGCATCATCGCTCATTCCTAATCCAGCCACCTCGGCATAAATTCTGGCGTTTCTCTTTTCTGCCGATTCCAGACTTTCCAGAATCAGACAACTGGCTCCATCACCGAAGATAGTTCCTGTGCGCTCTCGGTCAAAAGGGCGAAGGCTTCGGGTAGGGTCTTTGGGCCACATTTTTGCCAGGGCTCTCAACTGGGTGAATGCGGATAAGGCAATGGGAGAGATGGCAGCCTCGGCTCCCACCGCCAGCGCCGCATCTATATCCCCTGCCTGGATTAAGCGATAAGCCCAGCCAATCACGAGATTTCCTGTAGCGCAGGAAGCGGTCACACCGATGTTGGGACCTCGGATGCCTGTTAAAATCGCTATATGCCCCGGGAGCATATCAATTTCAACCTTCGGGATGAACAGAGGGGCAACCCGATATAGCCCCCGCCGTCGGTATCGTTCGGCTTCTTCCAGAATAGTGGTCACGCCCCCGTTGTTACTGCCTGCCACAATCCCGACCCGGAAGGAATTCGTAGAGTCTATGGGTAAGGCAGAATCCTTCAATGCCTCCAGGGTTGCCACGAGGCCATACTGCTGGAATGGGTCGGTGGCCATCACCACTTTCCTGTCCAGATAATCCAGTGGGTTAAAGTTTTCCAGATAGGCCCCCACTTTGCAATAATAATCCGAAGTGTCAAAATGGCGGATTATCTTGACACCATTCTCTCCCGCCACCACCTTCTGCCAGAGAAGTGGCACACCCATTCCATACGGATGAACAGCGCCCAATCCAGTGACAACAACCCGTCGTTTTCTCATAGGTTACCTTAATTCATTATACACTTTTCGGGAAATTATGCCTAATTCGCGAAGGGGAAGGTTCTATCTGACGCCGATGAGACTGCGAACTTCTTGGATGGTTTGAACGGCTATGGTTCGGGCTCTTTCGGCACCCTCCTGAAGGATTTTCTGAATGTTCTCATCGGAAAAATTCGCCCGACTCTCTTGAATGGGCTTTAATTCCTTCATCAGATATTCATACAGGGTTCGTTTTAATTCCTCGTATTTCAGATTTTTTTTACGATATGCGCAAGAAAGTTCTTGAACTACTTCAGGCGGAGCGCAGGCTTTCAGGATTTCAAAAAGATTCTTCACGCCCGGACTCATTCCACGATGAGATGCGGGTCCCACATCCGTTACAGCACTCCGGATTTTTTGATAGATAATCTCAGGCGATTCCATAATTCCCACATAATGCCGGGGACCCAGGCTCTTACTCATCTTTTGGGTGGGTTCCAGTAGTGACATGATGCGTGGTGAAGGTGAAAGGATGGGAGAAACCTCGTGAAAGAAGGATGTATGTAGCCGACTATTGAACCGCCGTGCCACAATATTGGTCAACTCCAGATGCTGAATCTGGTCTTCCCCCACCGGCACCGCATCTGGCTTGTAAAGCAAAATGTCAGCAGCCTGAAGCACCGGGTAATTGAATAGCCCCACGCTCACGAACTCCTGTTTTCCTTTCTTGGACTTAAATTGCGTCATGCGAGTTAACTCACCAAAAGAGGTGAAGCAATTGAGAATCCAGCACAACTCCGAATGTTCGGGCATGTGGGATTGGACGAACAGAACGGATTTCCGAGCATCAATTCCACAAGCCAGCAGGTCTCCTGCCATCTTCAGTGTGTTTCGGCGAAGTTCTCCGGGTTCAAAATCTACTGTAATGGCGTGGTAATCTACGATAAGGTAGAAGCATTCGTAGGACCCCTGAAGGGATACCCAGTTTTTAATGGCGCCGAAATAATTCCCTATGTGAAGTTCACCCGTAGGTTGAATGCCCGAAAGTACCCGTTTCATTATATTTTGACTCCCTCCTGACGCAGAAAATTCTGGAAGTTCACTGCGTCCTCATACATGTAGATATTGTTGAAAAACACATAGATTTCTTGAGGTTGTGAAATACTTTGAATTTTACTCCAGAGCAGGTGAAAATCCTCCGGCGTGTAATGATAGCGTAATCCAGTTTCGCCCTTCCCATGAAGCCGAAAGTAAGCCAGTGAAGATGGTAGAGGCTCCGTGATAAAAGGGTCCACACAGCAATAGATTTGCAGTTCTTCGCACAGGGTCTGAAGGTCGTCGCGGCAAGATGGAGAAAGCCACTTTCCTCTCGGCTCCCACACGAGGGAGAAATTTCCCCTCTCAATGACGGTTAGAAAAATTCGGATATTTTCCTTATTTTCTGAAGAAGGTTCGAAACTGGGCGGAGTTTGAAGTAAAATCACCCGAGCATTTAAAATTTCTGCCACCCGACGAATCGCCTCCCAACCCCGCAGGGTTGCAGGCGTTCTGCGAAAATATCCATACTGGCTTTCTTCCTCAGACGCCACTTCTATCCCCGCTTTGCGATAAGTAGGACTTTTCGGTGGATGTGTAATAACCTGCCACGCTTTCACCGTGTATTCAAACCCGGGTGGCGCTCCTTCTCTCCATTTCTGAACAGTCGTGTCACTGGGTGGGTTATAAAAGGTCCGTTGAATCTCCACCACCCTCAGCGACTGAAAATATTGCTCCTGTGCCACCGGAAACCCACAACATCCTATCTTAATTTCTGCGTTCATCTAAACCGCTGATAAAATTGTAGCATCCACGCTTTTCTTCCATCAATTTTCCTTCCCTGAACTGTCATTCTATCTCGCCTGAGAGCATCCAAGATTTTCCTGAATCAACGAAGGCCGGATGTAAAAAAGTAGAAAGGAAGATGCGATAATGAACAGGGAAAGTTCAAAACCAAGAGCTCGGAGATAGGTGATTTGCGGGTCTTTTGCTTGCATCCATGGTGCCAGCATAACCGCCGCGGAATCTATACTGCTATGGATTCCAAAAGCCGCCAGGAGAAATACCCATTTCCGTTTTCGCGCTGCCTGCAAAACCATCAGGCTGAAAAATACCTGGAAAATCATAGCGGAGGCACGTTCCAGGGCAGGGAGAAAGGGTCCGTATAGAGGAGCGTGAAAAAAAGCCTCCTTTTGAAGGTGAATTTGCTCCAGGAATTTCTCCAGCTCACTGCCGGGCAGAGGTGCCGATTTCATCAGGGATTCTAAATCTATCACCGTGAATAGCAAGAGGCTCATCAGGAGGGCAATACCGCCAAAAAGAAAGGCTTCCACACCTCCCCATCCCAATCCCCAAATGACCCCTTCTTTGAGTTTCAGCAGCCCGGGGAAGAAATACCGGAAGGATACATACCGTCCCCCTTCTTCAAATAGTCCCGCCAGAACGCCCAGGGTGACAGCATAAATGACTAAATGCTTGGAAGAAAATAAAGGTGAAATGGAGGGCAATAACATTACCGCTGGAATGTGAAATGTTTGAACCAGGATGAAAAGCAAGGCTCCCCAGCCTGTATAGGACCATCCAACCCGATACTTTATGGCGAAATATCGGGAGATGAAAATGGGAGTCAGTAGCATCAACCCGACGGATAGAATATAAGCAACCTGAAGAGATGGAGACATTATACGGGTGGTGTGAGAAGCAGCCAGGCATCCGGCACGAATTTCTGGATGAGGGCTTTCTCTCTTTCGTGGCAGGTAAAGTAGAAAATTTGATACTCAGAGCGCCAGGAGGCGAGAAATTTTATTGCTTCTTCGGCGTGGGCATCGTCAAAATGAACCAGCGGGTCATCCATCAGAAAGGGCAAGGGCTCGTTCTCTCCCTGCAACACTTCTGCAAACGCCAATCGGAGAGCAAGAACAGTTACAGCGAGAGCACCCGTAGAAAGGTCTTCCGCACTAACCCATCCTTTCTTCTCTGAACTCTTCAGGGCAAGCCCCAGACTTTCCTGCACCCTGGCGGAACGATATCTCTGAAAGGTAAGCCGTTTACTGATTTCTGTAAACGCTTCATTCACGCGGGGAGAAAGGGTGGATTCCAATTCCTCTTTCACCCCCTCTAATAATTCCCTGCCCCGCTGGAGTATCTTCCACTTATGCTGGAGATGTTTTACCCTCTCTTCCACCGAATATATCCTTTCTTCCACCTCTTGTGCCGATTCATATTCTCCTTCCAGAATTTGCCTCTGATGCTCCATTTCCTTCCACTCATTCTCCAGACTCCACACTGCATTCTGGAGTGTTTTCAGGCGTTCACCCAGCGCCGAAGGAGTAGAGTTTCTCCATCGGACATCCCCTTCTGCTTCCTCTTTTTTCATTTTGTCATTCTCAGCATACCGAAAATAGAAGTCCTGGAATTCTTCTAACAAAGAGGCGGTTTGCAAATACAGATTCTTCCGACGAACCTGTTCCTCAAACGATGCGATATCCGCTACCCCTGTTTTTTTCAGGGTTTCCTGAATCATTTTCTCATATTCCTTTTGCTCCAGTTCCAGATGTGCCAGTTGTTCATTCAGTGTTTTCAACTGCGCCTGAAATTGAAGCCACTCCTGTCGTGCGGTGGTGATGAGAAGATATTCCCTTTCAATTTCTTCAAGAGCGGAGAGGGTGAGAGGCGAAGGTAAATCCAGTTTACTGGAAAACTCTTTGATTTTTTCATCCAGTGAATTTAATGTGGATTCCAGGCGGGCAATTTCTGAATCCAGGATGGAGGGAGTGAAGGCTCTGACCTCTGCCTGCAGAACGCTATATTCACGGACTTTCGCATAGAACTCTTCAGGACTTTTCACGCAAGCCTTGTGTAACAGATTTGTCAGGTCCACTCCTCGGGCGGTTTGCTCTTCCACATAAGTAGAAACTTCCTGCTCCACTTTCCGTAATTGTTCCTGTATGCTTTTGCCTCTCCTTTCATAAAATCGCTCCATCCACAGAAAAGCAAGAGCAGAGATAACTCCCGCACCGCCGAGGAGCATGAAAATCAGGGGATGCAATTCCATGAAAACCCAAAAAGCACCTGCTACGAGAATGATGGGAATTATCCAGCCGAATCTGCGGTAAAAAATTTTCAATTGTTGAACTTCCCACTCATGTTGAATTTCTCGCTGTTTCTCTTCTGCTTGGCTTTCCAGCAATTTGTAGGCCTCTCGTTCCTGAACGAGCCGTTCCAGTTGTTTCAGGGCGGATAATGGGTCGCTCCCCAGTTCCACCTCTAATTCCTGTAGTTTCCTGCTCTTCTCCTCGCAGGATGTGCTCAAGACTGTCCGCTCCTTTACTTTTTCCTTGTATATCGCCTCTATTCTCGCTTTCTCCTCCAGGGCAATATGAATACTGACCAGTTCCTTTTCTTGAACCCCTTCCCATTTTTTATGACTGTGCAGTTGCTCTGCTACCCGGGCTATTTTTTGATTCAGAGAGTTCTTTTCAAGCTGAAGCTGTTGATGCCGACGGAGTGTGTTAGCGAGGACAGCAGACTGTTCCCGAAGAGAGGGCAAAAACTCATCCGGAAAGTCCCGAACATCTTCCACAGAATGCCGGATGCGCTTCAATTCTTGATAAATGCTGTAGAATTGTTGAGTCAGGGAAATTTGCTCCCGGCGGAGTAGCGAACATCGCGACAGAAGAGTATGAATCTGGTGTAAAATTTTCTTCATCTCTTCCCTTTTCGCCGAAAGTTCCCGCAGGTGCTGTTCCTCAATTTCTATCGCCCGGGTTGTTTGCTCTTGTTCCAATTTCAGAGCATTTAAGGCACGAAGCAGGGTTTCCTTTTCAGGAGTAGAATCAAAGCGTAATGAAAATCGGTGATGCAATGCATGCTGGACTTCCTCCCTTGCGGGATTCGTAAGTATCTGGGGAAGACAGTATATTCCTTCCAGGATTTCTGCGGAAGCATTCAGCCGTTTTTCCAAGAAACATAACCCCTGCTCATCCTGAAAATTTTGCGTTAAATCTTCATGGCGGGTTAGGAGATGAATGCGGTCAGCCTCCGGTTGAACAAAATTTCGCTGGATTTCGTAAACCTCACCATTCCTGCACTGCAAGGTCAACTGCCCACCGTAGATGCTATCGTTTTTTTCGCGCGTTTCCCAGGGTTGAAATCTCTGAAATTCGGGATGCCGTATATTCCCCTTTTTCCCCCGGTCCTTCATCCCGCAGAGCATATTTTTCAAAAAAGATTGCAGAGTGGATTTTCCAGTTTCATTGCCTCCGAAAACCAAGATGAAGGAGGAAGGAAATTCCAGGGGAAACTGCTTCAATCGGCCGTAACTCTGAATATACCCTTTAAGGAATTTCATGGGAGGGAATGGCTTTTCTCTCAAGGTTTTGTAGGGCGCACAGAAGCCCCTCTCGTAGAAGGGCTTCCTCATCCGGGGAAGAAACATCCCGGAGAGTTTCAATATATTGCCGAACCAGTTGCCCGCGAAGACTATGCTCCTTGCGCAATGCCTCCAGATGATAACCCGGGGCCGTATCCTCCCGGATGAGAACCTCAAAAAATTTTGACTTCAGGGAAGATTGCCATTCTTCCACAGGTAAAGGTTCATCGGGGTTTCTCTCGCCTTCCAGTGTGAGATGGAGAATATCCTCCTGTCGTGCTTCCTGAAGGTTTTCAGTGAGACGAAAAAAAACACGGGATGCCGGTTCAAGGGGTGTGATTTTGAGGGTATGTCGATGCCAGTTTCTCCCCCCCAGGTTCAGGCGTTGCGTTGAAATTTGATGATTCTCTATTTTCCCCAGGATGACACCATGTTCACCTCTTTCCAGAAAGGATAACATCACCGGGGAACCCGGGTAAACAGCCATCCGTGGAGGATGGAGAACATTCCTGCCTGTGTGAAGATGCCCCAGCGCTATGTAACTTGAGCCCGTCTTCAACAACTGTTCCGGCGTGAATGGAAAACAGAGAGATTCCTCCTCCACAGAGGTGGCATCAGAGCCGTGAAACAGGAGGATATTGATGGCTTCCGGGTCCTTGACCTGGAAACCGAACGGAAAAGGCTCCGCAGGGTCTGCACACCCACGCCCATAAATATTTACCCCTTTCCAGTGGATTTCTTCAAAATCCGGGTGCAGGAAGATATGAACATTTTCAGGAAGCAGGGATGAGGAGTAGACAAAAGAGGAAACGCAGTCGGTCTCGCCGGGAGAGATGAAAATCCGAGTTCGTTTCAGCCTTGCCAGTTTCTCGTTCATCCAGCGCAGGGTGGAGGAATCCAGATATTCCACTTCTACAAAATCACCCGCAATGAACCAGAAAGGAATCCCTTCTTTCTCTATCAGGTTTACACACTGCTCCAATACATTTTTCAGGCTTTCTCGGAGAAGGCGCCCCTTTTCCGGTGGCAATCCCCTGAAGATTTTACCGATGTGATGGTCTGATGAGTGTAAGAAGAAGAGGGGTTCCATTTCCTCATTCATTGTATCACAGACTCAGGGCATCAGAAGAAGCAGGAGAAAGTCAAGCGTGGCGACGGCCGGATTTTTGCCTCCGCCGCCATGTCCAGGCTTCATACCGTCTCGCTCCCCCTCTTTTCTTCCCGTGTAGTTTCCAGGGTTTCATTTTCTGTTTTGAGGATTTTTTACCCATGGCTTCCTTTCGTTAATAATAGACGATTGCCACCTGGACCCCTTCGCTTTTTATGGTGAGAAGGGCGTAGGAAGGCCGATGAAAGGGATACCGGTCCGTAGCACTACCTGGATTCAAAAGTTTAGGACGACTTCCTTCCTGCCATAGAACTTCGTGCGTATGCCCAAAAAGAAGGAATTCAATCTCTTCATCATAAAAAACTCTTTTCACTCTTTCCTCAATCCCTCTCGGCATCCCTTCACCGTGTGTGATACCTATGGAATGCCCTTCCAATTTCACTACCTGTTTAGACGGGAATCTTCTAATAATTCGGTAATCATCCATATTGCCGTGAACGGCATATAGAGGCTTTCCAAATCCCATGAGTTCCTGACAGAACTCCTCAGAGGTAAAATCTCCACAGTGAATCACGGCATCCGACATCTGAATTTCTTCCGCTATCCGGCGGGGCAGCGAATCATGACGGTCCGGAATGTGAGTGTCTGAAATCACCACAACCTTCATCGCAATTTTATTCTAACAGAAACCAGGCCCCTGACAGAATTCCATGAGGAATCCTGTAAAGGGTCTGGAAATGACCCTGAAAGAACACTGGCTTACCCGCTTTCAATCCTTTTAACATCGGCTAACTTAAAAGTTCCTGGGATTTTTCAATGATTTCGTGTATAATAATATGGTTGAGTGAAGGAGGCAGGTCAACATGTCCAAACCACAGCGGTGGGGTCTTATCGTAGGTCTGATTATTTTTTTTGCGATAGTTCCGCTATATCGGTATTACAAGAATAGCCCCCTGATTCGTCTGGGGCTGGACCTTCGGGGTGGAGTGGATGTTCTCCTTGAAGTTGCCCCATTTGAGGAAGGTAAATCCCTGACGAATGAGGATGTTACCGGCGTTGTCGGTGTTCTTCAGAATCGGCTCAATCCACGAGGAACCTCGGAAGCCCTGATTCTCCGCAGAGGGCAGAACCGCATAGAAATTCAGTATCCAGGGGAGCAGAATGTAGACCGGGTTCTCAAGTTAATTGGTCAAACGGCAAACCTGGAGTTCATTTATACCCGTGATAAGAGTCTGGATGAGGGCACCGAGGTAAAGCCCGGTGAATATCCTGTCGTCATTCGGGGAGACGATTTAAAAAGCGCTGGAATAGGCAGTGATCGCCTGAATCGCCCCGCAGTGTCCTTTGATTTGAAATCAGATGCCGCCAGAAAATTCTACACTTTTACTGGCGAGCATATCGGTGAGTATCTGACAATTACTCTGGACGGGAAGGTCATTTCCAGCCCTGTAATTAGGACGCAAATCTCCGGGAGTGGCGTCATTGAGGGTGGACAGCGCGGCTTTTCTATCCAGGAGGCTACCGACCTGGCTACTTTATTAAATGCTGGACGCCTCCCCGCAAAAATCAATATCCAGAGTTACTCGCTGGTGGGTCCTACCCTGGGAAAATCTTCCATTGAACAGAGCCTCCGTGCCGCTTTCCTGGGGCTTATCGTCGTTCTTCTCTTCATGGTTTTCTTCTACCGGGCAATGGGAGTATTGGCGGACATTGCCCTGTTCTATTATACCACTTTTATTTTCTTTCTCCTGGTCAATTTTGATGTCACTCTCACCATTTATGGCATTGCCGGTTTAATCCTTTCTCTGGGTATGGCGGTAGATGCGAATATCCTGATTTTTGAACGGGTTAAAGAGGAAATTCGTTCCGGGAAAACAGTAATGGCTTCCGTGGAAAGCGGCCATCAGGGTGCTTTCCCGGCGATATTTGATTCCAATGTCACAACCATTTTAGCGGCTGCCATTCTTTATTTTCTCGGAACCGGCACCGTGAAAGGTTTCGCCCTCACTCTGACGATAGGCGTTCTGGTGAGCATGTTTACCGCTCTCATCGTTACACGTGCCTTACTGGAAGGGCTATTGGGCATCACCCAGAAACCCACTCTCTACGGTCTGTCTATGGAATCCCGAGGAGGAATGTGAATGAAATCTGTGCAATACCGCAACTTTATGCGCTACTGGCGAATCTTCTTCGCCCTTTCTCTCTTCATCACTATGCTGGGAGTTGTGGCTTTGATTTACAATGTTTTCCGTATCGGTTCTCCGTTGAATCTCGGAGTGGATTTTACCGGTGGCAATGTGCTGGAACTGGAATATGCTGGAAAAGTAACGACCGGAGAGATCAGCGACCTCGTCCGTCCATTTTCCGTTAAAGAGCCTACCGTTCAAACTTCCTCCACATCCGAGGGGAAGACCCTCATCTTCATCCGCACTCCTGTGTTATCCGACCAGAACCGTGAAAAACTCGAACAAGCCTTGAGTTCAAAATATCCGAACATCGTTCTTCAGAAAGTGGATAGTGTGGGTCCTGCTTTCGGGCGTGAACTCGCCGTCAAAGGTTCCATTGCTGTTCTCATTTCCTGGTTCATTATGCTGATTTATATCTTCTGGCGGTTCCGGTTCAGTTTCGCTGTGGGTGCTATTGTGGCTCTTATCCATGATGTCATCGTAGTGCTGGGAATCTTTGCTCTCTTTCATCTGGAGGTAAATACTCCTTTTATTGGGGCTATTTTGACGATTATCGGTTACTCTATCAACGATACAATTATCGTGTTTGACCGAATACGGGAAAACCTGAAACTGCATCGGGCGAGTTCCCTTTACGACACTGTGAACATGAGTATTCTGCAGGTTCTGATTCGTTCCATTAACACCACCCTAACCACCCTTATCACGGTTCTCGCCATTCTCTTTTTCGGTGGCCCCACTTTACATTCTTTTGCTCTCGCTCTTGCCATTGGGTTTTTCAGCGGCACCTACTCTTCCTGGTTTATTGCCAGCCCGATTATGATGATGCTGGAAGTGGGAGGGGTGAAGAAGCCAGAGGAATTCCCGGGCCGTCCGGCGCCCGTGCATCGTCCTGCACCGGTTTCTCCTGCCCCCCGAGCAACTTCTACCCCCTCCTCGGTTTCTCTTTCCCCTTCCTCCCCCTCCCCTCCTCGTCCCTCGTCTTCTTTCCCCACTACCCGGGATTCCCGGAAAAAGAAGAAGAAAGCCCGGAGACGGTAATTGATCCCTCGTTCTTTTGTTCAGAGTTTTTACAAAACCTGGGAACTGTCGCCACCCACCTCTGAACATCTTCTTCTGGTTCGGGAGCTCTCACTTCATCCCATCACTGCTCAGATTCTTTATCATCGGGGCTACCGAACAGGTTTCCAGGCTCTTCAGTTCCTTCAGCCTTCTGTAGAGGGGCTCACGGAAAGGTATCTGTCTGGTACCGAGGAGTGTATCCAGCGTTTGAAGACTGCTCTAAAAAAAAGGGAAAAAATTTTAATTTACGGAGATTATGATGTGGATGGAATCACGGGCACGGCGATTCTGCTACGCTACTTGAAATCTCTCGGTTTGGAGGTAATGTACTTTATTCCCCCCCGTTCCGGGCGGGGCTATGGAATTTTCCCTCAACTCCTTCAAGCCGCCCAGGCCAGAAATATCACTGTAATCTTCACCGTTGATTGCGGCTCGGAAGAGTCGCAGGTGTCCAAAACCTTACAGGAAGCAGGTATCCATCTCATTGTCACAGACCACCATCCTGCCAGGGCACCGAATCCATACGCCTACCTTACCCTGAACCCTCATCTTGGAGGCTACCCATTTCCGTATCTCAGCGGAGCGGGGGTAGCATTCAAACTTTCCTTATGTTTACAAAAAGAATTGGGCGGGTCCGTGGAAGGGCTTCTTCCCCTGGCCGCTCTCGGCACCCTCGCAGATGTTATGCCCCTGGTGGAGGAAAACCGAATTCTCTGCCTCCACGGATTGTCAGAGCTTTCTTCGGCTGTTTCACCCCCTCTGTCGGTGTTGAAAGAGGCTCTTGCTTTGACGCGTCAAAAAGTCATTACCGAGGCAGAAGTGATGTATAAAATTGCCCCGGTTTTGAATGCGGCAGGGCGCCGGGATGCCCCCTACTTAGGCGTAGAGTTCTTCCTCGCTGAGGATGAGTCCCATGCCTCCCGCTTGCTTCATCAACTCCTGCAGAAGAATGAGGAGCGGAAGGAACTTTCCAGGGGAATCCTGGAAGAAGCGCTGGAGCAGGCACAAGAAATTGCGTCCGACCAGGTGGCGGTGTTCTATTCGGATGCCTGGTCCACCGGTATCATCAGCCAAATCGCCGGGCAACTGATTTCTATCTTGAAAAGGCCCGTGGTGGTTTTGGCTCCCCGACCAGATTCGGATGAAATTCAGGGCTCCGCTCGCTCTCCCCGTTTCTTTCATTTGAAATCTGCTATCCAGGAATTGTCTGGAGATATCCTCACCGATATCGGAGGACATACCGAAGCCTTCGGCCTTTCCTTCCCAAAGCATCATCTGGCAGCCTTTTTAGAGCGTCTCCACCACATTCAGGTGAATATTATCCATGACCGCATCCGTGTGGATGCTGAACTTCAGCCGCGCGACATCACGCCAGAGCTGTGGTTTCATCTGGCTAAGTTAGGTCCTTTTGGCCCTTTGAATTCCCCCCCCATCTTCCTTTTGCGCCATATGAAGGTCCTCTCTGCCGAGCGAGTTGGAACCTCCGGGCGTCATCTTCGTCTTTTGCTGGGAAGGGCGGGAAAAAAACTCTTTGCTTTCTACCATTATGCGGGTCACCGCTGGAAGGAAACCCTCGGTAAAACCCTGTCCGTTCTTTTCTGTCTATCCAGAGATTTCTCCACCCATCGCTTATCCCTGGATTTACAGGACATGCGGGAAGGTTTTTAATGCTGTATCTGTGATGCCAGCCCTGCTGACCCCTGACCAGATTCTCCCCGAAGAGAGGAAATACGAAAAAGAGCTCCAGCGATGGTTATTTCAGGTCAAGGGAAAAGAAGTATATATTGATGAGAACCTGGTATGGGAGGCATTCTGGATGGCAGTTCGCGCCCACCGGGGGCAGACCCGCCTCTCCGGTGAACCCTATCTTTCACACCTGGTCGCCGTCCTGGGTATTCTGGCGGAAAACACTCTGCCTGATAGCGAAACGCTCGCAGCCGCTCTCCTTCATGATGTGCTGGAAGATACCGCTTTGGAACCTGTTGAACTTCTCTCTTACTTCGGAGAAACCATCTTTACTCTGGTGAAAGGGCTCACCAAACTCAGTCAGTATGCTCACAGAAAGGATGAAGAGTTACGGGTGGAGAATCTCCGGAAGTTCTTTTTTGAGACCGTTCAAGACCTTCGTATTTTGCTGATTAAATTATCGGACCGGCTCCATAACTTACAGACTCTGGAGTATCTACCGGATGAAGCCAAGCGTCGGCAGATTGCTATGGATACTCTGGATTTTTACGCCCCTCTGGCGCATCGGTTTGGGTTTTATAAATTGAAATCTCTTCTGGAAGATGAAGCCTTTCACAACCTGAATCCGGGGCAGTATGACCTCCTTTCCCGCCGCCTCCACCGCGAATTACATAAGCGCGAATCTCGGATTTCTCGGTTAAAGCGAAAACTGGAAGATAATCTGCGCGCTCGCTTCCCGGAGATGAATTTCCTGGTCAAGGGTCGTTCAAAGCATGTCTACAGTATCTATCAGAAAATGCAGGAGCAAAATCTGAGTTTTGAAGAGATTCGGGACCTCTATGGGCTTCGGGTTATGGTTCCTGATGAAGACAGTTGTTATCGTGCCCTCGCCATCGTGCATCAAATCTGGAGTTACATCCAGGGCTATTTTCGTGATTATATCGGCTCACCTAAACCCAATGGATACCGCTCCTTACATACGATGGTGATGGCAGATGATGGAGAGCCTCTGGAGATCCAAATTCGCACCTTTGAGATGGACCGGCTTGCCGAATACGGCGTTGCCGCTCACTGGCTGTATAAAAATGGTGCTCAATTAAATTTCCTGTCTCGGGACCTCGCCGTGATTCGTGAGCTTTTATCTTCCGAAGATACTTCTACCACCCCCCAGTATTTTCTTCAAACTCTGAAACTGGAAGTCTTTCAGCAGGAGATATTTGTCTACACCCCGAAGGGGGATAAAGTGTATCTACCTCGTGGGAGCACTCCGCTGGATTTTGCTTATAAGATTCATACAGAAGTGGGTCACCACTATGAGAAAGCCCTGGTGAACGGCCAGGAAGTTCCCATGAATTACCAGCTGCAACTGGGTGATTCTGTGGAAATTGTTACTCGCTCTGATGTGGAACCTCAGCCACTCTGGCTGGATGGGGTGAAAACCCCTTTAGCCCAGTTTAAAATCAAAAATTATCTCAAGCGCCGACAGAAGGAATTAACCCTGCTGGAAGGTCGCCGTATCCTGGAGCAGGAAATCCTACAGCGGGGCCTCCATGCCCTCAATCTGTTACGCCCATCTCTGCTGAAGGAATATATCCAGCAGAAGAGATTGAAAGATTCTGCCCGTCTGTATCGGAGTGTCCTTCGCGGTGAACTGGTGCCCAGGGAAATTGTGGACTCTCTCTTGCAACTGCATCTCACCCAGTTGAAGAAAATGGTGCAAGAAGAGAAGTTACCTCCAATCCCTGTATCCACCTCTCTTTCCACTACCCTTTCCCGTGCGGCGCTTTCATTCCATGGCTTGCGAGGGCAGAATCGGGTCCTCTTTTCTAAATGCTGTTACCCCATTTACGGGGATTCTATCGTGGGTATGCGCGAAAAACGTAAAATTATTCTTCACCGCGCAGAATGTGCAGAAGTGGACAAGGCTGTTAGTTCCCAGGTGCTCACTGGAAAGTGGCTTCCTCATCCCACCATCCTGTATCCGGCGGAAATCAATATCATTGCCCCTAACCGCAGGGGCTTATTGAAGGAAATCATCACCACGATTTCTGACCACGGCGTCAATATCCTTTCTAATACGGTCAAATTATATCGGAAAGACATAGGAAGCATCCGCTTTTTGCTGGAAATTCAACGGGTTCAACAGTTAGAGCAATTGATTCGGGATTTGAAAAAAGAAGTGGCGGATATCTTGTCTGTGGAGCGAAGCATGAACTTATGATAGCGGTGATTCAGAGAGTTTCTTCCGCTAAGGTCTGGATTGGGGCTCGGGAGCATACTTCTATGGGGAAGGGTCTTCTGGTTTATATTGGCGTGGAAAAGAATGATACGGAGGGGGATGTGGAATTTCTTGCCGGTAAAATCCCTCACCTCCGGATTTTTTCTGGAGAAGGAAAAGAACGCATGGAACACTCCGTGGTAGATGAGGGATTACCCATCCTTGTGGTCTCGGAATTTACCCTTCTGGGAAATGTTCAAAAGGGCAGACGCCCCGACTTTACTTCCGCTGAAGAACCTGCGAAGGCGAATCGTTTATTCCATTCGTTCTGCCGCAGGGTGCAAGAACTTTTTGCTATCCCGGTATTTCAGGGCGTTTTCGGCGCTCACATGCAAGTGGAATCGGTAAATGATGGCCCCGTCACACTCCTGTTGAATTCCCGCGAGAGGTGAAATATGAGCCGTTCTTCTCTGAAGTTTCACATCGCTGATATTTCTCTTGCAGACGAAGGCAAAGTGAAGGTGGAATGGGCGGCGAGGGAGATGCCCGTGCTCCAGCGCCTTCGCCAGGAATTTTCAACCACCCGTGCTTTGAGAGGAATTCGTATCGGTGGCTGTCTTCATATCACTACGGAAACCGCCAATCTCGCTTTGACCCTTCAGGCTGCAGGGGCAGAAGTATTCCTTTGTGCTTCCAATCCCCTCTCCACACAGGATGAAGTCGCCGCCGCTCTCGTCCATCATTTTCATATCCCTGTTTTCGCCGTCCGGGGAGAAGATTCAAAAACTTATTATCAGTCCATTCTGCGAGTTATCGACGCTAATCCGCATATCACACTGGATGATGGCGCCGACTTGATTACCACTCTGCATCAAAAGCGAAAAAATCAGGTGAAACATATCATCGGTGGAACGGAAGAAACCACTACGGGTGTGATTCGCCTGAAGCAGATGCAAAAAAAAGATATTCTGGCATATCCGGTGATCGCCGTGAATGAGGCAAGAACGAAATACCTGTTTGATAATCGGTATGGAACAGGACAATCCACTCTGGATGGCATCCTGCGTGCCACTAATATCCTGCTGGCTGGGAAAAAGGTTGTGGTGGCTGGCTATGGATGGTGTGGGCGGGGTATCGCCCTCCGGGCCAGGGGTATGGGGGCTCATATCATTATCACTGAAGTAGACCCCGTGAAAGCCCTGGAGGCAGTGATGGACTCTTTCCAGGTGCTTCCTTCTCTAAAGGCTGCCTCCGTGGGCGACATTTTTATCACTGCCACGGGGGACCTGCATGTATTTTCCCGCCCCCATTTTCAGCGGATGAAAGATGGTGTCATCCTGGCAAATGCCGGGCATTTCAATGTGGAGGTGGATGTGGAGGCACTGGAAAAAATGAGTCGGACAAAGCGAAGAGTTCGCCCGTCCGTGGTTGAGTATACACTGAAAAACGGGAAGCGGATCTACTTGCTGGCTGAGGGGCGCCTGGTGAACCTCGCCGCCGCAGAGGGTCATCCTGCTTCTGTGATGGATATGAGTTTCGCCAATCAGGCTCTTTCCTGCCTTTATCTGATTCGCTCTGCTTCTTCCTTGAAGCCACAGGTTTATCCCGTTCCAGAATCCATTGACCGGCAAGTGGCTCAATGGAAACTTCAGTCTCTCGGAATTTCCATAGATTCCCTCTCATCTGAGCAGAAAAAATATCTTCAATCCTGGGAGATGGGCACATGAAGCGGATTCTTGTAACCGGTGGAGCGGGTTTTATCGGCACGAATCTCGTGAAACTCCTCCTGGAGAAAACGGACTATACCGTGGTTATCCTGGATGCTTTAACCTATGCAGGAAATCTGGAAAATTTCACACCGGAAGAGCAAAAGAGTCTTCGCTTCATTTTTATTCACGGCGACATTCGGGATAAATCCGTCGTTTCTCAGGCGATGAAATCCTGTGATGCGGTTGTCCATCTGGCGGCGGAAACCCATGTAGACCGCTCCATTGCCAACCCGGAGGATTTCATCACCACGGAAGTCTATGGAACTTACCAACTCCTGGAGGCCGCCAGAAATCTGGGAATAGAACGCTTCCTCTTCATCTCTTCTTCGGAAGTTTATGGCTCCGCCCAGCAAATTCCAATGACAGAACTGCACCCCTTGAATCCCCAGAGCCCTTACGCAGCCGCCAAACTGGGAGCCGAACGCCTTGCCTATGCTTATTATCAAACCTACCATCTACCCGTTATCTTGATTCGCCCCTTCAATAACTATGGACCCTATCAATACCCGGAAAAATTTATTTCCCTTTGCATCATCAATGCACTACAAAATTTCCCTTTACCTCTCTACGGAGCAGGAGAAAATACCCGCGATTGGCTGTATGTAACAGACCATGTGGATGCTCTTCTTCTGCTTCTTCAGGCGGATATCTCTTCCCTTTCCGGGGAGGTGCTCAATTTTGCCACAGGAATAGAGATAACCAATCGGGAAGTGGCAGAACGCATTCTGGCTCTTATTCCTCGTTCAAAGAGCCAGATTCAGAGTGTTCCTGACCGCCCCGGGCATGTTCTCCGCCTCTGTGGCTCCTTTGAGAAAGTCCAGAGGCTTCTATCCTGGCGCCCTGCCACATCTTTTACCCAGGGACTTGAAAAAACTGTAGAATGGTATTTTAATCATTCATGGTGGTGGAAGAGAATTATTCAAAAAAGGAAGGAGTGGGACCCGCGCCGGGAAATGGCGGGTTACATTCCCTTTTTGTCCAAATCTCTCACAAAACAGTAGATTATTTCCTCTATTTTGTTATCCTTTATCTCTTTTTGGTTCTGTTGATCGGGGTCGTAGATAAATCCTGGGCATACATTCAACACAGGATTCAGGTTTCTTCCTTACATCGCCAGATCCGCCAAACAGAGGCGTCTATCCAATCCCTTTCTAACCGGATTCAGCAGGAGGAAAAGACGGAATGGGTTGAGAACAGAGCCCGGGAGCGGTATGGCTACGCCTATCCGGGTGAGCGCCTATATAAAAATCCCTCCTTCCCCACGGAAGAAGGTAAAAAGTCGGAAAAGGGAAAGAACCCCTTTCAGGTTTTACGCGAAGCGTGGCAAGCCCTCAAAAGCCTTCTTTCTTTCTAACACAGAATTTCAGATGCCCGAAACTCGCTTTTTCATCAGGAAGTGTTTTCTTTTCTTCTCAGAACCGATAGAAAAGCGTTTTGAGGAATTTCCACTTCTCCGATGATTTTCATTCTTTTTTTCCCAGCCCGCTGTTTCTCCCATAACTTCCTTTTTCGGGTGATGTCGCCACCATAGCATTTTCCTGTAACATGTTTCCGCAAAGCAGGGATGGTTTCACGGGCAATGACTCTCCCACCTATAGCCGCCTGAATGGGCACTTCAAACAGATGCCTCGGAATCTCCTCTTTCAGTCTTTGTACAACCTCCTTCCCTTTCATATAGGCTTGCTCTCGTGGAACCATCAGGCAGAGCCCATCTACCATCTTACCTTTTACCAGCACATCCAGGCGAACCAGGTCTGAAGGACGGTGGCTTTCATAGACATAATCTAAAGATGCATAGCCATGGCTGACCGATTTCAACCGTGGAGATAAATCTACGATGACTTCAGCTAAAGGAACCAAATACTGGAGGAGAACCCGGCGAGGTCCCATATATTCCATTTTAATAAAATCCGTTCTGCGCTGGCACATCAATCCCATCACGGCGCCGATATACTCTGCGGGCGCTGTGATATGGGCTCTCATATAAGGCTCTTCAATCCTCAGAATTTCGCCACCAGAAGGTAAAAGGGCAGGATTTTCTACCTCCTGAACCTTCCCATTTCGTAGAATCACTTTTAATCCCACATTGGGTAAAGTTGCCACCAGATCCAGGCTGAATTCCCGCTCCAGTCGCTCCTGCACGATTTCCATGTGCAGGAGCCCAAGAAACCCGCAGCGGAATCCAAACCCCAGCACGGGAGAACGCTCCGGTTCGTAGGTGAATGAAGGGTCATTGAGCGACAGTTTTTCCAGGGCTTCCCGCACTTTCTCATAATCCTCTTCCTGGGCTGGATACAGCCCACAGAAAACCATGGGTTTCACTTTCTGAAATCCTGGAAGAGGGCTGGAAGTGGGGCGTCTGGCTTCCGTTAGCGTGTCGCCCACTCGGCACACTGAAATCTCCTTCAAGTTTGTCACTACATATCCTACCTCTCCCGCCTTCAATTCTCCCGTAGGTGTATACTCCGGCGTAAAGATTCCAACTTCCAGGGCTTCGGTGTGGACGCCGGTGGAAAGAAATAACATCTCTTGATGAAGGCTTAATTTACCGTCAAAAATCCGGATATGAGCCACTATGCCACGATATACATCATATTCCGAGCCAAAAACCAGGGCTTTCAACGGAGCATTCAGGTCCCCTTTCGGAGGTGGAATACTCTCTACAATTTTCTCCAAAACTGCGTGGACCCCTGTGCCTTCCTTTGCACTGACCAGAAGTGGAATCTCGGGTGAAATTCCCAGATATTCTGCAACTTCCTTACGAACCTCGTCCGGATTTGAAATAGTTAGGTCAATTTTATTGATTACTGGAATGACTTCCAGCCCTTGCTCCAATGCCAGGTGCAGATTCGCGATGGTCTGGGCTTCCATTCCCTGAGATGCATCCACCACCAGTAGAACTCCTTCACAGGCGGCAAGACTTCGGGAAACTTCGTAAGAAAAATCCACATGACCGGGTGTATCAATCAAATTCAATTGGTGCACCTTTCCGTTCCTGGCGGTATAAAGCATCCGAACCGGCTGGGCTTTAATCGTTATTCCTCGCTCTCGCTCCAGGTCCATTCTGTCCAAAAACTGCTCCACCATTTTTCTCTTTTCCACGGTGCCTGTAAGTTCCAGCAATCGGTCTGCCAGCGTGGATTTCCCGTGGTCAATGTGCGCAATGATGGCAAAATTCCGAATATGCTCCAGCCCTTGCACCTTCTGAATATATTTTACAACCAGTCCCTTTTCATACTCTTCATTCTCCATTTCCGTGCTTATGCTCGCAATAACGGGACAAAACGGGGGATTGCCATGGCAGCGAGGGTTTTCGTCAGTTAGATTTCACCTGCGGTATTTGTGATTTCCGTGATTTGGGTTACAATTACTTTTCGGTCATTATGACCCGGGTTTAAAAGAAGGAGAGAAAAATGGGAAAGAGCAAACTGGTTGCTGAGGATTTAAGGAAGTTCCAATGGGTTTCAGATGCTCAGATTTCACCGGATGGAAAGCGGGTGGCTTTTGTTCTTACCCGGGTCCATCCGAATGAAGAAAAGGACACTTATGAAAGCCATATCTGGGTAGTATCCACTCGTAGAGGCGCTCCTTATCGGTTCACCTCAGGAGAAGGACGGGATATGTATCCCCGATGGTCTCCCGATGGGCAGTATCTCCTTTTTCTATCCACTCGTGAAGAAGAAAAGGGAACTTCTGCAAAGAATGTTCTGAAAGGGGCCCAGTTATGGGTCATTCCTTCAACGGGCGGCGAGGCAAGGCAACTGACGGACATCCCCGGCGGAGTCCAACTGCCTCAATGGTCACCCGATGGGAGGAGAATCCTTTTTCTTTCTTCTCCACCGGATGAGCCGAAGGACCCTAAGAAAAGAAGTGATGTGAAAGTGATTCGCCGGGTATTCTACCGGTTGAATGCAGAAGGATATTTTCACAACCGCCGTCAACATATCTATAACATAGGACTCAAGGGTGGTAAGCCAGTTCGTCTTACCTCGGGGGATTATGATGTGGATTACGCCACCTTTAGCCCTGATGGTTCCTCCATCGCTTTTATTGCCAATCGGACGGATGAAGCGGATTACACGGCGGTTCGTGATATCTTTATTTTGCTTTCCACAGGGGGAGAGCCCGTTCAAATTACCCGTAGCCAGGGTCCCATTCTTCAACTTTCCTGGTCGCCCGATGGTCAGTGGATTGCCTACACCGGGCATGATATGCGAAAGTCTTTTTCTACCAATGTGGGAATCTGGAAAGTGCCTGTCAAAGGAGGTGAAGCGGTTCTTCTTACCGGTTCATTTAACAGAAGTGTGGGGAATCATGTCATCAACGATTGTCGCGTGGCTTCGCCTGACCCCGGTCTTATTTTCTCTCCCGATGGTTCTATGATTTACTTCCTTGCTACGGATGGAGGCCGTTGTCAGATTTTCACACTTCATCCTGACCAGAAAAAGGTGAAACCCTTTACAGAGGGGAATCACACCATTGAGTCTTTTAGTTTCTCGCGAAATTTCAATCAGATGGCATTGAGTCGGATGGACGCCACACACCCTGCGGAGGTGTGGGTGAAAGGCCAGGGCGGTGAGCGCCGACTCACTCACTTCAACGATAAATTCCTTTCTAAAAAGAGAATTTTTTCACCGGAACATTTATCTTTTACGGCAGACGACGGGGAAAAAATTGAGGGATGGATCCTTTCGCCCCCCCGTCAGAAGCGCCAGAAAGTGCCAGCCATCTTGCAGATTCACGGAGGCCCCAGAACCGCATACGGTGAGGCGATTTTTTTTGAATTTCAACTTCTGGCTTCCGCCGGTTTTGCCGTGATTTATACGAACCCCCGGGGAAGTATTGGCTATGGGGAAGATTTTGCTTATGCCATCCACAGAAAATATGGAGAAAGAGATTATAAAGATTTAATGCAAGCCTTGGATTATGTATTGAAAAAATATCCATGGATAGATTCCCGAAATCTGGGTGTCACCGGTGGCTCCTATGGAGGGTTTATGACGAACTGGATTGTGGGCCATACGAACCGTTTCAAGGCTGCTGTCACCCAGCGCTCTATCTCTAATTTCTATTCCTTCTATGGCACCAGCGACATCGGATACTTATTCGGGAAAGAGGAAGTGGGCTGGAATCCCTGGGAAAATGAAGAGGAATTCCTGAAGCGCTCTCCCATCCGATATGTAAAAAAAATGACTACCCCACTTTTGATTCTCCATTCTGAGGAAGACTGGAGATGCCCTGTCGAGCAGGCGGAACAACTATTTGTGGCATTAAAAATGCGAAAAAGAGAGGTGGAATTGGTCCGATTTCCCGGAGAGAACCACGAACTTTCCCGAAGCGGTAAACCTAAACACCGGATTCAGCGCCTTCAATTTATCCTCGCCTGGTTCAAAAAATACTTGCGGAATTCAGGGAAATAAACCATATCTGAAATCACAATTCCAGGGTGGTTTCGTCCCAGCCCCCTTTCACTGAAATTAACTTCAGGTGAGTTTTTCCCCATCCGGAGACCAGGAAAGCCAATTTTTTTCTTTCTCGCCCGTTCAGGTTTCCAAGACTAATTCTCTTGTGCGCTTCTGGAGATTGCATCTCCCCGGTGATTTCGTGGATTTCTCCTGAACTCAAAACGGTAATATGTTCTCCCTCTATCTCTATGCGGTCTGGAATAGCGATGCCCTTTTCCTGCGCCCACTTTGTAGCGGTTGGCATAAATCCTTCGTTGGTCACTTCTACTTCAATCCGGTAGATTTCTTCCTGGATTTCCTTTACCTGAACCGAGTGAATCTGCACCTGTGGAAAAAGCCGGGCAATGTAAAGAGTGAAAAGAGTATTGGGCAAAAGAATCTCATGAAGGAATTCGGGAGGGGGAGTTCGGCGAGAAATTTTTTTCCACCCACCCAATTCAATATCCCCTAATTGAGGATGGTGAAAAGGCTTCCAGTCCACGAAGGCTTCACCATGAAACACTTTGTCTGCATATTTCAGTCGCTCCAGGGAAGCGGCAATCCATCGGTCCCAGTTGCTTCCGGTTTCCTCCCGTGATGTGGGTATCGTGAAAAGTTCATTGGTAAAACTTATCACTCCTTCTCCCAGATAGCCAAAATCAATGGTAGTGCCGTAGGCTGGATAAAGTCCTTCAAAGGTTTGCATATATTGATAATCCGGCAGAAACAGTCTACCTGCATTGCCTATAGAGTCGTATAATCGGATGTCTTCTCTTGGGATGCCGGTATCCCTCTGAGAAGAGGGAGCGCGAAGAATCATATTGCCTGCATTGTGGTAGGACATAATTCCTGCAATATTCGGATGGGAAAGAATGAAGAGGGCGACGGAGCGGGTTTCCGGCTCGGAGAGGGGATAAAAGCCGCCCCGGTCCGCATTCCCGGGTCGCCAGCCGTAGGGGAAATTCCGATTCAGGTCATAGCCTCCAGCTGGATCCTCATTGAACTTCCCATCTCCGTCGTTATCTATTCCTTCCGTCCAGTAGGAGCGCCATTCTCCTTTTTCGTCCAGGGCGCGAAAGGACAGAATGCGAGGGTCTGCCCCCGTCTTCATAGGTCCATACTCATCTTTTTTCCGCATCATCAAAATTTCTCCGTCGCCATCCAGATCCTCCAGTCCATCTTCATCCACAAGTCCATCCCCGTCATCATCATAAGGGCGGAAATTTTCACGAGGGTCGTCGGCTGTGGAGGGCCCTTTGAAAAACACTTCCCTTCCATCCACATTCACGATGGGAACGAAGTAGAAAGTTCTTGTGTCCACCAGTTGGGTCACATATTTATCCTGCCCGTACCGGGAAAGGAGATACCAGAGAGTATATAATGCAACCTCGGTTCCCTGAACCTCGTTCCCGTGAATATTACCGTCTATATACAGAGCAGGCTTTCGGTCGGGATTTCCAGTTTTTGGATTGGAAAGTGTTATAGCCCAGATGTCCTTCCCTTTCAGGGACTTCCCGATGGTGTAAACTTGAACCATCTGTGGATACGCTTTCTCTGCCTGCCTTAAAAGGTTTACAACCTCATCGTAGGTATAATACTTTTCAGGATTGAATTGAAACCCCATGAAAAAGGCAAAAATAAATAAAGCATAACCCATTTTTCTTATCATTCTTTCTCTCCCCCTGCAGATTTTCTTTCTGCCGTTTGAGAAACTGAAATAGGGTAGGTGATGGAGCCACCTTTTGCAGATTGTATCTGGAGGGAAATGACGGTTCCTGGCGGAGCCTCCACAATCCAGGTGATGGATTGCTCTTCCTCCGGGTGCAGAGCAGGAAACAATTTGCGTTGAGGACCTGCAAGAAGCGCGGCTGGTGACGGCAAATTCAGCCACACAGCCACAGGACGACGGGGATTTTGCCCTCCCCGATTTTCATATTCTTCCCCAAAACCATTGGCAGGTTGCTTCGGAGGATTTCCCTCCGCGGATTTGGTGAGAGTTGCCATTTTCCCTTTGTTTTGAATTTTCGCTTCTATGCGATAAATGTTTTTTGCCACTGGAAGCACTGTTATTGAGGTAACCTGCAAGAGTGGGGTGAAAAAGGATATGTCTCGTAAGAATGGGAGAATCTCTTCCAGTGGAACATCCTTGATTCCCACATCCACAGCCAGTGCCCCCAGGTTCTGGTAAACCCAATCCAGAAGACTATTTTCCTTTTCCGACTCAGGAGCGAAGTCATCAGAGAGAGTTGCCTTTTTGGCTTTCCATTTTTCCACCGCAGGTTTTGCCATTTCCTCGTAAATTCTGGCATCCTCCGGTTCAATTTTCCCGGTTGTTCGTTTGGAATAAGGGTATAGGAAAGCGTTACCTGTGCCATAGAGATTGATAAACAGGAGAATATTCGGGTGTTCTACCAGAAAATCGGCGAGGGCTTTGGACTCCGGCTCTGAAACGGGAAATGGACCATTATGGCCTTTCAGCAGTTCAGGCTTCCATCCAGCAGGAAAATTTAAGGCAAGGTCCACTCCTCCCGTGTCGTCCTCATCCGTTTTACCATCATCATCGTTATCCTTTTCATCCCCGGGGTCTTCGTCCGCTGTTCCATCCCGGTCCTCGTCAAATGGACGACGAGTGTAAGCACTTCCTGCTTCTGCCCCATCCGGATTCAGTAAAGGAAGGATGTAAAGAGTTCGTGTGGACAGGAGTTCCTTCACTTTTTCATCGGAGGGATATGCCTGGATAAGACTTTGAGCAAAGGAAAGTGCCAGGCGGACGGATTCTGCATCATTTCCCCTGAGTCCTGCTAACAGAAAAATGCCTGGCCGGTCTTCACTGCGATGTTTCTCGTATTCAGTGATGCTGACCAGCCACAGGTCTTTTTCCTGAAAACTCTTTCCGAGGGAAATCACCCGGGTCAAATCGGGTTTATCGCGGGCTAATTTCTGAAGCGTTTGGGAGACCTCTTCCGGCAGAATCACCCCTGCAAACATGGAGAGAATAGCCAGTATTCTTGCCCCAAAATATCTTCCTCTCTGATTCTTTGCAATGGCTTTCACTCGCGCTCACCTCTTTTCGTGAGAGTGAGTAAATTCAAGGGTTCACCGGATGATGGAGCCTGCTGGTATATCTTTATCTATGGTCAAAAGGCTTATTTCATCGCCCTCGCCAGCAGCCAATAACATTCCCTCTGATTGGATACCCCTGATGACGGCGGGTTCCAGATTCGTGACGAGAATGATTTTCTTCCCGATTAAATCCTGTGGCTGGTAACTTCTGGCTATACCTGCCACAAGGGTGCGGACTTCGTTGCCCACCCGAACCTCTAATTTCAGGAGTTTATCCGTCCCCGAAACCGGACTGGCAGCCTGGATTTGCCCCACCTTCATTTCTACCTTAGAGAATTCAGCGAGAGTAATCCTGGGTGATTTTCCCTGCGGTTGGCTCTCCGGTCTCCGGGATTCTGTTGTGGTTTTTTCCACTTCCAGACGGGGAAATAAGGGAGTGCCACCTTTGATTTCTATTCCACTCAAATCCAACTTCTTTGCTATCTCATCCCAGTTTTGCTGAAACCTTTCCTGGAATCCACACTGGTTCCATATCTTCTCGGATGTATCGGGAATGAATGGCTCCAGGAGAATGGCAAGTGACCGCAAGCAATCCATCAGAGTGTGCAGAACAACCTTTAATCTGGCGACATTGGACCTGTGTAAATTCCAGGGCTTTTCTTCATCAATATATTTATTTCCCCACGCTGTGAGAGCGTGAATGGATTCCAGCGCTTCTTTCAGCTCAAAAGCATCCAGGTGAGCCTCCACCGTTTTTACCAACCTTTCTTTCAACCGGTAATAATCTTCCTCCTTACCTGTGAGGGAAGCGGGTTTGGGAATTCTATCCGAGGAGTATTTCTGGAGCATGGTGAGGGTGCGAAGATGTAGATTTCCCAAATCGTTTGCCAGTTCGGTGTTATAACGAGAGACAATTGCCTCAAAGGAAATGGAGCCATCCAACCCGAAAGGAACTTCCCGGAGCAGAAAATAGCGGAAGCCATCCACTCCCACCGCCTGGATAATCTCATCCGGGTTCATCACATTGCCTTTGGATTTGGACATTTTCTCTCCGCCCACCACCCAGAAGCCGTGAGCGAATATCTGCTCCGGAATAGGTAGGCCGGCGGATCGCAAGATGGCAGGCCAGATGGCGGCGTGAAACCATAAAATATCTTTTCCGATGAGGTGAACATCAGCCGGCCAATATCTGGCAAATTGCTGTGGATTATAAAAATTGCCCACTGCTGTCGTGTAGCCCAATAGCGCATCAAACCAAACATAAAGGACATAATTCTCATCCATGGGTAGAGGCACACCCCATTCCAGTGTAGAACGAGGTCTGGAAATACATAAATCCCGGATTTCTTCTTTCTCCAGCCGTGACAGAAGTTCATTCTTTCGGCTCTCCGGCCGAACGAAGTCAGGATGTTCCTTCACATACTGAATCAACCAATCTCTATATTTTGACATCTGAAAAAAATAATTCTCTTCTTGAATCCATTTTACCGGTCGGTTACAGGATGGGCAATTCCCATTCACCAGTTGCATAGGAGTCCAGAAACTTTCGCAGGGAACGCAATACCAGCCTTCATAGACACCTTTATAAATGTCTCCATTCCGGTAGATTCGCTGAAAGACTTCTTGCACCACCGAAGGATGTTCTGCCTGCGTCGTGCGAACAAAGTAATCATAAGAAATCTGGAGTTTTTTCCACAGGTTCTTGAAATGGACCACCATTTCATCTACAAAAGCTTGGGGAGATTTCTGCTCTCCCTGCGCCGCTTCAAACAGTTTTTGTCCGTGTTCATCCGTGCCAGTAACGAAGTAGACATCTACCCCGCGTTTTCGTTTATACCGGGAGATGGCATCCGCCGCCACTGTGGTATACGCATGCCCTATATGTGGAAGAGCATTCACATAATATAAAGGAGTGGTGATGAAAAATTTTTTACCAGATGCGGTGCCCATGCTCATACACTCCGTAGATAAAGAGATATCGGGTAAGGAGATAAGGAAAGGAAATTTCTATCCATAATACAATGAAGAAGAAGAGGAGCATCGTCCAGGAAAAGATTCGGCTCACCGGTCTTTGAAACGGGGTTTACGCTTTTCAATAAATGCGTTTACCCCCTCCACGCGGTCTTCCGATTCCCAGGCCCGACCGAAGAGTTCATTTTCCAGCACCAGGCCGTACCAGAGGGGAAGATGTAATCCCTGATTTACTGCCATCTTTGCCAGACGAATAGCGGCTTTACTTTTTTTGCTGGTAGTATATGCAAAGTCTCTGACTCTATCCATCAGTTTTTCATGAGGAATCACTTCATCTACGAGGCCTAATTTCAAGGCTTCCTCTGCTCGTATGGTTTCGCCGGCAAGAATCAGGCGGAGAGCCTGACTTCTTCCGATGGTTCTGGGGAGTCGCTGACTGCCGCCCCAGCCTGGAATCAGCCCCAGGTTGATTTCGGGTTGCCCCAGAACTGCTTTATTGGAAGCAATTCGGTAGTCGCAACACAGCGCCAGTTCCAGCCCTCCACCAAGGCAAAATCCGTTGATGGCCGCAATTACTGGAATCTTCATCCGCTCAATAAAGGTGAATGTATCACTGCCTTCTGCGGAAAGCCGCCGGGCTTCTTCGGCGGAAAGTTTTGAGAATTCCTGTAAGATGTCCGCACCTGTGCAGAACACTCTCCCCGTTCCAGTGATGATTAATACTTTCACCGTGGGGGATTCATCCAGTTCCTCAAAGGTTTTTTTCAGTGCTTTCCCGAAGGCTCTATTTAACGTGTTGTAAGGGTCTCCTGCACGCTTCAGAGTGATGAGGGCAACCCCATTTTCTTCGGTGAGAGAGAAGTACTCGTTCACGGCTGAGTAACCTTCAGAAGTTGAACTTGATTTTGCCTTCTTTTTGCCATTCTGCCTCTTTTGGTTTTCGCTTACGCCCTCGTTCTAACTCTTCCTCTGTGGCAAGATAGAGGTCACCCGGAATGCAGGGAGGGTAGGGGAATTGCATAAAGATAGGCTGGGAGAATTTGGCGTGTTTCAACAGCAAAGTGCCTTTGGGAAGGGTCACCAGTTTGGCTTTCACTTCCGGGCTAATCCAGTCATACATAGGCTGACCAATTTCCGTGTGGCCGCTTCGGCCGTAGCAGATGGTGGAGCAGTTATCCACCACTTGTTTATCTGTTTCAGAGGCGAACTGCTGGGCACCGAAGAAAATCAGCCCCATACTACGCCCTCGGGCGGTAGCATCTATGATGGCCGATTTTAGGGTGGAGCGAACTTCCTCTTTTTTGGGAGCAAATTTATTTAACTCGTCCACAAAAATAATGACATTGTCCAGCCCCACACCGACTCGTTTGATTTCTACCAGTCTTTGCAGACGCCGAAGAGTTCGCTCAAACACCATCTTTTGACCCCGCTCATTTAATGCCTGGATGTCCACAATATAAAGGTCGCCCGTGCTGAGTTCTTCCATAGGAATATCCTTCGGCTCATCCCGATGCTCCCGCTTTAGAACCAGCCCTTCATACACCTCTGGCAGGGATACAAGGTTCTGAACGAGTTTATAAAAGGTCGCCCGCGAATGCCCGTGCCAGTCCGCCCGCTCTCGCATCACCCGCCGTTCCTCTTTCAAGAAGTCCACCAGGTCCGGGTAGTTCGTGATTGGGATTTTGTCAATTAAATCTTGCATGTCCTCCCATGCAGCATCCACAGCCTCATCCCATAAATCCCGCTCAAATAAGGAGGGAATGTAGGGACGCAAATGCTCCAGGTCCAGTAAGAAATACTCTACTTTTCCATCCTGCCGAAGGGAATTCACGCCCGACGGATTCTTCATATCATAAGGGGCGAATATCCGAACCCTATCAAATGGTTCAGGTGAAATCTCCAGATATTTGTAAATTTCACGATACCAGGTTGCCATCGGAGTGTTCTGTAATAAATCCGGATTGGGCTTGTCAAAATATAAAAGGTCTTTTCCCTTGACATTGAAGATGACAATCCCAATTCGTCTCCTCAATTCCTCAGGCTTTTTTAGAAAATAGGTCTGAATGGATTTCAGCATGAATTCCACCAGGGAGGTTTTTGTGGCCAATCCGGAGATTCCCGAAATGTTAAAGTGAGCGCCCTCAGGACCCAGCAAAAAGTCCTCATCCAATGCCACGGGCGTCAACGCACCATCGCCGTTTCTCAATACTCCAATAGGGATTCCTTTTCCTTTCAACAGGTATTCTTCCATTCCAAAAGCAAATTGAATACCGGCCTGGGAGGCATAGTAGACCTGCCCCTGGATGACAGGTTTTGCCAGTTTATCCGTAGAAGAAATCACGATGGCTTTGCTTACCGTCACATTAGAGATTTCCACTGGTGGCTCCAGGGAAGGCTCTCCAAAATTATGAGAAATAAAATCGGCAAGGAAGGTGGGAATATCCATCGTCGTTTCCATTTCCACGACGATTCCGAATGTAATTTCCCCATCATTTTTTAATACCCCTACGATATTTCCGAGTTCCAGAGAGGTGACATTCCTGGCCACCCAGAAATGAAACTCCGACGAGGTATTCGGCTTTTTTTCCGTAGAGGCTACTTTACCGATGATACCATACTCCTGGTTCAAATAGGAAAGGTATTTTTCCTGCGCCACAACGGCTTCTTTTAACTGTATCATGTTATCTCACGCTCCATCCAAAATAATATTGTATCGTTTTCGCTCCCGGAAGGAAATTGTTTAGCGTTTCCGTGCAAAGACGGATGGGGTAGAGCAGGCGGTCCCATCGTGGATACGGGTAGGCTACCGGGTAACGGAAATGGAAAATGGTAGAAGAAATTTGTTGGATAAAATCCACAGCCGGGTCCGGTTCTCCCGATTCTATTCTGAGTAATCCGAATTCCGGGCCTTTGCCCTCCGGGTTTCGTAATCGGAGGAACCAGGAGGAATAAGTTTCACCTGATTCGTCGGCGAAAGAAAAAGCAAACGAGCGTTCACCTTCGCGGATTTGCATAGCCTTTTGCTGGGTTGCGGCATCAAAGAAGAACGGGTGAAAGGACTTAGACAGCCCGATTACCTGATTCTTAAAAGCCAAACCATGCAGGTGGCGTAGGGTCCCGTCTACTGCGATATACTCCGATGGCGTAGCCGTTTTCGTCCATTCCCTCAAGTGTTCTTTCTCCAGTTGCTGCCGCAGGTGCCGAGAAGTTTCCACTGCCCTCATCCGAAGTTCTTCAAAATAGGGATGTTGGGCGCCGGTGTCCACGAAAGGTGGCGGTAGTGACTCTCCGTACAATTCCATGGGCACAAGGATAGAGGTAACGATTCGGGGTTCGTCCCACAGGCTAAAATTGCCGTTCTGCATTTTCAGGATAATAGAGGCTACCGCAGAGAAGTGAACCGTCAAATGGTAAGGTTCTCGCACCAGGTAGCCCACTAAAAAAGTTTTTTGTATGCCGTCATTAAATAGGCGAATGGGGATTCCGAGGCGGGGAACGGATGAATTTTCTTCCTCCAAACAGCGGGTGGTGGAGCGATAATCATACTGTCGTGGGGTGTAGAATGCCTCATCGGGTTCATGAGCAGGGGCAAAATTCCCTCCCTCTTTCTTCAGGAACTCCGATAGCATTGCCAGCACTTCTTTTATTCCAGCACCCACATCAATCCCTCTCCTCTATATTGTATCGCTTCTGCCACATCACTTGTAGTAATTTTCTCCCTTTTTTCCATATCAGCGATGGTTCGGGAGACACGCAGAATCCGAACGATGCCCCGGGGGCTCAGGGAGTAACGCTTCGCTGCCTGATTTAAGAGATTTTCCGCCTCTTCGGGTAGGGTGCAATACTTCTTCAGTAAACGAGAAGGCAGGCGATGGTTTGACTGGAAAGGCAGCCCCTGATAACGAGTTCTTTGAATTTGTTGTGCTTCTTCCACACGCTTGCGGATGCTTTCTGAGGTTTCACCATTTTCTCGTTTTAATTCTTTCAGGTCGATGCGGGGAACTTCAATAGTCACATCCAGGCGGTCCCGAAGGGGTCCAGAGATTTTTCCCCGGTATTTTTGGATTTGCCCGCTGGAGCACTGACACTCTTTTTCCGGGTCGCCTAAAAAACCACATGGGCACGGATTCATAGCCGCTACCAGTTGAAACGAAGCAGGATAGGTCACACTACCTGCCGCCCGGGAGAGCATGACAAAACCATCTTCCATAGGCCCACGAAGCAAGTTCAACACATCTCGCCGAAACAGAGGAAACTCGTCCATAAAGAGCACTCCCTGGTGAGACAGGCTGATTTCACCCGGTCGGGGAAACATGCCTGTGCCACCACCTGCCATGCCTGCGGGAGAGATGGTATGGTGCGGGAAGCGGAAGGGCCTCTCCAGGATTAACGGGCGGTGGGAGGGCAACAGACCCGCTGCGCTATAGATTTTCGTCACCTCTATCGCTTCCTTCATTTCCAGCGGGGGAAGAATAGTCGGCAACCGCTGTGCCAGCATTGTTTTTCCAGCCCCCGGAGGACCTATCATCAGCATGTTATGTCCACCGGCGGCTGCAATTTCCACCGCTCGTTTCGGACCTTCTAACCCTTTGATGTCGGAGAAATCCACCTCATACTGGGGTGAAAAAGAAAGAGGGCGTTGAGTCTGATAAGGGGGTGTTTCGTGGTTCATAGCACGGATGGCTTCCAGCAATGTAGCGGCGGGAAATACCTCCAGACCCTCTACCAGCCCCGCTTCCATTTCATTTCCCCTGGGCACTACGATGGCTTTGAGATTTTCATCTCTGGCTCGCAGCGCTATACCTAACACGCCGGGAACCGGGCGTATGGTGCCTTCCAGGGAAAGTTCACCCACGATCAGCGTGTTCCGGGAAGATTCCCGGGGGATTTTCCCTTCCTCCATTAGGATTCCGAGGGCAATCGGCAGGTCAAATGCTGCGCCTTCTTTCCGTATCGCCGCCGGTGCAAGATTGACAACTATCTTACGCCCGGGTAAACTGAATCCCGAATTCCGTAATGCGGCTTTGACTCTTTCTCGCGATTCACTGACGGAAGTATCCGGTAAGCCCACGATAAAAAAACGAGGAACCCCGGGCCCAATGTCCACCTCCACTTCCACTGGAAACCCATCAATCCCTTGCAACGCACCACTCAAGATTTTGGATGGCATGATTTCAAAACGCCTCCGGAATATGACGAATTTTTTCCACCAGCCCGGCTTCATTCAGTAAAATTGCTACCACATCAAATCTGACCTCTTTCCTTGTCGGGTGTCGGTTCAGATAGACTTCTGCCATTTTCTTCAACTTCCGTATTTTCACCTCATCCACACCCTCTTCTGGTTTTCCTTTCCTTCTCAACTTTACCTCTACAAAAATCAATGCGTCTCTATTCTCGCATATGAAATCTATTTCGCCCATAGCCGGAATATAAAATTTCTTATCCACCAGTTTATATCCTTTACTCTGGAGCAGAGTTGCTGCAATCGTTTCTCCTCTTTTCCCCAATTCGTTTTTCATCGTCTACTTAACTTTAATTTTATACGAAAAAAGGAATTGCAAGCGGTTAGGTGGCCAATAAATCACAAAAGGTTTTCCCACCAGTTCTCTGTGGGGAACGAAGGCATCATCCTCTCTGCCTTCCATCAGCCAGTATTCACTATCTTCGCTGTAGGCGCGGTTATCTCCCAGAACAAAATAGCGGTTGGGCGGGACGAGGGTGGGGGGAATGTCAATTTCCTCCACTCGCCCGGTAGCATAAGGCTCCTCCAGTTGAATCCCGTTCAAAAGAATGACTCCTTGCCGGATGGCGATTTCATCTCCCGGAAGCCCGATAACACGCTTAATATATTGAATTTTTTTGCCATTTTCCATGGTGTGCCAGAATACGACGATTTCGCCCCGGAAAGGGCGACGCAGTTTGTACATAAAGCGTAGCACGAACATCCGCTCGCCCTTTTCAATCACCGGCGCCATAGAGCTTTCTTCCATTTCTGACGGAGTCACCACACCTTCTATCACCCAGGTGCGCAGAACGACCACGGCGACGATGATAAAAATCACAGACTTCAGCAGGCGCTTCACCAGAGATTTCGTGGAAGGTTCATAACTCAGGTAAGCCTCTCCAATGATTTTCTCTCCAAACCGCACCGTCAGGGTTCCCTTGCCATGCGTTGTGGAAGATACATAAAATAAAGCACCTCCACCCAGCACGGGAACAATAATGTGTTTCCCCTTTCGCCCGTCGGAGGACTGCAGACTTCCTATAGTGGTGGAAACATACAGGGAGGGAGCACTCACCTGGGGTGGTGTGAAAGGAACCCAGATGGCTTGCGGAGTGCCATTCGCTTCCAATCGGAGACGCATTCCAGGTTCAAATGGAAGCCCCTGGAGGCCGGTTAAACCATTAAATGCGGTTCCCTGCCCCATGAAAAAAAAGCGATTCTGCCACAGGCCTGAACCCCATCCGATGCACAGGAGTCAAGCCTCTTTTTTCAATAATTTTCCGATGTGTTTGGGTGCCGTAACCGCAGTGGATGGAGAAATGGTACTCCGGATATAAAACCTGGTAATCTTGCATAAACCCATCCCGAATCACTTTGGCTATAATGGATGCCGCTGCGACGCAGTATACCTTTCTATCTGCGCCATTCACACACAGAACCTTCACAGGAAGCTCCTGGAAATCCATGGGACCATCCACAATGACTACATCCGGGAATTGCCCGAGGTTATGGATAGCAATTTCCATGGCTTTTCTTGTAGCGTTACGGATATTCCACTGGAGGATATAATCCTCTCCTACCACCCCAATACCCAGAGCCATAATCCGCCCCAGGATGAGGCGTATCAGGGAATTCCTCTGAGAACGAGTCAAAAGTTTGGAATCTTTTACTTCCGGGAGAATGGGCGGGGATAGAACCACTGCCGCTGCCACGACGGGCCCTGCCAGAGCTCCTCTGCCCACTTCGTCTATTCCGCCTGCGCCGGTAGAACCCTGTTTTAATACCCTGTTCATGATTCACGGGTGAGCAGTGGGGGAGGCGTTTCCAGAGAAAATCTTCCCAGTCGTCCCTTTTTAAACTGATATAAAAGGTGCTCCGCCGTGCGGTGAAGGTCTGGCTCTTTGCCGGATTGGAAAAACCCAAATCCCACAGCCATTTCATTCAGCATTACAGCAGGTTCTTGTTCGGGGTGTTGAATGCGGAGTAAACCAGCAATCTCACTCCAATCATCCAGTTTCTGTAAAATGCCCAGAAGCCATTCTGCTGCATTCACGGGGTCATAAGACCCCTGGGGCAAGCACCCCAGACAGGACAGGATGTACAATTTCTCTGGAGAACGCATCTGAACACTCAGCATTCCGGGGGTATCTAAAAATAACACATACGGGCTTAGACGAATCCATTGGGTTCCGCGAGTGATTCCAGGTTCATCCCCCACACGGGCTTTATGCTGCCCCACCAGAGAATTCACCAGAGAAGATTTTCCCACATTGGGAACTCCTACGCCCATAACCCGAATCCGTCGGTGCGGCTTTCGCCGGTTTCTCCAGGCATCCATCTGGTGCTTCAGCATTTGAGCGAATCCTGATTCGTGTTTCGTGAAAGGAACGGCGAGAAGATTCTCCCGCTGGAGGAAATACTGTTTCCATTCTGCAGTAAGGGGTTCCAATGCCAGGTCTGATTTGGTTAGAACCACAATCCGAGGACGGCCCCGAAGGGTTTTCCCGTTCATTTCTTCTCCTCGTGTGGATAGCGGAGCCCGAGCATCCAGAACTTCCAGAAGCAGGTCTATATCTTTGCACAGATTTTGAAGATGTTCGGATGTTAAAAAAGAAATTCCCAAAGTCAGAAGCTTCCCGTTGGCAAGGGATAGCTTTTAAGAACCTGAATCCGCCACAGAGGCCAGAAGCGGAAAATCGGTTTCCCCACCAGATTTCTGAACGGGAGAAATTTCCAGTAACGACTGTCTCGGCTGTTGGGCCGATTGTCCCCCATTACAAAAAGAGAATTCTCAGGAACCACTACGGGCGGAAAATCCTCTAAAGGCTTATTCTGGACATAAGGTTCGTTCAACCGGTGTCCGTTGATGTAAGTTTCTCCGTCGGAAATACGAATTTCATCCCCCGGAAGCCCAATGACACGCTTGACATAATTTTTATCCGGCTCCGGTGGAGCCTTAAAAATCACAATTTCTCCCCGATATGGCTTGCGAAACCAGTAGATGGACTTCAATGCAAATACCCGGTCACCAGGATTCAGGGTGGGTATCATGCTTCCTGTGGGAATCACGAAAGTTTCCAGTAAAAAACTCCGAATCAGAAAATACGCCAGGAAAGCAAATACGATGGATTCTGCCCAGTCCAGGAAGATGCTCTGGACTGTGGGCGTCCAAACGAGTTCAATCTCTTTCTTTTCTTTCCCATGCAGGATTAGCATACCCTTACCATGCTCTAAGGATGTTACTGTGAAATGAATCTTCCCATTCACTGGACGAAGACGACCTTTTTTAACTTTTCGCAACTCTCCGGGAAGACAGAGGCTACCGATAGTAGATTCCAAAAAGGTCTCTCCATCCACTTCCAGGCTGATGGGATGGTGTTGACCGTTAGCGGGGAAGCGGTAAGCCAGCCTGGATTGTCCGGTCACTCTGCTTCACCCTCAGCAGGCACGGGTAGCCGTTTTTCTCTGATTCTACTGGCTTTCCCTTTCTTCTCCCTGAGGTAAAAAAGCTTGGCTCGCCGAACTTTCCCTTTCCTGACCACTTCCACTTTACTCAGCAGGGGAGAGGAAAGAGGAAACACACGCTCCACTCCTATACCAAACGAAATTTTGCGAACCGTAAACGTGGCTCCAGGCTCTGCCCCGTGCTTTTTGGCAATTACTACTCCTTGAAATATCTGGTCCCGTTCTTTTTCTCCTTCCTTCACTCGGAAGTAGACCTTCACTGTATCACCGGGTCGGAAGTTGTCCTGTGGTTTTTCGTTCATGGGATTCTTCCTCCTCCATGATTTCTTGCATCATTTTTTTTTCTTCCGGGGAAAGGGTGCGTCGCATGAGCAAATCAGGGCGCTTCTTGTGGGTCAATCGCAGGGCTTCTTTCATCCGCCAGAGCCTCACCTTTTCGTGGTTGCCACTCACCAGAATCTCGGGGACCTTCATTCCCCGGTACTCCTGGGGGCGCGTGAAGTGGGGATATTCCAGATACCCGGCCGTGAAAGATTCTTCCACGATAGAATCTTTTTCAATGAGTCCGGGGAGAAGGCGAATGATACTTTCTATCACAGCCAGAGCAGGAATCTCTCCTCCCATCAGAATGAAATCTCCGAGGGAAATTTCCTCGTCGGTTAGATAACGGTGAACCCGTTCATCTACGCCTTCATACCGCCCGCAGAGAAAAATCAGCCGGGGTTCTTCCGCTAACTGACTGGCAATGGATTGTGTGAACGGCGTTCCCCGAGGGGTCAGAAGAATCACTTTACCTTTCGGATGGAATTGCTTCTGGAGGTCTTCCACGGCTTCAAAGAAAGGTTCGGGTTTCATGACCATTCCTGCTCCGCCCCCATACGGATAATCATCCACAGTCCGGTGCAGGTCATGAGTGTAATGACGAAGAGAATGTATCCGCACCGTGAATACCCCCCTTTCTATCCCTCTCTGAATCAACTTGATTTGACGCCATGCTTCAATAAATTCCGGTAAAACAGTTACAACATCAATATCCATTTTCGCTGCGCTATAGAGAGCCAGTCCTACCGGATAGAGCGAGAACTCTTACACGATTTCGACGGAAACCTTTTTCTGCTGTTTTGCAGCGGAGGCCTTCACCACGGTACGCAGAGCCTCAATAATTCGTCCTCCCCTACCGATGACCTTTCCCACATCCTCGGGATGAACTCTCAGTTCCAGGATAATGGACCGTTCCCCGTTCACTTCTCGGACCTCCACACTCTCGGGATGATCCACGAGTGCCTTCGCTATGGTTGTTAGAAGTTCTCTCACTTCTCTACACCTCCTGTGGTGGGATTCACTGTGGAATTTTTCTCAGCCCGTCTGATTAGTTTGCGAGCGGTCGGGCTCACTTCCGCTCCTCTGGAAAGCCAGTAGGACAGGCGCTCCTGGTTTATCTCCAGGGGTTTCCCCGGGAGGACCGGGCTATAAAACCCTATCTTCTCTAAGTATTTTCCCGTTCTCTTTTCCCGCCGGTCTGCTACAACTACCCGGTAAGCGGGGGCTTTCTTCTTCCCCACCCTCATTAATCGGATTCTTACTGCCACCTTTCGTTTCCTCCTATCTTCATTATGATACCTTATTCTTGCTCCTCTGTCAACTCTCCTGTGTGATTTCACCCTTGCATAATTGGGAGCCTCCCTCACTGGAATGGAAGATGCATAGAGGGTATTCCATAGTATTTGACGAGAAGTGGATGTTCCCTTTAATATATGTTGGACGATGAAATTACCCACCACCTGGAAAATGATGGGAGGTTATTTATGGAAGCATCGCCTGTGGGTTTTATTAGGATTAATGGCTCTCCTGGCGGTAGATGCGGTTCAATTGCTCATCCCGCGTGTCATTCGTTCCGCCATAGATGACATTGCGGTCAGGCTTACCACTGCCCACCTCTGGATTTACTTTTTAGAAATTTTAGGAATTGCTACATCTATTGTGCTCTTCCGATTCTCCTGGAGATTCTATCTTTTTGGAACCTCCAGAAAGATAGAGGAAGAAATGAGAAATCTTTTATATTGGCATTTTCTCAATCTGCCGGTGAAATTCTACGATGTTCATAAGGTGGGAGACCTGATGGCACACTCCACGAATGATATAGCCGCAGTGCGAGAAATGGCGGGTGTATCTCTGATTGCCCTTGTAGATGCGGTTATCTGGTCTGCCGCTACTATCCTGATGATGTTTCTGATTCATGTGCGTTTGACCTTGATTTTGTTGATTCCTCTTCCTGCACTGGGTATTTTGTCCTTTTTTCTGGGGCGTCTCATCTATAAACGGTTCAGAAAAGTGCAGGACATTTTCTCACTTCTCACCAGCAAAGCGGAGGAAATTGTCTCTGGAATTCGCGTCATTAAAGCCTATGTGCAGGAGGAGGGAGAATATCAGGAATTTCGGAAAATCCATGAACAGTATCGGACCTGCCAGATGGACCTCATCAAAATATCCGGGGCTTTCGGTCCTGCTATTGCGATGATTTCCGGGCTCTCCACGACACTTCTCCTCATTTTTGGTGGTCGTATGACCCTCCTGAATCAAGTCTCTCTGGGCGATTTTGTGGCTTTGAATACCTATCTGGGCTTCCTTATCTGGCCCATGATGGCAACCGGCTGGGTCGTCAATCTTTACCAGCGCGGTATGGCTTCTTTGACCCGGATACAGGATTTGCTTTCGGTTAGCCAGGAACCCCACATCTTTTCATCAGAACCCCGTGCAGATTCGCTTCATCTTCCCACGCAGATTCATCAAGGCACCCTGGATATTCACCATCTCACATTCTACTATGACGGTAGAGACACGCCGGTGCTAAATGACATCACTTTATCCGTCAAGCCTGGAGAGCCTCTGGGCATCGTGGGGAGAACAGGAGCCGGTAAATCTACTCTGGTTGCTCTTTTAACTCGCCTGTTCACACCTCCTGAACAGACCATCTTTATCGACCGCACCGACATCCTCCGGTACCCCTTATATGCCTTGAGGTCTGGCATTGCTTGCGTTCCTCAAGAAACTTTTCTGTTCTCAGATTCCGTGAAAGAAAATATCGCCTTTGGTAATCCGAGCACGCATTTCTCTGAAATTGTTCGGGTATCGCAGTTGGCGGAGATTCACGAGGAAATCCTCTCGTTTCCCCAGGGGTATTCCACCATCGTGGGCGAACGAGGGCTGACTCTCTCCGGTGGTCAACGCCAGAGGATTGCTCTCGCCCGTGCCCTCCTGATGCACCCGAAAATCTTAATTCTGGATGATGCCCTCTCCGCGGTGGATTCTGAGACAGAATCCAGGATATTGAAAAATTTACAGCCTGTATTTCAAATCGCCACCACGGTCGTCATTACTCACCGCATTTCTGTCCTCAAGGATTTTCCTCATATCGCCGTTCTGGAAAAGGGCAGAGTGGTTGAATACGGCGACCATACTACACTCCTCCGGATGGGGGGTATCTACGCCCGGATGTTTGAATTTCAAGCGATGGAAGAAAAGTTATTTCGTCAGACTCTCCAGATAGAAAAAAGGGAGTCAGGGGTGAAATCCCCGCCATGACCTACCCGCCTGATGAGTTTGAGTCCCTGGAAATTCGTTATGACCTTCGGCTTTTTCTCCGATTGTTTGCTTTCCTTCGTCCCTATCTTTTACCCTTTTTACTGGTTCTCCTCCTGTCTTTATTCAGCGCGGGGCTGGAACTGGCGCTTCCGTATATAACGAAAGAAGCAATAGACCAGAAAATTTTAAAACATGCGGATGTCATTTCTTATCCCGGTGAGGAGGAGGCAAGGCAGAAATTGCGCGCCATTCCAGAAGCCATTTTTCTTCCACCCCGTTCTATTCTTATTCCCACGGGTAGTCATCGTGCTTCAGCAGATGCTCGGAACTCTGTTTCCTCTTACTACCTGTATAAAAGAGACCTGCCCCCGGAGGAATGGGAGGCCCTCATCAGCAAAGTGAAAAGTGTGCCCACCGCATTTTTCACCCAGGATATTCTCGTCATTCCTTACGCTGATTTAAAAAATCTCTCCTCCTCCGATGTATGGTTTCTTAGGAAAAATGATTATCGGGGTCTACTTTTCCTCTCCATGCTTTTTCTCTTGTTCCTGATAGGGAATTTTTTTGTGAATGTTTACCTTGCGGTGATTCTCCAGTGGATAGGACAGGGGGTCATCCAGAATATCCGTCTGACGCTGTTGAATCATTTGATGAATCTATCCATTTCTTTTTTCACACGAAATCCGGTCGGGCGTCTGGTGACCCGCCTGACCAATGATGCTGAAGCCCTCAGCGAGTTCTTCACTCTCGTGCTGGTGACTTTCTTCAAGGATATTTTTTTCGTCGCTGGAATCCTGTTCGTGCTCCTTCATTTCAATTGGCGTCTATCTCTCTGGATACTGATTCTGGCACCTTTTCTTCTGGTGATTGCTCTGATTTTCCGGGCGAAGGCCTGGTCAGCCAACCGGGTTATCCGACGAAAAATTGCTGAAATCAATGCTTATCTGTCTGAAAGTTTATCGGGTATTCGTGTCATCAAACTCTTTTTGAGAGAAAAGGTAAATCAAACTCGTTTCCAGAGGTTAAATCGGGAAGCCTATCAGGCCAATATGCGACAGATACTTCTATTTTCCTCGTTTCACCCTTTCATTAATTTTTTAAGTTATCTTGCCGTTGGACTGGTGATGTATTTCGGGGGTCATCAGGTGATTCGGGGCGAACTCACGGTTGGGTCGCTGGTGGCTTTTTTCGCTTACACGCAGATGTTTTTTGCTCCCATTGCTGATTTAGCAGAAAAATATAATGTTCTCCAGTCTGCCATGGCTGCCGCTGAAAAAATTTTCTCTCTGCTGGATGTGAAGGAATTCATTCCAGAGTCTCCCGCGGGAAAAATACCAGAACACCTCCAGGGAGAGGTGGTTTTCCAGAATGTATCGCATACTTATGATGGCATAATGGATGTACTGAGAGATGTTTCATTCCGGGTGAAACCCGGGCAAACGGTTGCCCTCGTGGGCCCTACGGGTGCGGGGAAAACCACCATCACGAATCTCCTGCTCCGTTTCTACGACCCGGTGCGAGGAAGAATTCTGATTGATGGGGTTGACATACGGGATATACCCCAGAAATCCCTTCGTTCCTTTATGGCAATCGTTACGCAAGATGTATTCTTGTTTTCTACGGATATTTTGCAAAATATCCGCCTGAACCGAAAAAGTATTACGGTAGAGCAAGCGCGGAGTGCCGCAGAAGCAGTGGGCGCTTCCCATTTTATCCATTCCTTGCCTCGTCAATATGATGAGCCCGTTCAGGAGCGAGGTGCCACGCTTTCCGTCGGTCAAAAGCAACTCCTCGTTTTCGCTCGGGCATTCGCCTTTAACCCTAAAATTCTCATCCTGGATGAGGCTACTTCCAGTGTGGACCCGGATACGGAGAAGCATATACAGGAAGCCCTGAAACTCCTGTTAAAGGGGAGAACCTCTTTCGTCATTGCCCATCGCTTATCCACCATCAAAAATGCCGATAAGATTCTGGTTCTTCACAAGGGACGTATCGTGGAGGAAGGCACTCACTCCTCTCTCCTGGAAAAGCAAGGATTTTATTATAATCTTTACCGCTTGCAATTCCCGGAGGAAAGAAACCCTCTTTAGGAAATTCTGATGTATGGGTTCGGCTTCTCTGTTCTATAATTACAGGTGGAGGCGTGAAAGATGAAAAGGAAAATTTTCACTCTGGTGATTCTGGCGATTTTTATTGCCGTAGTAAATCTAACAAGTGGTTTCTCAGCGGGTTATTATACCGGCCGCGCCCTGCAAGCCCGGGAAGTCACTGGTATGGGCGGGGGGATGGCTCAGCCGATGCCCCCTATGGGTGGACCTATGCCCGTGGGTGGGCCCCCCGCTATGATTGCCGCCAACGCTTCCTTCGTTTATATCCTCGCCGGTGGCAAACTCATCCAGTATGATGCAAAAACGCTGGAGAAAAAGAAGGAAGTTCAACTGGAAATCATGCCCCCAGGCTCCCATCCTATGATGGAAGGCGGCATGCGCCCACCGGGTGGTAAATAGAAGCGCCTCTATCTTTTTCTCTCACTTCCAGGTTGATTTTCTAATAATTACCTTTTATTGTATGTAGCGGTATGCGAATCCCATCCCGGCAGGAGGCCCTTTCTTTAATACGGAAGTTTACCGAGAATGACCGCATGCGAAAGCATATGCTCTCGGTAGAAGCCTGCATGAGGTTTTATGCCCGTAAATTAGGTGAAGATGAAGAATTCTGGAGCATGGCTGGCCTTCTTCACGACTTTGATTATGAGCGATTCCCGGACGAACACCCTGTAAAGGGAGCGGAAATTCTTCGGGCCCTCGGATATTCAGAGAACCTGATTCAGACCATTCTCTCTCATTTTACTGAGAAATCGGGTGTTGAAAGAACTACTCTCGTTCAGAAGTGCCTTTACGCCTGCGATGAACTTACCGGCTTTATCATTGCCATTGCCCTTGTGAAACCCAGCAAATCTCTCCTGGAAGTGGATGTGGATTCGGTGAAGAAAAAAATGAAGGAAAAAGCCTTTGCACGGGCGGTGAACAGGCAAGACATCCTGCACGGTGCTGAAGAGCTTGGCATCCCTCTGGAGGAGCATATTCAGAACTGCATCACCGCCATGCAATCCATCCGCTCTGACCTCGGATTGTAGCCCACATCTTTCCATCCCGCCTTCCCACTTATCCTGCCTTTTACAGGTGAAACTTTTTCTACCCATTGTGGTTAATAGTAAGCGAGGCACAGAAAAGACTGTGCTGGGAAGGTGAGAGAAAATGACAATAGCCAGTGCAGAGGGATGGGTACGAGCGGGTTCCCTTGAATCTTACAAGCCCGATTCTTCAAATCCCTGGGATAAATATAAGGCAGCCCATCTGTTGAATCGTGCTGGATTCGGTGGAAAACCGGAAGAGGTAGAGCACCTGGTGAAAATCGGTTATGAGAAAAGTATAGATGAAATTGTGAATTATGAAAAGTTTACAGAGGATTTTCCAGAAGTGGACTTCAGTGAGGTAGACCGGCTGAAAAAAGAACTTCTGGAAAAGCGCACCGCCCAGGCGCTGGGCTTTGGGCAGAAGCCGAGAGATGACCCCGAGTTTCGGAAACTATTTCAGGAACTTCAGCGGGCGAATCGCCAGGCTATGGCGGAATCGGTTTCCCTCTGGATTCGGAGAATGATTCAGACTCGTCGTCCACTCCAGGAAAAAATGACCCTTTTCTGGCACGGGCATCTCACTTCTTCAGCAAGGGATGTGGAAAACGCCCGTCACATGCATCAACAGAATGAATTCTTTCGCAAAAATGCCCTGGGCAATTTCCGTGAGATTTTAATCGGAATATCCAGAGACCCGGCAATGCTTCGGTATTTAGATAACAATACAAGTCGTAAAGAGCATCCCAATGAAAACTATGCACGGGAACTGATGGAACTTTTTTCTATGGGCATCGGGAATTATACGGATGAAGATGTGAAACAGGCGGCAAGGGCATTTACGGGCTGGACCTTTGAACGATTCGGGGACGAATTTATTTTCCGCCCTCCGTGGCATGACTATGGAGAGAAAACTTTCCTGGGCAGAGCAGGAAATTTTGACGGCACAGACATTATTGACATTATTCTGGAGCAACCGGTTACAGCCCGCTTTATTTCAAGAAAATTGTTTGAGTTCTTTGCTTATCCCAATCCAGAACCGGAACTGATAGAACAAATGGCCGGAATTTTCCGGGAAAATCATTATGAATTGAAGCCCCTCGTGCGGGCTATCCTCCAATCCGAGGCTTTCTACTCGGATAAGGCTTACCGAACCCAGATAAAAAGCCCGGTACAACTGGTGGTGGGCACTATCCGCTTATTAGGACTGGAGGGAATTCCGGAAAGACTTCTCTGGCTGGCGATGAGTTTGATGGGGCAGGAACTTTATGCACCGCCGAATGTGAAAGGCTGGGATGGGGGCGAAGCCTGGATCAATACCAGCACCCTTTTCCTGCGTTATAACTTTGCCTATTTTGTCGTCACCGGAAAATTGCCGGGGGCTCAGGACTCACCGCGAGGCAAGGGGCTGGAAGGACGCCTGCTCCGCACGCTCTCCCGTTTTTCTTCCACCTTCACCCCTCTGAAATTGATTCCGAAAAGCCAAACTCCGGAAGAGACCGTGGACACATTGATTGATAGGCTCATTCAAGCGAAAATCAATGAGCCAGAGCGCGATAAACTCGTTGAATTTGCTCGGAAAATTCAAATCAGTTCTTCTTCTGAGCCCCCGGACGAGGCCGTAAAGCAAATCATTCATCTCATCCTTTGTTTACCAGAATACCAGGTGTGTTAAGGGAAAGTGTGACACGGATGCAAATTCTTAGACATCAAAAAAGGCTTAGAATGGAGGGAATGCAATGAAACAGGCACGGCTACACACGCGAAGAGAATTCATCAAGAAAGGTTTGTGGATACTGGCGGCGGGATATACGGCGCCATCTTTCCTGACCCGAACAGTCTGGGCTCTAAATGCTCCTTCTGCCGAAAAAGGCGTTCAGACTCTACCCGGTGTTCCCGAAGACCGAATTCTGGTAGTGGTGCAACTATCCGGTGGCAACGATGGCTTGAATACCGTAATTCCTTTTCGCATGGACGAATACTATCAGAATCGTTCACAACTGGCTATCCCTCAGAAGTCCATCTTGCGCCTGAATGACGAAATTGGCTTCCATCCAGCCCTCGCTAAACTGAAAAGCCTTTATGATAAGGGATATGTAGGAGTGATTCAGGGAGTAGGGTATCCCAACCCCAACCGTTCTCATTTTCGTTCCATGGAAATCTGGCACACAGCCAATCCTGAAACAGGAAAAGTAGAGAAATATGGCTGGATTGGACGGTATTTTGACAGTTCCTGCCCCTCCTGCAGCAAACCCACCATCGGCGTCAATATCGGCATTTCTCCTCCTCTTGCCCTGAGAAGCCAGAAGGGGCTTGGCATTTCATTGAATTCACCGGAAACCTTTCAATGGCTTCCCCCTTATGATGCACCCTCTGTAAACGAGGTAGAGTTCTTCTATGCCCTGAATACACCCGTGAGAGGTGAAGAAGGTCCGCTGGATTTTCTCCGCCATACCGCCATGAATGCGATTCTTTCCTCTCAGGATGTTCGGGATGCAGTATCCCGATATACCAGTTCTATTGAATATCCCAACACTGAATTTGCTGGAAAGATGAAACTCATCGCTCAGATGATTGGAGGGAAACTGGGAACGAGAGTTTACTATCTCTCCATCGGTGGATTTGATACTCACGCCAATCAGAAAGGCGTTCATGAAAGTCTTCTCACCCAGGTTTCTGAAGGGATAGATGCTTTCTTCCAGGATCTGGAAGCCCAGGGAAATGCCAACCGGGTTCTGCTCATGACCTTTAGCGAATTCGGTAGAAGGCTTTCGGAAAATGCCAGCGGTGGAACGGACCACGGCACGGCGGCTCCTATGTTCATCATCGGAAAAGCCATTTCACCCGGAATCTATGGCAATCATCCCAGTCTGAGTCCTGACGCTCTTGACCCTATTGGAGATATGCAACATCAGATAGATTTTCGTTCCGTTTATGCCACTATTTTGAAAAAATGGCTCGGTGCTGATTCCGAAAAAATCCTCGGCTCTACATTCTCTCTTTTGCCATTTTTACTCTGATTCCGTATCCGTAATCCACTCCTTTTCGCTACCTCTGATACATCACCGATGGCTAAAAAGGATACTCTTTGATAGAAGAAAAATTCGTGTAAAATCATTCATTTCTTTTGCCATTTTCTATGGCGTTAGTGGTATAATGAATAATGAAAGGATGGCAAGGAAGGGATTTTCTGTGATTGTGCGAATTTTTTTGATTTTTTTATTCTTGCTCTCGGGTGCGCTTCCCGGCTGGGCGAAAGTGTTAGAATTGACAGTTCGGGATACGATAAATCCCTTCACAGCTTCCTATATTCGTCGCGGTCTGAAGTTTGCCCAGGAAAACCATTTTGAAGTAGTCTTACTCTTGCTGGATACACCTGGTGGTCTGATGGACGCTATGAGAGACATCGTTCAGGATATTCTCGCCTCAGAAATTCCTGTGGTTGTATATGTTTTTCCCTCCGGTGGTCACGCCGGCTCCGCCGGTGCTTTTATTTTAATGAGTGCAGATGTAGCCGCCATGGCGCCAGGGACTTCTGTGGGTAGCGCTCATCCGGTGAGCATTGGTGTAGAGCAAATGCCGGGTGAAATGGCAAAGAAAGCGGCGGAAGATGCGGCAGCGTTGATGCGCACCCTCGCTAACCGGAGAGGAAGAGACGCCGTTCTCGCTGAAAAATTCGTGAAAGAATCCATTTCCCTCACGGAGACGGAAGCCAGGGAAAATGAATTGATTGATTTCATTGCCAGAGATTCTCAAATGCTGTTAGAGCAGATGGATGGATTCACCTTCCAAAAAGCGAATCGTGAAATCGTTCTCCATACAAAAAACCAGCCTGTGGAAAAGTTCCCCCCGAACCTGTATGAGCAATTTTTCAGTCATCTTGCCAATCCCAATGTGGTTTATATCCTGCTTCTGATTGGGCTCTATGGTGTGATTTATGAAATTATTCACCCGGGTTCCTACTATCCTGGAATTATCGGCGCCATTTCTCTAATTTTCGCTTTTATTGCTGTGCAGAATCTCCCGGTGAGATATGGAGCCATTGCCTTGATTGCATTGGGCGTTATTTTGTTCGTGGCAGAAATCAAAATGCCTACGCACGGGATTCTGGGTGTTTTAGGAACTGTGGCTTTTCTGGGTGGTTCCTTTCTCCTGTTTGGGAGTCCAGAATATCAAGTGGATTGGGGGGTTATCCTCGGGGGAGCTGTGGTAGTGCTGGGCTTCCTCTTTATCGCTGTGAGAGCCGGCATTCTGGCTCATCTCCAGACCCCCTTTGTGGGTGCTGAAAATCTCCTGGGGAAAACTGGCGAAGTCGTGAAGAACCTCTCGCCAGATGGGCTCGTGTTCGTGGAGGGTGAAAACTGGCGGGCAGTCGGTGAAGATACTCCTATCCAGAAGGGTGAATCTGTTCTCGTGGTCGGAAAGGAGGGAATGGTTCTTCGTGTTCGGAGAAAAAGCCTGTAACCCATTGAAACAGCCGCTCTCCATAGATTTATAGATATGGACGAATTGAGTATCTACCAGGAATTTCAGCGTTTCCTTCTTCATCCATTTAGTGTTGTTCTGGGACTTCTATTGCTGGGGGTGGTGATTTACGGTTTTTATGATGGACTTCGCCGACGCAAGCCTTTCATCGGAAGAGAAGAGTTAACCGGGAAAATGGGTGAAGCCATTACAAATATAAACCCCTCAGGTTTCATTCAGGTAGAGGGTGAAAACTGGCGGGCTCGCACCCTTGATGACCCCATCCCAAAAGGAGCGGAAATCGTTGTCGTCCAGGTAAATGGTATGACTCTCTGGGTCAGGCGAAAAAGCTCTCAGAGCCCGACGAAACCATGAATAACCATTCGGCTCTCTGGGTAATGCGAAAAAAAATTCTGAAGTGAAAATTAGAATGATAATCCGAAATAACCCGATGAAAAGGAGGAGATACGCATGGAAATCAGCGGATTGAATTTCATCGTTGTGGTGGTGGTGTTGGTCGTCCTTTTGCTCACCCAGGTGGTGAAGCGTCTTTTTGAATTTGAACGAGGAGTTCTTTTCCGCTTGGGCAGGTTGGTGGGAGTGAGAGGTCCCGGGTTGGTTTTTATCATCCCCCTGATTGATACCCTGGTCAAAGTGGACTTAAGAGTCCTGACTATGGATGTTCCAGCCCAGGAGGTCATCACCCGGGATAATGTCACGGTAAAAGTGAATGCGGTGGCTTACTTCCGAGCCCTGGACCCGGATAAAGTGATTACCCGGGTTCGTGACCATATCCTCGCTACTTCTATGATTGCTCAAACCACCCTGCGAAGTATTCTCGGACAGGTGGAATTGGATGAATTACTGGCTCACCGGGACAAAATCAATCAGATGCTCCAGGAGATTATTGACCGGCAAACAGAGCCCTGGGGTGTGAAGGTTTCTATCGTGGAAGTTCGCGATGTGGAGTTACCGGAAGGGATGAAAAGGGCTATGGCAAAGCAAGCAGAGGCAGAGCGAGAGCGTCGCGCAAAGGTCATCAATGCCGAAGGAGAATACCAGGCTTCCCAGCGCCTTGCTGAAGCGGCACAGGTCCTGGCACAATCCCCTCTCACAATCCAGTTGCGTTTCCTTCAAACTCTTACAGAGGTTTCTACCGAGAAATCCACACTCCTTTTCGTGCCCTTTCCCCTGAATCTCCTGGAGCGATTGACCCAAATACCTTCTTCCCCTTCGCCACAGCTCTCTAAACCTTCTTCATAAGCCGTTTCAAAAATTTTGTTACATAGTTAGAAGGGAAAACGGTTCACGAAAAGCGGAGTTTTTTAGGTTGATGGAACCTGATTGGAGAGGTGGGAGAGAATGAAAGCAGTAGTGATTTACAAACACGGGGAACCAGAGGTTTTGGAAATGACCGAACTATCAACTCCTCAACCCGGTCCCGGTGAGGTGCTTGTGCGTGTTCATGCCTGTGCTCTTAACCATCTGGATTTGTGGGTGAGGAGGGGAATCCCATCATTGAAATTGTCCTATCCCCATATCCTCGGGTCGGATGTGGCAGGAATCATCCACGAGGTCGGGGATGGAGTGTCTCTGGAAGTGGGTCAGAAAGCTCTGATTTCACCCGGACTTTCCTGTGGAAAGTGTAAAGAATGTTTATCCGGAAGGGACAATCTTTGCCGATACTATGGAATCCTTGGAGAGCATCTGAACGGTGGATATGCTGAATTCGTAAAAGTGCCGATGCAGAATATTTTACCCTATCCAGAACCCCTTTCATTTGAGGAAGCCGCGTGTTTACCCCTCGTCTTTCTTACAGGATGGCAGATGGTATTCAGCAAAGCGAAGGTGAAGGCTGGAGAATGGGCGCTGGTGATGGCTGCGGGGAGCGGCGTTTCCACCGCCATTATCCAACTCTTAAAACTGTCAGGGTCTATCGTGATTGCGGCCGCTGGCAGCGAGGATAAGTTGAATCGCGCAAGAGAACTTGGTGCCGATTTCACCATCAACTACCGTCAAACTGACTACCTGGAAGAGGTCAAAAAGATAACCCATCGCCGTGGGGTGGATGTGGTGTTTGACCACACAGGAGCTGAGAATTGGAACAAAAGTCTGGCTTGCCTGACCTGGGGAGGCAGATTCGTCACCTGTGGCGCCACCTCCGGCTATAGTGTTCCACTGGACCTGCGCCATGTCTATTACCGCCAGCTCTCTATCCTGGGCTCCACTATGGGGTCTAAAGGTGATTTGTTTCACATCGTTCAACTGGCAATGGAGAGGAAAATCAAGCCGGTCCTTTACAGAATCTTGCCTCTAAAAGAAGCCGCTGAAGCCCATCGCATTCTCGAAAATCGCGAAGTAATTGGCAAAGTTGTATTGAAAATTTCTGACTCTTAGCCCGCTTGAAGGTCTTATTTTCACTGTGCATGTAGTCAGGAAAGTTTTTTTAGACTAAAAAGTGGGATAAACAACCAGGAAGGTAGCATAAGAGAAGGGATATTGTCAGATGGAAAGAAATCTCTATAATAAAATACGGATAGTCTGGAGGTGAAACGAAAATGGCAGAAGTGAGAGAGGCCGTGGCAAAAAGGGAAGGGGCAGATGTAAGCCGGCGAGGATTTCTTGGCTGGATGCTGGCTGCCTGGTCCTCTATTTTAATTTTTACCGCCTGGGTCATAGGTTGGAGTGGTCAATTTATGCGCCCCCGGTTAATTTATGAACTTTCTCCCCGCTTCAAGGCTGGATTCCCGGATGATTATCCGTTAGGTACTGTATCTCTGATACCCGGCCGAAGGGTCTGGATTGTTCATTATCAGGAAGGTTTTCAAGCCATACAGGCTATTTGCACCCATCTGGGCTGTCAGCCGAACTGGATAGAGGCAGAGGGAATCTTTCGTTGTCCCTGTCATGGTAGTACCTTTGACCGATATGGGGCGAATATCGGGGGCCCGGCTCCCTATCCCTTGAGACGGCCTGCTTTGGAAGTGGCGCCCGATGGCCGATTCGCAGTAGATATGAGTCGGTTGAAAGCCCCTAAAAACCTCGCTGAAGCCCATGACACTTCTTTATTCATTCAACCGGAATCCACATCTAAAGGCTAAAATGGTAAAAGGAAATTTCTTGACCAGGCCATGAAAAAATTTCTTGAGTGGTATTTTTACCAAATAGAAACCCTTTTTCAAAAGATAGAAACCTCCGAGAAAAGCATAGGGAAAAGGTTCCTGGACTGGCTGGTAGAAACGGAAGTTTGGAAATCTATCTATCGGGTGCGCACCCCCTTTGATACCACAGCCAAACGCACTCTTGTTATGAGGGAAAGCGTTTGGTTGCACCTCCTGCCTTCCAAGATGCCTGCTAACTGGTTGGATTTTCACTATAGTTTCTTTCTCGGCATTATATCCTTTTACCTTTTCTTCGTCCTCATTGTTACCGGCCTTCTCCTGATGCTTTACTACCGACCCACAATATCTCTGGCTTACAGAGATATGCTGGATTTCAAGTATGGCGTGATTCCATACGGCATGTTCATGCGAAACTTACACCGATGGGGAGCCCATGCTATGCTCATTGCCGTTATGTTTCATATGTTACGCGTTTTTTTATCTGGAGCCTACAAGCCCCCTCGCCAGTTTAACTGGGTCATCGGTGTATTCTTGCTGGTGATAACTTTCTTATTGAGTTTTACGGGCTATTTACTTCCCTGGGACCAACTGGCTATGTGGGCGATTACCGTGGGTTCCAATATGGCAAGCTACACCCCTTTTCTGGGTTATCAAGGTCCTTTTTCGTTATTGGACCAATGGCACGATGCCCATTTCATCCTGTTAGGGGGAACTGTTGTAGGAGAAGCGGCTCTGATTCGCTTCTATGTCTGGCACTGCGTTATTTTTCCTGTCATTCTCGCCGTTTTAATTTCTATCCACCTCTGGCGGGTAAGGAAGGATGAATTCTCATATCCTATGGAACTGGCGCCTGAAGGAATTCCTGCTCAGATTTCCTCACAGGAGGCACTGGAAGCAGAAATTGAATGGCTGAAGAAAACCCGCGAGAAGTTACAGGAGCCGAAATTACAGCCCAGGGTGTTCGTCTGGCCGGATTTTATTATTCCCACAGCCATGGTGATGGTGGTCACTACGGTGGTACTTATCCTTGCTTCTATCATTTTTGACGCTCCATTAGAAGAGATGGCCAACCCGAGTCTCACACCGAATCCCTCTAAAGCCCCCTGGTATTTTGTAGGGCTACAGGAAATGCTGGTTTACTTTGACCCCTGGATTGCGGGCGTGGTGTTACCGGGTCTCATTATCATCGGTTTAATTCTTGTGCCTTATCTGGACCCTACGGTGAGTGGAATCGGCAACTACCCTTTATCTCCGAAAGTTTGGAAACAACGCCCCCTGGCTGTTACGATTTTCACTTCGGGTTTCGCCATGTGGTTCATCTTGATTTTAATCGGGCAGTATTTCCGAGGTCCTAACTGGCAGTGGTACTGGCCCTGGGAATCCTGGGCAATTGAAAAAACCACACAGGCAAAACTCTACCTGACTCCAGAGGATTATATTTCTTGTGCTTTTTCAAAAAGAAAAACCTTTCTTCCTCGGGAAGAAGCGGATAAGTTGTTAAATATCCGAAAACCCACCGTGGTAGAATGCATAACCAGGAGAAATAAACGGCTTGCAGTGAATGAAGCACAGGCTTCTGAAGGTCCGCCTGCGTCCGGGGTGAAGGAGGCTCAACCTTCGGAAAATGCAGTGGAAATGGTGCTTCTTGCTCCAAAGCCGAAGTATCAGATTATCGGATGGCTGGCTTTGTTCCTTTTTTACACTCTCGGTATGTGGCTTCCTCGTTATTTCTTCCCTAAAATCTATCACATTATGGGAGTGCGTCGCTATGTCATCATGTCGTTTCTATTGACTACGATGGTAGGTCTCTGGGCGAAGATATTTCTGCGCTTGGGCTTTAATATAAAATATGTGGTGAGGACGCCGTGGTTCAATATTTAGGAGGGGCCCGTGAATGTTAAATCGAATCTTCGGATTTTCAGGGATTCTGCTGGTGATTCTTCTTGTCTGGGTCACTTATCGCGAGTTTCACCCTCCCTGGGTGAACATACAGAAGCAGGCATATCGTCATGCCTATAATCGTTTAAAAGAAGCGGCAGCCTCGGCATCCTCGGAAGAGTTAAAAAGGAAGTATGAAAAAATGATGGAAGAATACCGGAATCCCCCTCTGGAATTAAAACAGATATTGCTACAGACCGGTGAATCAGAAAGGTGTATTACCTGCCATGTGGATGAAGATTGGCTGGACCAAAAACACCCGATGAGGAAAGATTTTCCCCTGGCGATTTTCGGCTGCACTGTTTGTCATCGGGGTGTAGGAATGGCTACTAATGTGGAGGAGGCGCACACAGGGTTGCTAAGGAATAAGCAGGAAATGGTGGCATCTGCCTATTTTGCTGAAAGCCCCTGCGATTACTGCCATGTGAGGGATGTTTCCATTATGGCTAACCATCCCAGCACAGCGGGGTTGGATCCCGGCTTGATGCTCCAATGCACAACCTGCCATAACCACCAGAAAGACCCACAGATGCGGAAAGAGGCAGACCGCCATCTTCCATTCCGGGTTTCTCACAAAGACCGACAGAAGGTTCATCTGGCTTTTGAGAATGAAAATCCCAAAACCTATATTTATAATTTCTGGAAGCGCCTTCGGGAACTCACCCCCCCCACTTCCGACCCGATTCTTGCCCCCCCTCCTACTTATCGGGAATATAATGTAACAGGCGAACCTTTGAAATATCTGGGTTCTGCTTATTGTCTCACCTGTCATGACCAGGTGGTAGCATATCGCACTGAGACATTGGAGCATGTTCACTACTGGCAAAAGTCTAAATTCAAAACGATGGATGTGGTTGAAAAACAGGTGGATTATCAGAATGGCACGGAAGAGTATCGCAGGTCGTGTTATCCCTGTCATACCACAGGGTATAATCCAGCCACTGGAACTTATGTGGAACGTGGGGTTACCTGTGAGGCCTGTCATGGACCGGGTGAATATTATGCAGTTTTAATGCAGATGGGGCTGAATGCTTTTTTAGCTGAGGCGGCTCGCAAGGAACTGGAAAAGAAAGGGATTCCTGCACCAGTAAATTCTGCTTTTTTTGAGGTTCAATATCGGGATAGTGAAGGAAAGTTGAAAAAGAGTCCCATGGGAACATTGTATGCTCAGTCAGGAGCCTCCATTTCTCGCATCACTCCAGACCGGAATGTGTGCCTTCAGTGCCACACCGCTAATTATCACGAAATGCGTCCAAAAGACCTGGAGTTGAAGCGCCAGGCAGAAAGACCGGGCAAAGGCTATCTATCCTTGTCTCTTATACCGTAAAATTTACTACAGGAGGTGGGGCTATGAATTTTAAGGGAGTGGACTACTACGATTTAGAAGAGGAATTTACTCCCCAGGAGAAACTCATTCGTAACACCTTCCGAAAATTTGTGGAGGAAAAAGTGATGCCCAGGATACCGCATCTCTGGATGAATGATGAGTTCCCAATGGACCTGATACCGAGTTTGGCGGCCCTGGGGGCTTTCGGTCCCACTTTCCCGAAGGAGTATGGTGGGCATAATCTGGGGGATGTAGCATACGGCTTAATCATGCAAGAACTGGAGCGTGGAGATTCAGGGATACGCTCCTGTGCTTCTGTGCAAAGTGCTCTGGTGATGTACCCCATTTATGCCTTCGGGAGCGAGGAGCAAAAACGATACTGGCTTCCGCTTCTGGCAAAAGGTGAAAAAATTGGTTGTTTCGGGCTCACGGAACCGGAAGCGGGTTCTGACCCCGCTTCTATGACCACCACCGCCCGGCGACAGGGCTCCGATTGGATTCTCAATGGAACGAAAATGTGGATTACAAACGGCACGATTGCAGATGTGGCTGTAGTATGGGCTAAAGACCCGGATGGCGTCGTTCAGGGCTTTCTGGTGGAAAAGGGGACCAAAGGATTTACAGCGGAAACCATCAAAGGGAAACTCTCCCTCCGTGCCTCTGTAACCTCCACCCTCTATCTCGACCAGGCTCATATTCCCGAGAGTCATCGGTTGCCTCATACAGAGGGCATTAAAAGCGCTTTTATGTGCCTCACCCAGGCGCGTTATGGAATCGCCTGGGGAGCAGTGGGCGCTGCCATGGCTTGCTATGAAGAGGCCCTTGAATTTGCCCTCAAACGCATCCAGTTCCAGAAACCTATCGCTTCCTTCCAATTGATTCAGCAACAGTTAGTGGAAATGCTTCAGGAAATTACAAAGGCTCAATTACTCGTTTATCGTTTAGGACGGATGAAGGAAAAAGGAAAGGCTCATTACGAACAGATTTCAATGGCAAAACGAAATAATGTAAAAACTGCTCTGGATATTGCTCGCATGGCTCGCTCTATTCTTGGAGCAGGGGGTATCCTCATTGAGAGCCATTCCCTTCGCCATGCTTTGAACCTTGAAAGCGTTTATACTTACGAAGGAACTCACGAAATTCAAACGCTGATTATCGGGCGCCACATCACTGACATACCCTCTTTTGGATAGAGGGTATGGGGTTTCTTTTCCATTCAATATCGTTCAAACTTTGGAAGAAGAGGTTTGGATGGTTTGAACTACCTGCTGGAAGAGCTCTGGCTCGCTGACTGCTATATGTGCCAGGACCTTCCGGTTCAGTTCAATTCCTCTCTGTTTCAACCCGCGAATAAATGCAGAATAATTCAATCCATAGGGTTTCAAAGCGGCGTTTAACCTCACAATCCATAGAGAGCGGAATTGGCGTTTCTTTAGTCTCCGATGGGCATAAGCGTACTGCAAAGCCCGAATATGTGCTTCCTTTGCCGTTTTGAACCTGCGGCTCCGAGCCCCACGGTACCCCTTCGTTTTCCGAAGTAACCGCTGGTGTTTTCTCCTTCGGGTTACACCGGTCTTTATTCTTACCATCTCAGGAATCCTCCTCTTTTTTCCGATACGATTTCAGGTTTTTATCACCCTTTTGAATTTTAACGCCATGCGGCCGGTGAGTATTTTAGTTTGGCTCAATCTCCTTCGTCGTTTTGATGATTTCCTCCGAAGCAAGTGGCTTTTGCCCGCTTTCCAGTGCATCAACTTGCCTGTGCCAGTCACCTTAAATCGTTTGGCTAACGACTTGTGGGTTTTCATTTTTATCTTGCCCATATTCCTGACTCCTTTAGGAAGATTTTCCTTCAGGCATTCGCGCCTCTTTTTTGGAGCTGAGGATCATATAAATCCGGCGTCCATCTCGTTTCACATCGCTTTCTACCTTGGCTAAATCTTTAAAAATTTCTTTGATTTTTTGAATTTTTTCGTATCCCTGGTCCGTGTGTGCCAACTCACGCCATCCCCTGAATTCAATGATTACACGAACCTTTCTACCTTCGGACAAAAATTCCCTGATCCGATTCATTTTAATCTCAAAGTCCATGGGCCCGATTCGGATGCCCAGTTTCACCTCTTTCGGAATGTTTTTGCGATGGGTCTTGCCTATTTCTTTCATTCTCTTTTCCTTCTGGTATAGATACTTTTCATAATTCATCAAGCGACAGACAGGAATTTCACGAGGAGCGACCATTACCAGGTCTAACCCCTTCTCTCCTGCTAACCGCAGCGCTTCTTCCCGCTTCATCACACCCAGATTTTTTCCTTCCTCACTGATAACAATCACCTGATGAGGGCGGATTTCTTCGTTAACCGGTAAGTTCTCAGGCCCCACTCTCCTCCTCCTTGTAAGAGAGATTTTTTTGAATGCTTGTGTAGAACTGCTCCAGACTCATAGAGCCCATATCCCCTTCTTCACGGCTTCGGACCGAGACCGTGTTCTGTTCCATCTCTCGATTCCCTATCACGAGTAAGTAAGGGATTTTTTCTTTTTGTCCTTCCCGGATTTTATAGGGTAGAGTTTGATTTCGGTTATCTGTTTCCACCCGAAGTCCTTTTTTCTGCAAATGCAGGGCAACTTGATTAGCATAGGCTTGATGACGGTCAGCGATGGGGAGAACCCGTATCTGAACCGGGGATAACCAGAGCGGGAAGCGCCCACCATAATGCTCAATTAAAATTCCGATAAACCGCTCTAAACTCCCCCAGCAAGCCCGATGGATGATAACCGGTTGTTCTTCTCGGTCCTCTGCATTGACGAAAATCAACTGGAATCGCTGGGGCAGGTTGAAGTCCACCTGCACCGTGGGACCCTGCCAATCCCGCCCCAGTGCATCTTTCAAGATGATATCAATTTTGGGTCCATAAAAGGCGCCATCCCGAGGATAATAATCGTAAAGCAGGTGAAGAGACTCTAAAGCATTCCTCAATGCCTTCTCCGAGTGCTCCCATATGAATTCCTCCCCCATGGATAGCTGGGGTCGGCCCTTCAACGCTAATTCCCAACGGAACCCAAAAATTTTTAGCAGGTAGAAGGTGAATTCTAATACACCTTGAATTTCCTTTTCCAGGTCAGATAAGGAACAAAAGATATGCGCATCGTCTTGAGTAAACCCACGAACTCGCATCAGTCCGTGCATAGTGCCGCCCCGCTCAAAGCGATACACAGTCCCCAGTTCATAGATTCTCATAGGCAGTTCTCGGTAACTCCTGCGCTTGCTTTTATACAGGAGAATATGAGCCGGGCAATTCATCGGTTTCACCGCATATTGTTCTGCTACCCCCTCGGATTCTGAAGCCCTGGGTTCCTGAATAATGAACATATTATCCCGGTAATTTTCCAGATGTCCTGAAGTTTCCCACAGGTGGATTTTCATTAAGTGGGGAGTCATAACCTGAATATATCCTCGTTTTAAGTGTTCCTGAATGTTAATTTCTTCCAGAATTCGTCGGAAGACAACTCCGCGAGGGAGGTAAAACACCAGTCCAGCACCGGCCTCATCCGGGAAAAAGGTGAAAAGTTCAAGCTCTTTCCCGAGTTTCCTGTGGTCTCTTTTTGCTGCTTCCTCCTGCAGGCGAAGGTACTGCTCTAACTCTTCCTGTGTAAAGAATGCAGTTCCATAAATGCGCTGGAGCATAGGCCGGCGCTCATCGCCTCGCCAGTATGCTCCGGCTGTGCCGAGAATCTTGAAAAATTTCACTTCCCCAGTTCGGGATACATGTGGACCCCGACACAAATCTATGAACTCTCCATCCCGATAGAAAGAGACTTTCTCATCCGGAATCTCTTTTAACAGTTCCTGTTTGAAAGGTTCATTCTGAAGAATTTTCTCCGCTTCCGCACGATCCAGATATACCTGTTCTACCGGATAATCGGCCTCTACGATTTTTCGCATTTCTTCTTCTATTTTTTTCAGGTCTTCTTCGGAAAATGGGTGCTCTACTTCAAAATCATAATAAAAGCCATTTTCAATGGGGGGGCCGATGGCCAGGCGAACAGAGTGGAAAAGGCGTTTGACAGCCTGTGCCAGAATATGAGCCCCCGTATGCCGAAGGCGTTCTACTTCAGACATAGATTCTTTCACTGGAATTCATGCGAAGAAGAGATGAGAAGATTCCTTTTCTCTGACATCCTTTTCATCCGTGGGCGACAGAGGATTCGAACCTCTGACCTCTTCCGCGTCAAGGAAGCGCTCTAAACCAACTGAGCTAGTCGCCCCCTTCTTCCCGGATTCTTTCTTCTTCATTTTCATCTTTTGCCTCTTTTATTTATTTTCATGTGATGCGTCAGGCGGCGCTGGGAATCGAACCCAGGATTTGGGGATTTGCAGTCCCTCGCCTTTCCTCTTGGCTACGCCGCCGTCAGCGGTCAACGGGATTTGAACCCGCGACCCTCGGCTTGGGAAGCCGATGCTCTACCACTGAGCTATGACCGCAATGGCATTTTTATTCTATATTTCTCTCATCTTCCTGTCAATTTGTGCTCTCATCGGTATAGATTTCCGACGGTGTAAAAAACAAGGGAATTTCATACTCGGCTTTTTCCGGGTTATCCGAAGCATGAACCACATTTTCAGTGATGGAAAGGGCGAAATCACCCCGGAGTGTTCCTGGTTGGGCATTCCTGGGGTCCGTGGCCCCCGTCATCTGCCTCACCACCTGAATGGCCCCTTCACCTTGTATAACGGCCGCCACGAGGGCTCCGGATGTGATAAAAGACAGCAGGTTCTCGTAAAATCCCTTATCACGGTGGTCTATATAGTGTCGTTCTGCGACGGAGCGGGGAATCTGAACCATCTTTAACCCCACCAGCCGAAAGCCTCTTCGCTCCAAACGCCGAAGAACCTCACCCACCAGCCCCCGGCGGACACCATCGGGCTTAATTAACAGAAGGGTTCGCTCCAATCTCTTTCACCACCTCGCAAATTCTCTCATACGGATAGGCTCCTTCGCGGACCAATAAAACCGCGTGCGTTTCCTCCTGGATGCGTATTACCGTGGAAGGCCCCCCAAGAGGTGTCCTTCCGCTTTCCACTACCAGCACTTCACCCGCAGTAGAAAGGCTTATATCCTCCGGACATACAGGCTCTTTTTCTCCACTCCGGTTCGCACTGGTGAGAGCCAATGGCACCCGGAAAAGTGTGGCAATTGCCAGGGCAAGAGCGTGATCTGGAACTCGCACTCCCACTTCCCCCTCACCACTGACCAGAAAAGAGGAAACGGAAACACGGAGAGGTTTCCGAAAGACAACCGTTATGGGGTTGGGCAGTAATGCCGTAAGTATGCTCTGCACAAAGGGAGAAGGCTGAAAAAAACTTATGACCCTTTGCACTGTGGAAAACATCAGAGCAATCGGCTTATTGGGGGGACGTTGTTTTAATTGAAATATCCTTTGAATTCCAGCCAGGTCGGAATAAAAACACCCAATCCCATACACGGTTTCCGTGGGAAATACCAGTAGATACCCGCTATTTACCGCCCTTTCTACTCGCTGAAGTGTGATAGGGTCCGGAAAAAAGGGATCCACCTGAAGTTTCATAAGGCTTGCATCCGGGCGGTGACACAACGGTCTTGCCCCCGGAAATCCTTCAAAAGCACGAGAAAGTTAAATCCCGCTTCATAGAGGAATCTCAGGATGGAAGAAAATTGTTTGTCTCCAATTTCCAGCGCTATAAGCCCTCCACTTTTCATATAGTGAGAGGAGGCCTTAATCAGAGATTTTAGAAAATCCAACCCCTCACTCCCTCCGTCTAACGCAGAAGATGGTTCATATTGACGAACACTTTCAGGTAACTGAGATAGATAATCTCGCGGGATATAGGGTGGATTGGACACGAGGACATCTGAAGGCCGTTTCGGTCTTTTCCAGTCAGTCAGGAAATCACCGTGGACAAAATGGACATTTGAAATGCCTAATAAACTGGCATTATCACGGGCAATTTGCAGGGCATGCTCATTCGTATCGCATAAATATATCTGCCTGTATTCCCCATAGTAAGCCAGAGAGAGGCCCAGGCATCCTGTTCCAGCGCCCACATCCACAAGGCAATTTCCACGGGGTTGGCGGAGTAACACCGCTCTTACCACTGTTTCCGTTTCAGCTCGGGGGATAAAAACGCCCTCTGCAACCCGAAAGGAAAGCCCCATGAATGAAACGGTGCCCAGAATGAGCGAAAGGGGTTTCCCTCTTTTTCGCTCTTCCGCAAGGTGTAAAGCCTCGGCCTGGAGGTGCACAGGCACTGTCTCTTGAAGACGACTGAATAAGTTGGGGCGGGGAAGAGACAGAACTTTTTCCAACAAAAGTTCCGCTTCCATCTCTGGACATTCCACATGGGGCTCCAGAAAGCGGGTTAGCCTCTGGAGCAAATTCGCTACCCTGCTTTCCTCTTTCCGGAGCGCAATCAACGGAGATTTCGGTAAAATAAGGTTATTCTTCAGAGGTAAATCGCTTGAAATCCTCAGGTTTCACCCTGGCAATAAATTCCTTGAACTTCTCCAGTTCATCTTCCCGAAGAGGTGTTTCCCTTTCTTCTTCCCCTTCAAAAGCCCTTTTCAAGAATTTTTTCGGATAGCCTGCTTCCATCAGGACTTCTTCGGTGACGAAGATAGGGGCATGGGTGCGCAGGGCAATAGCCACCGCATCGGAAGGTCGGGAGTCCACTTGAAATAGTTCGCTATTCCGCTGAATTTCCACCGTGGCATAAAAGGTATTTTCTTTTAACTGGCAAACCAGCACCTGTCGGACATTCCCCCCTAACTTTTCAACCGCGGTAATGAGCAAGTCGTAGGGAAGGGGTCGTGCCGAGCGAATTCCCCTCAGCGCCATATCTATACTGGAGCCCTCAAATTCTCCAATCCAGACAGGCAGAATTCGGTCGCCGTAAACCTCTTCCAGAATGAGCACCACCGTGCCACTACCAGGGGAATAAGTTACACCCATCACCCGAACTTCATTTCTTCGCATTTCATCCACCGCTATATACTCTATCAGAAAAAACTCTTTTTCACAACCCCCTATTGAAACATATTGTTAACCGATGAGAGCCGTTTACTGAATTTTCTCAGCTCCGAAATACGGAATCAACACCGGTGGGATAGAAATGGAGCCATCCGAATTCTGGTAATTCTCCAGGATAGCCGCAAAGGTTCTTCCCACTGCTAACCCGCTTCCATTCAGGGTATGCACATATCTTGGCTTGGCTTTCGGACCCTCCCGATATCGGATATTCGCTCTCCGAGCCTGAAAACTCTCAAAATTGCTGATGCTGGATACTTCCACATATTTGTTCTGCCCCGGCATCCACGCATCCAGGTCATATTTTTTGGCAGCCGCAAATCCCAGATCTCCGGTGCACATTTCTACGACCCGATAAGCCAGGCCCAGTTTCTCCAGGATGACCTCAGCATCTCTTTTCAATTTCTCTAACTCCTCATAGGAAGTTTCGGGGGTGGTGAATTTGACCAGTTCCACCTTATTGAATTGATGGACCCGGGTGACTCCCCGAACATCCTTGCCTGCCGCGCCCGCCTCTCTCCGAAAGCATGCTGAATACGCCACATAGCATATCGGTAATTCCTCTGCGGAAAGAATCTCTCCCCGATGTAAATTCGTCACGGGCACTTCCGCCGTAGGGTCTAAAAACAGGTCGTCTCCATCAATCCGATACATATCCTCTTCAAACTTCGGCAGTTGCCCCGTTCCCACCATACACTCCCGACGAATTAAAAAAGGAGGGAATATCTCCACATAGCCATGCTGCTGCGTGTGGACATCCAGCATAAACTGGATTAAACATCGCTCTAATCTGGCGCCCTGCCCTCGGAGCACATAAAACCGCGTTCCAGAAATTTTTGCTCCTCGCTTAAAATCTATGATTCCCAGGGCTTCTCCCAGTTCCCAGTGAGGTCGGGGTAGCCATTCAAATTTCCTGAGCTCTCCATGGTATTCTCGCACCACATTTTCGCTCTCATCTTTACCTGCAGGCACAGAAGGATGTGGCAAATTCGGTAAATTCAGATGGAGAGCCTCAAGTTTCTTCTCCAGGACCCGGACTTCTTCCTCTTTTTGGTCTATGTCACTGGACACTTTTTTCATTTCTTCCTGGAGCCGGAGGGCTTCAGAGTTTTTTCCTGCTTGCTTGAGGATCCCGATTTGCCTGGAGGTTTTATTGAGGAGATTTTTCAGGGCATCCACTTCTGTAATTTTTTTTCGCCGAGCGTCATCCACCTCCAGCAGTTCATCAATCCCTCTTTCTACACCCTTTGTTTTCAAAGAATTTCTGAATCTATCAGGATTCTCACGGATGGATTTTAAATCCAGCATTTTTATACCTTATTCATGAAGTTCTCTAAGGATTCCTCGCTGATATTTTCCGTGATTTTGTTCGTTATCGTAAAATCGCCAGTAAAAGTCAAGGGAAAAAGTTAACTGGATGATAAAGGGGTAGGTGTGGAGGAAGATTTTTCTTTCGGCTGTCCCGGGATAGGCGACTCATATTTGGAAGGGCACTTCACCAGTAAGTCGGTAGCCCGCAAAGTTTTCTGCTCCCAATCCAGTTGCCCTTTCACCACCACCTGTATATTCTCCTGAAATGTCTCCGCAGGTATTCCACGATACTCCACTTGAATTTCTACCGGGCTCGTCTCATCTTTTATTTTGAAATGGAGAAGAAAAGATTTGCGGGTGATAGACCCTGGAACCACATTCCCCGCAACGCGGATTTCTGATTTCGGATGTTTTTCCAAAGCCTCGCTGATGGTGTAGTAATATACGGTGGAACCCCGTGTAGAAGCATAAATTAACACGGCTATGCCTACAGGAACCATAGTATAGAACAATCCCAGTTTTATTTGCCGTTTACTCACCAGGGTAATTTCACCTCCGCGAAGTCTGGTAAAATCCTGAGGGCTTTTCGCTCCAGATTATCCTGTTCGTAAATTTCAGGAATCTTATTTTCCGGGTCCAAACGGGTGATAATTTCATAGTTGCCAACCGGTAAACCCTCTATTGTCTCCAGGTAACCTGTGTGCTCGCCCGCGAGGATTTCGGGAATCACTTTTGTTATCGGTCCCAGTATTTTTTTCCCCCCTTTCCAGATTTCCAGTTGTGAAACTACAGAATGAGCCGGTTCTGTGCCGTTATTGACGATGCCCACCCGAATGTGAAAAGGGTGGTTCTTCTGGGGTGATAGAGGATAGATGGTGATGAAATTCACCGGAACCCTGAGATTTGGACCACCGATTGTAAACTGGATTCGGCGGTTTGCTTCTTTCCCATTATATCTCATTCGGATTCGCAGGTCATAAGGTCCTGGAGATAATTTTCCAAGTTCACAGCGCGCTTCTGCCTTCTGTCCCACCCGGATTCGCTCCACTTTTGCCTCCATTTCCTTCAGCACTTTTCCTTCTCTCGCCAGATGGCAGAAGAAGGTGGCCGTTTTCGCACGCTTTTCACCGATATTGATGGCATAAATTCGTGCTACTATCATTCCATCCGGCTGGCGGAGGATTGCTACATCTTCTTCACCAATTTTGAATAACGCCTTCCGATCAGGAATTTCCATAAAAAAAGGATTCTCCGCGGGTAAACTTCCGAGAAACCCGAGAATCCAGGCCAATATCACTATTTGCCGGTGGCCTTTCATTACCGCACCTCCTTCATTTTCCATAAAGATATTATATCACAGACGGAAAGTCTTTATGGAGTATCTTTCGCAGGACCCAATACTTGCCGAAGTTTTTCTTTCATCCTTTCCCAGTGAGAACCCTGCCAGTAAACCTTGCCACATCCAGAGCATTGCCAGTAATTCTCTTGAAAATCTAAAACTTTCTGCGGCACCACTTCCTTCACCTTCTCTTTCATCACAGGTTTCACGGGATGGTTGCAAAGTGAACACCGAGAAAGAGGCTTTGCTTTTTCAGACAACTGAAACACCCTGACCACTTCCTGAAGTTGTTCCTCCAGATTTCCAGCATTCACCAGGTAGGTGGCGGCAGGATTTCGGCTGGCGAGATTTCTATCCCGCGTCAGGAGAGTTCTTCCTTCCCGTTTTGCCATCTTTAGCAGTTCTCCATCATCCAGAATATCTGGATACATCGTGTCAAATCCGAGCAAACGGAGCCATCTTGCCAGCGAACCCAGATTCCGGTCCGCAAGAAATCTCTTGCCTTCCCGATTCATTTACCTTCCCATTTTTGATTTTACCGCAATTTTATTTTTTCACTTTCATCCGGGAACAAAACTCAAACTCAAAGAGTCATTTATTCTGGAATGATAAAATTATGAAAAGGAGGTAGAAAAACTTGAAAAGAGAATGGTGGACGCGAATCAGGATAGTGGGGTTGATGATGGGTGCTTTTTCTATTTTGGCACCACAGGTGGAAAAGCAGGCCTCCAGCACGATGTCGGACCAGACGGAGGTCTCTGTGACTGTTTATAACGACAACTTAGCCCTGATCAAAGATTCCCGGCAGGTGCTTTTACCCGAAGGCACCTTCCATTTTCGGTTTGAAGATGTGGCTTCTCAAATTGACCCCACCTCCCTCAGTATCCTCTCTCTCACAGACCCCGGGAACTTCCAGGTGTTGGAGCAGAATTATGAATATGACCTGATAAATCCCCAGAAACTTCTCTCGAAATACCTGGGGAAAATCATTTACCTTTCCATCAAGGATAAAGAGGGTAAGGAACAGTTGGTGGAAGCCACGCTCCTGTCTGCCGAGGGCGGGGGAGTCTATCAAATCGGCGATAAAATTTATCTGGGCAGTGAGGGAAGAGTGGTTCTCCCTGAATTGCCTGAAGGACTCATCTCAAAGCCCACCCTTATCTGGCTCCTGAACACCCGCAAAAGTGCCAGGCATACCCTTCAAGCATCCTATCTGACTCAAGGGATGCAGTGGAAGGCAGATTATGTTTCCATCCTCAATGAAAAAGATGACAGGTTAGACCTTACCGGGTGGGTAACCATAGAAAACCACTCCGGCGCCACTTATACAGATGCATCCTTAAAACTCGTGGCTGGAACGGTTCATCGGGTTCCGCCTCCCTATCCGAAATATGAATATGCGGCGGCAGAAATGCGTGCTCTTGGGGCACCCCCCCCACAATTCCGTGAAGAAGCCTTCTTTGAATACCACCTTTACACCCTGGAACGCCGAACCACTATCCACAATAATGAAACCAAACAGATGACCCTTCTGGAAGCCTCCAGCGTCCCCGTGCAGAAAAAATTTCAGTTAGAAGGCCAACGCTTCTGGTTCACTTCTCGGATGTCCGAAAAACAGGAACAGAAGGTGGGTGTTTATCTGGAACTGGAAAACGCGAAGAAAAACAACATGGGCATTCCCCTGCCTAAAGGCACCTTTCGGGTGTATAAAAAGGATTCTTCCGGGGCCATTCAGTTCATCGGGGAAGATTCCATAGACCACACGCCCAAGGATGAAATGATACGGGTGAAAATTGGAGAAGCCTTTGATATTGCCGCTGACCGAGTTCAAACGGATTATAAAATCATCGCTTCGGGAGTCTATGAAGTGGCTTTTGACATTCAGGTTCGGAACCACAAGAACGATGATGTGATTGTGGAGGCTTTAGAACCTGTATGGGGAGACTGGCAAATTCTATCTTCCACTTTTGAGCCCCGAAAAGTCTCGGCCTCCTTCGTGAAATTCCTCATCCCGGTACAAGCGAATGGAAAAAGCACTCTTTCCTATCGGGTTCGCATCCACTCCGATTGAGGTCAGAGGTCAACGGGTCAGAGGACAAGGCTGTATCTCGGGAGTTGATTCTTTAACAGATTGCCTTTCAATAACCCGGTTCCGAGAAAAACTCTTTCTCCTCGCACCAGCACAATTCCCTCCGATATCTCTGCACTCTTTGATGAAAGGGAAATATCTTTCCCTTCCAGATACTGTGCGGTTTCTTCTCCGGAGAGATTCAGGATGTTTCGTTGAGCGAAAGGCCCGAAGCGCTGAACCGCCCAGGTGGAAAGTTTGAGGGTGAACGGCTCTGCGGGTCTTTTCTTCTCATAACGACTCACTAACCGAAGACCATACCGAATAAAGGGAAATCTCTTTGCCACTTTTATCCATTCGGTTTTCCATAACCACAGGGAACGCCCGGCTTCTACCAATTCAAAGCCGTCAAAAGTCTCTTCCGGGATACCATATCGCTCATAAAGAAAAAGGAATATATGATGGCGTTCTTGCTTTGATAAAAGCCTCCAGAGGTTTGATTTCTCTGAACCAGTATGATATCCCATTTTTCGGGCATGGGTTTCTTCTTGCTTCCGAATCTTTGCGACGAAGAACCCTTCCGTATCATTCTGATGAGGATAGATTCGTTTCGTCTTTTCTGCCTGAACGAATGCTTTGCCTTCCCATTCGCTTACCCCTGGTGAAGTCAATAAACCGGGCAACTCCCATTCCACGACCATCGCATTGTTCGGAAATTTTCTGAGGAGAAAATCCACTACTCTTTCATTTTCTTCCGGCGATAGCGTGCAGGTGGAATATACCAGCGTGCCTCCGGACCTTAAGCATTGAAAAGCAGAAAGGATTAAAGGTTGTTGCTGGCGTGCCATCTTTTCAATCACGCGAAGGCTCCAATGCTCCAGGGCGAAGGAATCTTTGCGAATAGTCCCTTCCGCACTGCAAGGAGCATCTAAGAGGACCTGGTGAAAGGTATTAGGGAAGAGGCGCCCCCACTGATTCCCATTCAGTTGAGCGACGGCCACATTCACCGCACCCATACGGTCAAGGTTTGAAACCAGACCCTTTATTCGTTGGGCTGAAACATCATTCGCAATCAGGATTCCCTTCTCCTGCATAGTAGAGGAGATATGGAGGGTCTTTCCGCCGGGCGCCGCCGCCAGATCCAAAATCCACTCCCCTTCCTGCGCTTTCATCACTTCGGGAGGAATCATAGATGCAGGATCCTGCAGATAAAACCATCCCCCATAATGCTCTACAGATTTTCCCAGGGGCACTTCCCGATTCTCCCGGTCTATCCAGTATCCTTCTTTTGACCAGGGTATGGGAATAAGATGCCAGCCTCTTTCTCTGGCACGAGCCAGAAATACTTCCGATGAAACCTTCCTTGTATTGACTCTTAATGCCTTTCTTAAGGGTTTTTCACACCACTGTAGAAAGGTCTTGAATTCGCCCCCCAGCATCTTTTGAACCCGTTCTACGAAGGCTGGAGGGAATGAGCAGGTTCTGCCGATTTCTGTCACCCCTTCAGAGGGACCCTTTACACGCCTCGCTGATTTCCCCAGATAAGAATATGCAGGCGCTCCGAATAAAGGAAGCCATATTTCTTGCAAAGTTCTGCAACAAAAGGGCGACGAAGGGCAATCTGCTGTTGTGTAGTTCCCTCCGGGATGAGAATCACTCGCTCGGGTGGAACCCTCAATCGCTCCACTACACTTAAAACTTCATGGATGTCCTGAGCCCGGACGAGTACGAACTTGAAATAACTTTTCTCGGAGTTCCGGTGAAATTTCAGCACATTCCACTTCAACCGAACCTCCTCTTCCAGCCCCGTATTGGAAAGTTTCGGGCACACATTGTATTGAGATACAAAGGCATGAAAATCAGGATGGGGCAGGAAGGTGCCGTTCGTTTCCACCTCCACCGTATGCTCCGATAAAAGCGATAAAAGCTCTACCAGTCTATTTTGCCATACCAGTGGTTCACCGCCTGTGATTACGAGTCGCCGGCACGGATATTCACCGATTTGAGAAGCAACTTCCTCAAACTTCTGCCACTGAAAATCCAGCACCGGGACTTCCCAGGTAAATTTGGAATCGCACCAGATGCAGGACAAATTGCAGAAGGCGAGACGGAGAAATACCGCCGGCCTGCCCGCTGTGATACCTTCCCCCTGAATACTGTAAAAAACCTCCACTACTGGCAGGCACTCCCGCAGGCTTTTCACTACCGTCAGTTCCGATGCCTTTCCTTCCACTTCTATCTTTATCCTACCATATTCCTGGCTGACTGTCTCAACCCGGCATCTTCATCCGGATTTTCATCCCATAGAGTTTTTTAGCCCCAGGGATGGGCAGGGAAATCCCCATTGAATCAAGACTGTAGAAAAGGCTCAGAGCCTCACTGCACTGAGCGCTTCCTCCAACACCCCCCGAATAAAAACTCACTTTGACATTAAGCCTGATATCGCTTTTGGTTCACCCATATTTTTTCTATAATTATGGAATGGGATGGAAAAGCCGAATGAACAGTAAAAAGTTTGTGAAAAGGGATAAAGACACAGCAATGAAGATTGTCAGTCTGTTGAAGGAAGCCTACCCAGAGGCACGATGCACCTTAGACCACAGGAATCCGCTCCAGCTACTGGTATCGGCTATTCTATCCGCCCAGTGCACGGATGAGCGGGTGAATCAGGTGACTCCTGCCTTATTCAAAAAATACCCTACCGCCACAGACTTTGTACAGGTACCCCGCAAGGAACTGGAACAGGCCATAAAATCTACAGGCTTTTACAAAAATAAAGCCAGGCACATCCAGAATGCCTGCCGGAAAATTCTTCAGCAGTTTGATGGGAAAGTTCCCTGTAAGATGCAGGATTTACTCACGCTGGATGGGGTCGGGCGGAAGACGGCTAATGTCGTGCTGGGAAATGCCTATGGGATTGCCTCAGGCGTGGTGGTGGACACCCATGTCCAGCGTCTTTCCCGTCGCCTGGGTTTCACTCAACAGAAGACACCAGAAGCGGTTGAGAAGGATTTAATCCGTCTGATTCCGAAATCCGACTGGATTTTATTCAGTCATTTGTTGATTGCTCATGGAAGAAAGATTTGCAAAGCCAGAAAGCCTTTGTGTGAGGCTTGTATTCTTCAACACCTTTGCCCGTCCGCGTTCGCTTCCGGGTGAAGCGAGGGTAGTGGAATGCTTTCGGTTGAGGAAGCCCAGCATAAGGTGCTGAATGAGTCTCAGCGCCTGAAGCCCCTGAAGGTGCATTTACATTCAGCCGTTGGGCTCATTCTTGCGGAGAACATTTATTCAGGGGAAGATATTCCGCCCTTTGATAATTCGGCAGTGGATGGCTATGCGCTCCGTTCGGAAGATGTGCTTTCTGCCACCTCTGAGCGTCCTATTACTCTTAAACTTATCGGAGAGGTGAGGGCAGGGCAGGCTTCTCCGTTTTTTCTCCAGCCAGGAGAGGCCGTTCGCATTTTCACCGGTGCACCCGTGCCAGGCGGAGCAGATGGAGTCATTATGCAAGAATTCACTACTCCAGCACAGGACAGATGGGTGCGAATCCACAAATCGGTTCAGCCCGGTGAAAATATCCGCCATCGTGGCGAAGATATTCAGTTAACCTCTATGGTTCTGGCAGCCAACGCAGTCCTCACGCCAGCGTCCATTGGCGTTCTCGCTTCCCTCGGTTTGAACTGGGTCCAGGTATATCCGCCTCCACGCACCACCGTATTCACGATTGGGGATGAGCTGGTTTCATCGGAAGAAATTCCCGGACCAGGGCAAATTCGGGATTCTAACTGCTTCAGTTTAACCTCTGCCATCAAAAATATGGGCATTTCACCTTTCTTTCTGGGTAGGGAAAAAGATAACGATAGGAGTATCCAGAACCGCCTTCAGGAAGCCTTCAACCAGGCGGATTTACTCTTGATTTCCGGAGGAGTTTCTGTGGGAGAATATGACCGTGTGAAACAGGTGGCGGAAAGCCTGGGGTGCAGGCGCATTTTCTGGCAGGTGAATCAGAGGCCAGGGAAACCTTTATACTTCGGTGTTTTTGAAAAGGATTCTCATTCCCGCACCCTGGTTTTCGGCTTACCCGGAAACCCTGTTTCTTCTCTCGTCTGCTTTTATGAATTCGTTTATCCAGCCATTCGTAAGATAATGGGCTTTTCTCAAGTTTATCTGCCCCGAAGAGTGGCCATCCTCACGGAGGACATTTCTAAAAAAATTGGACGCTTTGAGTTTATTTGTGGCGTAGCCAGTTTGAAAGATGGAACGCTTTATGTCCAATCGGCAGGTCCATTCGGTTCTCATATTCTCACTTCCCTGTCAAGAGCAAACTGCCTCATTTTATGCCCGGAGAAAGTATCCGTGATCCCTACCGGTGCGCCTATTGAAATTCAAATCTTCCCGGAATTTTCCGGCGAGTTCTAATACACTGGATTAAAATTGGATTCGGATGCGCTCCGGGACAATTTCCACCGACTTGACCTCTTCAGGAAGTTCCAATCCTTCATCCAGAAGCCGATAGAGTTTTCGGAAGAAAGGCTCCCTTTGTCGGCGAGAGATTTCCGAGAAAATCATTAGAATCCGAGGAATCTGCGCCTGACTCGCTTCAGCGGGAAAATTACCAACCTGATAGCGAATGGGCACCCACGAAACTTTCCCGGATTTGTCCTTTTGTATCTCAAAATCCGCGAGGACACTCATGTGCATAGAGGGAAAAATTTTCAGAGATTGTCCATCGCTCATTTGTGCTGGAATGAGAGACACGGCAGAATACAGGGAAAAGCCTCCTGAGCCCAAATCCATCACCAGGGATTCGATTTGACTTTCCGCAGTGCGGTTTTTCTCCAGATAAGCGTTTATATCACCTTCTGATATTTCCAGGAATTTCCTCTGAATGCCTGCTTCTCTCAACGATTTCAACCCGAGAAGAAAATCCAACGCATTGGAGGCGGCAGGAGATTCGGATGAAGCCATGGTTACAGACGGAGGTGGGGAATAGAACATTTTTGAGGCCGTTTTCAAGCCCCAGGTTCCACATCCCACGACCACCCCAACCAGGATGATGGCTCCCAGAATCAGGCATCCGCACCCAATAAATATCCACTTCACCCAATTACTACCATTTCCCGACTTTGACATCGTAATGTCATTATATCACATATCCATCTGATATAATTTCCCGGGGGTGTGATAAGGATGAAAGAATTATTGAAAAAATTGATAGAATTTGAAACCACTGCCCAGAATGGAGACCAACTTGCAGCCATTATTCAGTTTGCGGAGGATTTTCTCCGCCGTCCGGCTTTGACAATTCATCGGTACGAAAGAAATGGAAAGCCCTCCCTGGTGGCCACCTTTCAACCGGATTCAAAGAGAAGTCGGGTGATGTTTGTGGGGCATCTGGATGTAGTGGATGCGGAGCCTGAGCAGTTCCACGCTATGGAGAAAGACGAAAAAATCTGGGGTCGCGGAGCCTTAGATATGAAGGGTTCATGCGCCGTCATGATGACTTTATTCAAAAACCTTCCTCACCCTTATCCCGTGTCTCTTATGCTGACCACGGATGAAGAAATCGGAAGCGAGAACGGTGTGGCCTATTTACTGAGACAAGAGGGCTGGGAGGCTGACTTCGCTGTGATTCCTGATGGAGGCGAAAATTTTGAAATGGTCATCGGCGAAAAGGGAGTGTTGCACCTCCGCGCTGTGGCGCAAGGAAAATCGGCTCATGGCTCCAGAACCTGGGAAGGTGTGAATGCCATTGACCGACTTCTGGATTTTTACTCCCGTTTGAAGGCTCGCTTCCCTTCGGAACCCTGCGGGGATACTCACCACTGGCATCCTACCCTTAACCTCGGCAGGATTGCTGGCGGGAAAAAGGTCAATATCGTGCCCGATGAAGCCACCATGGAACTGGACATCCGCTTCACCGAACCATATTCCCTTCTGGACATGCAAACAGAAATTGAGGGGATTTTGAGTCAAACTCCCGATGTCAAAATGGAAGTTCTCACCACCGGAGAAGTCGTATATTCTCCCCCTGACCATCCCGATATTCAAACCTTCCGAAAAGTGGTGGAGAAAGTGCTGGGGCGTGGCACCACTCTTTCCCGGGAGCATGGTGCCACTGATGGTCGTTTTTTCGCCGAAAAAAACATCCCTATCGTCATTATCTATCCCCGGGGAAGCGGCATTCATTCTCGTGAAGAATGGGTGAGTTGTGATTCACTGGAGCAGCTATACAGCATCTTTGAAAACTTCATTCGGTCTATTTGTGTTCCCGGCTAAGTTTTGATCCCCATTTGATTTCCCATTGAAGGGTATTCCATAGGGTACTTATGTAAGAGATAACCCTGTGTCGTCCTTTTCTTTCTGTGCCTGTTCCATCTTTTAACCTTGCTTTTTGTGTGGAAACTGATTATAGTAAAGGATGGAAGGTGAAAGATGTGCTTCCGTTTAGTGACCGATTGGAAGCGGGAAGATTGCTGGCGGAAGAAATTCAAAAACACTCCGTAGGAGAGGTTGTGCTTTTTGCCATCCCCAGCGGGGGAATCCCGGTAGCGCTGGCGGTTGCTGAAAAATTGAACGCTCCCATGGACCTGATTGTATCCAGGAAATTGCCTTTACCGTTCAGCCCGGAAACCGGATTCGGCGCCATCACATTTGATGGAACCACTTACTTAAATGAGGAAGTTATTCGGGAAGTGGATCTCAAGGAAAATGAAATTCAAAAGATTGCCGGGAGAGTGCTTAAAAATACCCAGGAAATTCACCGGCATCTGGCGGAAGGACTCCCCCCTTATCTTGACCCGACCAGGATGGCGTTAGTGATTGACGATGGCCTTGCCACAGGCTACACCGCCATTGCCGCTGCATTGACTCTGAAGAGGTTTGGGTATACAAGGGTCGGAATTGCCGTCCCGGTTTCCCCCGCTGATACCCTTGCAAAACTCCATTCCTTCGTAGAGGATGCGATTTGCGTGTATTCAGTGGACACCCCCTTTTTTGCGGTTGGCAGTTTTTATATAGATTTTCATCAAATCAGTGAAGAAGAACTTCGGAGTTACTTAGAGGATGCTCGTCAAAAGGGGCTTTATGCTCATGCCGGAGTCCGAACCAATCTATAACCGCTTCGAGTTTCAGCCTCGGTATCGCACCCGATTGTTGCTGGTTCCAGTGGGAAAAGTGGACACCTCGCACCTGGAAGTTATTCCGGAGATTTGTCTGAGCGAATTTCGTATCCCCGCGCCTCAGGATGTGATGAGACGATACAAGCATCATCCAGAAATACCTCCACCGAAAGAAGCCTTTGATGAGAACCGTCAGCAGTTCCGCACTTCTGTTCTTCTGGATATCCTGGAGGAGGAACGGAAAAAAGGATTTGATTTTTATCGCTGTATTGGATTAACCTCCATAGATTTGTTTGCAAATGGAAAGCCTTTTGTTTTTGGGGCAGGACTCAGAGGCGGTGGCGCAGGTATTGTGAGCCTGCACCGACTTTGGTCTCCGGGTTTGCGAAGTGATGAAGAAGTCCTCATCCGGAGAATACAAAAGGTTGCTCTTTATGCTCTCGGTGAAACTTTTGGTCTTACTCCCTGCCCCTTCCCGCCATGCGTTATGTATGAAGCCGCAAACGTGGAAGAGTTGGACCAGCAGACCCCTGCCCTGTGTCCGATTTGCCGTTTGCGGTATGAAATCGCTCTGGAGAATGCTCCTGTTGAGCATCTACCGATTCATTTTTTCTGAATGGGTGTGGACATGGAAAGGAACCATGCCCTTCCGGGTAACGGGAATCCCAGGGTATCATTCCCTCTCACATTTCTGATATTCCGGACCTCTATCGTGTAGAAGAGCGAACCGCGTTGCACACTAAACCCTGCCGTGTGAGTCCGAATGCCACCCGTTAGAATCTGGTTCGCTCGGTCTAAATAGATTTTTCCTGTGTACGCAAACTCATAGTGAGCCGTGATAGGAAATTTCCTTGAAAATTTGTGCTGGAGACGAAAAAATGCCTCGTGCACCGGGCGGGAAGGTAAAAGATTTCCCTCCCAGAATGATGGTCCCTTATCCACCGCTCGCTGATAGGTATAGTTTGTTAGAATGTCGTTCCGCTTCCATCGGGATTTCAGGCTGAACTCCACGCCTTTGATTTCTGCCTGCTCCAGATTAAATGCCTTAATCGTTCTTTGTGAGTTTTGCCAGTATAAGATAAGGTTTTTGGGATGGGATTCATAGTAAGCAAGAGTGAAGTTTCCCCAGCGACCAGAAAAATTCCCTCCTACATCCATATTCAGGCTTTTTTCAGGCACCAGGTCTGGATTGCCCATCACAAATCCTCGGTCGCCAAAGAGTTCTGTAAAATTAGGAATTCGGTAGCCTTTGCCTATGTTCCCTTTGATGGCAATATGTGAATCCACTTCATAAGTCATTCCTAAACGGGCAGAGATGAGGTGTTCACGGCGGGTTTCTTGATACCTGTTTTCTATGGCTTCCCAGCCGGTTTGAAGGTAAACTCCCCACCTGTCAGTTACCCAGTGGGTGTCCTCCAGCCCCCAAAACAGGGATTGACGCTGATTCCTTCCTTCCATCTGTATTCCGCTACTTCCTTTGGCTCGGAAGGATTCATTCCGGTAATTCAGCGAGGTTGCGAGAGAATGAGAAGATGAAAAGGGGAAGGCAATTTGAAACCGTGTGCCCCAGGCAACCGTTCCGTAGATAGTGTCCTGAGGAATTAAAGAGACTTCACCCGCCGGGTCGGTAAAATGGTCATCTTGACGGTGAAAATAAAAAACAAAATCCCCCTTCGCTTCTCTCCAGGTTTGTTGTGTGGTGAGGGTCAGAAGCCATCGCCTCGGATTAAATCGGGCGTGTTTTGATTGATTACTGTAAATGCCGGGTAAGCCTTGTTTTTTTGTATATACCTCGGCATCCACGGCCCAAAAGGAAGATTTTTTCCCCCACTGAAATTTCCCCATTCCTTCTAACGCACGATAATCGTTATTCTTCCTGACATCGGTGAAGTCGTCTGCTGGATTGTAAGGAGTTCCATTGTCGGAATGAAAAGGAAAATTTCCTCTGGACGATTCTCCCGCGAATGCCACCCAGTGATTTTGATAGGGAAGGAAGAGGGAGAATTTCCCCGTTGAATAAGAACCCGAAAAAGAAGAAAATCTGGGGCTATACGGGTATCTATGACTGATTAAATTCACGGCTCCGCCGATGGCACCGCTCCCCATTTCTACAGGTGTAAAACTCTTGTAGACCTCTATTCGTTTGACTCCCTCCAGGGGTAAATCGCTCAGATTGACGATGCCCGTATAACCGAGATTTAGTAGCATTCCGTTCCAGAAGATGAGAACTTGAGAAGCGGAGGACCCCCGGATACTAAGGGTCGTAAACCCCCCCCATCCTCCGTATCGGGTCGTTCGCACCCCTGGCAGAATGCTGAGTTGGTCTGTTAGAGAACGAGTAGGGTTTTGTTGAGGAGCCTCTATAATTTCTTTAAAAAAAGGAGAGAAAATGAAGGATTCATCTAACGGAGCGGAAACGGTTATCTCTCCCAGCTCATAGACGGTCGCTTGGGTGTTCTGCTTTTCTGATTTTTCAGCACTGATAAAGCCAAGGATGAAAACGAAAATAAGAGGGAGATGGCGTGAAGAGCACCCCCTGAGGATTACAGAATAATCTCGCGGCGAGAACGCCATAGGAGAAACAGGAAAAAGGGGCCACCCAGGGTAGCAGTGATAATACCCACAGGGATTTCTGCCGGTGCAATCACGGTTCGGGCCAGGGTATCGGAAATAATCAGCAAGATTGCCCCGCCGAGAATGGAGCAGGGAAGAATGAGTCGGGCATCCACCCCCCAGAGAACCCGAAGCAAATGAGGGGCAATAAGCCCCACAAATCCGATGGGCCCTGCCAGAGAAACGGTTACAGCCACGATGTAAGATGAGACCAGATAAATCTTCCGTTCCAATTCCTGGATATTCACCCCCATTGAAGTGGCCGTTTCTTCCCCGAGAGAAAGAACATTCAATCCTTTCGCCGTAGTAAGAAGAAAAATCCAGCCAGGGATTAAAAGCAGGCAGATAATTCCCAGTTCTCCGTAACCCTCTACTTCCAGATTTCCCATTAGCCAATGAAATATCCGTAAGTTGAGGATAGATTCCGAAAGATACTGAATCAGAAGAACGAGGGAAGAGAAAAAGAAATTTGCTACCACTCCAGCCAGTAACAGGGAAGTGAGGCGAACTCCGGTGGGACCGATAGAAAGGCGATAAACGAAAATCATTGTCAGGAGGCTGAAGAGGAAGGAGGTCGTTATCTGCACAGGAAAGGGGGCATGGAAAAAGAGAGCCAGAGTGGTGCCCAGCGCAGCCCCCCCGGCTATCCCCAGCGTATACGGAGTTGCCAGTGGATTGCGGAAGAGACCCTGAAGAACGGCACCGCACAATCCTAAAGACCCCCCGATGACCATCCCATAAAGGATTCGGGGCAGTCGGAGTCCGAATAGCACGGAGATAGTCGTAGAATCCATATGGCGAAATGCACTCATCAGGGTGATAGAAGTGCTTCCAAAATTCAAACTCACCAATGCTGTAATCAAGAGAATCTCCAGAAGAATCATCACTGCTTTCCGGAAGCGTTGTTGAAAAAGCATTACCCGTTGAATGAAAAATATAAGTGCTCCGGCCCCTTTTCTATTCTCACCGGGATGCCGTAAATCTTCTGAAGAACATCCGAGCGGAGGAAATTGTCCGGAGCACCACTCATCGCCAGCATTCCTTCCTGAAGGGCAAATATCTGGTCAAAGTGTGGGAATAGGAACAAATCGTGGGTGACGGTTAGGATGCAAAGCCCCCTGTCGTGCGCCAGGGTTTTCAGTAGAGATATCAGTTGAAACTTGTGTTTCATATCCAGGAAGCCTGAAGGTTCATCCAGTAGAAACAGGCGGGGACGCTGGGCAAGCGCTCGTGCAATGGACAAAAGAGTTTTTTCCCCTCCGGATAGAGAAGTTGCAGGCAAAGATGATTTCGCCTGAAGCCCCACTTGCTCCAGCGCTTCTCGGGCGATGTGGATGTCTTCTTGCCTTTCATAAAAATATCTCCTGGATAAATGACTCCTTCCAAGCAACACCACCTCCTCCACGGTGAATGGAAAGGAGAGAGAAAATTCTTGAGGAACATACGAAATCATTTTCGCCAGATTTTCACGGCTGTAAGTGCTAATGCTTTGCCCGAATAATTTGTGTTCCCCTCCTTGAGGTGTGAGTATTCCACACAGGATTTTTAGCAATGTGGTTTTCCCGGATGCATTGACTCCGATCACTGCTGCAAGGCAGCCGGCCTTAAGAGTAAAGGTTAAGTTCTTCAAAATTGGCGATGAAGGATGGTAAGAAAATGTCAATCCTGAAACTTCAAGAACGGTTTCCATCGGGCTTCCTTCCGTGTAGAATTTCATCAAAGATACGAAGCGAAACTTGGATTCGCTGGCTGGGGCGAAGGACCGCCTCATCATAGATTCGGTAGAGTTCACCGGTCTGAACCGCTTTGATTTCTTTCCATCTTCCCCATTCTTTTATCCCTTCTCCCTGCAACCTCTCCCAGGATGAGGAAACCGTTCTTTCAGGAAGAGGATAGGTTTCCACAATTACATCTGGATTTTCCACCAGGAGTGTTTCAAGGGAAACCCGGATATATCCTTTACCGTAGTAATGAGCAACATTCCAGCCTCCTGCTATATGTATCACTTCATCCATAAAAGTTCCCGAGGCAGGAGTTAGCATCTCTTTGAAACTCCCTGGAGTGCGCCCGAGTATCCAGAAGATTTTTTTCCCTGGCTTTCCCCTGTATTGAAGGCGATGAGCTGTGAAGTCACGGTTCAGGCTCTGGACTAACTCCGCAGCAGTCTTCTCCTCACCTATTGCTCTACCAATCTGAAGAATGGCTTGTAAAATATCCGCAAGTGTTTCAGTGCGAACCTCCAGATACTGCACTCCCAGGGAATGGAAGCGTCGTAATAGAAAAGCATCCTGTCCTTTCGTGAGAAGAACGATATCCGGTTTCAGAGTAATGAGTTTTTCCAGGTTCGGATTCACCCAGCCTCCCACTTTTGGAATGTTTTTAACCTCAGGTGGATAATCGCAGAATAAAGTGACCCCCACGAGTCGCTTGAGAGCACCCAGAGCAGACACGATTTCTGTGATGTTTGGAGCCATAGAAACAATCCGTTGAGGTGGAATAGCTCCAATCAGTAAAAGGAGACAGAAGAGGTAGTAGGAGCGTTGAAAGAAATGTGCTGAAAGAAAAGAAAACAATCTCATCGCCGCCCGCGAACTTTTCAGGTCTGGCAGGTCTCCCGGCTTCCGGTTCATCCTACTCGCCCTGTGAGTAACGAAACACAGGGTTCCGACCTCCATCGGAACAGCGCCTTCCCGAACAGGCAGCCTTGCAACCCACCTATTCAGTGGCTCTTCCCTTGCGGATAACATCGCAGGGAAACGCTGCTTTCGTCCCGGTCACGGTGGCGGGGGCCGCCCCCGAATTCCATCGGGGTTCCCTCTTAGGGCTTTCGCCACCAGACCCGATTCACATTATATCACCTTCTATCAAATTCAAAATATGGCGAATATAATGCAGGCGAAATTCGGGTAATGTCAATATGAATGGGGTCCAATAGTTTAGATACCGATGGCTCACCGTATGAGCACTGCTGGGCTTCCATAAGCCACGATGAGACGTCTTGTGTTCCTTCTCCCGGGTCCTCACTTCTTAATCCGGTTGAACACGACCGGCAATTGCTACAAACCACTCGTTTGGGTCGCTGAAATATTTTTTCACCACATTTTGTATATCCCCAGTGGATAATTTGCGAAGGTTTTCTATGTGGCGGAAATCATATTCATAGCCCACGCCGATGAATTCGTAATATCCTAAATAAAATGCCTGATTGATACTGCTCATGTGATAGCGGAGATGTTGCCCCCAGTAGCGGTTTATTTCTCGCTGAATTTCCAAGGAGTCAGGGGGATTTTTCAGAAGATTCTGCATTTCGTCAAAGATGCCCTGCCTGGCGACCCTAACTTGCTCTGATAGGGTGCCGATGGAAATGATAAATTTTCCTCCATCCGGAGAAAAATCTACGCCAGCACCGATGGAGTAAGCCAGCCCTTTTTCTTCTCGCAAATGATTGGCTAATCGGCTGGAGAGCACAAGGCTTAACACTTTCAAAGCCGGTGCATCCGGGTCATTAGGCCCCACAATATTCCTCCCCACATAAAGAACCGCCTGGTCCTTATCCACCCATTGGGTCACTGTTTTTCCGGCAGAAGTCTGCTGCCTTGTGGAGATGGGCACGATTGCAGGCACAAAGTTTTTCATGCTCTTCTCCACGGCTCGGATCGCACTCTCCGGGGAAAAGTCACCAACGATGGAAAAAATCAGATTGTTCGGAGCGAAGGCAATGGTGTGGTAGTCTAACAAATCCTGGCGAGTAATAGAGTTTAGAGTTTCCAGAGTGCCCTCAAGAGGCTTTCCATCGGGAGAGTCCGGAGAAAGCAGGCTCGCGAGGATTCCTTCTGAAACCTTCCTGGCATCCTTCTGGAATTGTCTTAACAGCATTTGGGTAGAGACTTTGGCTTTATTCACTTCCTCATCTGGAAAGGTAGGATGCAAGAGCATATCCATCAGGATATTCAGCCCCTTTTCCTGGTGTTCTTTGAGGGTTTCAAACCGAATATACGCATAATTACGAGAGTTGTAGTAATCATCAAAAGGAATGTAGGGGTTATCCACGGTTTTCAGGCGGGCGGAGATTTCTTCCATAACCTCGGATATTTGCTTTGCCGAACGAGTTGTGGTCCCTTTATCCAGAAGCTGTTGAACGAGAAAACTCAGGCCATTCTTCCCGGATGGCTCCAGGGCAAGGCGGTTCTTCACAAGGACATGCACAGCAAAAATGGGGCTGCCTGGATTTTGTTTGGCAATAACTACTGCTCCGTTCTCCAGCACCTTTTTCTGTATAGAGAAGGCCGGGGTAGGCGTGGATGTTTTTTCCTCTTTTGCTGGCGCAAGAATGGCGGTTGTCAAGACGGGCGAGGAAAAATATTTTTTCGCCACCTGTTTAATTTTTGCAGGTGTAACCTGAAGAATGCGCTCCACATAGGCCTGCGGAGCCATCCAGGTTCCTGTCCCAACCGAGTGTGCCAGCGCCATCGCCTCATAAGTGTAATTTTCTGTCTGAAACGCCAGATTCACCTGGATGGAGCGCTGAATTTTTTTTAATTCCTCTTCTGGAACCCCTTGAGAAGCCAGCTGCTTGAAACCCTGCTGGAGACCCGAAAGAAAGGGAGCCACCTTTTCCTTATCTGTCAGAGTGGCGCTGATTTCCAGATAGCCCAGATAACGCTGGATTTGATAGGCTACACTGTAATCAGTAACGAGAGGCGATTTTTCGGCTTTCAGCAGCGGCCCAAGAGGTGAATTTAAACCTCCAAGGTAGGAAGCAATAAGGTCAAAGGCAAGGGCGTCGTCGGTGCCAGGTTTGGGCGCTGGCATACCCACTTTGACTAAAATTGATGATGTCCCAGCCTCCCTCTCAAACACACCTCCGGCAGGCTTCCAATCCTTGAATGATACAGGTGGAATCATACTGGATGTCCACCCACCATAGATTGCGTTGAGAAGCCGTATGATTTCCGTGGGCTCAAAATCCCCTACCACAATGGCAGTCATATTCTCGGGCACATAAAATTGCCTGTAAAATCGGAGGACTTCATCCCGGCTTACCGTCCGTATCACATTTTCATACCCAATAATTGGCCTTTCATACGGAGTGCCCTTCAAAACTGTTTGAGTAAACCATTCCTCCGCCAGTGTGACTGGATTATCCCGGTCCTTCGTCATCTCCTCAATGACCACATTCCGCTCCTTTTCCAGTTCCTGGAGAGGCAAGATGGATTCCAGAAGCATATCCGCCTGATTTTTTAAGGCATCCTCAATAAATTCCTTCGGGCTGGTGATGATGAAAGCAGTGTAGTCTTGTCGGGTATAAGCGTTGACATAAATCCCCTTATCATCAAAGCGATTTTTTATTTGCTCCCGGGTCTGCGTGGCAGTGCCGTCAAATAGAAGATGCTCCAGAAGATGACTGAGCCCGGATGTTTCCGGGGTTTCACGAGATGAGCCCACACCCACCACAATCACCACAGAAATTAAAGGCGAGGCGTGATTCTGTTCCAGAATCACTTTCATCCCGCTGGATAGGGTGGCTTCCTGAAACTCCATAGATGGAGAAGTTGCACCCAGTAAGAGGAACAGGGCAAATGCAGGCAAAATCTTCTGGAACTGAATCCACATCACACTTCCAGGGAATTTCTGCCCTCCCTTTTTTCCTTGCTCCTCGCTTCCTGCTCTCCCGGGTCTATCTAATGTTTTCTGCTTATCCATCCTGTCCTCACCCCTAATAGGGTATCACAACCCACTCTATAAAAAAATAAATCACACTGTTAGAATTCTTGAATACTTCGGTAAAATGGATTATACTATAATAGGTAGTCACAGGGACGTAGCTCAATTAGGCAGAGCGTGGGACTCCAAATCCTAAGGTTGTGGGTTCAACTCCCGCCGTCCCTGCTTTCTTGTAGCAGAAACTTGCACCTGATATAATGAAGGATGGAGAATTACATTGAGTTTTAAAAAGAGTTCCACTATTCAGAGAATTCAAGAACTACTTCAGATTAGAGAAGAAATTTTATTCGCCTATATTTTTGGTAGTGTGGCAAGACAGCAAGCTCGTCCGGATAGCGATGTGGACATTGCCCTTTATGTTTCCCGAAAAAGAAATTTCTTTTCTTACCGACTAAAAATTCTCCGACTCCTTGATAAAGCGCTCCACCAGGAGAACATAGATGTGGTGATTTTAAACGAGGCGCCCCTTTCTCTCCGCTTTCTGGTGCAAAAGGAAGGGAGGCTTTTGTTTGAGAAGGCTCATGATGCTCGCATAAGATTTGAAGTGCAAACTATGAAGGAATACTGGGACTACGAGCCATATCTGCTCCGATTCTGGGAGGCTATAAAATACCGGCTACAGGAGGGCACTTTTGGGTCCTCACCTCATTGCTCGGTTTGACCATCTGGAGCGTGCTCTGAATCGTCTCCACACCCTCGTTCAAAAAGTTAAAAGTCAAAAGCGCTTTCTTGTAGACCTGGATGCACAGGACATTGCTGTCCGCAACATTCAGGTCGCCATAGAAGCCATTACGGATATTGCGAATTCTCTTGTTGCCAACAAGGGGTGGCGTAAGCCCGAAAGCAGTCCGGATACTTTTCATATATTGGCTGACTCTCACATCTTTTCTCGTTCTTTCGCCCAGAAACTCGCGGATTGGGTCCGCTTTCGCAACCTTCTCATTCATGAATATGCCTCCATTGACTACCGCATCGTCTGGAAGGCTATCACGATACAATTGGATGACTTACGAAAAGCCGCCGAAATTCTTGCCAATTTTCTATCAGAAGTAGAATAAAATATCTTTGTCGGGAGATTTTCAATGTGTATGCCTATGATGTGATGGTTTTAAAATAAGGAGAGGAAGAAGATGCGAAACAGGCTCTCTCCAGTTTACAATTCTTCTCCTTCCCCGTGCAAAAATCCTCATTCACTGAAGGATATAACTTTTTCTTCCCACTATTCCTGAGCATTTGCGTGAGACCGGGCATTATAATGAAAAGTGTAAGATGGCAGGGTTCTGGAGCTTAGAAGGGAAAGATGTTATCTTTAACGGAAAGAGTTCATGAGGCATTCAAAGTGGGTGAGGGTGGATTGCTGGCGAAGCATCTGGTGGATTACGAACCCCGTCCTCAGCAATGCCGGATGGCGGAGGCAGTGTCAGAAGCTTTCCTCAACTCGGAACCCTTGTTGGTAGAGGCAGGCACGGGGGTAGGAAAGAGTTTCGCCTACCTCGTTCCAGCCATTTACTGGGCAAAAATGTATTTCAGACGAGTGGTCGTGTCCACTTATACCCGAACGCTTCAGGAGCAATTGGTGCATAAGGACCTTCCAAACTTGCGAAAAGCCCTCGGCGTTTCCTTCTCTTACACTTCTCTCTACGGCGCTGAAAATTACCTCAGTTTAAGAAGGTTGAACCATGCCTTTGAACACTCTCGTGCGGGGCTGTTCGGGCAGGATATTCAGGACTCGCTACAGGAACTCCTGAAGTGGTCGCAAACCACCCGGTCGGGACTCCGAAGTGACTTGAGGTTATCCCCTCCTTTGTCTATCTGGTCGCTTGCTCGGCGAGACCCTAACGACTGCATGGGTAAAGAATGCCCATATTTTCCAAACTGTTTCTACTTCCGTGCCAAAAGAGATGCTTCTCATGTGGACATCCTGGTGGTGAATCATGCTCTCTTTTTTACCAACCTGCATACGGACTGGAGCATCTTTCCTAAACCGGATGCGGTAGTTTTTGATGAAGCCCATACGCTGGAAGATGTGGTGGCGGAAACCATGGGAATTCGCCTCTCGTGGTCAGGAATCCGCAGGCTGATGATGGACATTCATCATCCCACTCAGAAAAAGGGGCTTACTTTTCGCATGCGTGGGGTAGCAGACTCCACTAAAGAAATGGTAAATTCTGCATGCGCTCATGCTGGCGAGGAACTGGAACACTTCTTCAACAGCCTTCACAAAAGTTTTCCCTTAACTGAAAAGTCTTCCTTTCACATCAGAAAGCCCCTGCCTGTTTCTCACACGCTATCCCCTGCTCTGGGACACCTGGAGATTTCCCTCCGACGAGCGGAAGAAGAAGCGCATGAGGATTTTCCAGAAGTCTCACTGGAAATCCACTCGTTCGCGGAGCGAGTGCACCGCCTCCATCAAGATTTGCAGAATTTCTCAACGCTTTCGGACCCTCATACGGTTTACTGGCTGGAGCGGATTTCTGGCTATCGGCGTCAGGAAAACCTGGAACTCCGCTCTGCTCCTCTGGAGGTGGCGGAACATCTTAAGACTACTCTATTCGTTTCCAATCTTCCCATTATTTTCACCTCTGCCACGCTGACGGTGAACCGGTCTTTCCACTATCTCCGTCAGCGGCTTGGCATTATCAACGCAGAAGAAGCCCGATACGGTTCCCCCTTTGACTATCTCACCCAGGCGTTGTTGTATGTGGCCGGAGATATCCCGGACCCGAAGGAGAAGCCTGAAGAGTATGAGGAGAAAGTGAACCAGCGAGTTGTGGAAATCTTACAGCACACGAATGGGGCTACCCTGATCCTGTGCACCAGTTTTCGGGTGGTGAGGCAACTCACAGAAAAGATAGAAGCAAAGTTCCCGAGGATGAAAGTTTTTTCACAAGGAAATGGCGACCCCGCCCGGATTTTGTCGCAATTCCGCCAGAGTCCATCTGCCGTGCTGGTAGGCACAACCTCTTTCTGGCAGGGAATAGATGTACCGGGTGAAAGCCTGATTTGCGTCATCATCACCCGCCTTCCGTTTGAAGTGCCGGATGACCCCCTGACAGAGGGTAGATGCGAGCGAATTGAAGAATGTGGAGGAAACCCATTCCTGGAATACAGCCTGCCCAATGCCGTTTTAATGTTCCGTCAGGGCTTTGGCAGGCTCATCCGAAGTCAAAAAGATTGGGGCGTAGTGGCTGTTCTGGACCCCAGAATTTCCACTAAATCTTACGGCGAGATTTTCTTAAATTCTCTCCCCGGCGCGAGAATCACCTCTTCTATGAAAGACCTTTCGGAGTTCATTCAAAAGCATCACCAGATAAGTTGGGGTCCTCAACTACCTTATAAAAAGATTCTTTATCCTGTCCATATATCTCTTGATGAAAGCGAAAAACGACTGCTTGATGCACTTCGCAATTGGCGGAGGATGGAAGCCCGTAAAAGAAATATCCCACCTTATTGCATCCTCCACAATTCACATCTGGTCACGATTGCGAAACTCAAACCAACCACTGCCGAAGACTTGCTCAAAATTCGCGGTTTCAGGGAGCGAAAACTGAACGCCTACGGCTCCGCCATCCTATCCATCGTATCCGCCCATCACTCCCATAGGTAGTGCGAGGAATAGGTAGGAAATGAGAGTCTGAAAGGTTGATGTGACCATCTTACTGGAATTGTAAACCCGATGGATTCGCATCATTGGAAGAGTTTAGGAACCGCAAAGATAGGGACTGAAGCGTAAATGAAACCTATTTTGTTTTATGTGGGAAAAATTCCGGTCTACTCGTATGGGGTTTTCAGAATTTTTGCAGTCTTGCTGGGAAGCGGGTAGGCATAATGGTATGCTTCGTCACCCCCCCAGATTTACGAGGTTGTGGGTCTATTCTTTTTTTCTCTGGCTGGCTCGTCCACCAGAATTATGCCACCAGGATTATGGCTATATAACGGGGAAAAATTTGCCTTCTGGCTCGCTGGCTATAGCGTCCTGCAGTTCTTCATAGATTTCCTGAGAGAACATACAAGAATTGCATAGCTGGGCCTCACTTATCTCCGGTGGTTCTCTATTTTCCTATTCATTTTAGTGGCAGGCTACCATTTCCACTACTTGTCAGTGCCCACCTCATCCTTTCCGCTATAGTATGATAGTTTATGAAAAGGAGATGATGAAGATGTGAAACGCACGAAAGGAGAGCGTAAGATGGAGGGGATATGGGTGGAAGTGAAGGAGACGCTAACGGCTGGCGAAGAAAAGTTTGAGCGATGGCGCAGAATGGTCTCTTTATTTTTGGGTCCGATACTTTTTCTTATCTTACTCATTATACCAATGCCGGGCATTTCACCATCCGCTCATCGTCTGTCAGCGGTTCTCAGTTGGGTGCTGATATACTGGATGGGGGAAGCCATTCCGATTCCTGCGACGGCGCTTTTGGGGTCGTCTCTTTGTGTTCTTCTGGGTGTTGCACCTGCAAAAGAGGTTCTGGCACCTTTCGCTGACCCCATCGTTTTCCTCTTTATCGGGAGTTTCATTCTTGCAGAAGGGATGAAGGTGCACGGACTGGACCGACGCTTCGCTTACACGATTCTCTCTTTGAAAGGAATCAGACAGAGCCCCGTCAAGCTTTTATTTACATTCGGTGCCATCACCGCTTTTATTTCTATGTGGATTAGCAACACCGCAACAACGGCGATGATGTTTCCCATTGCCCTGGGAATTATCCAGGCTATGTCCACCTCATCTTCATACTTTGAGAGGGAGGAAGGTGCAGGAGAGGAGAATGTTTCCCCTCAGAAGGGTAGGGGTAGAAGCGGGAGAGAGTTTGCCACCGGGATGATGCTCATGCTGGCATATTCCGCTTCCATAGGGGGAATTGGAACTCCCGTAGGCACTCCCCCGAATTTAATAGGAATTGGGATGGTTCAGAAACTTCTGAATTTCCGGATTTCCTTCTTCCAGTGGATGTTGATGGCACTTCCCCTGCTGGTGGTGATGTATCTTTTTCTTTTCTTCCTGCTTGTGCGTCTACACCCTTTTCGACCCCGTACTGAGGGTGAGTTTGCCCTGGCTTCGGACTGGATTCGGGAGAAGTTGAAGGCTATGGGGAAATGGAAAACGGGGGAACGGAACTGTTTGATTGCCTTCCTTGTTGCCGTATTCCTCTGGGTATTTCCAGGCTTCATCGCTATAGTTTCTGGAACGGAGTCTTCTTTTTACAACGAATATTCTTCCGTATTGCCCGAGGGGGTTGTAGCCATCCTTGCGGCGAGTTTACTTTTTATCCTCCCCACCGACTGGAAGGAGCGGGAGTTTACCCTCTCCTGGGCTCAGGCAGTGAGAATTGACTGGGGAACGATTCTCCTCTTTGGGGGTGGCTTGAGCCTTGGAAACCTGATGTTTCAAACTCAACTGGCAGAAGCCATCGGAAAGGGGCTTCTTCATCTCACGGGAGCGAGCACCCTCTGGGGCATCACTGGCGCTGCTATTGCTATGGGAATTATTATCAGCGAGACCACCTCCAACACGGCTTCTGCTAATGTGGTAATACCTGTCGTGATTGCCATTGCGAAAGCGGCGGATGTGAGTGGAATTCCGCCCGCACTGGGCGCCTGCCTCGGAGCCAGTTATGGATTTATGCTTCCCGTTTCCACACCGCCCAATGCTATCGTCTACGGCTCAGGAATGGTTCCCATCACAAAAATGGTAAGGGCAGGCATTCTCTTTGACATCCTGGGGTTTTTCATCATCTGGCTGGGGCTTCGCATCCTCTACCCCCTTTTCGGCTGGGTGTAGAGGAGAAGAGAACTCCTTTCCCAGTTCAGGGGGAAATACCTCCCCGTGTGGGATTCTACACCTTTAGCTCAGAACGAAGGTGGAACGACATAAGGTCGTTTCTACGCGAAAATCATCACGCCTCCCGGTTAACTCAGTCAGGAGAAGATGTCCAGGATGCGGTAGAGAGAGCGGATAAACAGGTCAATTTCTTCTGTGGTGTTATACAGGTAGAGGCTGGCACGGCAGGCACCCAGGATATTCAGATGGCGCATCAAGGGCTGGGCGCAGTGATGACCACTCCGAATGGCGATGCCGTCTTCATCCAGCAAGCCCGCCACATCGTGGGGATGAATTCCTTTCAGGTTAAAGGAGAAAACCCCCAGACGATTTTCTGTGTTTCTCGGGCCGTAGAGAATAATATCGGGAACTTCAGATAATTTTTGGAAGGTATATTCAGTGAGTTGGCTTTCAAATTCCACGATTTCGTTCATTCCGAGGTGCTGAAAATAGGCGATGGCGGCGGATAAACCGATTCCTCCTGCCACATGGGGAGTGCCTGCTTCGTATTTCCAGGGGAGTTCATTCCAGGTGGCTCCCTCGGTGGTGACTTCCATAATCATATCCCCGCCGTAAAGGAATGGCTCCATCTTCTGCAGGAGTTCCTTGCGGGCATAGAGGAAGCCTATCCCGGTAGGTCCTAACATTTTGTGCCCCGACCCGGCGAGGAAATCACAACCGATGGATTGAACATTTACGGAAAAATGGGGAATAGACTGGGCTCCATCCACCAGCACGAGAGCCCCCACAGTTTTAGCCATTTTCACCACTTCATCTACGGGGTTGATGGTGCCCAGAACATTGGAGGCATGAGTAATGCCTACGAGGCGAGTTTTCGGGCTCAAGAGGGTTTGAAAATGTTCCAGATTCAATCGCCCGTCAGGGGTTACATCTATGAATTTCACTTCAATACCTTTCATCCGCTTCAAGTTCAGACAGGCAACGATATTGGAGTGATGCTCCATCAAGGACACGATGACTTCATCACCCTCCTTGAGATTCCACAGCCCCCAGGCATACGCCACGAGGTTGACCGCTTCCGTCGCATTGCGGGTGAACACAATTTCTCGCCAGGAGTTCGCCCCGATAAAGTTTGCCACATCTTTATGCGCCTGCTCATACTTTCTCGTGGCTTCTTCACTGAGAGTATGGACGCCACGATGGACATTTGCATTGTTCTCTGAGTAAAAGGATTGAACGGCTTCAATCACGCATAAGGGTTTTTGAGTCGTGGCAGCATTATCCAGATAAATGAGTGGTTTTTGGTGCACTTTTCGCTGGAGAATAGGGAAATCCTCCCGAACTCGGGTGGTCACTACGGCCATCCAGATTCACCTCCTTCCATCTGTCTTGTTTCTCGCCATAACAGCAAGGATGTTTTATTCCTCCACTTCCACATAGACCCTTTCTTTTTCCACCTTTACAGGGAAGGTTCGGACGGAAGAGACAGCCGGCAGAGAGAGAGCAGTTCCCGTTCGCAAATCAAATCGTGACCCGTGTAAAGGGCAAATCACCGTCTGACCTTCCACTTCGCCTTCAGACAGGGAGGCTTCGGCATGGGTGCACACATCTTCCATAGCGAAGTATTCACCCTGAGCAAAGAAAACAGCGACCCGGTCGCTGTGGATATAGATGGTCATATGTCCGTTTTTTTTCAGCTCCTCCACAGTTCCCACTTCTATCCATTTTTTCATGAAGGCTCACTTGTCCTCCTCTTCTCCAGGCCATTCGTGAATACCATACACCCCCGCTTTGAGAACTTTTAAGCCGAGCAGGGCGCACTTCAACCGGGTAGGACCAATAGGAATATAGAGGGCTTGAAGCATTTCATCCTTTCCTATTTTTTTCACTTCATCCAGGCTCTTCCCTTTAATCATTTCTGTGAGAATGGAAGTAGAAGCCATACTGATAGCGCAGCCATGCCCTTTGAATTTCACATCCTCCACCACACCATCCTTTAATTTTAAGGCAATTTGAATTTCATCACCGCAGAGAGGATTGCCCTCCTGGTACTGGATGTCTGGGGTTTCCATTTCTCCGTAATTTCTTGGATTCTTGTAGTGGTCCAGGATAAATTCGCGATACAGATTCATCATTTTATAATGGAAGGAGTTTGAGAATAGAAAACCGAAATAATTTCGGGGAGAGATGTTGACAGGGAGGTTCTATGGCGTCCCGCGCCATTTTTGGTCAACCAAACGTTTAAAAGATTCTTGAACACCACAGATGGGAATTCGGCGAACTGCTGGCTCGAAGAATCCTTCCACCATCATTTTCTTGGCTTCATTTTCCGTCAGTCCACGACTCATCAAGTAGAAAACCTGGTCCTCGTCAATTTGCCCGGTAGAAGCAGAGTGAGTGCAACGGACATCATTCGCCTGGATTTCCAATGAAGGAATGGCATCGGAGCGGGCGCCTGCATTCAACAACATCGTATGAGCGGCTTGATAAGCGTTGGCGTTTTGCCCCTCGGGCAAAATCTGAATGAGCCCCTGGAAAACTGAACGAGCCCGATCCCGTAAGACCCCTTTCACGAGAACATCCCCCGAGGTCCGGCGTGCCTTGTGAACCAGATTGGAGGAAAGGTCGTAATGCTGATGCCCTGCACCGAAAAAAATTTGCAGGTCCTCTGCCTGTGCTCCCTCTCCTATGAGATGATTATCCAGGCGGGATTGAGTAATATCACCTCCCATCCACCCCACTGTCCAGTTTACCTTTGATTCACTCCCCAGGATGGCTTTTTTAAAATAGAATGCTGGCATTTGGATATGGTGGTTTTCCAGCGAAGCGAAATGGAGGGATGCTCCTTCCTTCAGGAATACTTCCACCACCTGCGTATAGCACCCGGGTGGAAGTCCATCCCCTCTCTCCGATTCAGACTCTCCAAAAACCGAATGGAATTCCTGCAGGAAAGTAACTCCACTCCCCTTTTCCAGTATCATCAGGAGAGGCGTAAACAGGCTGATTCCTTTTGTAGAGTTCAAGAATCGGATGTGGAGTGGAAATGGAATCTGTATCCCTTCCGGGATATAGAGAAAAAGTCCACCCGTATTAAAAGCCCCGAGAAGAGCGCACATTTTCCCGGCTTCCGAAGAAATGTTTTCTGTCATCCAGTAGCGTTTGAGAAGGTCAGGATGTTCTTGAACGGCGGTATGAAAATCCGCCAGTATCACTCCTTTCAGACTCAGAGACTCCGGCAGATGTTGATAGACCACCGTGGAATCCCTTTGCACGAACACGGTATTTTCCTTAAATGCGGAGCCCATCCAAACGGGAACCCCTTCTGAAGATTTCTCTATCGCAGGTAGAGAAATCTGAATTTTTTTCAGGTTGAGCCTTCTTAAATCGGTGTAACGGGAGGAAGGAAGAGGAAGCGATTCGGCAATGTGAAACGCCTTCCGACGCTTTTCCATCACCCATTCGGGTTCATCTAAGTGGCGGGAAAGCCGATAAACTGCATCCTCATCCAGATAACAAACTTCTCCTTCCTGTTTCATCCTGTCATTCTCCATCTAATTGTATGAGGTAAGGGAAAAAAATCAAGGGGAAATTACCCCACGGAGCCTTCCATTTCTAACTCAATAAGGCGGTTCAACTCTACCGCATATTCCATTGGAAGTTCCTTGGCGAAGGGCTCAATAAATCCCATGACAATCATAGAGAGGGCCTCCGCTTCCGAGATTCCTCTGGACATGAGGTAGAAAATCTGGTCGTCACCGACTTTTCCGACAGTGGCTTCGTGCCCCACGGTCACCTGTTCTTCTTCAATTTCAATGTAAGGGTAAGTGTCGGTGCGGGAGGTTTCATCCAGAAGGAGAGCATCACAACGCACGCTGGAGCGAACACCCACCGCTCCCTTGTGCACTTTCAACAGCCCGCGGTAAGAGGCTCGTCCATTTTCCTTGCTGATGGATTTGGAAACGATGGTGGAAGTGGTGTAAGGAGCCACATGAACCACCTTACCTCCCGCATCCTGATGCTGGTCGCGCCCGGCGAAGGCGATAGAAAGAATATCACCCTTAGCCCCCGGAGCCAGGAGATACACCGAGGGATATTTCATCGTGAGTTTACTCCCGAGGTTTCCATCCACCCATTCCATTGTAGCGTCTTCGTAGGCAACGGTTCGCTTGGTGACGAGGTTATACACATTTTTGGACCAGTTCTGGATGGTGGTGTAGCGAACACGGGCGCCCTTCTTCACGATGATTTCTACCACGGCGGAGTGGAGAGAGTCGGTAGAATACACGGGCGCCGTGCACCCCTCAATGTAATGCACGAAGGACCCCGGCTCGGCAATAATGAGAGTCCTTTCAAACTGCCCCATGTTCTGGGCATTAATCCGGAAATAGGCTTGAAGGGGCATTTCCACATGGACCCCCTCCGGCACATAGATGAAAGAGCCACCACTCCAGACAGCGCTGTTCAGGGCAGCAAACTTATTATCCTCTGGAGGAACCACGGTGCCAAAATACTGCTTCACGATGTCTGAATGCTCCCGGACAGCGGTGTCAGTGTCCAGGAAAATGACACCCTCTTTTTCCAGGTCCGAGCGAATCTTGTGATAAACGACTTCGGATTCATACTGGGCGCCAACTCCTGCCAGAAACTTCCGCTCTGCCTCGGGAATCCCGAGCCGGTCAAAAGTATTCTTAATGTATTCTGGAACTTCATCCCAGGAGTGCCTCTGCTTCTCTGTGGGGCGGACATAATAATAGATTTCGTCGAAGTTCAAAGTGGACAGGTCGCCCCCCCAGGTGGGCAGAGATTTCTTCCGAAAAATTTCCAGTGACTTCAGGCGAAATTGACGCATCCAGTCGGGCTCCCCTTTCAGCCCTGAAATCTCCTCCACCACTTGCTTAGAAAGCCCCTTCCTGGATTTATATACATATTGCTCCGGGTCTTTGAAATCATATCTGTCGTATCCAAAATCTAATACGGGTGTTTCTTTCAGTGCCATAACTCCACCTCCTTTATGTATTCTGTGTGACAGTTTCTTTTGCCAGTTCTTCCAGAATCCAGTTATACCCTCTGGCTTCCAGTTCCTGGGAGAGTTCATATCCTCCCGTGCGAACAATTTTTCCTTCTACCATCACATGAACGAATTGAGGCTGGATGTATCGCAAAATTCGCTGGTAGTGGGTAATGAGCAAGATGCCCATATGGGGTCCCGATAGGGAGTTAACTCCATGAGCCACAATCTTCAGCGCATCTATATCCAGGCCTGAATCGGTTTCATCCAGAATGGCTATTTCCGGTTGAAGAACCGCTAATTGAAGAATTTCAGCCCGTTTCTTCTCACCTCCGGAAAATCCATCATTCACATAGCGGTCCGCGTAGGATTCGTCCATTTCCAGCAATTTCAGTTTTTCAGAGAGTAGCTTCCGAAATTCCAGAGGACTCAGGGGAGTTTTCTTCTTCCCATCTTCAGTTGGAATGCCCTTCAGTGCCGTATAAGCGTTCCAGAGCAGGTGAGAGAACATCACCCCCTTGATTTCAAAGGGATACTGAAAGCCCAAAAACAAGCCCATCCGAGCCCGTTCATCCGCTTTCATTTCCAGTATATTATGCCCCTTATAGACTATTTTCCCCTCTTCTATTAGATATCGGGGATGTCCCATCAAGGTCAAAGCCAGAGTGCTTTTACCACTTCCGTTGGGACCCATAAGAGCATGGATTTCCCCTTTCCGAATCGTTAAATTTACCCCTTTCAAAATCTGCTTCCCCCCGGTGGAAACCACCAGGTTCCTAATTTCCAAATCCGTTCCGTTTTCCATCCTTATCCAATCACCAATATTATTATAGGGGATAAGTCAAATTCTGTCAACATTTTTTTGATTTTTGATAATCATTCTCAATAATAAAAGGGTTTCTTATTCAGAAAACACGCCACAGAATGAAATTTCAACCTGTGGATTCATGCAAACGCCAGAGGAAAACCTGTAAAATATTGAGCAGAGAATGAATTCGCTTGAAAACTTGAGTAAAAGAGAGAGGTGTGGTAAACTATCCTCTGGCGAGGCACGAAGACGATAGAAAAGTCAGGATTAACTTCTGAAAGCCTGAGAAAAGGGGTCTTAATGGTTTTATCCGGACCCTCAGGGGCAGGGAAAGACACGCTTGCACAGGAAATGATTAAGCATTTCGGTGGTATCGTGGAGAAGGTGGTCACCTATACCACTCGCCCTAAAAGGCCCGGTGAAAAAAACCATCATGATTATCACTTCGTGAGCGTGAAGGACTTTAAAGCGATGGTGAAGTCTTCCTTTTTCCTGGAGTGGGCAAGAGTGCACGGACATCTTTATGGTAGCCCCTGGAAAAGTTTGGATAAGCCCTTGCAAGAAGGGAAAGCAGTTCTCCTGGTTCTGGATATTCAGGGTGGGTTAGTCGTGAAAGAAAAATATCCTCAGGCTGTGCTGGTTTTCATTCTGCCTTCTCAATGGGAAATTCTTCAAGAACGAATGCGGAAACGGAGACTGAATAAAAAGGAGGGCGCTCTACGGTTTCGGAATGCTCATCAAGAAGTGCAGGCTCTCCCAAAGTATGATTACCTGGTAGTGAATGATGACCTGACCCAGGCGACGCAGGACCTCATTGGGATTCTCCGGGCTGAATACTGCAAAACTTTTCGCCGGGTGAATCGTCTGCCTTTACCGATACTGAAATAAAACAAGGGGAGGAGGTTAAAGATGGTGAAACCGAAAATCAATGAGATTCTTGGGAGGAAGCGAGATGCGGCTCATCCTCCTCTGGACCGGCTTCTCAAAGTTATCCCCAACCGGTATATTCTGGTGAATACCATTGCTCGTCGTGCCCGGGATTTAACCAATGGGATGGTGGAGCCTCTGGTAGAATGCGACCCTGCCCAGGATAGCCCCATTGACATTGCCATTGCAGAACTCTTGAGCGGGCAAATCCAGCCCGAACTCCCCACGAACACCTATCGGGAATTGATGGAATATCCGGAAGAGGGCTGGATGGAAGTTAGAGTGGACGAGGAATGAGCCGGATTCTGGTGGGAGTGACCGGAAGCATCGCCGCTTACAAAGCCTGTGAACTGGTCAGGCAGTTGCGGCTGAAGGGGCATGAAGTGACGGTGGTGATGACGCAAGCAGCACAAGCCTTTGTTACCCCCATTACTTTTGAATCTCTGACCGGACGCCCGGTCTACACGAATTTATTTGAGAGCGGACGAATGTTGCATATAGAGTTAGAGCGAAATCACGAGGCATTGCTGGTAGCACCGGTTACGGCAGATTTTATCGGAAAACTCGCTGCCGGGCTGGGTGATGATTTGCTCAGTTGTCTCCTTCTGTGTAAAACCAAAACGGCTTTCCTCGCCCCCGCTATGAACCCTGAGATGTACCAAAATCCCATCGTCCAGGAAAATATACAGAAATTGAAACGGCTTGGATTTCAGGTTCTGCCCGTGGAAGAAGGGATAGCAGCGTGTGGAGAAATGGGCCCCGGGAAACTCCTCAATATTGACCGGATAGTGGGAGAAATTGAAGCCTCTCTGATACCCAAAACCTTATCTGGAATGAAACTATTGGTTACAGCCGGACCCACGCGGGAACCTCTGGATGACATCCGATTTCTTTCCAATCCTTCCACCGGAAAAATGGGCTATATTATCGCTGAGGAAGCGGCACAGCGGGGAGCGGAAGTTCGTCTCATCACGGGTCCCACACTGTTACCTCCACCGTGGAATGTTAAGATGGAGCAGGTGAAAACAGCAAAAGAAATGCGGGACGCTTGCTTCCACAATTGGAATCAGGTGGATGCGGTAGTGATGGCCGCTGCCGTTTCTGATTTTTCCCCTGCTCATCCAAGGTCCGGCAAACCAGGAAAAAATACCTATGGAAAAAGTTTCCAGCTCAACCTGACTCAAACACCGGACATCCTGCAGGAAATGGGGCGACGAAAAAAAAATCGTATCCTCGTAGGGTTCTCCGCTCAATGGGGCCTCGCCCACAAACCGGATTTCTACCAACAAAAATTCTCTCAAAAAAACCTGGACCTCCTGGTGGTTAATGACGTTTCCACTCCCGATAGTGGATTCGCTTCGGATACCAACCGTGTCCTATTCGTTACCGGGCAAGAGAAGGTCCAGACCTTCCCTCTTCAATCCAAAAGTGAAGTGGCGAGAGAAATTTTGAACTTCCTTGCCTCGGTGTGGAAAAAAAGGAGGAGGAAAAGATGAAACGCTACAGGATTCTGATGCTATGGCTGATGTTGGCATGCACAGGAACTATGTCGGCTCTTGCACAGGATACCGTCGTGGTAGAGATAGGAAATGAGTCCATCACAATGACCGGCGTGACTCTGCTGATGCTGGAGGATGACCCGACCCTTCTGGCTCGCGTCCTGGATAAATATGTGGCGGATAAAATTATCGTCAATCAGGCGAAAAAAGAAGGCCTGCAAGTTACGGAAGAGGAAATTCAAAAATATATCAACGAGAACATCAACACGAAAGGCGACGACCGATATAAAAAATTTCTGGAAATCTTTCCCGAGAAGGTCCTGCGAGATTACATCACGGATACTATTCTTCGGAACAAACGGGTGGAGCAGGAAAGACAAAAAATCGTTCAGGAGCACAAAATTACTGTGACAGATGCCGAGGTCAGCCAGCATTATGTGAAAAACATCAAGAAATACACGCGTCCTCCCCAGGTTCGTTTCCAGTATATTCTACTTCAGGATGCCAAAAAGGTGGCAGAGGTGGAAAAAGCACTGAAGGAGAGCCCCGACTTTGAAGAGCTGGCGCAGAAGTATTCGGAAGATAGAGATTCTGTAGGGCGAGTGAACTTTGATACCGGTCCTCCTCGTCCCCGATTCCTTCTGGAGCGGGATGGATTCCCCGCCGCCCTTCTGGATGAGGTATTCAAGATGACTCCCGGTGAGGGCGTGAAAAAAGTGAAAGTGGGCGAAATTACCATCTTTATCAAGTTAATTCAATTGATCCCTCTCTATGAGCCCCCTCTCGGTGAAGTGAAGGAACTGATACGAAAGGAACTGGAAGCCCAGGAAATTGAGCCTTATATTCAGGAATGGTTTCGGAACATTATGAATCAGACACCGGTGGAGTTCAAGGTCAGTTTAATTAGAGACTATCTTCAACCCCCAGGAGAAGAAGAAACGAAGTCAGGCGGATGAGGCTTCCCCGCGTCCAGGTAGCGATTTTGGGTTCCCGGATGGACCGCTTTTATACCTATATTACACCCGATGAAGCCATCCACTCCGGAACTCTGGTGGAGGTGCCCTTTGGCAAACAGTTTCAATTGGGTGTAGTGGTAAAAACACAGGCACCTCCCGTCAGAGGCAAATCCTTGAAACCCTTATATAGAATCTTTTCCCATCACCCCCTTTTTCACCCTTTCACCCTCTCTCTTATGGAGTGGATGTCTCAGCGTTTTTTTTTCACCCTCGGAGAAGTGCTTCCCTTATTTCTTCCCCCGGGGATTCATTTTCAGAAAACGATGTATATCGGCAAGGGGAAAAACACATTCCCTGCTTCCGAGAATGAACTTCGTATCCTGAATGCCCTCCCTTCAGAAGGATTCCTCTCATTCCAACATCTAAAACGAGTCTGTCCACCACGCCTTTCAATTCGGTTCTTACGACAGATGGCGAAGAGCCAGAAAATTGCCATAGAAACTCACTTCTCTGTGAGGAACCTTCAGGCTTCTGTGGGAATCCATCTTCAGGAAATTCAAGAGGGGGGAGGATATGCCCTTTTCTGGAAGCCAGAGCCCGATGAAGGAGATTTTAGTAGAGCAGAAACGATTGTCCGAGGGGGAGGGCAAGTGCTGATTCTGGCACCGGAAAAGAGGCTCCTCGCCTTCCTCCGCTATCGCATTTCAGAGGAAGCCTTTGTGTATCATACTGGCGTGGCCCCTCAAGAAAGGGAGCAGGTATGGCAACGCATTCGTGAAGGGAAACCTGGAATTTATCTCGGGTCCCGGAGTATCGTTTTCGCCCCCTTCCCGCGTTTGCAAGAAATCTGGATATACAGGGAAAAGGACGACCGCTATGAGCATCAGAGGTATCCCCGATATCACGCAGATGAAGTGGCAAAGCAAATAGCGAAAATGAGGAAGGTTCCCCTCTGGCTGTTTGCCCCTGCACCCAGTGTGAGCACCTTTTTACAGTTGTCAGATGGGGAGAAGTCCAGGCTGAATCAGAGGCTGTCCGTGAAGATTTTTTCACTTCGTGAGAAGCGTTCTTCCTACTTACTTACCGTGCCTCTTCACGAAGAGTTAAAACGACTGTGGAGCCAGGGAGAAAAAGGGATTTTTCTGGTGGGACGGCGAGGCTACAGTTCTCTGTTGTGTAAGTCCTGCGGCTACTTACTATCCTGCCCTCGGTGTGGAAGTTCACTGGTGCTATCCCGGGAAAGGCAGAAAATCCTTTGTCGCCGCTGTTCCCTTGAGGAAATTGAAAGGGCTTCTGCAAAGTGCCCGGAGTGTGGTAGTTCACAACTCAACGAAAAAGGTGCGGGAAGGGAGCGAGTGGTTCGTGAACTCCGCAGGCTCTTCCCCGATATCTCAATTTACTCTTTGGATTCTGATGTGGCTCCTACCGAAGAACAACAAGAGAGAATTCTTGCTGAATTCATTGGTGCGGAAGGTCCTTCTGCCCTCGTGGCAACTCTCCTCGTTCTCGTGGAGGACTTACCCCGAGATGCTTTTCGTGTGGTGCTTTTCGGTGAGCACTTCTGGGGATTTCCTGAGTATTCCTCTTCCGAAAAAGCCCTCTTCGCCTTTCTGTATTTCTTCCGGACCGAATCCAGCGCCTATCTTCAAACTTATTCTCCCACTTTGTATTTGGTTCGTGCCCTGGAAGCAGGCAACTTATTGAGTTTCTATGACCGAGAGATTTCGCTTCGTTCCCGTCTACTCTTTCCTCCCTTTGTTCATTTGCTTAAAATATCTTTATGGGGCGAGGAGATGCGAAGGCTGAAACAGGAAAGTCGGAAAATCGTGCACTGGCTGGAGCATAGGAAAGAGGATGGAATACAAATCCTTGGTCCTTTGGACTGGCAAAGTGTCGGGCGTTCTCACCAGGTCCAAATTCTGGTGAAAGCGCCCCGATGGGAGTGGCTCCACAGACTCAAAATGGAGGGCTTCCGCAATTATCTTCGCACGCTTCCCGTAAGAAGTGAAGTTCAAGTGGATTCCGATTCGCCACCGGAGATGGAAAGAGAATGGAGATTCTAAAAGGAGAAAATCATCCTGTTTTACGCAAAATTGCCAGAAAGGTAAATCGGATAGATGAAACGATACGAAAACTCTCAGAGGATATGATTGAAACGGTAAAATCAGCAGGGGGTGTGGGACTGGCGGCTCCACAGGTCGGTGTAAGCCTCCGGGTGATTGTGGTCAATCTGGAGCCTGAACCTTTCACTCTGGTCAATCCTTCCCTCGTTTCTTTTTCCGGTGAAGATTATGACATGGAAGGTTGCCTGAGCCTGCCCGGTTTATATGGCACCGTGAAGCGTCATTCCCGGGTAACTGTGAAAGGGTTGAACTTGAAAGGGAAAAAAGTCACCGTGGAAGCAGATGGACTTCTATCCAGGGTTCTTCAGCACGAAATAGACCATCTGGAGGGAATTCTGATTACTGACCGCGCAGAGCCGGGTAGCCTCCGATATGTGGAAGAAAAAGAGGAACCTCCTGTCCAGGTTCTTTCTTCCCTTGCATGATGGAGTATCCGGATTTCATCTATGCTGGAAGTGATGAACTTTCATTGAAAATATTCCAGTGGCTACTGACGGAGAGATGTCGTCCGAAGGCAATTCTGTGTGTTGTGGATAAGCCAAGGGGGCGTCATCTTCAGGTTCGACCTCTTCCGCTGGTAGAAGAAGCAAAAAAGAATGACATCCCGGTTCTTCAACCCGTTTCACTCAAGGACCCGCAGGTTCAAGAACGAATCCAGGGATTCCAGGCTCATGTTCTGGTGGTCGTTTCTTTTGGCAGGTTCATTCCAGATTCTCTTTTAGCGAAATTCCCTCTGGGTTCCATCAATCTACATCCGTCCTTATTGCCGAAATATCGTGGAGCCGCTCCTGTGCAGAGAGCCTTGATGAATGGAGAAACTCAAACGGGTGTGACTCTTTTTCGCCTCGTCCGTGAGATGGATGCAGGGCCAATTCTATCCCAGTCCGCTTTTCCCATAACTCCAGAAGATACGACAGGCGATGTGCTGGAAAAAGTCTTCCGAGAAGGTGCTCCATTGCTTCTACGCCTGCTTCATCAATTAGCTGTGGAAGGTAGAGTGAGAGGTGTGCCCCAGGATGAATCTCAGGCCACCTATGCGCCGAAACTTCAGTCAGAAGAAACCCGAATTCACTGGGATAGAAAGGCAGAGGACATTCACAACCAGGTTCGGGCTTTGAACCCGCGTCCAGGAGCGTTCACTTCTTTTCGCTCCCATCGGGTAAAAATCTGGAAAACCCGCGTTATAGCCCACGATACGGTTTCGCATCCGGGCGAAATCCTGCCACAAAGGCACACCCTTTCAGTGGGAACTGGCAGAGGAATCCTGGAGGTTCTGGAAATTCAGACCGAGGGGAAAAAGCGTATGAACGGGCAAGAGTGGCTTTTAGGAGCTCGTCCAGCATCGGGGGAAGCCTTTGGAGCCTGACCTTCTTTTACAAAGGGAATTGGGCGCCCGCCAGTTCTTAAAATTATTCAAGGGGATTTATCAGGGGGAAGAATCCTTATTTATGGGAGCGGAATCTGCTCGCTTGCTTCCTCTCATCCGCCCCTACCAAACCTGGTTAAAATCCCTGGAGTCCCTCTCACACTCTAACTGGCTACCTTATCGTGGGCTGGTAGAATATGGCGATAAACTATTCTTCCGACATTCCTGGGTGGAATCCCGTCCATTCTCTAACTTCCTTCGCGAAGTTCGCACCCTTTCCGTTCCCCAGGCTTTACAATCTTTCCTTCAAATGCTGGAAGTTATGTCATTCCTGCATTCCCATTCTCTGGTTCATGGCTTCCTCACACCGGCATCCTTTGTGATAACACCGGACGAGAAATTGTTATTGATGGATTTCCCGTGCGAGAGCCTGCTGAAGAGGGAATTGATTCGGAGTGGTGCGGAACTACCGTATCGTGCCATGTTGTATTCTGCCCCGGAAGTTATTGCTTCCGGCGATGTTCAGAAAGAATCGGATTATTTTTCTCTGGGTGCTATGCTCTACACATTTTTGACTGGAAAGCATCCGTTTAGCGACCAGTTTGGACGCCCCTCTCAGAAACTTCTTCTGGAAGGCTCTCGCACTGAAGAAAATGAAGAAATGGAACACTTCCCGGCGGGGTTACGGGGATTGCTTGGCACCCTGCTCTCGTTTGAACCTAACAAGAGGAGCCTGGACCCGGTGGAGGTTCGTGGAGCCGTGAAGGTTCTGCTGGCGGAATCCCACCAGCGTCGTCCCCGCCCCAAAATCACGGTTAAAAAAGCCACTTCGTTTATGCTCCGAAGTTTCTTCTGGGCTGTTTTTCTTTCCCTTCTCCTCGGCATCGGAGCGATAATCCTGGGATTTTACCGCTTTTTCCTCGCCTCTACCGACCGGGTAAAAGTCCCGAATCTATTAGGAAAAGATTCCGTGGAAGCGAAGGCTTTATTGGGCCCTATGGGCTTGAAACTGACCATTCAGGGAGAGGAATACAGCACTCACCAGCCAAAGGGATATATCATTTCTCAGGAGCCTCATACTGGGTTACTTCTATCCAGAGGGCAGGAAGTGAAAGTGATTTTAAGCAAAGGAAATCCTATGATTCGCATCCCCGATGTGAAGGACTATACTCTGGAAGATGCCCAGAGTCAGTTAGAGAGAATGGGACTTAAAGCGGGTAATATCCGATATGTTTCATCCAATCTCCCCCGTGGCTGGGTGGTCGGGCAATCCCCTGCGCCCTGGACGGAGGTGAGGGCGGGTTCATCCGTGGACCTGGACGTGAGTTCGGGGGGTGAAGAAGTTTCTTTGCCGACCCCGGATGTTACTGGAAAAGACGCAGATACGGCTGAATCTACCCTCCGGTCTCAAGGGCTTGTCCTCCGAGAAATCACCTGGATATACCGAAAAGATGCCACGACTGTCAAGGTGGTGTCCCAGGCGCCGAAAGCCGGCGAAATGGTTTCCTTGAACACCGCAGTCTCTATTACAGTGGAAAAATCCGCGAAAGAGTGGGGAGAATCCTTCCTTCGGATACATCTCCCTGAGGTAAAAAAAGCGGAGGGGAACACTGATGAAGTGGCTCTGGGGAGATTGACAATCTTCCAGGAGGACAAACTGGGGAAGCGTGTTCTACACGACAAAAAATATGCGGGTGGAGTGGATTTTTTCTTCCCCGTGTCCTTCCAATCGGATGCCGTTTTTGAAGTATACTGGAATGAGGAATTGATTCGCAAAGAGGAGTTCCGCTGGCAGGCTTCCGAGTCCCTTCCCTGAAATACGAAGGATAGGCACTTCACATTCCCTCCTTGTGATTTTCCTTTTGTGGTAATCTATTATGTGGTTATGATTTTTAGCGGTGGAGGACTTGAAAGGGTGATGTGAGTGAGATGGAAAAGGGGTGAGCGAGTGGCTGAATTTCGGATAGCTCCATCGCTTCTTTCCGCTGACTTCACTCGTCTGGAAGAGCAAATTCTCCTGACTCTAAAGGGAGGTGCCTCTTTGCTTCATATTGATGTGATGGACGGACATTTCGTGCCCAATATATCTATCGGAGTGCCGATAGTGGAATGTCTGAGCCGAAAAGGATACGCTCCTCTGGATGTTCATCTGATGGTAGAGAGACCGGAGGCCTTGCTCCCTTTATTTTTTCAAAAAGGAGTGGAGAAAATTTCTGTCCATCTGGAAGCAACACCCCACATTCACCGGGCATTGACCCTGATTCAGGAAAACAGGATACAGGGTGGGGTGGCGCTGAATCCCGGCACCCCCGTAGAGGCGCTCTCCCCTATTTTAGGCCGTGCTGATTTCTTCCTTGTGATGACGGTAAATCCAGGCTTCGGAGGGCAATCGTTCTTACCCGAGAGCGTGGAGCGAGTTCAACAACTGCGCAGGCTTTTACACCGAACCGGCGTGAAGAAAGAAATTGAAGTGGATGGTGGAATTAACCCCGGCAATGTGGGGCTTCTACGCCGTGCAGGCGCCGACATCTTCATCGCCGGACATTCCATTTTTTCCGCCCCGAATATCCCGCAGGCTGTGCGCTCCCTTCAGCAATCTCTCAAGAAAGCAGAGCAGAGGAGGAAGCAAACATGAGTATTGTAAGCCCTCAGGCATCCTATCTCTTTACTTCTGAATCTGTCACGGAGGGGCATCCGGATAAACTGGCAGACCGAATTGCTGACACGATTCTGGATACTATTTTGATGGATGACCCGCCGGCTCGTGTTGCCGTGGAAGTGCTGGTTTCTACCGGCCTGGTGATTGTGGCAGGCCAGATCACCACAAAAACTTATGTGGACATCCCGGGCATCACGCGTAGAACCATCAACTCGGTGGGGTATACCCGAGCAAAGTATGGGTTTGATGGAGATAATGTCGGTGTGATGGTTTCTATTGAAGAACAGTCCAGAGATATAGCGAGAGGAGTGGATAAATCTCTGGAGGCGCGCACCCATCCTGAAGAATTAACTAACGACTTGCTGGCGCTGGGAGCAGGCGACCAGGGTATTATGTTCGGTTATGCCTGCCTGGAGACGGAAATGCTGATGCCCATGCCCATATATCTGGCACACAAACTGGCTCGACGCCTGGCTTTTGTACGCAAAGAAAAAATCCTGGACTTTTTACGACCGGATGGAAAAACTCAGGTTACCGTGCGGTATGAGCACGGAAAACCCGTCAGTGTGGAGCATGTTCTCATCTCGGCTCAACATTCCCCTGAGGTGAGCCCTACGAAATTGAAGGAAGGCATCCTGGAAGAGGTGGTGCGAAAAACTATACCTGCAGAAATGCTACACTCCCATACCCAATTTTTAGTGAACCCTACTGGCCGATTCGTTCAGGGGGGCCCCAGTGCGGACACCGGGCTATCCGGGCGAAAAATTATCGTGGACACCTACGGTGGATACTGCCGCCACGGGGGGGGCTCGTTCTCGGGGAAAGACCCAACGAAAGTGGACCGCTCAGCAAGTTATTACGCTCGCTATATAGCCAAGAATCTCGTGTCAGCGGGTTACTGCCAGGAATGTGAGGTTCAGATTTCCTATGCCATTGGTGTCGCAAAACCGACTTCCATTCACATAGAAGCCTTTGGAACTCATCGCTTACCTATGGAACGAATTCAAAAACTGGTGAACGATCACTTTGACCCTCGTCCTGGAGCCATTATCCGGGAGTTAAATCTCCGTCAGCCCATTTATACCCCCCTCTCGGCTTATGGCCATTTCGGGCGAGATGATTTAGACCTCCCGTGGGAATCTACGGATAAAGCCGAAGAATTATTGGAGGATTGCCCTCTGTAATTTCTGCATGAGAAATCGTGTGCTCGTTGTCGGGCTGGATTCCGCTCCACCTGAAATCGTTTTCTCTCCCAGACATGCCAGCCGGCTGAAGAACTTTCGCCACCTGATGGAGGGCGGGATTTACAGCCCCTTACAAAGTATTATCCCGCCCATCACGATTCCCGCATGGGCGTGTATGTTCACGGGCTTGACTCCCGGGCATCTGGGCATCTACGGAATTCGCAACCGCAAGGATTACTCTTATGAGGCACTCCAATTTGCCACCTCTCATTCTTTACGGGCGAAAACTCTCTGGAATGCCCTGTCGGACGCAGGGAAATCCTCCCTTCTCATAGGAGTTCCTCCATCTTACCCTCCTCCCATGGTTCGTGGAAACTTAATTTCCTGTTTTCTTACGCCCGATAATCCATTCTCATACACCTATCCACCCGAGTTAAAAGAGGAAATTGAATCCCGTTTTGCTCGCCCCTATCCCACTGATGTGAGGGATTTTCGTACGGAAAATAAATCACAACTCCTCCAGCAGATTTACGATATAACCGAGATCCACTTTCAGGTGTTGAAATATCTGCTTATGGAAAAAGAGTGGGACCTGGCAGTTTTCGTTGAGATGGGCACAGACCGGATCCACCACGGCTTCTGGAAGTTTTTTGATGAAACCCACCCGAAATTTCAGCCAGGCAATCCTTTCCAAAATGCCATTCCTGATTATTACGCCTTTCTGGATGAAAAGGTGGGTGAGATTCTTGCCCTTCTGGATGAAGGCACCACCGTTCTCATTGTTTCCGACCACGGAGCCAAGAGGCTGGACGGTGGCTTCTGCATCAACGAATGGCTGATAAAGGAAGGATACCTGCGGCTGAAACGAGAACCGAAGGAAGTTACCCGTTTTTCAGCCTCACTCGTAGATTGGGCTCATACTTGTGCGTGGGGGGAGGGTGGCTATTATGCTCGCCTCTATATTAACCTTCAGTCCAGGGAACCCCAGGGAGTCGTGAAACCCCACGAGTATGAATCCCTGTGCAGGGAAATCAAGCAAAAACTGGAATCGGAGGTGGATGACCGGGGTCGTCTTTTGAGAAATCAGGCTTTTCTCCCTCATGAAATTTACCCTGTCGTGAATGGGATTCCACCCGATTTGATTCTGTTACCCGGTGATTTATACTGGCGGAGCATCGGAAGCATCGGCTATTCTACCCTCTGGACGCCGGAGAATGACACAGGACCGGATGATGCCAACCACGCGATGGAGGGAGTTTTTATTGCATGGGGGAGAGGGATTTCTCCCACCCTCGCTTCTCCTTGCCTTTCCATCACCGAGGTGGCAGGATTCATCGCTCCTCTTCTAACAGTTCCATTTCCCGGAGCGATTCCACTGTGAAACCTGCTTTCACTGCCTGGTTCACGGGCATTCCCCGCTCGGGGAAATCCACCCTCGCGCTGAGGTTGCGTGAAGCCCTGAATCAGCATGGCGTACCTGCCACTCTCCTGGATGGGGATGAAATCCGTAAAACCTTCTGGCCTGAACTGGGATTCTCTAAAGCGGACCGAGATGAGAACATTCGCCGGTTTAGCCGTCTTGCTAAACTCTTCAACGAGCAGGGAGTCATTGCAATCGTGGCGGTGATTTCACCTTACCGTGAAGCAAGACAGGAGGCGAGAAAACTCATCCACCATTTTGTAGAGGTCTATCTGGATTGCCCTCCGGAGGTCTGCGCTTCCCGGGACCCCACGGGAATGTATGAAAAAGCCTGGCGCGGAGAAATCAGTCATTTCACCGGAGTGTCTGACCCCTACGAACCTCCCAGCCAGCCAGAACTTGTCCTAAACACTGCACAAGAAACTCCGGATGAAAGTTTCCAAAAAATTCTCCACTACCTTCGCTCTACCCATTGGGTCAATTTTTAGCCCTATGTCTGCTCCAGAACAGAAATTAGAAGTTTCACTGAAATCACCCGAAAAATTTTCCGTCTCTCCCCACGGTGGCACTCTAATTCAACAGATAATACCACAGGATGAAAAGGAGAAGGTCCTCTCTCGTTTCCAGGATTATTTCTGTCTCTCCTGCTCCAGGGATTTTCTTCTGGACGCAGAGAAAATAGCCATCGGTGCTTACAGTCCTCTCACCGGCTTCATGGGGAAGGAAGAAATGGAATCCGTTTTGAACACCCTCTCGCTTCCCTCGGGACTCATCTGGAGTTTGCCCATTTTTCTCCCTGTTCATCGGAAAGTGGCTAAGAAGCTGGAAAAGGGCCAGAAAATTCTCTTGTGCCAGAAAAACGGAAAATCTGTGGCGGTTTTACAGATTCAAGAAATTTTCAACTGGGATAAAGAAAAGGTCATCCAGGGGATGTTCGGCACCCGTAGCCTGGAGCATCCCGGAGTTCGGAAAGTTTCCCGCTGGGGGAGTTATGCCCTGGCCGGTTCCGTTTACCTTCTTTCGCCACTTCCTCGCTCCTTGCAGTTTACCGAGAAAACTCCGTTGGAGATGAGAAGATATTTTTGGGAGAAAGGATGGCGAACCGTATCAGCCTTTCAGACTCGTAATCCGCCCCACCGTGCTCACGAACACCTGCAAAAACTGGCTCTACAAACGGTAGATGGTCTTCTCATTCATCCCATCACCGGCAGTAAAAAGGCTGGCGATTTTCCTACCCATCTCATCCTCCGTTGTTATGAAGTTCTGCTGAGCACTTACTTCCCGGAGGAGCGTGTTCTTCTCTCTGGCTTTTCCACCTGGATGAGGTATGCAGGACCGAAGGAGGCAATTTTTCACGCCATCATCCGTAAAAATTATGGTTGCACTCATTTCATCGTGGGCAGAGACCATGCTGGCACGGGTTCCTTTTATCCACCTTACTCTGCCCAGCAAATCTTTGATTCCATCAATTCTCTGGGGATTGTGATTCAAAAAGTTCGGGAGGCCTTCTACTGCCGTGCTTGCGGGGATATGACCACGGAAGAGAGTTGCCCACACTCACAGGTAAATCGGGTCTATATCAGTATGACGGATGTTCGTAAATCTCTCCTATCCCACACCCCTATCCCGGAAGAAGTCCTGCGCCCTGAAATTGCTCGTCTTCTTTCTTCTTACTTCCAACGCAAGTAAGCCCCGCTTTTCTAAAAAATATGGAGATGAAACATCAAGGGTTCGTCCAGATTTCATTGCCCAGAATGACCTGCTCCACCAGGTTTATACCCTGATAGTAGCCAAGGAATTGAATATTCGGAATCTTCAAGACGAGCAGGTTGGCTTTTTGACTCTGTAGAATGGAGCCGGCATGTAAAAAGCCGGCGGCGCAGGCGGCATTCACCGTCGCGGCGCATAGAGCCTCCTCCGGCGTCATTTTCATCTCTACGATGGAGAGTAGAATGGCCATCTGCATGGATGGACAGAAAGAGGTGCCGGGATTGAAATCTGTCGCTATGGCTACAGGCACATTCCCTTCAATCAGTTGCCGTGCAGGAGGATACAGGTTTTTCATCAGGGAAAAAGCGGTGCAGGGAAGCAGAACCGCCACAGTGGATGTTTCTGCTAATCGGGGAATTTCTTCAGGTTTCAGGTGCACCAGATGGTCCACGGATGTGGCACCCAGGCGGGCGGCCGTAACACTTGCACCCGTATGGATGATTTCCTCCCCGTGTATCTTTAATCCAAATCCGAATTTTTTCGCTGCCCGCAAAATCTCTTGACTCTCCTTCAGAGTGAACGCCCCCTTATCGCAGAAAACATCCACAAAATCGGCCAGGTTTCGCTCACGAATTTTAGGTAGCATTTCATATATAACCAGATGGATGTATTCCTTCCGACGATTTTGATATTCCTGTGGTATCGTGTGAGCTCCCAGAAAGGTCGTCATCAATTCCTGGGGAACTTGTTTTTTCAATTTCTGAATACATTGTAGTAAATGGATTTCCGTGTTTAATGAAAGCCCATATCCACTTTTAATTTCCACGGAGGTGGTCCCGTGCTCTAACATGATGGAAAGGTAATGCATTGCCTGCTGAATTATGGTTTCAGTGGAAGCCTTCCGAGTTGCTGTAACGGTGGAATGAATTCCACCTCCACCCTTCAAAATTTCCTCATATTTTGCACCTTCTCGCCGAAAGTGAAATTCCTTCTCTCGAGTGCCTGCGAAAATCAAGTGAGTGTGGGCATCTACGAAACCCGGGCAAATCACCTTTCCTCGCACATTCCAGACCTCATCAGGGCTGTGAGGCAATGCCCTTTTGACCTGGGTATCGGATCCTACGGCTAAAATCTTCCCATCCCGGATGGCTATGGAGGCGTTGTCCAGGATTCCAATTTCTTTCTGTTCTTTTCCTCTTTTGGGGCGTAATCCACGCATGGTGATTACCTGCTCCGCCCCTGTGAGCAAGAGTATTTTGCCGTTCTTTATTACTTCGTGCTTCATCATCTTTGCCTCTTTTCACTACGGAATCATATCATACAGCCTCTTTCTTTTGCTTTACATTTCTTCTTTCGGTAAAATGAAAGAGAGAATGAAAGGACTGTGGTTTCACTGGAATAGGGTGGTCATTTTATACTTGATGTGTCTGGGGTTCCTTGCGGGGAAAATCCAGGTTTGGGAACCTGTGGGAGAATCCAGAAAAGATGTGTGGAGGATTTCCATTTCTAAAGATACATCCATACAGTATAGATATGGCACCCATTATTTTGCTGTGATCGGTTATCCAGTGACAAAGACTTCCGGTCAAACTGACAACCTTTTATCTAAACCACGCCACAGCGAAAACAAAAAAGCAGCGCAGCATATCTGGATGCGGAGTAAAATTTGCTACAATGGATGTAGAAATGAATTGCATTCCGTGTTATTTAACAGTGTTCAGGATGTGGATGGGAGTGAGCGGGGTCCTGCTGTTACTGTCCTGCGCTTCACGGAAATCCGCTGCCCCTACGGACCAGCAGAAAACTATTCCATCTGCACCTCTCACCTTGCAGGATACACGAGTTAGTGTGGTCAGAGTGGAGGAATTTCTGGATTTAATGGAGTCATATTCCGTGCGGTATTACCAGAATATCCACACCCGATTAAAACAGGAATACGGGGAAAAAATCACTTTCCATTTTTATCCATTGGTGGCCCAGCGGGATGAGTCATTAAAGAAACTTTCAGAAATCGCCGCCCGTTCCGTGTATTGTGCAGGTCAGCAAAACAGGATGGAGGCCTACATTCTGGATTATCTGGAACATCGGATGGAAAACCTTTCGGAAAGCATTCATTTAGAGATTGCCCAACGACTGTCCTTGAATCTTTCGGAATTTCAAAAGTGCCAGAAGGGGAGTGAGGGCAAAGAATATCTCACGACTTCACTGAAGGCTGCGACTGAAAAAGGACTTATGGTGGTGCCCTCCGTATTCGTTCAGGACTCTCTTTTAGCTGGCTTGAAAGAGTATGAAGAATACCGGAAATATGTGGAGTTCTATTTACACGCTCCATCACCGGATGATTTGGTCCTTACGGTTTTATATGACCCTTCTTGCACCTTTTGTGACGAGCGCTCTTTTTTGTATGGACTGCAGAGCGAAGGGTTTCCCCTGGGGATATATCGCCTCCCCGCAGATAGTCCCCGGGGTCAGCAACTGATTTCCACCCTGGGTATCCCATTTCTCCCGGCTATTCTGTTCAACCAGGCTATCACTTCTTCTTCCCATTACACCCGATGGAAAGGTGTCCTCGTGCCGATGGACGGGTATTATTTTTTTAAATATCCACAAGGAATGGCTCGCAAATATTTACAGCCCATCCGCTTTCCTGAAGAGCATATCCTGGGCTCCCCGAATGCCCCTCTGACCGTGTATGAATTCCTGGATTTTCAGTGTCCTGCCTGCAAAAATTTTTATGAAGAAAAATTTCCTGAAATCAAAAAGCGATATGTGAATACAAACAAGGTGAAGTGGGTCGTGCTTCACTACCCATTGACCCACATTCATCCGGATGCTTATCCTGCGGCGGTAGCCTCAGAATGCGCCGACCAGCAAAATGTCTTCTGGTCTTATCACGATTTACTGTTTCAAAATCTACATGACCTGAGCCGGGAAAGCCTCATTCGGTATGCGTCACGCTTGCCCGGCCTTTCGGTTCAAGCCTTTCTCGCTTGCCTGGAGGAAGCCGCTCCGGTGAAACGGGTTCAGCGCCACCTCCAACTGGCTGAAAAATGGTATCTGGCAGGCACCCCTTCCATCTTCATTGGCCCCTATTTAGTAGGTAATTTACCCCTCAACGATTTCATAACTATTTTGGACCAGGCGCTCTCTGAAGTGTCAAAGCCATCTTGATATTTCCTTCCTGCCTGAAAGGATGCGTTTCAGGGTAAGCAACCTTCCAAGATTCGCGCTTTTTGAGGTGGAGTTCACATGTGGTTGAGAAGATGAGAGAGGAAGAGCATTGACGGCCAGCACAGGATTGAGATAAAGTGAAAGAGGTGAGAGCAAGATGCCACAGGGTGAGTTAAAGGTTTTCAGTGGGCAAGGGAATCCTGAGTTAGCCGTGGGAATTTGTAATCATCTGGGCATCTCACCTGGGAAGATGGAGTGCTTCAAATTCAGCAATGAAAATATTTTCGTTCGTGTGAATGAGAATGTGCGAGGAGCGGATGTTTTTCTGGTGCAATCCTTTTCCACACCGGTGAGCGACCGCATCCTGGAGTTGCTGATAATGCTGGATGCTTTCTGGCGGGCATCTGCGGGGAGAATTACGGCTGTTATTCCCTACTTTGCCTATGGCAGAACAGATAAAAAAGACCAGCCGAGGGTTCCTATTACTGCCCGCTTGTTAGCGGACTTAATTGGCACTGCCCATGCGGACCGTGTGTTAACTATGGACCTCCATGCGGAGCAGATTCAGGGTTTTTTTGGCATGCCTGTGGACCATCTGGTAGCCGCCCCGGTTTTTGCTCGCTATCTCCGCTCCAGAGGGCTGGACTCTGCCGTAATTGTGGCACCCGATACCGGTGCTGCCAAACGCGTTCGTGCTTTCGCCAAACCTATGCAACTTCCTATCGCCATCATTGATAAACGACGCATCGGAAATATTGACCAGACAGAGGTGCTGTATGTAATCGGTGATGTGAAGGGAAAAACCTGCGTTTTGATGGATGATGAGATTGACACCGGCGGGTCTGTAATCCTTGCGGCAGAAGCCCTGATGAAAGAGGGTGCGGAAAGTGTTTATGCCGTTGCCACCCATGCGGTTTTTTCCGGAAATGCGGTGGAACGCCTCCAGCGCTCCCCTCTCCAGGAGATTATTGTGACTAATACTTTACCCGTTCCCCCTGAAAAGAAATTTGACCGCCTTACCGTTCTTTCGGTGGCAGGCATCATCGGTGAAGCCATCCGGGGCATCCATGAGGAAAGTAGCATCACACGCCTTTTTGAGGGTTTTTAATATGCTCTTTGTCGTTTTCAACCAGGGGAAAATTGCCCTCAAAAACCTTCTCTGGGGTTTATTTTGTGGAGATTTTTATAAAGTAATGCACGACGAATCTCAACGATATGCTCGTGCTCTTTCCTTAATTCTTTTCGGCGACATGCTGGGGCTTCCTATTCTTCGCTCTACCCTCTCTCTCCGCCTCCTGCCTTATCTGATTCCCAAACTTCAAGTATGGAGAAAATCTTCCCTGAAAGAAGATGATGTCCTGAAGTATACTCCAGAAGCCCATTGAGTAGACTCCCGGGTTAGTAAGGTGTTCTAATTTGCAAGAAGTATGTAAAGGGTGGCTGTCTCGCAAAGAAAGTAGTAGAACGGATACAGCCTTCGTGCAAGAAGAAGAATGCTGGTTTATCGCATTGCCAGAGGGAGTAAAGATGGAAACTCCAACGGGTGAATGGACGCTGGAGTATGGGGATATCATAGAGATTCTTCCAGGTGAGCGTGAACTCGTCCTTCAAACCTCCAGTGGAGAATTTTTCACTCTCTTTTCTACGGATAAGGCTTCCTGGAGTCGATTCCTCTCAGAGACTCACGACTTCCACAGAAAATATATCCAGGCTTCCCTGCTGATGGAGCCGGGTAAAGAAAAACTTGTTTTCAAGGGCCTTTATTCATTTGAATCTCCAATAAGCAATTCTCCCCTTCTTTCGGCATTACCCGCTGAATTTTATCTCTACCCTGCCCATCTTGTGATTGTTCCCGCTCAGGGAGACCTGAGAATTTTTTTTTATGCAGATATTTCTAACATATTTCTGGAAGAAGTGAAATCGGTATTGGTTCTGGAATTGGGTGAACAACAAAGAATCCAACTCTCTGATTTATCCATCTCCTATTCCTTTCTAAAAGCAAAACTGGAAGAAAGTTTAGTGGGAATGGAACGACGATTTCAGGATTCACTGGAGAGATTATTCCCTGCTTTTCCTAAGGCTCAGATATACCGGCTATCTCGCATTATGAGCGGGGGGCGGGTGGTGAACACCAAACGAATGGAAACGGTGGCACCCGGCCTCCGGACCCTTCTGGAAAACACAACCTTTACTCGTCTGCCAGAACGAAAAGCCGCTTATGAATTCCTTTTGAACTTTTGCGGTTTAGAAAATATCTATTGGGGCATGTTTGATTCGGGAGAAAGCCCCCCGGAAGACCTTCCGGTCTTCTTTTATCTCGCCGTTCTACAGTCTGTTCCCATCGTTGCTTTGGGAATCCTATCGGAAAAAGATGAGACGACTTACCTTTTCCGATGTTCTAAAGATGAGAAGGAAATCCGGTTGCTGAATCGTGGTTTACTAACGATTTACCCTTATTACTTTCTCCTGTCTGCAACTCTGGAGGAAATACAAAACGGGCGGTGGAAAAGATACCGAATAGCCGTTTCACGGCGCCCGGAAGTCCGTTATTTACGAGATAAATTCGCAGGACAGATTGTTTATGACTCCTTTGAACACTGGCAACAATCCCTTCAGTCTCTGCTTTCCTCACTTTCGCGGAGTTGAGCCTTTTACAGGCATTCACCCCTGGATAGTCCGTATAACTATGGGTGATTTCTTCAGCCACTTGAAATTTTCAAAATCTTCCATATAATCATCGTTATTGGCAGTAGGATGAAATGGCAATAGATTTATATCCGGGGGAGTGGAAGGGGGTCCTTGCCTGATGGCATGGATAAGAAAGAAATTTCAGTAAAAGATTTGCTTTTAATAACTCTGGATTCATTAGTAGAGAAGGCATGGGCGAATCTGGGGCTGATTTCTCATCCGGAAACCGGTGAGATTCACGAGGATTCTGGTCAAGCCAAACTGGCTATTGATGCCCTGGAGAATATTTTCCGCTTGCTTCAGGACTCTATGGAGTCCGTGGAGCGGGTGCAGATCGCTACCGTCCTGACTAATTTGCAGTTAAATTACGCGAAGAAATTTGGCAAACAAGGTTAAGAATTGAGGGCTTCTATCGGTGACTGGTGTTGAAAGCAATAACGGCCTCTCAGAGCTTCGTCGGGATGTAAGTATATGGGGCTCCTATATGTGGGGATTTGCAGATGTGGGGGCGGACATCTTCCTGGCGCTGGGTCTGGTGCTGGCAGCCTCTCAGGGTGCCGGGGGATTTGCTTTTATCTTCGCAGGCCTGGTATACATCCTGATTGGGCTGGCTTATACGGAACTGGCCTCCGCTTATCCTGTGGCAGGAGGAGGGCAGTTTTTCACCCTTCGCGGGCTGGGTGACTTCACCGGCTTTATCGCCGGTAGTGCCCTCCTGCTGGATTACACCATTGATATTGCTCTCTTCGCTATGAGCTGCACTGGATATTTCAACGTTTTTCTCCCTCTTCTTGTAGGAAGAACGGTGTCAGAATTCACCCTCTCTATTGGACCCTTTCTTGACTTCAACTATCTCTGGTGTCTGGAGACAATCTTCATCATCGGTGTTTTAACCTGGTTGAATATTCGCGGGATGCGCCAGTCCAGCCTGGTGAACGAAATCATTGGTGTGCTGGTGATTTTACTGGAAGTTTTCATCATCGTAATCGGATTTATATTCGTTTGGAAACCATCTTTTTTGTTCAGTCAGATACAAAAACAGTTACCCAGTTTACCTCAGTTTATGTATGGTTCCTCTTTAGCGATTATCTCGTTTGTGGGGCTGGAATCCATATCCCAGGCGGCGCAGGAGACGAAGCGACCCGCCTCCATCATTCCACGCACATCCATCGCCCTCACTCTTACGGTATTTCTCGTGGCTGTCGCTTTTTCGCATCTGGCACTGGGTATTCTGCCCTGGCAGGAAATGAAAGCACATCAAGCATCCCCCATCGCTCGCTTGACGAGTGAATTACCTTATATCGGTGCCATAGCAGGATACTTCACTGCATTCCTCGGGTCTATTATGCTTTTTATCTCTGCCAATTCTGGAGTGATGAGTGCCTCACGGCTGGCCTATTCTATGAGCCAGCTGAGTATTTTATCGGGAAGGTTTCAAAAGGTGCATCCCGGCTATAGAACACCCGTAAATTCTATCCTCCTTTTTTCCGGGTTAGGAATGGTATTGACCCTGTTTGCCTTTCTTGTGGGGCAAAAGGAGGCCCTGGATGTGCTCGCGAACATCTATGCTTTCGGGGCCACCCTTGGCTACACCCTGGTATTTCTTTCTTTAATTAAATTGCGTTTCACCGACCCCTATACCCCACGTCCGTATAAGGTGCCGTTGAATATCTCATGGAAGGTTGGGAAACGAACCGTGGATTTCCCTCTTCTGGGAATCTTCGGAATCATTGGTGTAATGCTGGTGCTCTTTGAAGTTGTTTGGACTCATACCATTGGCAGAATTGTAGGCCCCCTGTGGGTGCTTTTTTCTATACTGGGCTATTTGTATTATCGGAAAACCCATAGATTGCCCATTTTTAAGAGTTTACCGAGAGATTGGGAAGCCATGCAAATCCGGGTCCTGGAATCGGCTGAGGAATATGACCTTCTGGAGCGATATAAAGCGGCCTTGTTATCTCGGAACAGAGAGAAACACCAGACAGAGGAAGGGTAGTAGATTGAAATGGAAATGAATCCTGTTGGAGTTATTATTTCCATTTTGTTCGTGGTGAGCATGGCGAGCATCCTTCTGTGGATGCTACGAGTTCCAAGGCCTCTCATACGAGAGGTGGCCTATGCCCGGCATGCGCTGGATGTCGTCCGAAAGGTTCTGGTGCCCCTTCAAGGTGAACAATACGACTATCGGAGTGTGGAACTGGCATGCCGACTGGCGGAGGAGCAAAAATCGGAAATCCTCCTTGCTTATGTCATTGAAGTTCCCTTGATTCTTCCCCTGGGCACTCCCTTGAAAGAGGATGAGGAACGGGCACGCGAAACCCTTTCACGCGCCAGAGATATTGTGATGATGCACAACTTACCCGTGAAAGAATACCTGGAGCGGGACCGAAATGCAGTTCACTCGCTTCTTCGCCTGATTCGGCAGGAAGAAGTGGATTTAGTGGTGTTAGGTATCAAAACCTCCAGGGGTATCCGGGGTGAAGTGGTGGAGCGATTTGCCTCCGGATTGATTCAGCACGCCCCTTGCGAGGTGATATTTGACCGCCCTGCTCCCTTATCCTCTTCCAGTCCTGCCCCCTGACAGAACTGGCTTTCTGGTAAAATACTCCAGTGGTATAGATGGGTGAGGGAAGATGAAAATTATTGTGATGGGATATGGGCGGGTAGGTTCTCAACTGGTTCGCTTGCTGAATCCTCAAAAGCATGAAATCGTTGTGATTGACAAGGACCGACAGGTCTTTGAGGATTTCCCGTTTGCGGGGCTGGTGACCACCGTGGTGGGGAATGGGATTGATGTGGGAGTGCTTCGGGAAGCAGGAGCGGAGAATGCGGATGTTTTCTTCGCTGTCAGCCGGGATGAGAATGCCAATCTTATGGCGGCTCAAATTGCGGGGAAAATTTTCAAAATCCTGAAAACCGTGGCTATGGTCTATGACCCGGGCGTAGAGGGTCGCTACTATGAAGGGGTAACAGATACTTTTTGCGTCACGGTGAATGGTGCCCGTGGGTTGATGGAGAGATTGCCACGAGAAAAAGAGCCCACACGCTCCCGAGAAGCACCCCCTGCTACTCCCCGTCCAAAAGTCCCTACCGAGACGAGAGTTCGTCCCCCTTCTGACCTGGGGTATGTGATCATTATGGGAGGGGGTACTGTGGGATATTACCTCGCTAAAGAATTATTATCTATGGGCTACGAAGTGTGCGTGATAGAAAAAGACCTGCATCGGAGTGAGGAACTGGAAATAGAGTTAGATTGTGCTGTCATCCATGGAGATGGCTCTACTTACACCGTGCTGGAAAAAGCCGGTGCTTCCCGAGCCCAGGTCCTTGCCTCGGTTACCCGCCACGACCAGGATAATCTCATCGCCTGTCAGTTAGCCAAGAATCACTTCCAGGTAAAGAAAACGATTGCCCGGGTTACCAATCCCAAGAATGAAGCCGTTTTGACAGAACTTGGAGTAGATGTTACAGCTTCCTCCACCAGTTTAATTATCTCGGAAATAGAACGCTCTCTTCCCTTTTCACGAATCAAAAAACTTTTCAGTCTTCAACCCGGTGTGGTGATGAATGAATATGCTCTTCCGAAAGATTCACCTGCCGTGGGTAAGAGCCTGAAAGACCTGGTGTTACCCAAACACTGCAACATCATTTCCATCCAGCGGGGAAAGGAACTGCTGATTCCTCGTGGAGAAACGGTGCTTCAGCCCGATGACGAGGTCATTGCCATCGTGCATTCTGGGGAACAAGCCATCCTAAGCAATATCCTTATGGGGAAGTGAAAATATGGTGCAGATGATTCTTGTGGTTTTTGGGTGTTCTCTTCTGGCGCTTCTTTTCGCAGGGTATCTGGCTCGGTATGTATTGAGTGCTGAAACCGGCACTTCAGGAATGCAGGCGATATCGGATGCAATTCGCGAGGGTGCGAATGCTTTTCTTGCGCGACAATACCGCACGATTGCAATGCTGGGAATCCTGTGTGCTGTGGCTATCTTTTCCCTTTACCTTCTTATTAGCCACCAGTCTTTCACTTTATCTCTAAAAATCGTAGGGGCTTTTTTGATAGGTGCGGCTTGCTCACTGATTGCTGGATATATCGGCATGTTTATTTCAATTCGTGCCAATATTCGCACCGCTGGAGCCACTGCCACCAGCGTGGATAAGGCGCTGAAAGTGGCTCTGCGTGGAGGGGCGGTTTCAGGCTTGACCATCGTTGCCATGAGCCTTCTGGGAGTAAGCAGTATTTTCGTTCTCTACGGTGGTCTTTTCAATCCTACTGAAGTTCCTTTGCAGATTGTGGGCTTTGGTTTTGGTGCCAGTTTCGTGGCTCTTTTTGCCCAGTTAGGCGGAGGGATTTACACTAAAGCCGCCGATGTGGGTGCGGACCTCGTGGGAAAGGTGGAGGCAGGTATCCCGGAAGATGACCCGAGGAATCCCGCCGTTATCGCAGATTTAGTGGGGGACAATGTGGGGGATTGCGCCGGTCGTGGCGCAGACTTATTTGAATCTATCTCCGCAGAAAATATCGGTGCGATGATACTTGGCATCGCGCTGTATGCCTCCTTTGGATTGGGGGGTATTCTTTTCCCCCTCGTGGCCCGTGCTTTCGGGCTCCTCGCCACCATGGCCGGTGTCTGGTCCGTCCGAGCTCGGGAGAATGAAGACCCGATGTTGGCCTTAAATCGGGGATACTGGCTCACAACTCTGTTGGCGGCTATCGGCTTTCTCGCCGCTGTGATACTTTTGCTGAAAGCGAATCTTTACTTTTTTATCTGTGGTGCCGTAGGGCTTCTAACCGCTCTTGCTTTCGTCTACATCACCCAGTATTACACGGAATTCCGTTACCGCCCGGTTCAAACGATTGTGCAGGCTTCCCAGACCGGACCCGCCACGAATATTATCACCGGATTATCTGTGGCGATGGAATGCACGGCTGTTCCTACTCTCGTCCTTGCCGGAGCGCTTATGGCCGCTTACTATTTCGGTAAACTGGCTTTGCCCGGCGTGCCCGGTGCTGGCCTCTATGGCACAGCCATCGCTACAATGGGAATGCTGGCTCCCTGTGCCTATATTTTAGCGATGGATACTTTCGGTCCCATTGTGGATAATGCAGGGGGGATTATAGAAATGTCCAATGCTCCATCCCAACTCCGAACCATCATAGACCGATTTGATGCCGTGGGTAATACGACAAAAGCCCTGACTAAAGGTTATGCAGTGGGCAGTGCAGGTTTATCCGCTTTCCTCCTGTTCCGGGCTTATTTAGACGAAGTTCTGACGATGGCTTCTGAAAAGGGCCTGAAGGTAGCCGGGGCCATTCCCGTGGACCTGGCGTATATTCCCACTTTCATCGGTGCCTTCATCGGAGTCATGCTGGTTTTCTTGTTCAGCGCTCTGGCCATCCGAGCAGTGGGAAAAGCGGCATATTATGTGATACATGAAGTTCGCCAGCAGTTTAAAGAAATGCCCGGAATTTTACAGGGAAAGCAAAAGCCCCTTTACGGTCGGTGCGTTGACATTGTCACAGCCGGTGCATTGAAAGAAATGCTCTTCCCCGGCCTCCTCCCTGTTCTGGTTCCTGCTTTCATCGGCATCTCATTCCGCTGGCTCTCAAAGACCAATCCGCTCATTGGAGCAGAGGCTGTGGCCGGGCTGTTGATGGTGGGAACGGTGGCGGGCATCCTGTTAGCCACTATGATGAACAATGGTGGTGCCGCATGGGATAACGCTAAAAAGTTTATTGAGGCTGGTAACCTGGGAGGTAAAGGCTCCGACTCTCACAAAGCCTCGGTGGTTGGAGATACGGTGGGTGACCCGTTCAAAGATACAGCCGGTCCCTCCCTCCATGTCCTGGTAAAACTTTTAAGCACCGTGTCTCTCGTTCTGGCTCCCCTTTTCTTGTAATTTACTGAAAATCCTGAATCCCAATGAAATATCGCTCTCTGGGGAAAACCGGCGTTCAGGTATCTGAACTCGGAATAGGCACCTGGCAACTGGGTGGCTCCTTTCTTCTCGCCGGCAGTTGGTCTGGTTATGCTCCCATAGAAGAGGAAGAAGCCATTGCCATTCTTCGTCAGGCATATAACCTTGGAGTGAATTTCATAGATACCTCTGATATTTATGGGCTCGGCCGGGCTGAACGCCTCATTGCCAGAGCCTTTCAAGGGAATCGCGAAAAGGTATTCATCTGCACGAAGGTGGGGGGCATCCCCGATGGGGTCACCGGGTGGGAAGGCGATATTTCCCCCAGCCACTTGCAGTCCGCCCTCTTTCGTAGTTTCAAACGCTTGAATACGGATTACATTGACTTCTATCTCATCCAGGCTGTCTTCTTACCATCTCAATACTGGGCATCCCTGGAGGAGGCTGTTCAAACACTTCTTTCTTTCCGGTCCAGGGGATGGATTCGTTTCTGGGGAGTTTCTTTAGAAAAGCCCGAGGAAGGAATTGAAATCATCAACCGGTATCCAGTGGATGTTCTGCAAGTCAGATTTAATCTTTACTCTCAGGAGCCTTGCGTAGAGTTTTTCCCGCTTGCGAAGAAAGCGGGAGTAGGTATAATTGCTCGCTCACCCTTTTTATATGGGTTGCTGACGGGAAAATATCACGCAAAAAGTCGATTCCCTCGTGAGGATTGGAGAAATGCGTGGTCAAAAGAAATCCTGGCGAAGGTTCATCACTCTTTGAAGGCCTTGAAGCCTTTGCTGGAGAAGGATATGAAAAGTTATGTGGAGGTGGCCCTCAGGTTTTGCTTATCTTCCGATGCCGTTTCTACAGTAGTTTTTGGCGCCAGTTCAGTTTCTCAAGTGATGCAAAATTGTTCGTTTTCAGATGGCCAGTATTTCTCCTCAGCCCTTCTCCAGCGACTGCATGAATTCAAGTTCCCTATTTGAGCCAGCCATCTAACTTCTGGAGTTGTTGCAAGTCTTCCTTCTATCCTTCACCAGTAACCAGGTTAGTCATTCCCACAGTTGAAACTCTTTCATATTTTCCATACAATAGATGATAAAGGACACGAGGAGGCGAATATGTTACTGAAAAGTGAGGGGACCTCATCGCCAGCGTGGTATGAGGAAATGAATCTTCGGACCGTGCTATTGGGTTTACTCCTGGCGGTAGCGTTTGGCGTGGCCAATGCTTATCTGAGCCTGAGAGTAGGGATGACGATTTCAGCCTCTATTCCTGCCGCGGTGATGTCTATGGCAATTCTGCGGGGCCTCTTGCGGCGTGGAACGATTTTGGAAAATAGCGTGGTTCAAACGATTGCCTCCTCTGGAGAAGCCCTTGCAGCAGGGATTATCTTTACAATACCTGCTTTCATCTTTATCGGCAGAGAATATCAGGAATTCAATAGATTTTTCAACCATTTTTATATTTTTCTTTACGCATTATTTGGAGGAATGCTGGGCGTGTGCTTTCTTATTCCACTGCGAAAGTTTTTTGTGGAAGAGGAAGCAGCGGAATTAAAGTTCCCGGAAGGGACGGCATGTGCTGAAATTCTCAAAGCGGGGGACGAAGGGGGAGCACGCGCTCGCTGGGTTTTTGGAGGGCTGGGTCTGGGAGGTCTTTATAAGTTTTTCACTGGCTCTGAGGGAACAAGCCTTGTTCCCTTATTTCGGGAGTCTGTGGCGCGTGATATTTCACTGGGTGCCTTCAGGAGTCGTCTGGCAATGGACTTGAGCCCTGCCCTCCTCGGCGTGGGCTACATCATCGGACTGAGAACGGCCCTCATCGTCTTCGCAGGCGGCGCTGTAGGCTGGTTCATTTTTATGCCCCTCATCTCCTATTATGGTGTCCGAGTGGGTGTGCCTATCTATCCAGCGACTCAATTGATGTCGGAACTCACCACTCCTCAAATCTGGAGTAGTTATATCCGATACATTGGCGCAGGAGCTGTTCTCGCCGGAGGCTTTATCACTTTGTTTCGCACCATCTTGCCCGTTCTACGAGGTATGATGAGAGAATTCCAGCGGATTTCCTTCCGAATAACGGCTTCCGGTGACCTACCTCTGGGCTTAGTGCTAATCTTGATTGTCCTTACAGGGCTGGCAATTTTAGCCTCTCCTCTCCCCCACAACTGGGTCACGATTCTGCTCACCATCCTCCTCGGCTTCCTTTTCTCAGCTGTGTCAGGTAGAATGACAGGGATTGTGGGAAGTTCATCTAATCCCATCTCTGGCATGACCATTGCTTCTCTGGTAGTCATTTCAGTGATACTTGTGCTACTGGGTTATCGGGGAGCGGAAGGCATGCTAATGGCTCTTTCGGCGGGAGTGATTGTGTGCATCGCCGCTTCTATGGCGGGTGATGCGGCGCAGGACCTAAAAACCGGCCAGTTGGTAGGCAATCGTCCATGGGTGCTTCAGATAGGTGAGTTTCTGGGGTTTATCTTGCCCACGATAACCATTAGCATCACCCTGTTCTTACTGCATCAAAGTTATGGGCTGGGGAGTGAAACATTGTCCGCCCCTCAGGCCACCATCATTTCATTGGTTATCAAAGGCATTTTCCAGGCTAATTTGCCCTGGGTTTTTATTCTCACCGGTGTAGTGTTAGCCATCATTGTGGACCTGCTTCGGCTTCCGTCTCTTGCTTTTGCAGTAGGGCTCTACCTGCCCATCACTACAACAGTTCCCATCCTGTTGGGCGGGATAATCTACCACCTTGCGAAAGGTGAGGAGCGGGGGGTCTTACTGGGGTCCGGTCTCGTCGCTGGCGATGCGCTAACGGGTGTCCTTGTGGCAGGCCTGGCTATCGGGGGGATTCGAGGACCCGCTGAGCCCTATATTCCCGGGCATTCGGTTGCCTTTCTCTCTTTCCTGCTATTTGCCCTTTTGGTCTATCGTCTCGTTCGCCCCTTGCGTTAATGGTTCCCACCCACTGAAAGGTTCATCACTGATGACTGGTTAGAAAGCCCCGATAATTCCAGGTGGAGCAGGGTAAATTTACCGAGGTGCAGGAATTTTCGTGCTACCGAAAGATTAAAACCTATTCTTTTGAGAACAGAGAAGTAGCATCGTTGCCATAGGTCAGCAGTTCCATCTCCAGGGAGTATTTTTTGATTTCTGGTGGCGTTAGAATTCGAACCCCTTCCCCCACCTGGTAGGAGATGGTTTCTTCCCGATTCAAAGCAATTTTCACGATTCCAAATGGGATTTCACTGGTAGCCCATAGGTCACCCTGATTCCGGGTGGATACCCTTCGTGTTCCTGTGCCATCCATTTCATATTCTTCCGTTGTTTGAATGACCACTTCATACCGCTGGGTTAAATACTCCCCGCTTTTCACTTTCACCTTCACTTTTTCTTTCGGTTTTTCTTTAACTGCTTGGGCAAAATCTTTCAGAACGATGAACCCGGGTCCAAAGTTGGAGGCAACATCACGAAATTCTTCAGGCTTTTTGAGTTTTTTCACCTGTTTCTCTCTGATTTCCAGATGAACCTCTACCGGCTTCAACGGGTTTTTCACCGGGTTTGTCAGGTATGCTCTCCAGTTATCCGCCGGGATGAGGGCTTTCATTTTCTGTATATCACCCCCGCCCTGCGGAAAAATATCATGTTCAATCCAGTAATAGATTTTTCCATTCCTCTTCTCTTCAGAAACCAAAGCAGTTCTTAAATGACTTTCCTGACTTTTTCCATTTTGTATAATTTTCACGCTATATTGGGCATAATTTCCCGTTTTTAACGGATATTGAAAGCCCTCCACTCCCTTGTTCCACCAAAGAATTGCCACCATCAACACGCAGGGAACTAACCCGAAACACTGTGCTTTACGACTCGCCTTTTTCATCTTTCGTTTTCAGGAGGCTTACGGCGTTCTCTCCATATTCTCGCAAAGTCAAGTGGATTCGGAAAGACATCTCTATTTTTGTTTTTTTTGTGCTGGTGGTGGAGTAAAGGTAGTTGACTGCCTGCATATCTGATTTCCAGGTGGTGATGCCGAAAGGAATGGAATTGGATGCCCAAATATCTGCCACCACAGAGGTCTCATTCGCAAAATCGGTAGGATTTGAATGGGAATTTTCAGTGGGCGGACTACTGAATTTTTGAGAGACATAATAACGGTAAGTCTCAAATTTGCCTGCCGGAGTTTCAACCTTTTCCTGGCTAACCTTTTTCAACCAGTTGGATTGAAAACCGATGGCAAGGAAAAGCGAGGGATGATTTTGCTTAAGGATTTCAAATTCCTCGGGTTTCAGTTCTTTCGGCTTATCGGTGTTCATTTGCAGGATGATTTTGCGGGGTTTCAGGCTATTTTCTCCCAGAGTTATTCTTTCACCCTTCAAAAGGTCATCACGAGGGAGCAAAACCTTCAGAATTGCGCCGGCAGAGGAACTTCCCCATTCTTTGGAGGAGAACTGGATTTTCACATAAATTTCCTGCCACCAGTAAACGATGTTCTTCCCATTTTCTTCAATCACTTCCTCTCCTACAATAGCCTGGCGAACCTCACCCTCTAAAGATGCCTGGATTGTGTCAATCAGATTAGGGTGGCGAAACTCAAAAAGTCCTTTCCCTTCATAGGTGGAATAGTTTCCCACTTTCAAAGGGTATTTGAAGCCCTCCACATCTTTCAGTGGGATTTCCTCGGGTGAAGTGGCAACCGTGAGGAGAAGAAAAAACACGCATCCTGCCAAAAAGTAGTTTCTCTCTTTTCTTCTCATCCTCTACAATTATAGCAGAGATGGGCAAAAGATTTTTTATTTTAACCGCATTCCTTCTGCTGATGGTGGCGCAAGGGTATGGGCAGAATCAAGAATCTATGGCTTTCGTATTCAATGAAACGGGCTTGTTCTTTCTCTACGCCCGCCCGGACCTGACAAACACTTCCTCTGCCCGTCAGGAACTCCTGGCTCTGGCTAAAAAGGAAGGGTGGCCCATCCACTACCTGCGTTTTATCCCGTGGCAAGAAGGGTGGGTTGCAGAAATCAAACTCAAAAGAAGTTCGGCGAATCTTCTAAAGTTTCCTCGCAGGTATTCTTTCCATCCCCACTTCTGGACCCGGCAGCCTTCTATCACCCTGGAAGTCAATCTGAAGAAACCCATTGATGTGAGGATGGAGCCAGTTCCATCGGAGATTCCTGTGGCAGGGGGTCCTGTTTCGGAAGAGATGACCTATCGGGTGTATACCTTTTCCCAACCCGTTCAAATTGATTTTACTTTTTCTGTGCCTTCCTTTTCCCGGTATGTGTTTCGCATACTATTCGGCTTTCTTTTACCTCCTTTCCTCTCTTTCGCCTCAGCATTTTTCTTACGCCGCTCCACGCATCCGCTCCTCGGTTTTTATTATCGCATCACTCTTGTATGGACGGGTCTCCTCTTTTTCATTGCCTACCATCTGATGAGCCGTGAATACCTGGAATATTTTGCTGTATTTTATCTGGACCATTTCTCATTATTACTTTTGAGCGTGGTATTATTTCTTGCTTTCCTGGGAATTCGTTTTCCAGCCTATTTTCTGTTGAAGAAGTGGCGTGACCCATCTCTATTATTCCATGTTTATCTTTATTCTCTGTGCAGAACTTACTTTCTAATTATTCTCCCTCTATGGGTTTATTTAATTGGGTCTTTGTGGATTCCCTCAGAAATCGGGAAATGGGCCTTGCTTATCGGCATAGGGGTTGTTGCATTCATCTTTTCACCCTATTTATTCGTGATTCTTTTTCGGGGAATGCGAATTCAAGACATTGAGTTGATTCAACGGGTTCGGGAAACGGCGGAGAAAATCCAGTTTCCTCTCCCGAATTTATTTTCTTACGCTGGTTTTTTCGGTGCTCATCCCAACGCTTTTGTGGTGGGCTGGTTCAAACCATTCCGATTTCTCTTTTTCAGTCAATCTCTATTGCACAACCTGACCCCGGAACAGGTGAAAGCTGTTGTGGCTCATGAACTCGCTCACTGGAAAAAATGGCATCCTTTCCTTCTCGGAATTGCGATGATTTTTCTCGTCAGTGTGGCTCTGACGATACTGGAGTTTACACCCCATCAGTATCACGAATTTCTTGTGTTTCTCTTCTTCTTTATCGGTGCCTATCTATTCTTCGCTCTCTCAAGGAACTTTGAAAGGCAAGCCGATAAGTTTGCTTTCCGGTATTACGATGGAACCTTCATTGAAAGTTTACAGAAGATTTCTTCTCTTCTCCCCGAAGAAAAAACCCTCTTTTTACATACTTTACAAACCCATCCTTCACTGCAAGAACGCATCAACTGGTTGAAGAAGTTGCAGATGACAACTGAGCCAGTAGTGCCTTCTCAAACTCCAGATGAGAACCCTCCGGTTGTAAAGTTACCTCCAGAGGAAAAATCAGACACGGAAATGAAAACCTGGAAAGTTTGACCATATCTTTTCTTGTGGTGATAATTCCATTCAGTCCTTCCTGTTGAACTTCGTGAATCATCCGCTGGACATCCAGGAATGAATAAGGATGGTGGTCTGGAAAGATGAGAAGTTTGAATGAAAGAGAGAGAGTTTCCAGGATTTTTATGAAGGATAGTGGATTAGCAATTCCACAAACTGCCAGAACTCGCTTCAGTCCATCTGGTAGTGGCTTTGTGACTTTCATAGTAAAGCGGTAAATCGGTTTTTCACCCGTTAGCCGTCGTAGGAAATTCCATTTCCTCTCACATTCTTCTCTGGAAATCAAGTTGGTTCGTGTTAAACAAATCAAGGTGGCACGATCCGTGTTTTTTAAGGGTTCCCTTAATGGTCCTGAAGGGAGAAGGCGGTGAGGAATCGGCAAGAGTGCATCCCACAGCAAAATATCCACATCCCGATGAAGGCTCCAATATTGAAACCCATCATCCAGGAGAATCACATTGGCTCCTTTTTCTATTAGCAATTGAGCGGCTCTTTCTCTTTTTCTGCCCACGGCAACCTGAGAGGGAAACATCTGGTAAAGCAGAGCCGCTTCATCACCGAATTTCTGTGCATCTACCGAACCTATCCTCTCGGGGTCCGTTACTTTTCCTTTATATCCACTGCAAACGATGCCCGGTCGGTATCCAGGCATCCCCTGAAGAAATTGTGCGATAAACGAAACCATTAAGGTCTTTCCTGTTCCTCCTACCGTGAGATTGCCCACGCTGATAACGGGGACAGGTAATCGGTAAATTTTTTGGCGTGCCTGGAATTTTCTGATTCCTAAACCCGCCCGGTAGAAGGGCACCCCCAACTTCAAGAATTCAAGTAAAAGATGGTCTTGCCATCTCATCTTATCCTCTTCTATCCACCAGAGTCTTTGAATCATTCCTCTCATCTGACTACAATCTAATCCTGTTTTCTTTTCCTAGTCAACCTGAAGAGAAAAATTCATCCAGTTCATTCCTTATCCTCATACAGAAGGTATAAAATTAGAAATGGAGGAAATTTATGCAAGTTGGGGTTTGTGGATTTGACCGATGCGGAAAAACCACTCTCTTTCAGGCGTTGTGCAGGGGAGAGGAAGAGGTCCACAGTTTGAAAGCGGGCAAGGGTGTCCGGGGCTCGGTCATTTTTCCTGACCCACGGATGGAGTCTCTGGCGCTGTTGTTGAAACCGCACAAAATCACCTATTCTACCCTTCAGATTCTGGACACACCTTCCATAGAAGCGGGAAAAGCCCTCGGAAGCGCTTTAATTTCTCTGGTAGAAAACGATATGCTGCTCTTACTCCTGCGGGCTTTCGCCAATGAATCGGTTTACCATCCTTTTGAAACCGTGAATCCGGAACGGGATTTCCGCACCCTGAAGGAAGAATTCATCCTTTCCGACCTGATGCGCACTGAAGGTCGTTTGGAAAAAATTCATAAGGCAAGTCAGCGGGGTGAGAAAGAGATGGAAAAGGAACTTCCCCTCATGCAAAAATTGAAGGAAGTGCTGGAATGGGGGAACTTTCTTTTTACCCTGCCTCTCAAGGAAGAAGACCTCAAACTTCTCCGAAATTATCAGTATATTACCTATAAACCCATCCTCGTCGTCCTGAACACCGACGAAGAGGGCTTGTCTGAAAATGCTTATCTGGATTTTCAAAAAGCCTTAGAAGAAGAAGGCTTCCCCTCTATCGTTCTGGATGCGGAACTGGAGAAAGAGATTGCAGAACTTTCCCCGGATGAACAACAGGAATACTTAAAGGCTTATGGCTTGCGGGAATCCTTGTTGCACAACTTAATCCAGAAGATTCAGCAGAAATTGAACTTGATTTTCTTTTATACCGTCGTGCAAGAGGAACTCAAATCCTGGGCGATTTCAGACGGCACATCGGTCTTGAAAGCGGCAGGAAGGATTCACTCCGATATGGAGCGAGGCTTTATTAAGGCCGAAGTGATTTCTTATGAGGATTTTCTCACGGCAGGCAGTCTCGCAGAAGCACGAAAGCGAGGCTTGCTCCGCCTGGAAAGCAAGGATTATCTCGTTCGCGACGGAGATGTTGTGACCATTAAATTCGCTGTATAAATGCAGAGACTCCCCAAAATCCTTGCTCAAGATGTAGAAGCCAATCACCTCATTTCTCGTCGTATCCCGGTCAACCTGGATGTGGAGGTAGAACCTCTGGATGTCCTCCTGAAAATGCATTCGGAAATTTTGCCTGAGTTTTATTCCTTTCGGGACCTGCTGGATGAGGGTTTTGAACCCTTGGAAGATGAGCCTTATTTTTCTTTCCTGAATTTGAAGGAAGAAATCGCTCATCGCTTGCTCAAAGAATGTGGATTCTGTGAGCGGAATTGCCGGGTGGACCGCTCGGGAGTGAAGTTAGGAGATTGTGGGTTATCTGTCAAAGCCCCTGTTTATCGCTATGGGATGGAATCAGAACCCCTTTTGGAGATTTCTCCCGCTTTCACGATTTTCTTCTCCGGTTGCAATTTCCACCCTGCGTTTTGTAATTCCCCTGCGAGTTCTTCCCCGACGGATGTGGGAACTTTTATCCTGCCGGAAGCTTTTTCCCTGGAAGTTCGCGACGCCTACGATACTGGAGCCAAATGCCTGAAATTTGCTGGTGGAGAACCCTCTTTACATCTTCATTATATTTTTTCTCTTCTATCTTATTGCCAGTGGAATCTCCCGGTCATTCTTCATACCAATCTGTATACAACTCCTCTTACAACCTCTTTTCTGCAGGGTGTTTTTGATTTGATTCTGGTAGATGTGAGATTTGGAACCGATGCTTGCGCGCGAAATCTGGCAGGAGTAGAAAATTATGTTTCCATTCTTCAGCGTAATTTACAATCTCTTCCTCCCGATGCTCCTTATATTCGTCACACAGTGATTCCAGGGCATGTGGCTTGCTGTACCCGACCATGGCTGGAATGGCTCTCTCATCTGGAAAATCCACCCCCTTTTCAGATTTTGTTCAATTATATTCCTCCGGCTATCCCCTCAGAAATTCCTGAGTTGAATCGTCTTTTAACGCCGGAAGAGAAAGGAGAAGTGAACTCCTTATTCCGCGAAATCTTTGGTAAAAATGCATCCTCCTCATTCTGGAGGTGAGAGAATGAAAGAACCACTTTATATCGTTTTCACGACGGTGCCCGTATCTTACCAGGTGGAGAAGTTGTGCCGGTTGCTGGTTCGTGAAGGGCTGGCCGCTTGCATCTGGGTTTTACCTCCTCTGCATGCGTATTACATCTGGGAAAAAAGTTCGGTGAAAAGCCGCGAGAAACTACTGATAATGAAAACCCGAAAAAATTTAGTAAAGGCTCTTTTTCAGCGAATTCAAGCTTTTCACCCGTATCAAGTTCCGGAACTCATTGCGGTGAAGGCTGACTATGCCTCCAGCACCTATCACCAGTGGGTCCTGAATATGACCACAAAAATGTAAGAGCAGAAAAGAACAGTTCCTACGACTTACCTCCGAGTTTTCACTGTTCTTTTTAAGAGATGGTGATAAGAAATCAGGTGAATGCGAAAGGCAGAAAGAGCCTTTCGGGCTTCCTCGTGAGAGAGGGTGGCCATTTCAATTCCCCGCTGGTAAGAGTAAGAGGATTCCAGAAACAGGGCTTCGGTGACTATGCCAGGATGGCAGGTCATCTCTGTTATGCCGTGCTGAACTCGGGATAGAATGCCTTTCAAACCTGGAATTGTGATGTGTGGTTCATCATAGAAGGTGTAAATAAAATCATCAGTTGTAAGAACACCTTCTTCCTGGATTTTTTTTCTCGTTGATTTTGTAGGGGAGCGGAGAGGAACTTTATGCTCCCTGGCCAGACGAATGGCTACCTCCAGGGCTGGCTCCTGGATATGAACATGCTGGTGGCTACTCAGATGAGTCAGAGGGAGGGAGAAGGCGAGGAATTTCTGAATTTGAGCCCTCCACTCTCCTTCCAGTTCATTTCTCTCAAGTCCGCGAATGATTTTTTCCCATCGTGGTAAAAAAAATCCATTCTCATCTGTCAGGCTTTTCACCTGTTCCGCAGGCAAAAGAGGTTTCCCTTTGGTGATATTCAGATGAACGCCTGAACTGATGGAGTTTAATTCCTTCAATGCTATCAAATCATCTTGACTCACCAGGTTCATCAGAACCGATACGCTGGTAACACATCCGTGCCTGCACACTTCCCGGATTCCACGGCTGACTCCCTCTGTCAATCCATAATCTTCTGCCGTGATAATCAGCCGCTTCATTTCGCCTTTTTCGTCAACTGGCTCACCTGGGATTCTATCGTTTTATACAGGTCTTCACGAATTTTATATACCACTGATTCTGCGCGTTCTTTTCCAAAGTACTGGTTGGAGTGCGCTGATAATAAAATCTCTCCAAGCAATTTCCCGGTGGAATCCCATAATCCAATTTTGATGGTGGGTTTATCCAGCCCGTAGAGGGCAAGAGATTCCGTAGAACTCATCATTTCCATTACTTCTTTTTCTGTGAGGGATTGGAATAAATCATTCATATCCGTAAAAGGCACATCCATGTTAGACGGTTTTTTTCGCTTCCAGTCCCCATTTGGGTCCTTTTCTATCAGGATGTTTTCTTTTCCCCTGACAATCTCCACTCGGTTCACATCCCACTGGTCTATATCTAATAAGGTTTTCTTCTTCAGCGATTCCAGGTCGGGGAGAATCTCTTTTTTCCGGTCTGGAGAAAGAACTCCCACTTCCTTAGACCCCTCTCGTGCTACAAACCATTCTTTATCTTTTTCTAATCCAAGAAGTAACTTTTGTGTTGAAGAAGTTTCTTTCTTTTGAACGGTCAGAGAGATTTCAGCCATAGGTGCATGGAGCCCGTAATGTGCGAAATCCTTTGCCTCATCTTCTGCAAATTTATCTACCTGAGTAAATTCCAGACTCCTCAGAAAAGCATCCACCTTCTTACGATTTGCCGGGAATGGAGTGGGAGTTTGAAGTGTCCATTTATTTTCCGATGTCTTCAAGATTTTGAAAGTTGTAGAGGCCTGGCGAACGCTGATTTCTTTCACCTCATCTGGCGTGAAATTGAAAAGATGTTTTTCTCGTAAGTCCTCCATTTTCTTATTAAAATCCGTATAAAACCCTTCCGGGAGCAAAAAAATTTTCTTCTCTCGTTTCACATAGTAAGAAAGTCCTACAGGTGTTTTATCCCCAAACTGAACCTCAATCTTTTGATTCCCTTTTGTGGTAATCCGAACGGTGAGAGATGGCTGTTCAAAGCCATAAGTCTTTTCTTCTTTCCCCTCCAGGGTAGAGGAAATTTCTGCCCGGGCTATGCGGGAAGCCATATACTGAACTTCTGCATCATCGGCATCCACGGGCCTCGGCTGGGTAAAGCGCCAATCGCCATTCTGGAGTGCTACAGTGAAGGAGGGCTCATTGGGTCGTTGAATGGTGATTTCCTGTATCTCAGTCTCTTTTACTTGAAATAAACTTTTCTCCTTCTTCTCTTTTTCAACCTTTTTCTTCTCCTGACGGAATTCCACCAGATAAAGATAACCTATGAGGAAGAGTAAAATACCCAGAGAGAATATCACCCTGAGCCATTTCATAACCCTCGCCTCCGAAGCCACACATAACCACCAGAAATCAGGAAAACGGCTGGCAGAACCAGGACGGCGAAGAAGAGAATCTCTTGCATCTGGCTCCGGGAAACCAGTAAGGGTTTTCCCGCCTCTTCTTTCACCGGAATAGAAATCAAGGCCTCTTGATGAGCCAGCCAACGGAGAACATTCAAGAAAATCTCTCCGTTGGTATCCACAACACGAAGATTCGCATTGATAACAAAATCTGAATCTCCGAGGATAACCATGCGAGTTTCTTCCTTAGAGAGTGCTACCCCGAAAGTTAATGGTCCTTTAATGTCTTTACCCTCCGTGAAATCAGCTGTTTTTCTATCTGTTTCTCCCCAGGATAGTTCAGACGACTTTAAAATTGAAGTTACGGTCCAGCCTGATGGAGGTTTGTCAGATACAACCAGAGGGGCTGTAAGAGGGAAGTAGCTGGAGACTTTGATATTTCGGGTAATTTCGTGAGCGGTACTATATCCTTCGCGGGTTACCAGTATTGTTAGAGGATTTTGTCCAGCCACCTGCGAAATGGGCTCCACGATTACTGCATCTTTCACAGTGATACCGTAAGAGATTAACATACCAGAGAGGTTTTCCTGGGTCCAGGGGTCTAACTCAATGAGTAGTTTTCCTCTCGCTTCTATATACTTTCTGAGCATATCCAGTTCGCCCTCAAAAAAAGGCTTATTGGGACCGGCAATGACCAGCACACTGCACCGCTCGGGCACTTTTCCTTCCCTTAAAATTTCCACTGTTTTCACGGTGAAGTTTTTCTCGGAAATCAGGCGAGCGAGATCGCTGTAGCCATGCTCTTGATAATCCTGGGGGTCTTTTTCACCATGCCCGATGGTGAAGCAAACCTCTTTCTGTGGAGTGGTCAATTCCAGCAAGGCGTTGGTGATGGCTTCTTCTGTCGTTTGAGTAATGCTAATTTTCTTCTCACCGCTTTCCAGGAAAAGGACCCCTTCACTGGTTACCTGATATTCTCGTGCCCGGGCAGGTTCACGATTCGGGTCTATCAATTTATACTGAATTCTATTTCGGCTGGCGTAGGCATACCGCTGGAGAAGTTTTTCTGCTTCCTCCTTGCGAGAAGAAGCCTCCGCGGTGAAAAATCCGGTGATTTTCACTGGCTTTGCGAGTTGCTGAAGGACCTTCAGGCTTTCGTCAGCCAGTGAATTGCTGCGGGTTTTCGTAACATCCCATCGCTTAGGATGCCGGTAGGAGAGGTAGTTAGCGAATCCCAGAATGGCTATCACAAGGAGAGAATAAAGGAGAAGGTTCCATCGCTCCATTCCCTTTTTCCCACCCAGAAATTGGTAATAGACTTTCCAGTTCAATCCAAGATAGCTGGCAATGCCCAGGGAGCCTGCACCCGCCAGAACCCAGTGATACCAGGTCCATTGATGTTTCGCCTGAAACCAAAGGGCAGTTGTAATCAGAAGAAGAGCGCCCAATATACCGGATAAGTCCAGAATTTTCTCCCGTTCCCACCGCATGTCATTCACCTCCAGCCCTGGGACTCCAGGCTTCGGTAAGTAAGAAATAGCCAGAGAAAAATAAGAGAAAAGTAATAAAAAACATCTTGAGTATCTATGAGGCCCTGGGTAAAAGGCTCGTAGTGCTCGTAGATAGAGAGGTAGCGAAAGAGGGTAGCAGTGGCGCCACTTTGCCCCATCCATCCGATAATCCAGAAAAGGAGATATCCTCCCAGCGTGAGCACTGCGGCAATCAACTGGTTATTCGTGATGGATGAGAAAAAAAGCCCCAGAGCAATCAAACTTCCTCCCAGTAGAAAGATGCCCAGATAGGTGGAGAGAATAGGGAGCCAATCCACATCCCCGAAGTAATCCAGGATGAAGCAGTAGAAAATTGGAATGGATGTGATGGCGATGAAAAGTGTGAAAGAAGCAAGGAATTTCCCCAGCACGACTTGCGCTGGAGTAATCGGTGAGGTGAACAGCAATTCCAGGGTTCCATGTCGCCTCTCTTCTGCCAGCAAACGCATGGTGTAAAAGGGAAGGAAGAGAATAAGAAGAAATCCCATATCTCCGAAGACGGGTCGGAGAATGTAGGTGTTTACCGTGGGAAGATTTCCGCCAGCCATCTGAGCCCGCATGGGCAATTGTGTTGCGTAGACGATAAAAACCAGGGAGAAGATGAGCCCCAGGATGAAAAGATATACCAGGCCGAAAAAATAGAATATAAATGAGTGGAAATAGATACCGGTTTCTTTTTTGAACACAGCCCATATTCCTCTCATAGAGATTCCTCCGTGGTGAGTTTCAGGAATACCTCTTCCAGAGTTAAAGCCTGTGTGGAAAATTCCAGAAGCCCATGGTTTCCTTTCACTGCGATGTCCGCGATTTCTTCCCTTTTGTCCTTACCCCTTTGAAATTCCACCAGGATAGAATCGTCTTCACAGCGAACCAGGCGCACTTCATCCATTTCCTGAATTTTCAGGAGGAGGGAGTCCGGGTTCCGTTTCACTTTCAATCGCACTCGAAGCCCCCCTGCAAGGGTTTGCATTAAATTGCTGAGCGTATCCTCTACAAGGATAGAGCCTTCGTGGATGATGATAGCCCGGGTGCAGGTCTGTGTCACTTCGGGCAAAATGTGAGTGCTTAAAAGCACGGTTCTATCCTGCCCCAGTTTTTTGATGAGCTCGCGAATTTCGTGAATTTGAATGGGGTCTAACCCTGCGGTGGGCTCATCCAGGATAAGAACCTGTGGGTCATGAATGAGAGACTGAGCCAGCCCCACTCGCTGTCGGTATCCTCGGGAAAGGCGCCCGATTAAACGGTTCTGCACATCTCCAATCGCCGTTTCCTCTATCACTTTCTCTATGCTGGCTCTTTTGTTTTTGGGCGGTATTCCTTTTATATCTGCTACGAAAGCGAGAAATTCTTTCACGGTCATTTCAGCGTATATCGGCGGGCTTTCTGGCATGTAACCCACCCGGGCTTTTACCTGGAGAGGGTTTCTCTCCACATCATACCCTGCCACTTCTGCTGAGCCATCAGTGGGAGTGAGATAGCCCGTCAGGATGCGCATGGTGGTGGTTTTCCCCGCGCCATTGGGGCCCAGAAACCCAACTACTGACCTTTCATTGACTTCAAAAGAGATTCCCTTGAGTGCGTAACGTGTCCCAAATTTTTTTACGATATTTTTCGCTTTGACCATAATTTGACCCCTTCCATATAATCTATTATAGTATAACTGAAATTACCCGGAGAAGGAGGTGCTGGGATGCTGGGAAGCCGTGATTACACGGGTGCAGGAATTGTGAGGAATCCTTTCCTGTGGCTTCTCTTTATGCTGTTCTTATACTTTCTTTTCTTTCCTAATGTGTTCATGGTTCCTCTGGGGCAGGGAAATTCTTCCCCGGTGATAGAGTTCCTGTATACGAAGCAGGAAGGTGATATTGCTCAAAATCTGGTAACTTTGCAGGGTGACCTGAGCGTAATTGTAAAAAAGAAAGGGGCTATTGGAATCCGAGGTAGCAAAGCCTTCCAGGTTCTTTTTATGAGTTCCCTGCTCTGTTTCCAGCCCAATAGCCAGATTAGGAAATCCCATAATTTACCTGCCGCTACGCCTTCAGTCCGTGTAAACTTCCGTATGGGGGTTGTCTCTCGTTCCTTTCAATTTCTCGGTTACAAAGACCCTTCCGAACTCCAGGGAAAAGGGATGCTCTCTCTTTTCAACACGATTTATACTCGCCTCACTACGGAGGATAAATAGAGGAAAACTCTGCGGTGGTGTTGGGTAGAATTGAAAATCACCAGAAGATTTGGGGATTGTAATGGAAGGCGAGGATAGAAAGAGAGGGGATTACTCGCCGCAGGGATTACCGTTGTTACCTTACCCATCGCGGAATCGCGCTGTCATCACGGCAGGGGTAATGTTGGGGCTTTTTCTGAGCGCCCTGGAATCCACGGCTGTAATGACGGCTATGCCTACCGTTATCGCAAGCCTCGGTGGGCTAAGCATTTACAATTGGGTGTTTTCTGCGTACCTTTTGACTTCTACCATCACCTTGCCTCTGTGGGGAAAACTCTCGGACCAATATGGGCGTCGCAATATTTATCTCATTGGAGTTTCCATTTTTCTGATTGGCTCGGCCCTTTCCGGCTTGTCTCATTCCATGGTGCAACTAATCCTTTTTCGCCTCATTCAGGGGCTGGGAGCGGGATGCCTCCTGCCCCTGGCGATGACCGTTGTGGGAGAGATTTATACCCTGGATGAACGAGGGAAAATGCAGGGACTTCTCAGCGGCGTTTGGGGACTCTCCAGCCTCATCGGTCCATTCATCGGCGGCCTCCTGACTGACTACCTTTCCTGGCGGTGGGTTTTCTATCTTAACATCCCTTTCGGACTCCTCTCTGCAATGGTAATCGGCGTTTACCTGAAGCCAGGTCAGAAGGAGAAAAAAACCGTTTTTTTTGACCATGCAGGTGGCGTCTCTCTGGCTGTTGCCCTGACCCTTTTTCTTCTTATCTTGATGCGGCTGGGGAAGGGTGATTCGCTCTTTTCTCCCCTCATCCTGCTCATGCTTTTCGGTTTTCTCTTCCTCATGGCCCTGTTCTTCCATAATGAATCCCGAGTTTCAGACCCGGTTTTGCCACTACAGTTGTTTACCCGTCGTGTTTTTGCCTCCGCATCCCTGAATGGTTTCCTGGGTGGTATGGCCATGTTTGGCTCCATTGCCTTTATCCCACTCTTCGTTCAGGCAGTGCTGAATACCAGTGCCACAAAGGCTGGAAGTGTGCTCACTCCTTTCGTTCTGACCTGGATGGTCTTTTCTATCGTTGGGGGGCATCTTCTGCTTCGGGTCGGCATCCGGTTCATTGTTTTCATCGGCATGGCTTCTTTGACCCTCGGCTTCTTTCTTCTCAGTCGGATGAATCTTCATACTGTTATAACTGATGTGATGAGGAACATGGTATTTCTGGGTGCCGGTATGGGGTTTAGCGTGGCTCCCCTCACGATTGCAGTTCAAAATACTGTTCCGCGTTCCCAGTTGGGGATTGCGACCTCTATGACCCAGTTTTTCCGAACCATCGGTGGCACCCTTGGCGTAACTCTGTTGGGAACCGTTCTGAGTCGGAATCTCCAGGCTCAATTCCATCAAAGTGGAATGGACCCCGGTTTTTTTTCCAGGTTGAATTCTTCTTCCTCCGCATCGCAACTCATCGTGTCCCCTCAAGTGCAACAGACCCTTTCTCCTGATACCCCACATTTTTTGAAATTAGCGCTGTTTCATTCGCTCCATTCTGTTTTCGTGGCAGGACTGTGGATTGCTCTTCTTGCTTTTGTCAGTGCCATACTATTGCCACGAGAAAATGTGAGGAAGTTGACTTCTGTGTCTGACTCGAATTTCCCGTCTCATGGATAGGATTCTGCTTCAGCCACCCCTGGCGGCATGAGTCGGGGCTCTTGGCTTCCTTCCTTACGGATTGCCTTGTGTTTGTATATGGAATCCCTTACAATGAAGAAAGGAATTCAGGAGGGGATGACTCTTGGAGGAAATACGGAGAAAATCATCAGATGATAAGGTGGAGCCCAGGGATGGGATTATCCAGGCGCGACGGAGTATTCTCCAGCGAATGGAGATGAAAAGAGGAAGTAAAGTCATCACGATTGTTCACAGCAAAAGCGTATTTGGGGAAGAAAGTTATGAGGAGTTGGGACCGGAAGAAGTGGAGCATATCCTTATGCGGATCCATGACATCCCGCACCATACTCCTATAGACCTGATTCTCCACACACCCGGCGGAATGGCTCTTTCTGCTGAAATGATTGCCATGGCTTTAATGGTGCATGGCGGAAAGGTTACCGTCCATGTTCCTTTTTATGCCATGTCGGGGGGCACATTGATTGCCCTGGCGGGGGATGAAATCCGGATGGAGCAGTGGAGTGTGTTAGGTCCCGTGGACCCACAAATCGGAGGATGGCCTGCCTCAATCCTCCTGAAAATCGTGAAAGAAAAAGGCATTCAGTTCAGTCAGGATGACACCATTATGTATTCTTACCTTGCCGAGATGGCACTGGAACAGATGAAGAGATTCGTGTTAAAAATTCTGTCGGGGAAAATGAAAACTGCGGATGCAGAGCGAGTTGCGGATTGCCTACTTCGGGAATATGTGGCCCATGACACTCCCATCAACTACAAAGTGGCAAAATCTCTGAAGTTACCTGTGAAACTGGGGATGCCCGAGGAAGTGTATCAATTTTTTGACACCTGTCGGTTTGGAATTTGCGCCCGCCCAATGCTGGTGGACTACGGGAAGGCTACACCTACCCGATTAAAATCGGGATAATTCCTTACGCCGAACTCTCCATCGCCAGTTGTTTCATCAAATTTTCTTTCTCCCGGTAATTTTCTGCTTCAAAAGGGTCTAAAAGAGCCAGCCGATGATAGATTTCTGCCGCCTTTAGATGCTCTGCACGACGCCAGTATTCTGTGCCCAGCTGGTTGAGTAAAAACAAATTGTCCGGAAAAAGATTCACACCGTTTTCCAGTGTTCCTGTGGTTTTTTCTTCCTGCTGAGAAATCTGATACCATCGGGCTTTCAGATAAATCTGGAAAAGGGGAAATGAAGAACATCTCTGTAAAATTTCCTCCATATTTTTCTCGCCTGCGTGGGCACCCGCCAGATTCCATAAACTTTCATCATCCAGTGAAGCCTCATAATAGGCTTTTAGATGTTGAACCGCTTCCTCAATTTGCCCTGTATTCCAGTACACGGTCACGAGTTGGGATTCATAATGCCAGCGATGTTGAGGATTGACCCGGATAAGGGCCTGGAGAGCCACGACAGCGGTTTTATAGGCTTTGTGTTCTTTTGCCTGATATAACAAATCTGTCAGGATTTCCGGGTTATCCGGGAATTTTGACAGGGCTTCTTCTAACACGCTAATCGCCTTACGAACTTTTCCTTGCAGATAAAGGGCGCGGTGAAGCTTTCTTGCCACCACAGGCTCATAAGGCAGGCCCCGTTTTAAGGCATCCTGCAAGGCTTCTTCTGCCTCTTTACCCTGGTTCAATTGAAGGAGATATGAGCCTCGGTCGAATTGGATATCTGCATCCAGCCATTTTTTCTTCGCCAGTTGGTTCAGGATGTCCAGAGCACCTTGAAAGTTTCCTGAAGAGGCTTTCACAGAAGCCAGTAAACGCCCCACTCGCATAGCTTTCTCTTTCCTGTCTATAAAAGGCAGGAGAGTTTGCATAATTTCCGTTGCTAAAACAATTTCACTTTCCTCACTGTTCTGGAGCCATTTCTGTGCTTCTTCCTCACGATAATTCCCCTCCTGTTGACAGACTGCGTACAGTGATTCATTGGGGGGAATTTCTTCGCAATTTCCGGTGAGATATCCTAAGAGAGATGCTATCGGTTTTGTGGAGGAGACCTTTTCCACAAGCGCTTTCATGGTCAGGAGATTCAGAATCTTGGAAGAGGCTAAAATTTTCCCGGAGATTCCCAGGGTAACCAGAAAATCCGACATCTTTTGTAAGGCTAATTGAATAGCCCGGTTCATCATTGCCTGCCGGGTTTCATTCGGAAGATGGCTTTTTTCAAGGGTTTCTATGGCAGTAAATGGCTTCTTCAATTCCAAATACCCTTCCACCTGGTCTATTTCTTCCGCTGGAGAAAGGGAGGATTTTTGACTATATGCTGAAATCAGAGAATATAAATACAGATAAGAGTTTTCTCCGCCCTGGTGATAGAGGTCTTTATAAATCCGAATGACTTCGTCCATTTCGCCCATTTTCTGGTAAAGCAGGGCTCTTTTTTCCATAGAATCTCCAGGGTAAAGGTAAATGGCTTGATGCCACAATGATTTGGCTTCTTCAAATCTTCCTAACCGCCACAGGATTTCCCCTAAATCTGCCAGATAATCAGGGTTCTGAATGTTTTTGTTTAATGCAGTTTTTAAGGAGTTTTCGTCCACGGAGTGACCGGTGAAAGAGGAAAACACATCCATTAAAAGGAAGACGGGGTTGTTGCTCATATCATAAGGATTTTTGGAGGACCAGGGGCGAAGAAACCAGTGCAGATAGGGGTCAGTTGATTGGAGAGCTTTCTGCCAGAGAGCCCAGGCTTGCTTTTTTTCTATGGCGCTGGAAGTGAGAACATCCTGATGATAAAGGAAAAGTCGGCCGAGCGAAAAAAGAAAATAAGGGTCATCAGGCAGTTTTTCCATCGGCGTGTTCTTCAATTCCTGTAAATTTCCTTCTATGAGATTCCGGTAGACAGGCGGGAGAGTCTCTATGTCGAGTAGTGAACCACCTTTTTTCATGCTCCGTATATACCGGGAGGAAAATCCGATTTGTTCTTCCAACCTGTTCCATTCTTGCTGAAGAACATAACTCTTTATTGGGCTTTCTATAGAAGCACCCAGCAACAGGAGAATGAGAACAAATTCACTCATCCTTTCAAGATTTTTCTTCCAGTAAAACAATGGTCACGCCTCCTTTTCCCGAGCTGTCATCACTATGGAAATTTTGGACAAGAGGATGGGTTTTCAGATACTCCTGCAAACTTCTTCTCAATTTTCCCGTTCCTCTGCCGTGGATTATTCGCACGGATTTCTGGCCAGTGAGGAAAGCGTGGTTCAGGAAGCGGTCGGTGAGAGCGATGCTTTCTTCTGCGGTTTTTCCTATCAAGAGTAATTCGCCCGAAACAGTGTATTCACCGACCTCGCTGGTGTCTATTCGGGCAAATGATGGCTCTATGGGCTTCAAGGCTTTTTCCCTCACCCGCAATGTGAGGCTTCCAGACTGAACTTTCACATATCCTTCTTCATCCGGAGGTTCTGTAACCTCCACCATCAATGCGAGGGAAGGGAGCCATGCCTTCTCACCTTTCTGGTAGGTCGCTACCCGCTTCCCCGACAGGAGTTCTGGAACAGGCTTCTCACTCTCCAGGATTGCTGTGCGGTATAACTCCAATAATTCTTTCTTTTTCTCACGAATTGGGGTGATATGTTTTTGTTCGGCTTCCAGAGTTTTTATCAACTCATCGGCTTTCTTCAGGGCGTTACGAAGGAATCCTTCTGCCTCTTTGTATCGGATGCGAGCTTTCTCGTAAGCCTCTTTCTTGAATCGTTTTTCCTTTTCTTCCATCTGCAATTGCAGGTCTTGCGCCCGTTGCAAAAGGTGCTCTGCTTCCTCTCTCATCCGTTGAGCCTTGAGGATTTCTTTTTGTGCCTGTTCCAAAAGGTTTTCTGCGGAAAGGCGTGCGGTGTCCAGAAGAGAGAAGGCTTTTTCCAGAATCCTTTCGGGGAAGTCAAGGTTCTTTGCCACTTTCAAGCCCAGGCTTGGTCCTGGAAATCCAATATGCAGACGATAAGTGGGCTGGAGGGTTTCATCATCAAAAAGAAGCGCTGCATTCTGGATTCCCTCCTGTCTGTAAGCCAGTTCTTTTAATTTCTGGAAGTGAGTGGTGGCAATGCAATAGGAACCGTATTCCTGAATGGAAGTGAGTACCGCTTCTGCGAAGGCCACCCCTTCTTCAGGGCTGGTTCCCGCACCTATTTCGTCCAGAAGAAAGAGAATCCGATGGGCTTCTTCTGGGTGCTTCTGAAGATGGACGAGGGCGGACCGGAGAGGTAAAAGACGGGCCGTAAAAGTGCTTAAGGCACTTTCTATGCTCTGCTCATCACCCAAAACGATGAACAATTGAGTGGGAATTAAGATTTGAGAATCCGGATGTGCCGGGATGGGTAAACCGGCGGCTGCCATCAGGGTCAGAAGCCCTACGGTTTTCAGGAGAACCGTTTTGCCACCCGCATTGGGCCCGCTCACGACCAATACTCGGTAGCCATCTCCTAATAGAACATCAGAAGGCACTGCTTTTTCCATCAACAGAGGATGACGGGCTTGATATAGCCGGGTATTGCCTTCTAACAAAAGTTGCGGGAAGGAGGCTTTCGCAGATTTCAAAAACACAAAAACTGCAGAATGAAAGGCAAAATCTGTCAGAAAATCTTCAGCCAATTTCAGTTCAGCCGTTCGTTCACGAAAGTATGCCAGCAGTTCCAGCAGAATCTGCTTCAGTTCCTCCTGCTCAGCGGACTGGAGATGCTGGCGATGGTTATTCAGGGGAACCAGCTCCAGAGGTTCAGCAAAAGCGGTGGCGCCGGAAGCGGAAGTTTCATGCACGATGAACTCTCTTACCGGTAAGCGGTCCATTCGGACCGGTAGGACGAACCGCCCATTCCGAATTGTAATGATTTCTTCCTGCAATATCCATCGCTGGCGCTGGATGTAATACTGAAGTTCCTTTTTAATTTTCCTTTCCACATCCTTTAGCGATTTTCTCAAGGTCTTCAATCGGGGTGAGGCTTCATCCCGTATTTGCTCTTCTTCATCAAAAATTTCATCCAGCTTCCGAATTTCCTCCACAAATTGGGGCAAGGATTGAACCGCTTTCCGAATCGTGTAGGGTAGGGTTGTGCATTTCTTCACCTCCTCCAGTATTCTTGTCAACCCCTTCAGCATACCCCGAATAGAACAAAATAACGCTGGCTCTACGCCCTCACCTTCTCGCAATATCTTCAAGATTTTTTCGGGGGGTGGAATTTCCCTGATAAGGTTCCCAGATATGCCCTGTTCAAAAAGAGTAACCCAGTCCCTGATTTTCTCCTGCAATGCTTTTGCTTTATTAAAATCCAGTTCAGGAGTTAGAGTGTTAATGCGCGATTTTCCGATATTTGTCGGAGGTAAATACTGTTTCAATATTTCTTGAATTTTATCAAACTCCAGGAGTGTGAGCAGGCGCTTCATAAGAACTTTTATAGAGTTGCTATATTTTCACCATTTTCCTGCGTTTTCCTTGCAGTGGTTAGCGACCGTGTCAGTAGCCATGCTATGGAAAAGAAAAGAACGCCCGCCAACAGGGCAGGAAAGGCTATCGCTGAAGGAATTGTCGTTTCCCATTTGGGCTCTATCCAAGTCGCCATTACGCTAATTGCATTTACAGTAAAATGAGCCGCTATAGCGGGGAAAAGGGAACCGGTTTTTAGAGTCACTCCAGTGAATAAAACTCCCAGTAAGGAGGCGGTGATCATTCGGAGAGGATTCGGTAAATGGAATAAACCGAATAGAATGCCAATAAACAGGACGGAAGTCAGGAAAGAGAACCTGCGTCGCACTCCACTGAGTATGACTCCACGGAATAAAGTTTCTTCACATACAGCGGGGAGTAAAGCCAGAAGTGAAAGTCCCTGACCCCTGGTTAAATTCTTCAGAAGTTCTTTCATTACCTCCTCAAAATCCTGAGGATAAGGCACGATGCCTTTTAATGCAAAAACGAGGAAGATATTCAGGAGATAGCCTGAGATACCCACGAGAAAACCCGCCAGAAGGTTCAAGATGCCGGGATAATGGAGAGCCAGTGTTTCTTTGATATTGTATCGTAAAAGTTTCAGGAAGAGTATGGGAATGGCGAAGATAACACCCACCTGTGTAAAGATGAGTGCCAGGGCAATAGAACGGGGAGCCCAAAAACTACCCACCCAAATAATCAGAGGTAATAGAAAGAAGAATAGAGCTGTCACTTCCCACAGCGTCGGAAGTGCGGTAGGAGGTTTGCTTTTCCGTAGCGCCTGGAGATTAAACCCCACGGGGCTAAATAAAACCTCTTCAGATTGGAGTAAGCCAGCGGCGAACCGCAGGAAGAGGAAAGCCAGAAGTAAATGGAGAAAGAGAACGATAATCAAGGGTATGAAATTTGCTTGCTGAAGCAAGAGGTCTTTTAACAGTAAGACGAGAGAGCCAATGGGCAGAAAAACATAAGCCCGGGAAAAGTGAGCACCGGGGGCTATGCCAATCCCGGCCAGTAACACGGTAAAAACGAAAACAGGCGTCAGGTAGGTGTGGGCTTCCCGAACACTTCGGGAGAGTGTGGATAGCGACATAAAAACGGCGCTAAAGAGCATGCAGATGGGGAGGACAAAGATGACCATCCACAGAAAAGTGACTGGAGATAAAGTGAATTCTATTGGGGTTCCCGGGGTGCTCCGTGTCAGGATTTGGAAGGCTAAAACGGTTCCTGTAAGATTTAAGACTACGGCCACGAGGCTAATCAGCGACACCGCCAGAAATTTTCCTGTCAGGATTTCTACTGGAGTCAGTGGCGTGGTTAAAAGAGATTCCAATGTTCGCCGTTCTTTTTCCCCTACTACCAGGTCAATGGATGGGTAAAAGGCCGCTTGAAGAGCCATAATAATCAGCAGAAACGGCAAGAACTGCGCCAGGGTAAACCCCCCTAATTTTCTTGGTGTTGCCAGATTCACCCCTTCCATTTTTAGCGGCTGGATGACTTCCTCCTCTATGCCGAATGACTGAATACGCTCCTTCACAATTTCCGTTTTCCAGTCCACCATCCAATTACGAAAACTATCAAAAGCCTGATAGGAAGCCTCCGATGTGGTATCGTAATAGAGTCTTATGGAGGCTTGCTGATTTTCTTTTAGATGTTTATCAAAGTTTTCTTCTATTTGAATAACGAGATCCAGTTGTCCCAGGCTGATATACCTTTGAATCTGTCTTTCTGGGATGGGGAATCGGAAAAATTGTGGCTGGAATCGTGAATTTCGTTGAAGTGCCTCTTGAAGGTAGGAGGATTCTCCTACGATTCCAATGCGGTATATTCCCCTCTCCTGGGGAGTAGCCCGAAGCCCCCAGGCAGTTAATCCTACCAGCAAGAATGGGAAGAGAATCAAGGGAAGAACAATCATCCCGAAGAGAGTTCGCAAATCGCGAATAGCCTCCAGAATTTCTTTGACGAAAAGGGGTAGAATTCTGTCAGTGTGCATCGGGATGCTCTACAATTTTTACGAACAAATCCAGGAGGGATGCGACCCCGTAGTGCGATAGCAGTGCAGAGGGTGTTCCAGAAGCCACCAGGTCTCCACAATGGAGAATGCCCAGTGCATCAGAAATAATTTCCGCTTCCCATAATTGATGTGTGGAGAACAAAATACTTTTACCTTTCTTTTTCTCCTCCCGAATGTAGGAGATAAAACCCAGCGCCGTGATGGCATCCAGCCCAGCGGTAGGTTCATCTAAAATCAGCAGAACAGGGTCGTGTAGAAGTGTTCGAGCCAGGAGCACACGCTGTTTCATCCCTGTGGACAGGCTTTCGCAACGACGATGGGCAAATTCTTCAATTTCAAATCGGTTCACCACTTCCTGAACTTTCTGCGCCAGGGTTTTCCCCCTCAATCCATAAAATCTTCCAAATGAATTCAGATATTCCCACGGAGTGAGGCGGGGGTAAAGGCCCATATCGGCAGTCAGGTATCCTATTTGCCTTTTTACTTCGGGATGGTGAATATTGGGGTATCCATTCCAAAGAACTCGCCCCGTATCAGGCATCATTAATCCAGCCACAATTCGTAAGGTGGTGGTTTTTCCCGCACCGTTGGGTCCCAGCAGGGAGTAAACCTGTCCTTCCGTAATCGTGAAAGAGACTCTCTTCAGTGCCTCCGTATCGCCAAAACGTTTGCTCAAATTCTCTACAATTAACATGAGTTTCACATTCTTTCCAGGGGTGTAATTCCTAACAGTAGAAGCCCAGTTCTTAGAATCTGACGAAAGGAAACCACCAGCGCCAAACGTAGATTTCGCACGGGCTCTTCCGAATGAATTACATCGCAATGATGATAAAAATCGCTAAATTGCTGAGCCATATCATATAAATAGCTGGTGAGGATGTGGGGCCTCAGTTCTTTTGCTGCCCGATGAATGATTCCTGGAAATTCCTGAAAAGTCAGCACCAGTTTCGCTTCAAAAGAGGTGAGGGGGGGGATTTCCATCTCATTCGTGATTTTCACAGTTTCAATGGGCAAGCCTGATTTCTCCAGAATCCGGGTGGCGCGGGCGTGGGCATATTGGAGATAGGGCGCAGAACGTCCTTCAAAATCCAGTGCTTCATCGGGGTCGAAAATTAATACCTTGTGATTCTCCCGAGAAAGCATGGTGAACTTCATCGCCCCATCCGCTACCGAGAAAGCAATAGAATCTTTCTCTTCGGGCGAAAGATGAGGCATTTTTTCCTCCACCGTTTCCCGGGCTTTCTTCCGAAGCATGTGCGACAGTTCCTCATAGAGAACCACTCTCCCTGCTCGGGAAGACATGGTTCCCTCCGGCAAAGAAACAATCTCATAAGCCAGGTGAAAACACTGCTTGGCCTGATGAAAACCCCATAGAGAAAGCACCTGAAAAAGTTGTTGAAAATATAGTGATTGGGGTGTGGCTACGACATAAATAGAGCGGTCAATCCCATATTGTTCAAACTTGATTTTCGCCAGCGCCAGGTCCTTCGTAGAATACAGAGGCGTGCCGTCAGAACGCAAAATCATCAGCACTCCCAACCCCTTTTGCCCATTCCCGTTATGTCGGTCTAAATCCACAATCACTGCTCCCTCGCTTTCTTCTGCCACTCCCTTCTGGAGTAATTCTTTCACAATCTCTTTCCCCGGCTCTTCCATCTCACTTTCATAAAACCAGACATCAAACTGAACCCCCAATTCTTCATAAATTCGCTGAAAATCCTGTATGCTCCACTCTCGTGTCTTTTCCCATAACTCCACCAATTTTGGGTCCTGTGCTTCCCATCTCTGAAACAGGTTTTTCAATTCATCCTGGTAAGTGAAATACTGACGAAGGGTGCGTGTGTCTTCCGGTGTTAAAAGCCCCATTTGCAACAAAGTGGATTCAAACTCTTCAAAATTTTTTTGAAGTTCACGGAGCAGAGTGTTTAGGAGGAAAGAGTGGGATTCCACCGCCTCCAGGAAGGCATCATCTCCCTTCATGGCTATCTGAAATAAAACCTGTAATTCTTTTTGAATCTGAGAGGGAAGACGCAGGGATTGAGCAATTCCCTCTACGGCCATCTCCAAAGAAAAAGTTTCTGCTCCTTTTCGCATCAAACCTGCCACTGACTTGTAAGCCTGCTTCTCGGCTTCTGTTAAAACCCGGTGAGCCTCTGCATACACCTCACCGAGCCATCTTCCTTTCGCAACCTCCGGCTCTTTCCCTTCATAGAATCTTAAATACCCCCACAGGCATTTGATGACATGGGCTCCAGTATCTCCCAGATAATTTGCCGTCAGAACAGAATAGCCAGCAAATTTCAAGATATTAGAAAGAGCCAGCCCCAGGCATACATTTCGTAGATGTCCGATGTGAAACGCTTTATGCGTGTTGGGTTGTGAGTACTCTACCATCACCCTCTCGGATTTAGGTTCGCCTTTTCCGTATTCCGGGTTCTGCAAAATTTCAGAAAGAGTCATTTTCGCTACTTCCGGCAGGGAAAAATAAAAATTTAAGTAGCCGTTCTTGGCTTCTACCTTCTGGATAAAAGGCTTTTCTTTCAGATATTCTTGCAATTTCTGGCTCAGGTCTTCCGCAAGAGTTTGGGCATTTTCTTTCCCCAGAGTAAAGGCGAGGGGAGTAAAAACCCCCCACTGTTCCGAAAAGGGGATTTCACGAAAGATGATGTTCTTTACGGGTATGCCTTCCTTTGTGAGTAACTTTAACAAAACCTCCTCAATCTGCTTTTCCAGCCGTTCCCTCATCCTTTACTCTCTCGGTGAAACGAAGCACCCACCGCCTCACAACTCTAATTATACGCCACAATTGTCTTCTTCGCTAAGTTTTCCGCTCTTCAGAATTCCCTGATTTCTATCCTGTAAATTCATATAATATGATATATATCATACTTTTTTATGAAGATTTCAATAAGATAAAAAATGGCATGAGGGAAAGGCGCATATACAGAATCCCGTTTTTTCATGAATTACCACGAAACCTGGTAGAATCCCTGCGGCACTCTTTTGAAGTCTTACGCTATTCTCCTGGCGAAATTATCTTTCACGAAGGGGATCGGAGCGAGTATTTGTGGATTCTCCGGCAAGGTCGTGTAGTCCTCAAGCGTAAGTCTATTGACGGACATGAGGTTATCCTGGACCTACTAACTCCGGAAGAAGGCTTATTTGGCGTTTCTTCCCTGGATGGTAGCCCTTATGCTGCCACAGCCGTTGCAGGAAGTCCTTGCTCTTTATACCGGGTACCGGCGGAAGAGATTCGGAAGTGGATGAAATCATATCCATCCATAGCAACTGCTCTATTTTCTTTTGTCATTAAACGCTTGAGGCACATGGAATCCTCCATTTCCCTATACCATAACTCCGCATCCCAGCGTCTGCTTCAGATACTTTTATCACTCAGTAAAAAATTCGGGAAAAAAATACCTGTAACCCATAAAGAACTTGCCAGTATGGCGGGGACAACCGTGGAAACCTCCATTCGCACTTTATCAGTCCTCCGTTCCAGGGGCATCCTCACAATTCACCGGGGGGAAATGACTGTTCTAAGCCCAATTCGTTTGAGAAAAATCATTCAAAAATATGATAAAAATCATACTGAATAGTTTGTATTTAAGGTAGGATGAATACTGAATGGGAAGAAGGCAATGAAATTGAATTCTAACTTCAAAAAAATTCGGAGGGTGGAATGAACTGGGTTGTTATCTTGAAAATGGTCCCCGATACCGTGGAAGAGTTGATGGTGGCAGAAGATGGAAGGTCGCTGGATACTCAGTGGCTGAGAATGATTGTCAGTGAGCCGGACGAACACGCCCTGGAAGAGGCGATTCTGTTAAAGGAGAGATGTGGTGGAACCGTAACCGCCATTACCCTGGAGGCTCCAGAGGTGGATGAAATTCTTTACACCGCTCTGGCAAGGGGCGCTGACCGGGCGGTGAAAATCTCGGGCGAATGGACCGGCCTTCGGTCAACGGCTACCGCTCAAATCTTTTCCACTTATATCAAGGACTGGCTCGGGCAAAACCTTTCTGAAACCCTGGTGCTTACCGGCTCCCAGGCAATTGATGATTTAGAGGGAGAAATGGCACCTTATCTGGCTCATCACCTGGGAACTCCTTATGTGGGCGTGGTAAGCGGTGTTCGCCTGGAGGAAGGAAAAGTCATCATTATGAAAGAATTTGCGGGAGGTTTACGAGGCGAATTTGAGTTGTCTCTCCCTGCGGTTCTCGGAATTCAATCTGCAGAAAAACCTCCACGGTATGTGCCGGTGGCGAAAGTGCGCTCCATAATGAAATCTGTCAAAATTGATACGGTAGAGTCTTCTCTTCCGGAGATTCCTGCATCGCTCAGTGTGGAGAAAATGTATAAGCCAGAAATCGCCGGCAGGGCGGAAATGCTCGCAGGAACTCCAGAGGAAATTGCGAAACGCATAGTTGAGATATTGGCAGAACGAGGACTGATTTAGGGAGGCGATGAAAATGCAAGGCGGAATTCTCGTCCTCACAGAGCACCTGAAAGGAGAAATTACGGAAATTACTTACGAAATGTTAGGTATCGGTAGAAAGATGGCGGATTTTTTGAAGGTTCCTCTTTACCCAGTGGTGCTGGGCAGGAATGTATCTCATCTTACTTCCCACCTCGGAATAGCAGACCGGATTTTCCTGGTGGAAAATCCGGCGCTGGATATGCCTTCCCCGAATGTGGTGGCATCCATTTTGAAAAATGTGGTGAAGGAAAAACAAATATCGCTGGTAACCATTGGCGGAACTAATCTCTCTATGGGTATAGGTCCTAAACTCTCAGCCTTTACTGCTTTCCCCTTCATAAATTTCTGCAAAAACATTACCTTCGCAGACACCTCCATCCTTTTTACCAGCCAGCTTTTCGGTGGGAAGATTCTAACGGATACTCGTTTACCCAACAACCGGGGGATTATCAGCATCCTGCCTGGTTCATTTCCTGCAAATGCTGGAAAAGTAGAAGGAAGCGCTTCGGTAGAAAGACTTGAAATTCCTCTCGGAGAGCCGGAAGTAATATTCAGAAAGTTTATTGAGCCTGAAGCAGGAGATGTGGACATCACCAGGCAGGGTATTCTTGTGGCTGTAGGGCGTGGGATACAAAATCAGGAGAACATCTCACTTGCCGAGGAACTGGCGGGGATTCTCAGGGGAGCGGTGTGTGCCTCCCGCCCGGTGGTGGACCAGGGCTGGCTCCCGCTCACCCGGCAGGTGGGCAAGTCCGGGATGACGGTTAAACCGAAACTCTATCTGGCTTTGGGCATCAGTGGTGCCCCGGAGCATCAAGAAGGGATGAGGAATTCACAATTGATTATTGCAGTGAACACCGACCCGAAAGCGCCGATTTTTGACATCGCCCATTACGGAGCGGCAATGGACATTTTTGAGGTAATTCCCGCCCTGATAGAGGAAGCCAGGAAGAGGAAGGGAGCGGGATAAATGGAGCCTGTTCGCCCCACTTTCTGGAATGTCCCTCACTGGGCGGAAATTCTTCAGTATGTTCTGGGTGCATTTGCCCTGGTTATCTTTGCGCACGGGGTATATGGCCATATAAAAAAATGGCGGCTGGGGAGGCAGGAGGCAATTTCCGTTTTTACCCTGAAACGGCTTCAGACCTTTATCCCTTTTGCGCTCTTTCCACTGCGCCTTTCCGCTGACCCCTTCGCCTTCGTGATGCATTTGACAATTTTCTGGGGAATGGTCGTTCTCTTTCTGGGAACCATCCTGGCAACTGTGGATTGGGATGTGACGCGTCTATTTCTCGGTTTTCAATTCCTTCGGGACGGTTTCTACCTATTTTATGAACTGGTGCTGGATATTTTCGGCGTTTTTCTTATTTTAGGCCTCGCCATGGCTCTATACAGGAGATATATCTTCCGCCCAAAGCGTTTGCAGGCAGGCATTGTGTCCACTTTCCCACTGGATTCGCTTTATTTCCTCGCCATTCTTCTGTTCATTGCTCTGACAGGATTTGCTCTGGAAGGTTTGCGAATTGCCGTCCAGGGTTCACACTGGGCGGTTTGGAGCCCTGGGGGATTTTATCTATCCGGGATATTCCACTCCCTTTCTCCCCCTGCCACCAAATCCCTTCATTTTATCTTCTGGGCTTCTCATGCTCTCCTCGCTTTCATCTTCATTGCAAGTATACCTTTCACGAAGGCATTTCACATCTTTTCCTCTGCTCTGAGCGTGTATTTGCAAAATCTTTCTCCGAAGGGGGCGCTGGCATCGGGGGAAGCAGCAGGAGTGGAAAGGCTCAGTGATTTCACCTGGCGGCAGTTACTGCAACTGGATGCCTGCATTTCCTGTGGAAGATGCCAGGATGTTTGCCCTGCTTACGCCAGCGGGTATCCGCTGTCTCCGAGAGATGTCGTTCTGAAACTGGATTATCATTTGCATCATCCTTCGGAAGAAAATCCTATTCATAACTCAGTAATTTCCGCACCTGAATTATGGGCTTGCACCACATGTTGCGCCTGCGAAGACACCTGCCCGGTTTTTGTAGAACATTCCCGGATGATTGTAGAGATGAGGAGAGCCCTCGTTAACCGAGGGACCGTGGAAAAACGCCTTCAAGATACCCTGACGAAATGGAGCAGATATGGAAACTCCTTTGGGCAATCGGATAGGGTGAGGGCAAAATGGACCCAGGGCCTGGATTTCAAACTGAAGGATGCGCGCAAAGAGCCTGTGGAATACCTCTGGTTCGTCGGGGATTATGCTTCGTATGACCCGAGAATACAAGGAATCACTCAGATGACAGCCAGAATTTTCCATCGCACCGGGCTGGATTTCGGTATTCTTTATGAAGCAGAGCGAAACTCGGGCAATGATGTAAGAAGAATCGGAGAAGAAGGTCTTTTTGAAATGTTGAGAGAGAAAAACTTACACACCTTAAAAAACGCAAAGTTCCAGACCATCATCACTACTGACCCTCATACTTATAACACCCTGAAGAATGAATATCCCCTGGCTCAAAATGGAATAAGAGTTGTTCATTCCACAGAATTCCTTCACCGATTGATACAGGAAGGAAAGATTCCTGTTCAAAAAAGGCTGAACCATCGGGCTACCTATCATGACCCCTGTTATCTGGGAAGATATAACGGCATCTATGAACCTCCCAGAAGGGTTCTGAAAGCATTGGGTGTTCAACTGATAGAGATGCCGCGAAATCGCCACCGGAGTTATTGTTGCGGTGCAGGGGGCGGTCGCATCTGGATGGAGGAGACGCCCGGAATCCAGGAGCGTCCCGCAGAAAATCGCATCCGGGAGGCAGTTTCTCTTCCAGGCGTGGATACCCTTGTCGTTGCCTGCCCCAAGGATATTGTGATGTTCCGGGATGCGCTGAAAACTACAGGAAACGAAGGGAAAATTGCTATTAAGGACATCTCGGAACTCGTCTGGGAAGCAATGGAACCGAAGGAGGTGTAAAAAGAATGGTAATGACTCACGAAGCGATTCGCTCCGTGTGCGACATCACTCTGGAAACTCTCACTGGAATTCCGGAGGGAAGGAATGTGCTGACCTGCATCCAGTGCGGTATGTGTGCAGGAACCTGCCCGTATGGGGAATATATGGAGTATCCACCGCGGAAAATTATTGCGATGCTCCGAGCCGGTTTGATTGAGGAAGTCTTTCACTCTGATAGTCTCCTGAACTGTGTGGCTTGTTACTCTTGCATGGCAAAATGCCCCCGTGGCATTCGTCTCACGGAAGTTCTCCTTCCCCTGGTGAAAGAGCGCGTCTTTGAACACTTGCCAGAAGTGCCGAGGGAATTGCAGACCGCCCTCCAGAATACCCTCCGATATGGAAACCCGCAGGGTTTGTCTCCGGCGAAAAGGGCTGAATGGATAAAAACCGCTGGAGTTCCTATCCGTATCCTTTCTCAAAATCCTGAGCCTGTGGATGTGCTCTGGTTCGTGGAATGCTATACATCTTACCATCCAAGAGGGCAGGATAATAGCAGGGCTGTAGCAAAACTTTTTCACGCTCTTGGTGTGGACTTCGCCATTTTGGGAAATGAAGAACGCTGCGCAGGAGAATGTGCCCGCCTTGTCGGGGAAACTGGCCTCTTTGACACGCTTCGGGAACGCAATATGGGCGTCTTCCGGAAATACCGGTTCCATCAGATTGTTACGAGCGGGGCGCATGCTTACGATGCTTTCAAATATATCTACCCCTGCTATGGATTTGATTATCCGCTGGAGCACATCACCACTTTTTTCGCTAAACATCTGGAGGCATTGAAGCCTTTGTTAACGAAAAAACTGAATTACAAAGTTACCTATCACGATTCGTGTTGTCTTGGGCGACACAACGGCTTTTACGAAGAGCCCAGAGCCCTTCTTCAGGCCATACCGGGAGTGAAACTGGTAGAAATGACTCATAATCGCATTAGTTCTCTCTGCTGTGGTGGGGGTGGCGGCGGAATGTGGCTGGATACTTACTATAAGTCCAGAGGGATGGAGCGGCTTTCAGACCGCCGTGTGAAGGAAGCGATTCAGACGGGGGCGGATGTCCTCGCGGTCTCCTGCCCCTACGAAGTCTCGCGATTTGAAGACGCCCTCAAACTGGCAGGTTACGACGACAGGATGGTCGTCAGAGATGTGGTAGAACTTCTCGCAGAATCGCTGGGAGGTGATTGAAGTGAAAGCAATGAGAACGAACGGCGAGATACGGATTGGATTCTACATCTGCCACTGCGGGACGAATATCGCGGGGATGGTGGATGTAAAAGAGGTGGCTCAATACATCGCTACCCTGCCCGGGGTGGTGGTGTCCAGAGATTACAGGTATATGTGCTCGGACCCCGGACAAGCCCTTATTCAACAGGACATCCAGGAGCACAACCTGAATCGCATCATCGTGGCTTCCTGCTCTCCTCTTCTTCACGAACAAACCTTCCGAAGCGCTGCGGAGAAAGGAGGATTGAATCCTTTCTATATGCAGATGGTCAACATTCGGGAGCACGACTCCTGGGTGCACGAGGACAGGGTAGCGGCGACCCAAAAAGCGAAGGACCTGAGCCGGGCTGCAATTCAGCGCGTTTTCTTTCACAAGCCCTTAGAGAGAAAACGCGTTCCTGTAAATCCGGATGTTCTGATTGTCGGCGGAGGGATTGCGGGAATTCACTCTGCCCTCACACTCGCCAATGCAGGAAAGCATGTTTATCTGGTGGAGCGGGAGCCTTCCATCGGCGGTCACATGGCAATGTTTGACAAGACCTTCCCGACTCTGGATTGCGCCGCCTGCATCCTCACCCCCAAGATGACCCAGGTGAAAGCGCACCCGAATATCACGCTCTGGACATACTCGGAAGTAATGGCAGTGGACGGATTTGTCGGCAACTTCAAGGTAACCGTGAAACGGAAACCGCGCTATATCCGCGAAGACCTGTGCGTCGGCTGTCTGGAGTGTATTGAAGCCTGTGTCTACAAAGACGCACGGTTTCCGGACGAGTTTAATCTTGGGCTTGGCAAGCGCAAGCCGGTGTATATGCCGTTCCCCCAGGCCGTTCCGAAGGTCGTCGTCATTGACCCGGAGACCTGTATCCAGTTCAAGTCTGGTAAATGCAAACAGACCTGCGTGGAGGTCTGCGATGACCGCAATGCCATTGACTTCGAACAGAAAGAGGAAATCCGGGAAATTGAAGTGGGAACCATCATCATTGCTACAGGTTTCCAGACCTTCGACGCGCGACGCATCCCATACTACGGATACAGCATCTATCCGAATGTGTTCACGGCGCTGGAGGTGGAACGCCTCATCAACTCTGCGGGTCCTACCGGCGGAGAAGTGGTTCTGCGGGACGGACGGAAGCCGGAGAAGGTAGCCATCGTGCACTGCGTTGGCTCCCGGGATGAAAACACCAATCGCTGGTGCTCACGGGTGTGTTGTATGTACTCCTTGAAGCTGGCTCACTTGATTAAGGAGCACACCGATGCGGAAATTTACAACTTCTACATTGACATCCGGGCACCAGGGAAAAGTATGGAGGAATTTTACAACCGTGTCGCCGAGGAAGGGGTCCATCTGATTCGTGGAAAGGTGGCGGACATATATCCGGACCCGTCGGTTCCCAATAATGGTCGCCTCATCGTCCAGGCGGAGGACACGCTGATTGGGAAAATTCTGCGCATCCCGGTGGATATGGTGGTTCTATCCGTTGGATTGGAGCCGCGTTCCGATGCCCAGGAAGTTCGTCGTCTGTTTAACATCACCTGCTCTACGGAAGGATTCTTTCTGGAGCGTCATCCGAAACTTGCGCCCGTGAACACATTCACGGACGGCATCTTTCTCGCTGGGTGCTGCCAGGGACCCAAGGACATTCCGGATACCGTGGCGCAGGCGGGCGCCGCCGCAGCAGAGGCTCTCGCTCTCATTGACACGGGCTATGTGGAACTGGAGCCGAACACCGCTTACATCGTGGAAGAAGACTGCTCCGGGTGCAAATCCTGCATCCCGCTCTGCCCATACACCGCCATCTCGTATCTGGAAGACAAGAAGAAAGCCTATATCAATGAAGCGTTGTGCAAAGGGTGCGGCGTTTGTGTCGCCGCCTGCCCATCGGGCTCCATCAAACAAAATCTCTTTGAAGACGAAGAAATTTATAGCGAAATAGAAGGAGTGCTCGCGTATGCGTAGCAAACAGAATCCTGAAAGCAGAATACAGAAGGAGAGACGAACAGGCAGGGAAGCGGGAAACGCCCCTAACAAAGGAGGTTGAAGCATGAATAAAGAATCAAACGACATTGTGGCAACTTCCAGGGAGTGGGAACCCCGGATTGTGGCATTCTTCTGCAACTGGTGCACCTATACGGCGGCGGACCTGGCGGGGGTTTCCCGGATGAAATATGCCCCGAATGTGCGCATCATCCGTGTGATGTGCTCCGGCAGAATTGACCCCCAGTTCGTTCTGGATGCGTTCGCTAAGGGTGCCGATGGCGTCCTCATCGGTGGATGCCACCCGGGCGATTGCCACTACATTGAGGGCAATTACAAAGCCCTGCGCCGATTTCGCCTCCTGAGGCGTATGCTCCAGGATATGGGCATTGAGGATGCTCGCCTGCGGTTGGAATGGGTCTCCGCCTCGGAAGGGGAAAAGGTCAAATCCGTCATCAACGATATGGTGGAAAAGGTCAAGGCGCTGGGACCTCTGGGCCTGCCTGCTCGTTTTAAAGAGTGGGACCGAGAAATAGAAGCCCTGGAAGAGGAGATTAGGACAGAGGAGGTGGAGGCAAATGTCTGACAAACCCAAAGTCGCCTTTTACTGGTGCGCTTCCTGCGGGGGCTGTGAAGAATCTATTGTGGACCTGGCAGAAGACATTTTGATGGTGCTGGAGGCAGTAGACATCATCTTCTGGCCCGTGGCGCTGGATTTCAAAAAGAAGGATGTAGAGGCCCTGCCAGATGGGGCTATCCTGGTAACGATGATTAACGGCTCTATCCGAACTTCCGAGCAGGAAGCAATGGCTCGCCTCCTCCGGCGAAAGAGTAAAATCCTGATTGCCTACGGCGCCTGCGCCTACCTCGGAGGTATTCCGTCGCTCGCGAACCAGTTTAGCCGGGAGCGCATCCTCCAGTATGTTTATGAAGAAGCCCCCTCAGTTCAGAATTCGGATAGAACCCGCCCTGTGACGAGATTTCAAGATGATGGAAGAACTGCTACTTTACCGGAGTTCCGGAATGTTACCCGCTCCCTGGACCAGGTGGTAGATGTGGATTACTACCTTCCTGGATGTGCGCCAACTCCCAAAATCCTGAAGGAAGCGCTCCTGACCCTTCTTTCCGGGAACCTTCCACCCAGAGGAACAGTGCTGGCTCCAGACATCGCCCTCTGTGACGAATGCCCGCGAAAGGATACAAAACCCACAGACCTATGTTTTACTGAGTTTAAACGCCCTCATTGGACCCAATTCGACCCGGAAAAGTGTCTTCTCGCGCAGGGCGTTGTGTGTATGGGACCAGCCACTCGTGGAGGTTGTGAAGCCCTGTGCATCAAGGGCAATATGCCCTGCACTGGATGCTTCGGCCCCACTTCCCGCGTCAAAGACCAGGGGGCAAAGATTCTATCATCACTGGCGTCTTCTGTGAATGCTAAGGACGAGGCAGAGATTGACAGGATTCTTTCTAACATCCCTGACCCGGTGGGCACTTTTTATCGGTATGGGTTAGCCAGGTCCCTACTCCGAAGGAAGGTCGTAACCAAAGAATAAAAAGGAGGTCATGGATTATGAAAGAAGAGATTCAAAAAGTTTGGAGTGAAGCACAAAGGAGAGCAAATGAGGCTTATATGGAAAAGAGGAGAGTCACCGTAGACCCCATCACCCGGTTGGAAGGTCACGGAAAGATAGACATCTTCCTGGACGACAAAGGCGAGGTAGAACGTGCATATTTTCAGGTTCCGGAACTTCGCGGATTTGAGGTGTTTTGTCTGGGAAGGCCAGCGGAAGATATGCCGCAGATTACCAGCCGGATTTGCGGCGTTTGCCCAACTGCCCATCATATAGCCTCTACAAAGGCTCTGGATGACCTGTATAAAGTGGACCCTCCTCCTGCCGCAAAGAAAATCCGAGAATTAATGTATAACACATTTATGCTGGAAGACCATGCGCTACATGTGTATATCCTCGGAGGTCCTGATTTTATCGTTGGACCTGACGCTCCTGCTGAAATCCGCAATGTGGTGGGAGTGATACAAAAGGTGGGAGTAGAGGTCGGGAAAAAAGTTATCACGATGCGCCGGCGACTTCGGGAATTTTTGTCTTATCTGGGCGGGAAAGTCATTCATCCTGTTCTCGGACTGCCCGGTGGTGTAGCCAAGGGCATTGCTGTCGCCGACCTCCCTGCTTTTCAGCAATTGGCAAAGGATGGCCTGGATTTTGCCCTCTTCACTCTTCAGGTTTTCCGCGATATCGTCCTGAAAAACCCTGATTATGTGAAACTTATCACATCGGATACTTATACTCATAAAACTTATTACATGGGGCTGGTGGACGCAAATAACCGGGTGAATTTCTACGACGGGTTGATCCGGGTGGTAACGCCAGAGGGGAAAGAATATGCCAGATTCCCGGTTCAAAAATACCTGGATTATGTGGCGGAGCATGTGGAACCCTGGAGTTATGTGAAATTCTGCTACCTCAAGCCGGTAGGATGGAATGGTTTCACAGACGGGATAGAGAGCGGGATTTATGCTGTGGCTCCCCTTGCAAGATTGAATGCTTCCGATGGAATGGCCACACCACAAGCCCAAACAGCCCACGACGAGTTTTATTCGGTTCTCGGTGGAAAGCCGGTGCATCACACCCTTGCCACCCATTGGGCTCGTGTGGTGGAAATGGTGTATGCCGCCGAGCGGATGAACGAACTGATTAACGAACCGGATATTACCAGCAAAGAACTGCGAGTTATACCGACCGAGACTCCAGAGATAGGCATCGGAGTGGTAGAAGCCCCTCGCGGAACCCTGATTCACCATTACGAGACTGATGAAAATGGAATTCTTCGGAAAGTGAACCTCATTGTTGCCACTCAGAATAATTCCGCCCGGATTGCGATGAGCGTGGAAAAGGCAGCGAAGGGGCTGATTCACAAAGGCGAGGTTTCGGAAGGGCTTCTGAATAAAATAGAGATGGCGTTTCGCGCCTATGACCCCTGCCACGCCTGCGCTACCCATTCCCTCCCGGGGCATATGCCTCTCCTCGTCACCATCCGTGACGATTCAGGTAAAATCCTTCAGGAGTTAAAACAAGAATGAGGATGGAAAGTATATTGATGAATCGGTTAATGAATACCGTGAAAATCCTCCCATTGAAAAGCGTAAGGATTTCTATTTGAGTGTATGAAGAAAGTTCTTCTTCTCGGATTAGGGAATGAACTGCGGAGCGATGATGCGGTGGGGCTTCGGGTCGTTCGTCAGGTTCAGGAACAGATGAAAAATATGCCAGATGAGCCTGTTTCATCACAAAAGGAAACATTAGTGGACATTATGGAAAGTGAGGAGATGGGGCTGGCACTGCTGGATTACATTACCGGTTATGATGAGTTGGTGCTCGTGGATTCTCTACAAACAGGCAAGGTTCCACCCGGCTCGTTGCATGAGTTGGGAGAAGAAGATTTGAAAGTGGTTAAAGGTCTTTCCCCGCATTACCTGGGCATTTCAGAGGTATGGGCTTTAGGACATGCCACGGGATTGCCTATGCCCAGGAGGCTCAAAATTTTTGCAGTAGAGGTGAAAGACCCTTTTACTGTGGGCACCCAATTGTCTCCAGAGGTAAATGAAACGATTCCCGGCCTGGTTTTTAGAGTGATACAATACTTGATGAAAATTTCAGAGAGGGGTCGGGAGTTGAAATGAATATTTTAATGATTTCCACGGGGGTGGTGGGAGCGTTACATGCTCTTGCGCCTGACCATTGGCTTCCATTTGTGATGCTGGGAAAGGCACAGAACTGGAGTTTGCGAAGGCTCACGACCATAACAATCCTGGCAGGTATAGGTCATGTGGGGTCCAGCCTTCTCATTAGCAGTGTGGGAATATTACTGGGTGTCGCTTTGGAGCAAGTAAACTTATGGGAATCTGCACGAGGGAATGTGGCTTCCTTACTCCTCATCGGCTTCGGTATTGCCTATATGGTTTGGGGATGGAAAAACCTGAAGAAAAAGCATTTACCGGTGGTAGAGCCGGCAAAAGTTGTTTCATACTGGACCCTTTTTGCCCTCATAATATTCGGTCCCTGCGAGCCGCTCATTCCCCTTGTTTTTGCCGCTTATGCCTCAGGTGGAATGGCGGTGCTCTTCGTATTCCTCGTTTTCGCTTTTGCTACGGTGGCGATGATGCTCGTTCAGGTTCACTTCGCATACCTGGGCATATCTTCATTGCGCGTCCACTGGCTGGAGCGTGGCTCTGATGTGATAGCAGGAGGCGCTATTGCTCTCACCGGAATTGTGATACGCCTATTAGGAATTTAGCGAATATCAGAAATGCACGAACTCAGTATCGTTCGGGAAATGATGGAAGTTCTGGTGAAAACAGCAAAAGAAAAGGAAGCCTTTTCCGTTTCAAAGGTGAAATTAAAGATGAGTTCTCTTTCTGGCTTTGATTCTGATGATGTGGAATTCAGCTTTGAAATGGTCAAGAAGGAATATCCCTTAATTCAAAATGCGGTTCTTGACCTTGAAATTTTACCTGGTATGGTGAAGTGTCAGAACTGCGGTTATGAGCTTGAAGTGGAGGAACTTCCGAATATCTGCCCAAAATGTGAATCTCTGGAACTTGTGCCTCTTGAGCCCATGGGATTGGTTCTTGAATCTTACCAGATGGAGAAATGAAGTATAGTGAAGATATATGAACAGGGCTCAGCGTTTGAGGGCAACGATTCGGGGGGCAGTTCAAGGAGTGGGTTTTCGCCCATTTGTCTACCGCCTGGCTACTGAATTAGGGCTGAAAGGCTGGGTGCTCAATTCGTCGCAAGGCGTGTTTATTGAGGCAGAAGCAGAAAAAGAAATCCTGGATGCTTTTGTTCTGCGGATAGAGAAGGAGAAACCTCCCCTTGCACGGATTCAGTCGCTGGAATTTTCCTTTTTAGACCCGGTGGGCTACACCACCTTTGAAATCCGTGAGAGCGAGAAAGAAAGCGAGAAAACTGTCCTGGTGCTTCCGGATGTGGCTACCTGCGATGAGTGTGTGACTGAAGTGTGGAATCCAGCTGACCGTCGATACCGCTACCCATTTACCAATTGCACGAATTGCGGGCCAAGGTTTACCATTGTAGAGTCCCTCCCTTATGACCGCCCCAATACTTCTATGAAGATTTTCCCTATGTGCCCGGACTGTGCTCGGGAATATCGTGACCCTAACGACCGAAGGTTCCATGCGCAACCCATTGCTTGCCCGGTTTGTGGTCCCCACCTTCAATTGTGGGTCGTCGGGTGCCGGACGGAGGATGCCCTGATAGGCAATACGGGTGTAATGCCTTCAGTCCTTGCGGAGTATGATGAGGCGATGAAACAGGCTGCTCAGGCTGTACTGGATGGGAAAATCCTGGCTTTCAAAGGGCTTGGAGGTTTCCTGATTGTGGTAGATGCTTATAATCCACAGGCAATCCGGTCCCTTCGCCTCCGGAAACCACGCAAAGATAAGCCCTTTGCCCTGATGTTTCCTGACCTGTTGACCATTAAAAAGCATTGCCAGGTTTCCCCACTTGCAGAGCGAGCCCTGTTATCTCCGGAACACCCCATCGTCCTCCTCCCCAGAAAACCGGAATCTGACCTGCCTGATGACATTGCTCCTGGCAATCCTTATCTGGGGGTGATGCTCCCTTATACCCCTATGCACCACCTGTTTATGAGTGAAGTGAAGCGTCCTGTCATTGCCACGAGTGGGAATCTCACGGATGAACCCATCTGTACCGATGAACAGGAATCTCTAAAACGGCTTGGAAAAATATGCGACCTTTTTCTCGTCCACAACCGCCCTATCGTGAGACATGCTGATGATTCCATCATTCGGATAATTCTGGGCAAAGAGATGGTTTTGAGACGCGCAAGAGGATACGCCCCTTTTCCAATTCACCTGAAAGAAAATTTACCTTCCATTCTTGCAGTGGGTGGACACTTGAAAAATACAATTGCCATTAGCGTGAGGAAAAATGTTTTCATCAGCCAGCATCTCGGCGACCTGGAAACCCTGGAATCTCTGAAAACCTTCGAAAAAACGATTCAGGATTTCCTGGCGCTGTACGAAGTTCAGCCTTGTTTAGTGGGAGTTGCCTGCGACCTGCATCCCGATTACCTCTCAACCCAGTGGGCTGAAGAATGGACCCATAAAAATGGTTTGCCCCTTATTTATGTTCAACATCATCATGCTCACATCGCTTCCTGTATGGCGGAGAATGAATTGGATGGGGAAGCGCTGGGAATTTGCTGGGACGGGACAGGATATGGAACGGATGGAACTATATGGGGAGGGGAATTTCTTATTGGTTCACCTTCAGGTTTCCGAAGATTTGCCCATTTACGCACTTTTCCCTTGCCCGGTGGGGATATGGCAATTCATGAACCCCGTAGAGTTGCCCTGGGGCTTCTTTATGAACTTTTCGGTGAGAAAGCCTTTGATATGAATACTCCTGCTCTTCGTGCTTTTTCTCATCAGGAACTTCGGGTCATTCGGCAAATGCTTCACAAGGGCGTGAATTGCCCCCTTACCAGTAGTGCGGGCAGGCTTTTTGATGTTCTTGCCTCACTTCTGGAACTCTTCCAAACGGTCAGTTTTGAAGCGCAGGCCGCCATGGCTGTGGAATTTCAGGCTTCTCATCACTTCGCGGATGGTTTCTCATTTGAACTCAGGGGTGAAAACCCCATCCTGATAGATTGGGGTCCGATGATGGAGGAGATTGTAAAATTGAGAAATCCCGAAAGGCATATCTTGGAAATCGCTAAAAGATTTCATCTTACCCTGGTGGATATGATGGTGGCGGTTGCAAAACGAGCAGGAAATGAAAAGATTGTTCTTTCCGGGGGATGCTTTCAGAACGCCTTACTCCTGGAACTTGCTTATCAAAAACTTTCCAATGCGGGATTTCAAGTATATACTCATCAGCGTATCCCACCCAACGACGGAGGCATTTCACCCGGACAAATTTTCGTGGCTTACAGGGTTATAATGAAAAAGTCAGAGAGGTGAACGAGGTATGTGTTTGGGAATTCCAGGAGAGGTAAAGGAAGTTTATCCGGAAGACGCCCAGGGATTGGTGATGGGAAAAGTCAGTTTCGGAGGGATTCTAAAACCCGTCTGCCTCTCCTTTGTGCCTGAAGTCAAGGTGGGAGATTATGTGATTGTTCATGTGGGCTTTGCCATCAGCATCGTGGATAAAGAGGAAGCCCGGTTTGTGTGGGAGTATTTGAAACAGGTCGGGGCAATGGAGCAAGAGTTCAAAAGTATGGAGAGCTCTTCCAGCAATGCCTGAGGTTTTGTGTCTTAACTCTGGAAGAGGCATCCGAGAACAGGTTCTATTTTTACTCTGGGCGTTCACAGGTTATAATACAAACGATAGGAAAATAAAAGGCGGGCTCTTTCAGGATTTGACCGAGAAGGGATAAAGGTGAGATATGTAGACGAATATCGTGACAGAGGAATGGTGGGAAAGTATCTGAAGGCACTGGAGTCCATCGTGCGTCGAGATTGGGTGTTAATGGAAGTGTGCGGTGGGCAAACCCATACCCTTTTACAGTTCGGGATAGATGAGATGCTACCGGAGAAAATCACGCTGGTTCATGGTCCCGGTTGTCCGGTATGTGTGACACCGTTAGAACTTCTGGATAAGGCAATAGAAATCGCTTCCCGTCCCGGAGTAATTTTCTGCTCTTTCGGCGATATGCTGAGGGTTCCGGGCACAAAGAAAAGCCTCCAGCAAGTGAGAGCAGAGGGGGGAGAGGTTCGGGTGGTGTATTCTCCCCTGGATGCTTTAAGGATAGCGCGTCAAAATCCCCATCGGGAAGTGGTGTTCTTTGCTGTAGGATTTGAGACGACGGCTCCCGCCAATGCCATGGCTGTCTGGCAGGCCTATAGAACCCGCGTGGGAAACTTTTCAATTCTGGTGAGTCATGTGCGGGTGCCTCCCGCGCTGGAGTTAATTCTTTCTACGCCAGAATCCCGTGTAGATGCTTTCCTGGCAGCCGGGCATGTATGCACCGTGATGGGATATCAGGAGTATGAGCCCATCGCTGAAAAATATCATGTGCCCATTGTCGTAACGGGCTTTGAGCCTGCAGACCTGATGCAAGGTGCTTATATGGCAGTGAAACAATTGGAGGAAGGACGAGCAGAAGTGGAAAACCAATATACCCGCTCCGTCCAGTCCGAAGGGAATCTTCACGCCCAAAAACTCCTCAGAGAAATTTTTGAAATCACGGATAGGTCCTGGCGAGGCATCGGGCGAATTCCTCGCAGTGGATTAAAACTCACCAAAGACTTTGAAAACTTTGATGCTGAAAAACGCTTCGCAGTAGACACTATATCTCAAAAGGAATCGGAAATCTGTGTTGCCGGGCTAATTTTACAGGGCATCAAGAAGCCTAATCAGTGCATCGCTTTCGGAAAGGAATGCACACCCGAACATCCCTTAGGCGCTCCTATGGTTTCTACAGAAGGGGCTTGCGCAGCCTATTATCGCTATGGACGATTTCTCTCAACTGCCTGAACCCGAGGAATCTGCTCGGTGGAAAGGACTGGTTTGCCCCAATCCTGTCCGAGATATGGAAACCATTTTAATGGCTCACGGAGGCGGCGGCCGCCTTATGACTACCCTGATTAAAAAACTGTTTTTACCCTGTTTTCACAATCCCTATCTTGAATCCCTGCACGATGGAGCAGTTTTTGAGATGAACAGGGTTCGTTATGCTTTTACCACAGATTCCTATGTGGTTTCTCCTGTTTTCTTTCCAGGGGGTAACATTGGTTCTCTCTCCATTCATGGAACTGTGAATGACCTGGCGATGTGCGGTGCGAAGCCCCTTTTCATCAGCGCTGCCCTCATCCTGGAAGAAGGATTTCCGATGGAATCCCTTTATCAAGTTGCCCTTTCCATGAGGCAGGCTTGCCAGCAAGCAAATGTTTTATTGGTTACCGGGGATACGAAAGTGGTGAATAAAGGAAAGGGAGATGGTATTTTTATCACCACTTCTGGTGTGGGAGTTGTTGAAAAACCTGTCCATGTGGGCCCTGAGCGTGCAAAGGTGGGCGATAAAATCATTCTCAGCGGTTCTATTGGTGACCACGGTGTCGCAATTCTATCGCTCAGAGAAGGCTTAGAGTTTGAAACCCGGATACAAAGCGACACTGCTCCTTTATACCCTCTGGTGGAGCGTATTCTTGAAACCTGCCCGGAGGTGCGTTGCTTACGAGACCCCACTCGGGGTGGACTGGCCTCCGTCCTGAATGAAATTGCTGAAAAGTCGCAAGTTGGCATAAAGATAACAGAAGCCAGCATTCCCGTTAAGGAGGAGGTGAAAGGTGCTTGTGAAATTCTGGGTTTAGACCCTCTGTATGTAGCCAATGAAGGTAAACTGGTTGCTATTGTGCCATCGGAGAAAGTGGAGTTAGTCCTTGAGACGATGAAAAAACATCCTTATGGTAAGGATTCCGCCGTTATCGGAGAGGTAATTGCTGACCCTGCTGGTCGGGTGATTCTGGAAACTCGCGTGGGGGGACATAGAGTGGTAGATATGCTCTCCGGGGAGCCACTTCCACGCATTTGTTAGTTTGCCAATGAGGACATCCGACGATAGAAGTGTGAGGTTTGAAATCCGGATACTTTCTTTTTACGTTTCGCCGAGGTATGCTTTCTGGACATCTGGATTGTTAGAAAGTTCTGATGAATTTCCTTGCAGGTAAATTTTTCCTGTCTCGAGGACATAACCGTAATCGGAAACTTCTAAGGCCATCCGAGCGTTCTGTTCCACGAGGAGAAGTGTAATCCCCTGCTGGCGTATTTGCTGGATGTGATAGTAAATTGCCTGCACCAGAATAGGGGACAGGCCTAAAGAGGGTTCATCCAGGAGAAGATAGCGGGGACGGGCCATCAGTGCTCGTGCCACAGCGAGCATTTGCTGCTCTCCCCCTGAGAGCGTGCCCCCTAATTGATAGATTCTTTCCTTCAACCGAGGGAAAAGTTGAAATACACGCTCCAGGTCACTCTGAATTTCCACAGAATTTGTGCGAAAATAGGCGCCCATCTTGAGATTATCTTCTACGGTCAGGTTAGGAAATATATGCCTTCCCTCCGGCACCATGGCAATTCCTTTACGAACTACTTCATAGGGTTTACAGCGAATGAGTGACTGACCATCCAATAAGATTTCCCCTTTCCGGTCGCGGATTAAACCCATAATGGCGCGGAGCGTAGAGGTCTTTCCCGCACCATTGGCGCCAATTAAGCACACGCAGGAGCCCTCCGGGATTTCTAAAGAAATACCCTTTACTGCTCGGATGGCTCCATAAGAGGCAAATAAATCTTTAATTTGCAAGCCCATCAGGTTACCTTCCCGCCACCTAAATATGCCTGGATCACTGCAGGGTTGGATTGGACCTCTTTCGGGGTACCCTCAGCGATTTTTACACCGGAATCCATAACCGAAACCGGTTCACAGATTCCCATAATCACTCTCATGTCGTGTTCTATGAGTAGAATGGTGAGATTATACATTTCCTGAATGGAACGGATAAATTGCATCAATTCCAGGGTTTCTGCGGGGTTTAATCCGGCGGCAGGTTCATCCAGAAGTAATAAGACAGGTCCAGACGAAAGGGCGCGAGCAATCTCCAGTTTTCTTTGTAGTCCATACGGCAAACTTCCAGCGGGTTGAAAAGCAAGTTCCCCTAATCCCAGTTGTTCCAGATACCTCAAACTCATGGCTCTCATCTTTTCCTCACCAGACAAAAAACGAGGACTCCATAGCAGAGCATCCCATACAGAATAACGGCGGTGAATATGCATGCCCACCATAACATTTTCTAATACGCTCAATTCCGGAAAAAGGCGGATATTCTGGAATGTTCGGGCAATTCCCAGAGGGGTAATATGATAGGGTCTTTTTCCATTCAGTAAAATATTCTGAAATAGGATTTTCCCGGCGTCCGGGCGATAAAATCCTGAGATGACATTAAAAAGCGTCGTTTTCCCTGCGCCATTCGGGCCGATGAGACCGTGAATTTTACCCGGAGTAACCTTCAAGTCCATCTCCTTTACCGCAACTACTCCGCCAAACTTTTTGGTGACCCCAGAGATACTCAGAATATAAGGTAATTCCTTTGCCTTAATTCTCGGTAAAGTGGAAGAGGCTGCGGGTTTCGGTTTTGCAAGCCATCTCCGTCCCAACAGCGTTACTGGCGATATCTCTGCTCGTCCAGTAATTCCCCGGGAACGAAAAAGCATAATGATGATGAGGAGAAAGGCAAATACGACGCTCCTTAATCCGGGTATTCCGACATATTCCCATCCAAAGAGAGTATGAGGCTCTTCAATCGTTCTTAAAACCTCATTCAAGTAAACGAAAATCAATGCTCCACTGATAGAGCCCGTGATGCTACCCAATCCTCCCAATACGATTACCACTAACAGGTTAAAGGTGAGGAAAAAAGTAAATTGTTTCGGGTCTAAGGTGGTCAAGTGATGGGCCAACAATCCGCCTCCAACGCCCAGCCAGAATGCGGAAAGCGTAAATGCCAGAGTTTTATACCACCTGGGTGAGATACCCATAGCCTCGGCAGCATCTTCATCTTCTCGGATAGCTTTCATTGCTCGTCCAAATGTGGATTTGTTTAAGCCAGCCGTCAGCACAATGCAAAGAAAGGTAATAATCCAGGTATTCCAGAGGGTCGTATAGGGGGGCAATCCTTTGATGCCTGTGGCACCATTCGTGATCCGCTCTGCGTTAACCAGCAGGGTTCTAACAATTTCTCCGAACCCCAGAGTTACAATGGCAAGATAATCCCCCCGAGTTTGGAAAACGGGAATACTCATCAGGAGAGCGTGAAAAGCCGCCACCAGCCCTCCGACGCATAAAGCCAGGTAAAAATTCGGCAGGTGCCATTGAACAACCCAGGGGTAAGGACCTGCCGGATGAACGAAGGTTTGTATTTTCTCTTCTGAAGGCAATAAGGCGAGGGATGTAGCATAGGCGCCCAGGGCTACAAAAGCATTGGGTCCTAAAGCAAACTGCCCGCAGATGCCATTGATTAAGTTGTATCCAACCGCCATAATCACATAAATTCCCGCTAATGTGGTAATTTGAACCCAGTAAGGATTGACCCGGGTTTCCACCCATCTTAGAATTCCCAGGAGGAGAAGAAAAAGTATCAGAGTCACAATCAATCGGAGATATAGTTCCGAGGTGATTCTCATTCTACTGTGCTACCCAGCAATCCTTTTGGCTTCCAGAGGAGAATAATAATGAGAATGAAAAACGCAATCGCATCGCGATAGCCCGATAGCTCCGGCCAGAAGGCAGGGATGAGAATTTCCAGTATACCCAGAAGGAAGCCTCCCAGCGCTGCTCCCAGCACATTCCCGATTCCTCCGATAACAGCCGCAATGAAGGCCTTCAAGCCCGGAAGAACTCCCATCAATGGAAAAATTTGGGGGAAACGCATTGCCCACAGAATTCCACCTATGGCAGCCAGTGTAGAACCCAGGGCAAAGGTAAGAGAGATGATGCGATTCGCATCTACCCCCATTAACATCGTGGTTTCAAAATCCCTGGCAATGGCACGCATGGCTAAGCCGGTTTTTGTTCGGAAGATAACCCAGAAGGTGAACATAAGAGAAATCACAATCACCGCAATGGTGATGAAGGAAAGCGTAGGGAAGGTGATTTCTCCTATTTTCCATTGCCCGCGCCACATCTTTGGAATCATCGTTAGAAAAGAGCGAGGAACACCGGTAAAAAGCACCGTGGCTCCACTCTCCAGAAAGAAGGAAACTCCGATGGCGGTAATCAGGAGAGAAATTCGGGGAGCGTAGCGCAACGGACGATACGCAACTCTCTCCATTAAAATGGCTGCCATGCAAGTGATGAAAAGAGCCAGGAACAGGCTGAGAAGCCAGGGAAAATGAGCGGAGGCAAACAGCAACAGCGCCATATAGGCTCCCACCATCAATAAATCGCCATGAGCGAAATTGATGAGGCGGATAATCCCATATACCTGAGTATAACCAATCGCTACGAGGGCATACAATCCTCCCAATGATATAGCATTCAGCAGTTGCTGAACCAGGTCTGTTAAGGTCATTGGGGTGAAGGTAAAGTTGGTGCAATGGTAGTTACATAGTGGAATCCACCTTTTTCAACTTTTCGGACTACCGCCGGTTTCACTGCATCCCCTTTGATTAGAGTGATTTCGCCGGTGACTCCCTGGAACTTCTCCGTTCGGTCCAATGCATCCCGTATCTTCTCTCTATCCTGTGCCCCTGCTCTTTCCATAGCATCCAGAAGGATGAGATAGGCATCAATGCCCAGAGCCGCTAATCCATCAATCGGCTTGTTATAAGTTTCCCGGAAGAGTTTCGTATAGTGAAATTGGATTTCGGTAGTGGCCATCTGTTCATCAAAGTGAGTGGAAAAGTATAGCCCTTCTACTGCCTCTCCTCCTATCTCCACGAGCCTTGAATCTTCTGCTCCATCTCCCGCTAAAATTGGGGTTTGAATTCCAAGGTCTCTTGCCTGCCGTGCAATTAAAGCGATTTCCGGGTAGTAACCGGTAACCACTAAAACATCCGGTTTCAGACGGCGAATTTGCGTGAGTTGAGCCGAAAATTCCTGTTCCATGCTCTGGTATTTCAGCTCAGTTACAGTCCCCCCCAATTTCTGAAACTGTTGAGTAAAGTAACGAGATAAGCCTGCGGAGTAATCCTGAGCCACATCGGTCAGCAAAGCGGCAGACCTCGCTTTTAGGTTCTCCACGGCGAATCGTGCCAGCACTTTTCCCTGAAAGGTATCCACAAAACAGGCACGAAAAACATACCGTTTTCCTTGAGTCACCAGCGGATCTGTGGAAGAAGGTGTCACATGAGGAACCTTATTTTCCTCCGTCACAGCGGCAATGGCCATGGTGTTTGAAGAAGGAACAGAACCCAGTACCGCAATGACCTGGTCCTTCTGAATTAACCGCTGGGCACAATTAGCGGATTCCGTTTTGTCGGATTTTTCATCACACAAAAGCAGTTCCACTTTTTGACCCAAAACCTTCGGTTTTTCTTTCTGTGCCATTTGAATTCCGAGCCAGGTTTGTTGCCCGAAGCCAGACACATTTCCCGTCATCGGCAGAATCACCCCGATTTTGATGGATTCCATTCCAGGTTTTCTTTCCTCACTTCCAGGTATTTTTTTAGGTTTACATCCACTCATCAATACAGATAACAACAGCATAAATCCCCATATCTTTTTCATCGCTCTTCCCTCCTTCGCTAATGTATTATATCTCTTTATGTCCTTATCTTTTGCCAGTATCCTCACTTCCCCCGCAGCCGAATTGGGATTGGATGGACAATGTGAACCCCCCACAAAATAAGGAGTAAGTTCAGCCCCCTCCTGTTATTGAATAACACATCGGAGAGCCTCTATTTTTATATCTGTCTCACTTCCACGATATATTTTATAATTTTTCCAGCGGATTTCAATCCAGCAATCTTTGAATGAGGGTCAGAAAGCAGGGAGTGAAAACCCTAAGATGACCTTTTTCGCTGGGACAATATCTCTCCCGCTTCATAAGCCTGGATAAAAGCCTCTACAACTCTGGGGTCATAGTGTTTACCCGAAAATTTCCTGATTTCAAAAAGTGCAATTTCATCTTCTAAACCTTTACGGTAGGGCCGGTCAGAGGTCATCGCATCAAAGGTATCTGCAACGGCAATAATCCGTCCGAAAAGTGGAATCTCTGCCCCCTTGAGTTTTTCTGGATAGCCAGAACCATCATACCGCTCGTGGTGATGTTTCACTCCTCCAATCACTTCCTCCATATTGGGAATGTTTTGAAGAATCTGTGCACCTCGGAGGACATGTTCTTTCATATGCTGATATTCCTTTTCCGTTAATCCTTCTTCCTTGTTCAGGATATTCTCTCTCGTGCCGATTTTTCCGACATCGTGTAAAAGCGCTGAAAGTTCCAGTTTTCGGAGGGTTGCCGTATCCTTAATCAGCCGCCGCCCGATACCCATGGTGAAATCACGAACTCTCTGAGTATGCCCGTGAGTATAGGGGTCTTTCGCATCAATCGCTTCTGCAAGGGCTTCTATATTACTGATAAATAATCGTTCCACTTCCTTTAGCAGGCGGGCATTCTGAATAGCCACGGCAACGGTGTTGCAGAAAGATTCCAGAATTTGAATATCCTCCGCCGTCCAGGTTCCATCTTTTTTATTCACCACCTCCAGCACACCGTGGATTTTTTCCGGTGTTTTTAAGGGAACAGTAACCAGATTTCGCATGTGAATCCCCAGTTGAGCATCATAATGGGCCAGGTAATCGGGAGAACGAGAGATGCTGGGTGCCATGAAAGGTTTACCCGCCCATGCACATTTACCCACAAGCCCTTCCCCCAGTGGAACTCGCTGAATCTTATCTTTTTTTAGCGTGAACAGGTCCTGTTGGGCTTCGTCCAATAGAAACAGGAGAGACCCTTCGGCTGGAACCAATTTCAATGCCATCTCCTCAATCAGGCTGGATAACAGGTTCAGGTCATGAGAGGCTCCCACTTCATAGCCCAGTTTCAAAAGTTGTTCCAGCCTTTCCTTTTCCAGTGATGCCCGTTCCCATTCCAGAATTCGTAGAATATGCGAAGAGAGCAATTGCCCCAGAATTGTAAAACGGTTGTAATCTCTTGTGGTGAATCCTCTGCCCTCCAGAGTATCGTAAAGTTCCAGAACAGCGATTACTTCTTTTCGGTCCATTATCGGAATGGACATGAGCGTAAGCGTATTCTGTTTAATAGATAGAATGGCTTTCTGGGTTTCAGTTGGGGCAATGGAGAGTCTACTGATGAGTCGTCCCTGGCGCAGTGCACAGGTTTTGCCTGCTACTTCTTCCCCCCACCGTAACTGTTTGACGCGAATGAGTCCCTGCTCTGGACCGACTACCTCCAAAACTTCAACTTTCCGATTTTCCATTTCATTTCCAGGGATGGAAATATAAAGGATGACGGCTTTGGCACGGAAAAAACGCCCAACGGCTTCTAATAAGTTCTGGCGATAGGTTTTCATAGTGTCGCCCTGTTTATCCTGCAATTCCAAAAGAAAATGCAGGATTTCTTCTCCTTCATCAGCCAGTATAGGAAGTTTAGCGGTGTGCTCCATTTTCACCCTTCCAATTATACATCGTAACTCTAAAGAGGTGTCTTAAAAGGCACTCCAGGTCGTCGTGGATATTTTTCAGGTGTCGGGTTTTCTTTCAGCACCTGCACGAGTACCTCTCTTTCTGCGCTTCCAGGAATCCGATAGGAATATAGAAGAGCATATCGTCCTCCCAGAATTTCTATTGATTTATATGAGTCCAGAACCTCTTCAAAAACTGTTATACCTTTCAGGTGAAAGGCTGAGCCACCGATTCGTAAAAAGGGCAGGGACAATTCGTGAAGGACCCGGAGAGAGCCCAGAGCCCGGGTAAAAGCAAAATCAAATTTCTCACGAAATTCAGGAAGATGAGCCACTTTTTCCGCTCTTTCTGTGATGACTTGAAAATTTTTCAATTCCAGCATCTTCGCCACTTCTCGGATAAAATGGGATTTTTTCTTTATGGATTCCACACAGGTCATCTCCAGTTCCGGGTAAAGAATTTTCAGTGGTATGCCCGGAAAACCAGCACCAGTTCCTATGTCCACTGCTTTTCCTGAAAGGAAAATGGGGCAAATTGTGTTCCAATAAACGGAGGACAGTACTCCTTTCCGCCAGATTTCTTCCACGGTTTTCCAACCGGTTAGATTGTATTTCAGCGATTCAGTGTAAACTTTCTGAACAAAAGTTTGCAGGAGATGAACCTTCTGGCTGTCAGGGGGAATTTGAAATTCTTTGAAAAAGTTCTTCATGCGGGTAGAAAAAGTAAGATTCTATCCACCGCTTTCTGGAGCCCATTTTCTTGAATCAATTGCTGGCTCATTTCCAGTAATTCTCGTTGTGTTTGAAGCCATAGTTCCTGATTCGTTAAGTATTTCTTCACAGTAGCATAAAGATTTTGCGGTGTGAATTTTTCCTGAATCAGTTCCGGAAGGATGCATTTGCCAGATAGGAGATTGGGAAAACTCCAGCAGGGAAGGTTCATAAAAAATAAACGAGAAATCCAGGCGATGAGCGGATGAACCCTGTAAACCACCACTGAAGGTAATCCTACAGCCATCGCCTCGTGCACGGCTGTTCCTGAGGTAACAATGGCAAAAATAGATTTTTCCATCACTTCTTGTGCTTCCCCTTCCCAAATTTGTAGCCATGCAGAAGGGGGTCTGATAAATTTTTTTATGGTTTTTAGAAGGAGTTTTTTCAGCGGAGGAGCCGCACAGGAAATCCATACAGAGAAATCAGGAAAATTCTCGTGGATTTTCGGGAGGCTTTTAAGAATAATGGGAAGGTGTCTGCGAATTTCCATTTCCCGGCTCCCGGGGAAAATACTGACTATCCTTGAATTCCCCCATTGAGGAGGACAAGAGCCTGTGTCTTTTCTTTTCTTCCAAATCATTTCCAGCACGGGGTGCCCGATATACAGAAAGGGAATGTCAAACTTCTGGTAATCAGGAACTGCAAAAGGATAGATACCGAAAGCGAAATCCACCACTTTCTTCACCTGCAAGTATCGTTTTTTGCTTTTTTCCTCAGATTGTTGTAGAAATGGAAAAATTTTATAAATGAGCGGCCGGTTTAATGAAATTCCCCATACGACGGGCGACACATGATACACCACGGGAATACCCTTCCTCTTGGCTAAGGCCGAAGCACGAAGATTAAAAAAACGGAAATCTACGGGGATGAACAAATCGGGTTTTTCTTCCTCCAGCACTTTCTGGAAGAGTCGGAATCCGGATACGGTTTGAGGCAGTTTCATCAGATTATCTAAAAATCCTATGCCACCCCATCGGGTGGTATCGCAGAGGATTTTTACTCCCAGCTGCCTTAACCGATGGGCTCCAAATGCGATAAAATCCACATCTTTTCGCTTATCCTGGATTCCCTTTACCAGTAGCGATGCATGGAGATCCCCCGACAATTCACCTGCCACTATGAATATCTTCGGGTTTCTTTTCTCTGTTCCCATCGTATAAACCATACTATAAATGTACGGCGAATAAAAGGAGGATGATTTATGAACCACTTTATAGATAGACGAGGATTTTCTCCGCTGAATCTATGGTTGGAACCGAGACAATCTTTTCCTCATCCCGGGAACCAGCCCGAGCCATGAGAAGGCAGATGGCTCCAGCATTGTGCGGAATTCTTAAGCACTCGTATGAGTCGTCTACCACCATGGAGGATAAGGGTGAAGAGACCGAAATTTCAAAAACCTCTTGCCAGAATCCGGGATGAAATTTGCTGAGGTTTAAGCGTTCCGCAGAGAAAATTTTATCGAAATAATCCTGCAGTTTTGAACCGATAAGGGAACCTAAGATGTAATCTTCTGTGGCTGAAGTAATGATAAAAAGTTTTATCTTTCTATTCCGGAGTTCCTCCAGCACAGCACGGACCTCCGGGTAAGTGGCATCATAAGAGGAAGCCACTCTAAAGTTCAATTCTCTGGATTGCTGAAAAATCTCTTCATCTGAGCGGTTATCTGGAATGCCCGCTGACCGGTGGAGAGTTCGGTAATAGGCCGATTCAGCCTTCTGAATTACTGATCGATAAGAAAGAATGTTCTGAGTGGTCAATTTCTTCCAGGTTTGCATAAAGTTCTGGTATGCTTCTTGCTCAACCTCTTCCCACTGTTCCCTGGAGAAATTTAGGCTCTTACCATAGAGGTCGTAAAGTGTCCATTTATACAGGTGGCGACCCACTACTTCACCATCATAAACCACTCCATGCCAGTCCAGAAATACCGCCTGAATATTCGCTTTCATGGAAATCGTTCCTTCCTTATTCTTTCACCATTTTGCCTGAGTATAGGTTACGATTTCAAGCGGGTTGCCATCGGGGTCTAAGAAATTGGCTTTTCTTGCTCCCCAATCCGTTTCAGTTGGCGTCTGTTGAATTTCAATTCTATGGGCTTTCAGGTGCTCATAAATTAAATGAACATCCCTGACAAAGAAAACTACTTCCGGCAGACGGGGGTGTGCTTCTGCTCCTTTACGCTCGCGTAAGCCTATGAGTAGATTCCCGGCGCCCAGCCCGATAAAATGAGGCTCTTGAATTCTCGGTTCTAATCCAAGTATTTCAGAGTAAAACTGCCTGGATTTTTCTAAATTTACTACGCTGTAGATGATAGCGTCTACTCTCTCTATCATTTCTCTCACCTCCTTCTGAGTTCATTGTATCACCGGAAAACGGCATAAAACCGGATTGGAGAATAGTCTTTTCCTGCTTTATTCTGCGAAGGTTCTGATAATCCGGTAGAAGGTATCGCGCTGAGCGGGGATAAAACCTGCGGTGTGAATTAAATGCACGATGTCATCTATGGAAGCGGTGTAAGGATTTCCCGCTTCTTTCAAAACATTTTCCACATAGAGAGTGCCACCCAGGTCATTGGCTCCAAAATGAAGAGAGATGGCTCCCATTTTTTTGCCCTGGGTGAACCAAGAGCCCTGTATGTGGGCGAAGTTATCCAGGTAAATGCGAGAGAGTGCGAGGATACGAAGATAGCGTTCCGCATCCACTTCATAGGGGATTTTACGCTCTAAAACAGTGTTATGGGGCTTGAAGGTCCAGGGAATAAAAGCGAGGAATCCCCCGGTTTCATCCTGTAATTTTCTCACTCGTTCCAGATGTTCCAGAATGTCTGGATTTTCTTCCAGGTGTCCGAACATCATCGTGCAGGTGGTTTTGATACCCACTTCATGGGCTTCTCTGTGAATACGAATCCATTCATCGGAAGAAATTTTCAGGGGGCTGATTTTTCTGCGCACTCGGTCGCTTAGAACTTCTGCACCCCCGCCGGGCATCGTTCGTAACCCGGCATCATAGAGTTTTTGCAGAACTTCCCGAGTGGAAAGTCCGGATACTCTTGCCATCTCGTCCACTTCAGAAGCAGAAAAAAAGTGAGGATGAACTTCAGGAATTTCTTCGCAGGTTCGTTGAACTAACTCCAGGTAATAATCCAGGGGTAATTCCGGATTGTGGCCCCCCTGGAGAAGAATCGTGGTAACTCCCGCATCTCTGAGTTGCCTTATTTGGTTTAACATTTCAGATACAGAATAAGTGTAAGCCTCTTTATCCTTCTGAGTGCGATAGAAGGCGCAGAACAGGCAATAGGTCTCGCATACATTGGTGTAGTTCGGGTTGGCATCCAGCACAAAAGTCACCAGATTATCAGGATGAAATCGGGCACGGACGGTGTCCGCCAGCATACCCAGAACTTGAAGTGGTGCTTCACTCAGCAAGGCTAACCCTTCCTCCGGACTGAGTCGTTCCTTCGCTCTAACTTTTCCAAGGATATCTTGTAAGTGGGCTGTCCGGAAGGCGGAAGAGTTCATTTCTAAATTCTTCAAGACCTCTCTTCTCCTCCTTTCCAAGGATATACTGGAAATTCCTGAGGTATTCTGGCACAATGTGCTCTGGAAGACGATGTTTTTCAGCAAAAATAGGAGCCAGACTTTCCAAATTCAGCATGGTTTTCTGCCAGGATTCTTTCATCATTTTTTCTGCAAGATACAGCCGGATGTCAGAAAGGTCATTGAGTTGTATCCACATGGCGAAAACGAAAGGTAATTTCTTCCACTCCCACCATAGTTCTCCCAGGTCATAATGATAGGGGAAGGCAGGTGGAGCCACCGTTTTGTATCGCAGGGCTCTGTTGCCAATCACTAAAAAGGCATCACCTGTTTGGGTGATTCCTCGACGATATTCAGGGTGTAAATTTTTCCAGGTTTCCATCAAAATACGAAGTAAATAAAAGGAGGTGGTGGTTTCGGGAGTTATTTCAATCATTTTCTTATTCAGGTCCTCCAGAAGAAATTTGGAGAATAATAAAACACTCATCGCTCTCTGGCGAACCGCTACACAAAGATTGGCGAAGGGGCTGTAATAGCGCTGAGTTACAGGGTGGAAATATACCACGGAGGGGATGAAAACAATTTCCAGCCTCCGATTCATCACATAGGATATAAAAGCTTCAGGAGTATCCTCCAGGATGCCAAATTTCGGGTCATCCCGGAAAAAGTGGAAGAACGGCTCCACAAGAAGATAAGGGGGTTTTCCGATGGTAGTGTAAGGAAAAGACAGGGTTCCTTTGGGTAAGTAAACCATCAGCGAAAGTTCATTGAGAGAACTCGGGGCGAAATCCATCGTTGCCCGATAAATAGGAAGGAGAGAGTGAAAAGGACGATTGAGGGTATGAAACTAACTCGTTATAATATGCATCGCGTTCTACGGGAAGGAAGCCTGCTTTTTGTATGAGGCGAATCAGATTTTCGCAGGTCAGCCCTACTGGAGTTTTAGCGCCTGCAGAATGAGTAATTTTTTCTTCTACTATGGTTCCGTCCAGGTCATCGGCTCCGTAGTGGAGTGCTACCTGAGCGGTTCGTTCTCCCAGTTGTATCCAGTAAGATTTGATATGCGGGAAATTATCCAGCATCAATCGGGAGAGCGCCACGATTTTCAGGTCCTCTACACCCGAAGATGAACGAATGTATGATAGTTCGTTATTCTCCGGGTGGAAAGTAAGTGGAACGAAACAAAGGAATCCCCCGGTTTCATCCTGAAGCGTGCGAAGTTTCAAAAGATGTTCCACAATCTCTTCGTGTGTCTCGATATGCCCGAAAAGCAGGGTTGCATTAGAACGAATTCCCAGCGAGTGAGCGATGCGATGGACTTCCAACCATCGCTCAGGAGAGGCTTTTCCAGGGAAGAGAAGTTTATGAAGACGGTCAGAAAATACTTCTGCTCCTCCACCAGGCATCGTATCCAATCCTGCTTCTTTTAATTCTATTAAGACTTCTTTAGCTGACCGTCTGGTGATGCGGGTGAAATAATCCACTTCTGCGGCGGTATACGCTTTTAAGTTCACCGCTGGATAACGCTCTCGCAGGATTCTAATCAGGTTCACATAGACCTCAAAGGGCCAGTCAGGGTGATGCCCCCCGACAATATGAATCTCTTTTACCCTCTCCTTGACCCGGTCAATTTTTTGAAAAATTTCTTCCACCGTCATTTCATAACCTCTCGGGTCTCCTTTCCTGGCATAGAAAGAACAGAACTTGCATGAGAGGACGCAAAGATTGGTTGGGTTGATATGGCAATTCACAACGAAGTAAACTTTGTCCCCTGTCCGCGCGCGTTTTACACCTTCTGCAAGATAGCTGAGAAAATGCAAATCCCTGGTTTTCAAAAGCATCAAGCCATCCTCTCTGGAGAGCCTTTCCCCGCTCTGGATTTTCTCTTGAATTTTCAAAAGATGAGGGTCTTTTATTGTTTCCAGAAAGAAGTCATCTAAGTGAAAAACATTCTTCTCATTCATTTTACTTTTCTCTCCAGTAAGCATCCCATTTTTGGTCTACCATTTTCTTGATGTCCTCTGACATTTTTAAGGGTTCGGGGTAGTCTGACTTCCAGGTAGCATCTATACAAAGTCGGCCTTCGTAATGCAGAGTCGCATTTTCCATTTTCGTTCGCTCAAAAAAGACATCTTTTTGTGGGTCAAATCTCGTGAAAATTCCCCATATCATTTCCGCCTCCGACTGTAAATCCACATCCTCACTCACCGTCGCTATTATTTTAACATACTCATAACCGGGCAGTTGGAGAAATTGCTGAAGGATGGGTTTTCCAGGTTGATTTACCTGGAGAATCAGCAGGCAATCGCATACGACCCGATAGCCTGTAACCCCTGGAATTTTGCCCACTGGTGAGACAGAGTGGGAAGTAACAGGGAAATCCAGAGGTCGCTCCTTTCGGCAGGCATTGAGACTCATTTTAGAACCGATGTGCTGTTCTACTCCTGTAAAATCCAGGGTGTCTAAAATGGTATTCGGTATCAAATAGAAGTCTGTCGCAGGGTCAAAATTCCGCCTGATTTCCTGCAACACCGCTTGAAAATCCCTGGGGTTTACATCCCTGGACACCAGGATGATAGTTTTCGTGAGAGAGAGTTGTCCGAAGCCCCAGATGGAGAACATCGTTTTCACCGCATGTCGGGGGTATCGTTCATCCACTGCAACGACAAGAAGATTGTGAAAACCTGCCTCCATATACGCCCACATATCTACGATTTCAGGGAAAAATACTTTTACGAGGGGATTAAAAATGTGCTCAATGGCATGTCCAATGGGTGCATCCTCTTGTGGCGGTTTACCCACAAAAATTGTGTGGTAGATGGGATGGTGTCGCCGGGTGATCAGGTGGATATGAAAAACGGGAAATAAAGCAGGAGCCGAGTAATGGCCAAAGTGGTCACCGAAGGGCCCCTCCATCCGCCGTTCCCCACGCGGCACCATACCTTCCAGGATGAATTCTGCGTCTGCTGGCACAGCCCAGGGCAGAGTTTTGGCGCGAGTCAGGGCAATGGGTGACCCTCTCAAGAATCCTGCAAAAGCGATTTCATCCATTTCTTCCGGTAAAGGTGCGATGGCACAAAAAGCGAGAATGGGGTCGCCTCCTATGGCTACTGCCACGGGCAAGTCTTTTCCCAGTCGCTCCGCCTCAAAATAGTGCCGGGCACCTCCCTTATGAATGTGCCAGTGCATTCCAGTGGCTTTCCGAGTATAAATTTGCATCCGATATGTGCCCAGATTCCGAGTGCCTTTTACGGGATGATGTGTTATCACCAGCGGGAAGGTGATAAAACGCCCGCCATCCTGCGGCCAGCACTGGATGGCGGGCAAAGTCAACAGGTCGGGTTCTTCCACGACTTCATGAACGCGGCTTTTCTGTTGCAGGCGTGGCCTCATAGCGAGAAATCTCCGCGTAAAGGGTAGCAAGGAAAACATCTTTCGCGCCGTAGGCGGGTTCAACTGCTCCAGTAGATGAACGAGCTCTTCCCCGATGGCCTGCGGATGCCGACGTAAGATGATTTCCATCCGCCTTTCTGTTCCAAAAAGATTGATCACGGAAGGGTAGGGTGAACCTTTTACCCGCTCAAACAGAATTGCAGGCCCCTTTTGTTGAAGAACTCGCGTCACTATTTCCGTGATTTCAAGAACAGGGTCTACCTCTATTTTGACTCTTTTCAACTCACCCATCTCCTCCAGCACTCTTAAAAAGGACGGGAGGTCGTGGAATCTCGCCATAAGCCGTTCATTCATCCTTTTTTCCAGCCCCAGGATACAGGTACACCCAGTGAGACCAGGACTTTATTCACAAAAGCGTCTATGACTTCTTCAAGGGTTTTCGGCTTTGTGTAAAAAGGGGGGCTAATAGGCATAATCATTGTGCCCTGATTAGAAAGTTTGAGGGCGCTTTCCAGAACAACAGATGAAAGTGGAGTTTCCCGAAGGCACAGGATGAGTTTACGCCGCTCTTTCAATGCCACTTGCGCTACCCTCGTGATAAGAGTATCCGAGATGCCCACAGAAATTTTACTCAGGGTGCTCACCGAGCAGGGTATAATCACGAAAGCATCAAACAGGTTACTGCCAGAGGATACAGGCGCATCCAGTTCATCATCTTCATAAATTTCCTGAACAAACTTTCTGAGGTGTGACTTACGAATCTTCACTTCCTCTTTCAGGATTTTTCCTCCCCATTCGCTTAACACCAGCACCTTCTCGCCAGGGCATCGCTCTAAAAAGCGAACACCGAAAATCACTCCGCTTGCCCCCGTTATCCCGATAATCGTCCTCATCCTCGTCCTCTTTTCACTTTATCAGAAATTCTACTCGTATCAAAAGGAAACACTGCCATCAATAGTAATAAAAAGCATGATGATTCCCCTGAAGCCAGAGTGAAGCAGGAAGTAAAAACTCATAAATGAGGTGAGGAAAACTCTTCGCTGTAATCATAAAACGCCACTTCTATCTCTTTCTCTCTGCCTTCTTGATAAAATTCCCTAACCGTTTTTTGAAATGCCTCCACTGGAAATAACTTTGTCAGCGTGAGAAGGTGATTTAGAGCGCCGATAGCCGCATTTTGAGGAGAAAATCTATCGCGAAAAGAATAGCGAATCACTTTGCCCGGAAGATGAGAAGTGACGGGTAAAGGTAAAGAAGAATCAACGAAGATAACACAGGAGGGGCTAACTCTTGAAAAGTCTCCTCGTTGCTCTACTTCTTCCAAACCGTCCCTGGAGAGGATGATGAGCGCATCGGGAGAAGAGATACCGGTATAAAAAACTTCAACAGGATTGAGAATGATTTCACATAGAGAGAAACCGGAGCCCTGGGTCACCGGATTGTCATTCTTCTGGGTGGCATAAAGTCCGGCTTTCGCCGCTGAGGTGATGAACAAAGAAGCGGCAGATTGAACTCGTTCCCCTGCACTACCCGCCATAAGGATCCGATAGGGGTGAGATAAATCAGAGGAAAATTCTTCCAGAATTTCTACTTTGGCTTTTTTGCCGGGTAGGCGCGACAATCGGTCACGATAGGCCGCTGAAAATTCTTGCCGATGACTTTCCACCAGAATTCCAAACTCATATCCTTGCCTTTTGCCGATTTCTTCCAAATCCTTGCCTGTAATTGGATTGTTTTTCACGGCATAAGCGACGCATAGTTCTAAAATTTCCACCACGGCAAATCCAGGATAAGCGATGGCTTCTGCCACTACATCCGGCAAATCTTTATCTGTGGAGATTTTGCGAGCGATGAACCCACCGTGAGAGGCTTCCAGAATTTTACATAAATCTACTGGAGGCACGAAATTCCCTGCCGGCGTCGTGACAGTGACAAAGTCCAGTGGTGTAAAACCAGAACTCTGGCCGCCAGTCATTCCGTAGAGAAAATTATTGTGGACCAGAACTGTCAGGTCCACATTCATCAGTGCCGCTTGCACCAAATGCAACAGGCCAATAATGGCTCCACCATCCCCAATCATCACGATGGCCTTCATTTTTCCAGCATTCAAGACTCCATCAGCGATGGCTAATCCGGTGGCAAACGCGGTGGAGCGCCCATGAGTCGTGTGAACCGTATGAGGGGTTTCTACTCGCTCATCAATCAATCCTACACAGCCGATATCACTAAAAATGGCAATATCTTTCGGAGACATTTGCAACTTTTGCAATGCCCGATCTAACGCTTGAGCAATGAGAATATGCCCGCACCCCTTGCAGTAGGGAAGCAGTCCTTTCAAATTCAAATATAAAAGAGACGCTCCACTCTCTTCGTATTTTTCGGGGTTCATTTTCTCTGAGTAAGAGTCTGGAGAATTTCTTCAGGAGTAATCATCTCGCCCACTTTGTTTATGCTTCTCACTTTTTTATCCTGCAGAAAAGGAGATAGGATGCTTCGGTATTGTCCAGTCAAATTTTCTTCCGCCACCAACACATAGTCTACGCCTTCTACAGCCTTCTGGATTGCACTTTGTGGCACCGGGAATAAAGTCATCAGATGAAGATGAGAGACGGCAGAACCTGTTTTACGAGCCAGTGTCAAGGCTTCCCGCCCGGCACGGGAAGTAATGCCATAAGTGATTAAAAGGGTGTTTGCGCCGTCCTGTTTATTGAAATCGTAGTAAGACATTTCCTCCACTCGTTTTGAGATTTTTTTCTGCAGATGTTTCAAGAGGAAAATCACCTCTGGTTCATTTCTACGGAGAAATCCCTGCATATCGTGAACCGACCCCGTCAGGCGTGTTTTGGTCTTTCCTCCTACGGGTGAAAATAGGGGAATATCTTCCGGGAGTTGGATATGATAAGAAAGATAAGATGAGTTTTCATCCGGGTGTGTTTCTCTGTATACAGAGGGGAAAGTGGTTAATCTATCTGTGTCTACGGTCTCGTAAGTCATGGCAACCTCTTTATCTGTCAGGAGTATCACAGGGCTTCGGAGAGTCTCTGCCCAATAAAAAGCTCGCTGAATGAGGTGATAACATTCATAAGGCGTGCTGGGACAAAACACAGGAATCGCATACCCGCCGGAGATGCAGAATTCGGAAAAAAGCACATCTCCCTGTGCTCCCAGCGTTGCGCCCCCGGTAGACGGTCCCAGCCTTTGAACCAGGACGACTACCACAGGTATTTCCGTCATCAATGCATATTGGAGGCTCTCCACCATAAGAGAAAACCCAGGTCCAGAGGTGGCAGTCATCGCTTTATATCCTCGCATAGAAGCGCCAATGCAATAGGCAATAGCAGAAATCTCATCCGGTGCGGGAATAGCGACTTTCCCCATTTGTGGCAACTGCTCTATCATTTCCCGGTAGATTCCGGAGGCAGGTGTGATAGGATATCCGGCAAAAAACGAGCATCCCGATGAAAGGGCCCCATCCGCAATCATTTGCCCCCCTGTTCGTATCCTCCACTTCTTCATATTTCCCTTTACAATTGTATCTCAATTCCGGTTTCTTTCTCTGGATTTTTAAGACATTTCATCGCATAACCAGGCGAATATCCATTGAAAGAATTAAAATGATATTTGGAAGATGCTCCGGAAGTTAAGAAATTATGCTTCATTTATAAAAATAGAGCATACGCTGTTCAGCCTGCCCCTTTTATATTCGGGAGCATTTCTCGCGGCAGACGGAGTTCCTTCCTGGAAAGTCCTTCTTCTGGTGCTTACAGCGGGAACCGGGGCACGCACCGCAGCCTTTGGGCTAAACCGCATTATAGACCGAGAACTGGACAAGCGGAATCCCCGTACGGCGAGCCGCGAACTGCCTGCTGGAAAAATGTCGATTTCCGAGGCACGGCTCGTAACTCTTGCGGGTGCTCTGGTCTACCTCATTTCTGCTTTCTGGCTATCTCCATTCCTTTTCTATCTTTCCCCTTTTCCTCTCCTCATTTTCACTTTTTACCCTTATTTGAAGCGTTTCACGGTGCTTTCTCACTTCGGGATAGGGCTTGCCGATGCCCTTGCACCATTGGGAGGATACCTCGCTGGATTTACCGATTTAGACTCAACTCCACCTGTATTGACCATTCACTCAGCCCTTCTTGCTACCTTCATGTTCTTCTGGGTTTCCGGTTTTGACATTCTTTACGCTCAACTGGATGTGGATTTTGATCGGAAAGAAGGACTCTTTTCTCTACCCGCTCGCTGGGGACAGCAACCCGCTCTTCTCGTTTCCCGTATCCTCCATTTCTGTGCTTTCCTCGCTCTGTTTCTCCTTTATCTGCAACTTCGGAAGAATTTCGTTGGCTTCATCCTGTTGGCCTTCATCGGTGTTCTTCTCGCGATAGAGCAATGGAATGCCCGGAATGTTGAACTGGCTTTTTTTCAAATCAACGCTGTGTTAGGGTTTATCGTGTTTCTCTTCATTTTTGCCCTGGTTTTCCCATAAAACTTAATAATGGACCAGAATCAGCCATTGAACTTCTATTTCATATTTGTGGTATATTTGGAATAGCGAGTTTCAGTGAAGAATATCTTATAATTTAAACTATGGAGGGGCTGAGAGATGAAGGTGCAATCTTTTGAGTTAAAGCCTTTTACGGAAGAGTCTCTGCGGATTCTGGATGAAGAAGGTCGGCAGGTGAGCCACTGGGACCATGGTCTTACCGATAAACAAATCGTGGAATTATATCGGCTTATGTGGGTTACTCGCTTGCTGGATGAGCGGACCCTTATTCTCCAGAAGCAGGGTAAAATTGCTTTTTATGCCAGTAGTGCTGGGCAAGAAGCAGCCCAGGTGGGAAGCGCCTATGCCATGGAACCTCAGGACTGGATATATCCTTCCCACCGAGAACAAGGTGTATTTATTACCCGAGGAATGCCCCTGGAGGAGATATTTGGTCATTTCATGAGCAGGAGCCTTGACCCTGCCAGAGGGCGGCAGATGCCCGGTCACCTGGGACGCTATGATTTGCATCTGATTACCCTTTCCAGCCCTGTCAGTACACAAATCCCTCAAGCAGTTGGCACGGCTTATGCGTCTAAATATCGTAAAGAGAGTAGCGTCACTATGACTTATTTCGGAGATGGTGGAACTTCTGAAGGCGCTTTCCACGAGGGGCTGAATTTCGCCGCCGTTTTCCAATGCCCCGTCGTTTTCTTTTGCCAGAACAATCAATATGCTATCTCTGTGCCTCTGAACTTCCAGATGGCCACGAAAACCATTGCTGTGAAAGCCTGTGCTTATGGCTTTGATGGATTTCGTGTGGATGGAAACGATGTTCTGGCTGTTTATTCGGTAACTCACTACGCTGTACAAAAAGCCCGGTCGGGTCAGGGACCCACCTTGATTGAGGCTGTCACTTACCGTTATGCGCCTCATTCTTCCGCTGATGACGATAAGCGATATAGAAGGCCGGAAGAAGTAGAAGACTGGCAAAAAAAACGCGACCCCATTAAACGCCTCCGCCTGTTCTTGATTCGCGAAAGCATACTCTCTGAAAAATCCGATAGTGAACTGCTTGAACAACTTAAGGAACAGGTGATGCAAGCCTATGAAATTGCAGAGCGTTCTCCTCATCCACCTCTCGCTTCTTTCTTAGAAGATGTTTATGCGGAAGAGCCATGGTTCTTAAAGCAGGAAAAACAAGAGTTCGTGGAATTATATCAGGAAGAATACGAAAGAGGTGAGAAATAATGCCGTCTTTACCGATGGTCCGAGCCATTCGGGATGCTATACGAACTCTAATGCTCTTGGATGAACGAGTGGTAATTTTTGGGGAAGATGTGGGGAAACGGGGAGGAGTCTTCCTGGCAACGGAAGGTCTTCAACAGGAGTTTGGCATAGAAAGATGTTTTGATACGCCACTGGCAGAAAACGGGATAATCGGCTTTGCCATTGGGATGGCAATCAACGGGCTTCGTCCCATTGCAGAAATTCAGTTTACGGACTTTATCTATCCCGGGTTTGATCAAATTGTTTCGGAACTCGCCAAGTTTCGCTACCGTTCCGGTGGGCAAATTGCCGTGCCCGTCGTCATACGAACCCCCTGGGGAGGAGGTGTGAAAGGCGGCCTTTACCACTCTCAAGCCAATGAATCCTACTTCATCCACACTGCCGGCTTAAAGGTGGTAGTTCCTTCTACTCCTTATGATGCCAAAGGGCTGTTGATTGCCTCCGTTCAAGACCCGGACCCGGTGATTTTCTTTGAGCCGAAAAAGTTGTATTTCGCCCCCCGAGAGGAGGTTCCAGAAGGAGTATACACCGTGCCCCTCGGAGTCGCCCGTCTTGTCCGAGAAGGAAAGGATGTCTCCATTATCACTTATGGCTCTCTGGTGTATGTAGCCAGTGAGGTGGCAGATAAACTATACCCGGAAGGTATCTCTATTGAGATTCTTGACTTGCGAACCCTGTTACCTTTTGATGGAGAAGCCATCCTGGCTTCTGCCAGAAAAACTGGCCGCGTCATCGCCCTTGTAGAGGCTCCAAAATTCTGCTCTTTCGCCTCGGAAATTTCTGCCTTTCTGGCGGAAAACGTCATTGAATATCTCCAGGCTCCTATCAAGCGTGTTACCGGATATTTCACCCCCTATCCTTATTGGACTGATGCTTACTACATTCCTACACTCAAACGTGTAGAAAAAGCCGTTCGGGAAATTCTCGCTTACTGAGAATGAAAACCCTGTGGAAATTCTCGATTCCCATCTATGAGGGTATTACAAGAATAGATTCCCGTTGATGGGTTTATTCTCCCTCAAGAACAGTTCTTCAGAACCGGATGAGACACGCCTCAGCGATACCCAGTCTTAGCCTCGTTGTCCCCGTTTACAACGAAGGGAATCTCTTATCCCTCACCTTACCTGAAATCCTGCTTTTTCTGGAAGGGTATCATTCAACGACCGAACTTTTCATCGCCGATGATGGCAGTGATGTGTTGACAAAACGATTCCTTGAAGAATTTGAAGTCCGGTATTCCTCTCGGAAAACTGCCCTCCAAATTTTTTACCATCCTAACAATCAAGGTAAAGGGGCCGTTTTACGCGAGGCACTTCTTCTCACCTCAGGGGAGGTAGCCGGTTTCCTGGATGCAGACCTTCAGATACCTATTTCACAACTGTTGCTGTTACTTCAACGCATTGAACAGGGTGCTGATGCGGCCATTGCTTCGCGTCGTTTGCGCCAGAGCCATCTCTTGAATGGAAAGGAGAACCTTTATCGGAGCCTACCTGGCAAAATTCTAAACTGGCTTTCTCGCTCCTATTTCATTCCTTCCATTCAGGACACTCAGTGTGGAATGAAACTATTTCAGGGTGCTGTTTTAAGAAAACTGCTCCGATATTCTTTCATCAATGGCTTCGCTTTTGACCTGGAACTCCTCTATCTTTTTCACAAAGCGGGCTATCGTATCATGGAAGTTCCTGTAGATTGGAAATACCGCCCCGAAAGCACGGTAAGACTATTTCGTCACGGCTCCGCAATGCTTCGTGACCTGCTCCGCATAAGGCTTGCTCATTCCCCGCATGAATAAATTACTTTTTGAAGTCTATTCTGCCTCTTTTCTAAAGGAAATGGTATATTACCTTTCTGGAGGTGAAAAAAATGTCTTACGAAAATTTGCTTTTTGAAGTAAAAGAGAAAGTGGGATGGCTCACCATCAACCGTCCAGCGAAACTCAACGCATTGAACCGCCAGACTTTGAAAGAAATTTCCGATGCTCTTGAGGCCGTGAAAAGAGACGAGAATATCCGGGTCCTGGCTATCACAGGGGCCGGTGAGAAAGCCTTTATTGCAGGGGCGGATATTGAGGACCTTGCTGCTTTATCTCCGTCCGAAGCCTATCTTTATACCCGCTGGGGGCAAGAAATCGTCTCTTCTATTGAAAACCTGGGCAAGCCAGTCATTGCTGCTGTCAACGGCTACGCCCTCGGCGGTGGATGTGAACTCGCTTTGGCATGTCATATCCGAGTGGCTTCTAAGACCGCTCGTTTCGGGCAACCTGAAATCAATCTCGGCATTCTCCCCGGCTGGGGCGGCACCCAGCGCCTCTCCCGTCTCGTCGGTAAAAACATCGCCCTGGAATATCTTCTTACCGGAAAGATGATAGATGCGGAAGAAGCCTACCGCATCGGGCTTGTGAACAATCTTGCGGAGCCTTCTGACCTTCAAAACACGGTTCAAACTCTGGCCAATCTTATTGCCTCCAAAGCCCCGATTTCGGTCCGTTGCATTTTGGACTCCGTGAACTACGGGCTCAATGCTCCTCTTCACGAGGCACTTGCCCTGGAAGCCTCTCTCTTTACTGTCACCCGCTCCACAGAAGACAGTCAGGAAGGGCTTACTGCTTTTCTACAAAAACGGTCTCCTGCTTGGAAAGGCAAATAAAGCTTCTTACTCCGAATTCATCGGCTGAATCGCCCCACTCCTCTCTCCCCATTTTTCTGATTCTTTTTATCGCTTTCTTTCTTCGTATCTATGCTCTCGGTAATGCCAGTTTTTGGGCAGATGAAGCCTATACCCTTTGGGTGGCTCAAATGCCTGTTTCCCGGATTCTCCTCCACACCATTACAAAGGACTTCAATCCGCCTCTCGTTTATCTCCTTTATCATGGAATCTATCTCGTCTTTCCCTGGATTGTTCACGAAATTCCTGCGCGCTTTCTGATGGTGTGTGTAGACCTCATCGCTATCTTTATGGCTTACCGAATGGTATCGGAGCGACTCCGCTGGAAAGCCGGACTCTGGACCGCTCTCCTGATGGCATTATCTCCTTTTGAAATAGAGTCTGCTCGCACCGCACGCCCGTATGTCCTCATGCTTCTTCTAACTCTTTTCTGCTTGCATTATGCTGACCGATTCCTGGATAGAAAAATTTATAGAGATTTTCTCCTCTCATTTCTGGCTCTTCTCTTCGCCCTTTACACTCACTATTATGCCTTCCTTCTTCTGCCTGTGATATTCCTTCTTGCTTTCCTTCGCCAGCGTCTCACTGCTTTCCTACCTTATCTTCTGGTTTTCCTTCCCTATCTTCCCTGGCTACCTGCTTTCTTTTTACACCTTTCCAGGGGCAATCCGATGATTCAGCCTCTTTCACTTCTCCGAGTTATCCGAAGCATCTTTGCTGTGTTTCTCGGCCAGATATTTTTCCTTCAATCTCCAGGAATTGACCTATCAGAGAAACTTCTCCTTCTCTGGATTCTTTTCATTGCCATTTTCCTGTTCATCTCTGCTTACTTCGCATTGTGGCCCTCAAAACAGACCCTGATATTTTTCCTGCTTTTCGGTCTATTCCCAATACTGGGCGCTCTGGGAATTTCACTGTTTACTCCTGGCTATGAAGAATTTTACTTCGTAATGGGCTTACCGGGTTTATTTGCCTTATTCAGCATCGGGTTACTACGCCTTCAAAGTCGTCCCCTTGCTTTTTCCCTGATACTTACTTTTTTAGCAGTTCTTTTACCTTCCTATTCATACGAGCACCAGTCATGGCGAAAAATAGTGGAGGTGGCCAATCAAAAAACTCTATCTTCAGATGTGCTGATTGCCAACATCGTCTTTGATGTGTATCCAGTACTCTACTACTACCATGGCAAAGGGCAATTTCTGCAGGTTCAGGAGGAGAATTTTTCTCCTCCTCTTCTGGATGAAACCCTAAAACACTGTCATCGGATTTTTCTTCTCGGTTCTTTTGACCCCGTACTTCCGCAAAATCGTGTTCGTTTATGGCTTTTTTCCCGGTTTCATTTCCAGGAACGGTGGCTGGGTGAAAGAGTTTTTCTGGAAACCTTTTCTTGCTCTCCTTGAGCCTCAAGAAGGTGAGGGAGTAGAGGCTATAACTTTTCGGCTGGATGAAGGCCGCCAGGAGGGTGGAATGGAGCGGATAGAAGAGGCCCGCCAGAGCAAGTCTGCCCGGGTCACCGTCCACTCACCGTATTTATCATTGATCCGGTCTACGGCTTCGGTAACCCTCCGTCTTTTTTCTTCACCCGGCAGTAAAGAAAAAAATCTGTGATGCCGATGAAGGTTAGATACGGTGATGCCGACCAGCCGCACTCCCATTCCACGAAGGTCAAGCCTATTGAGAATGAGGGTGGCCGTATCGTAAATTTTTTTACTATCGCAAGTAAAAGTTGAAAGGCTTGTTCTCTGGCTGCTGGTTTCAAAAGTAGTGAAGCGAAGAATCAGGCAGATAGTCCTGCCAACATATCCTCCTTTGCGCATCCTTCGCCCCACTTCCTCAGCCACTTGCAATAGATATTTTTTAATTTCTCGGGTCGTATACAGGTCTTTGGGGACCGTGAGGGTATGCCCGATAGATTTCGCATCGGGCTCTTCTTCCATCCGGATGACGGGGATGTCATCTTTGCCGTTGGCGATGCGGTGCAAGAACTCACCGTAAACGCCGAAATGAGATTCCAGACGCCACACCGGGCATCTTGCCAGTTGCCCCACGGTTTGAATGCCCATTTGCGCCAGGTGAGCCTTCAACCGAAAACCGATTCCCCACAGGGAATCCACTTCCATATTGCCTATGGTTTTAGGGATTTCTTCCTGCTTCAGCCACACGAGTCCATCCGGCTTCTGCATATCACTTGCCAGTTTCGCCAGAACCTTGGTAGGAGCAATTCCGATGGAGCAAGTCAATCCCACTCTATCGTAGATTCGCTTCTTCATTTCTCTGCCCGCTTTCAGGGTGCCTCCGAATAGATGCGTGCACCCGCTCATATCCAAAAATGCTTCATCAATGGAAAATACTTCTACTTCTGGAGTAAACTCCTGTAGAATACGGATGATTTTCTCTGATTCGTGCATATATTTCTGATTATGCGCCCGCACCAGTATCAGGTCGGGACAGAGTGCCAACCCCTGCTTCAACATCATTCCCGTTTTTACGCCATACTTTCGCGCTTCATAAGAGGCTGTAAGAATCACGGTCCGTTTTCTCGGTCCTATCACCGCGATAGGTTTTCCTCTCAATGCTGGATTATCTCTTTGTTCCACAGAAGCAAAAAATGCATCAATATCTATATGAAAAATAATTCGTTCCATCCTTTGCATTCCTAATTATACTCTTAAAAGTCTATCTCGGAATGACACCGGGATGACGCATGTGATTCTGTCAATCAAGAGGTCCTTATAATTTCTCGCACCCGCTGCAAATCCTTCTCAGTGTCCACAGAAATCACGGGTTCTGAGATGGTTATGACCCGAATAGGAATGCCATGTTCCAGTGCTCTCAACTGCTCTAATTTCTCAATTTGCTCCAGATACGAGGGAGGATACGCCACCAGACGGAGTAGAACATTCCGACGATAGCCATATACACCGATATGCTTCCAATAAAGGGCTTTTCCCAGAGTATTGGAATGATAAGGAATTGGGGCCCGGGAAAAATAGAGAGCATTTTGCTTCGCATTGACCACCACCTTTACGCAGGATGGGCTACTGGCTTCTTCTTCCGAAATCGGTGCGGCGAGAGTCACCATAGGAATTCTCTCCTCATTTTCAATCCGATGCACCAGTTGTGCCAGATGGTGAGGCTGAATCAAGGGCTCATCTCCCTGGAGATTTACAATAGGATTTCCCCGAATTTTACGGGCTACTTCTGCCACCCGGTCTGTTCCAGATGGATGGGAAGGAGAGGTCATCATGACTTCAGCACCGAAACGAATAGCCGTTTTCTGGATTCGTTCATCGTCCGTGGCGATAATCACCCGTCGGAAGCCTCCCGCTTTCATAGCGGATTCCCACACCCACTGCACCATAGGTTTCCCCCCGATGTCAGCCAGCGCCTTTCCAGGTAAGCGTTGAGAGGAGTAGCGGACTGGGATAACGCACAGGCTATTCATCCGATTATCATTTCTTTTTTCGCCAGGAATTGTGTATCATAAAGCTTTTTATAATAGCCATTTCGCGCTATCAGTTCGTCATGAGCCCCCATCTCCAGAACCTTTCCGTTATCTATCACCGCAATGAGGTCTGCCCGTCGTGCTGTACTCAACCGGTGAGCAATCAAAATGGCTGTGCGTCCCTGAAAGGCCTGCTGAATCGCTTCCTGGATTTTCACTTCTGAATCCGCATCCACGCCGGACACGGCTTCATCCAGGATGAGGATTCGGGGGTCTTTTAACAAAGCCCGAGCGATGGCTATGCGTTGCTGCTGCCCTCCAGAAAGGGCAGTCCCTCGCTCCCCTACCAGGCTTTCATACCCTTGCTGTAAACTCTGAATAAATTCGTGAGCATGGGCGGCCTTGGCGGCCTTTATCACCTCTTCTGAAGAGGCCTCCGGTTTCCCTAACTGGATGTTCTCACGAACCGTGGTGTTGAAGAGGATGGTTTCCTGGGGCACGACGCCCATAATTTTTCGCAGAAAGTCCAGTTTCAATCGCCGGATGTCCACACCATCAAGGAGAATCTCTCCTTCCTGGGGATCATAGAAGCGCAGAAGAAGATTGATCAGGGTGCTTTTCCCTGCCCCAGAAGGTCCTACAAGTGCCACCGTTTTCCCGGAGGGTATGAACAGATTGAAATTTCTTAGGACTTCTGTCGTTCCATCGTAGGAAAAATGGATTCCTTTGAACTCAATCGATCCATAGATTTTGGGAAGCACGGTTGCATCCGGCGTTTCCTGAATCGTCGGACCGGCACTGGATAACTCTTCAATCCGTCCATCCGCCACCATGGCCTGCTGGTAAGCCAGATATACCTCGTTTACACGACGCAGGGGATTGACAATCATATTAATCAAAATCATCAGGAATGCCACCAGGTTACCCGTTCCAAAAGCTGGAGATAATCGGCTCTCTAAAACGCTCATCAGTAAAATGGCAGATATGGTTATTCCCCCCAGAATGATGATGAGCGGGGCTGAAAAACTCCGTATTAAGGCTTCCTTCATGACCGCTCGGTAGCTTTCTATATTATGGTAGGCAAATTTTTCCTCTTTCACTTTCTCCAGTGTGAATAACTGAATAATTTTCATCCCCATGATGGCTTCCTGGAGGAAAGACATAATGTCCGCAATTTTCATCCGAGCTTTTCGTGCAGCCTTTTTCATCCGCCGCCCCGTCAATAACACGAGGAAGCCCGCAATGGGAAAAATAAAGAAAGAGAACAGAGTGAGCCGCCAGGATAAGTGTAAAATATAGAGCAATCCCACAAGAATTTCTATGGGAAGCGCAAAGAAATTACGCAGAGTGCTTACATAAAATCCCTGGATTACTTCCAGGTCCGCGGTAAAGCGAGATAATATCTCTCCCATTCTCGTGCTGGTGTAAAATCCCAGAGATAGGGTCTGCAGGTGTGTAAATATCTTTTGCCGTTGCTTATAAGCAGACCGATTCCCGGCCATCGCTGATAGATAATTCTCAACAAAATAGAAAATGGCTGAAAATAATGTCAAAAGTAGAAACAGGAAAATGAGTGAAGAGGTCTTTTCATATTGTTTCTGTATCAGGACTTGATTTACGAAGGGCTCAATAATCCACAGGCTCGCTCCGTTGGCAATCCGGCTCAGAGCGGCGCATATCATAGCAAGGAGATAAATCCGCAACTCCTGCCTTAAGGGACGGAAGATGACCTGCCATTCTTTGCTCTTTTTCCCTTCGTAAGCCATTCTTTTTAGGTTCTCATGGGGAATCTATTTTTCATCGGAGGGGATAGCAGGCACTGGCTGGACCTCCAGTTTTGATAGTTCATAGTTATAGTGTCCCTTTTCCTCACGGGCTTCTCGGGGTAAAGATAACGGCGCCGAGAAATGACGACTTTCTTTGGGTTTTAACCCGAAGTCGTTCTGGTAGCGCCCGATGGGCGTCCAGCGGTTCTGTTCATCTACCCAGTAGAAAGTCAACTCAATCCGTGAAACCGATTGCTCTCCAAGGTTGGTGATGGTTCCAGAAACACCCCCCCGCTTCCAGGAAAGAACGACACTGATATATGCACGATAATCTTCTGTCCCTGCCCCGGAAGGTTCTGGAATCGTATTTTCTGAAGTGGGAATTTCCCCTTTTTCCCCTGTGCTTTGCTCCTGCACAGGAAGAATCTTTTCCTTTACTTCTATTCTCTGCTTTCCTTTCTGATAGCCCAGAAAATAACCCGCAATAAATCCACTGGCAAGGAAAAGCGCAGCCCATGCAACTGGATATTTCATCTTTCCTCTCTTTTCAAGGGCCTGTTCTTCATTTTACCGCTACTTCTCTTTTTTATCCTCTCGGAACGGAACATTCTTTTTAAAAAATCCCGCTTTGTTCTTCAAGGTAATTGTATCAGAGAGAGAACTCGGGAGGGAGTGGAGAGGTAAGTGTAAGAATCTTGTGCATTGCGGGGTGTTCTAACTGAATTCGGGCGCAGTGGAGGAATATCCGTTCCGCGGGGAAAGGAGAACCATATCGTGTGTCACCGACCAGAGGAGTGCCCAGGTAAGCCATGTGAACTCGGATTTGATGCGTTCGTCCTGTATGAGTGCGTATTTCCAGCAGGGTGAAGTTTCCGGCTACGCCGAGGCAATGGGTTAGTTTTTTCTTACTTTTATACTCGGTGATGGCTCTTTTCCCGCCTTCCGCGAGTTGAACTTTTTCACCCTCTGAGTTTTCCCGGATAAGCAGGGGTTTATCCACAACCCCTTCCGGCGTTTCTGGTGTTCCTGACACGACTGCATAATACACTTTTTGTATTTTGCCTTCTCGCCACTGCTGGGCGAGGGCACGGTGAGCCTGCAAAGTTCTCGCAAATATTACGATTCCAGAGGTTCTTTTGTCCAGGCGATGAACAGGCGAGGGGGAATAAGAGTATTCTTGACTATCATAAATTTCCCTCACAATACTCAGCAAATTTGAGTTATGAACCTTTCTATGTCCTGGAGGGGTTCCCTTGTGCACGGCGATTCCCGGAGGTTTATCAATGGCAACCAGCCATTGGTCCTGGTAAAGAACAGGAAAAGGGCATTTTTTGTATATCTTCGCCTTTTCTTTGAATCGCATTTGACTCGTCGTAGCGGCTGGAATGGAATCTATCCATTTTACCAGGTCTCCTCCACATAATCGGTAATTCGGAGATGAAGGAAGATGGTTAACTCGTACAACCTTCTTTCGGATAGCCGAGTAAATCCGGGAAAGAGGCAAATGAGGAAGTGTTTTTCTCAAAAAAATATCCAGCCGCCTCCCTGCCTCAGATTCGGAAATATGCCATTCACATCCCATAACAGGTGCATTTTCTTTACTTTCCTTTGATGTAAGAATCTGCCTCATAATAGAGCCACCGAAAAGAATTATTCTGCTACTTTCGCTTTTTCTAAGATGGCTACCGAATCCACCAATGCGTCCAGGTTTCCATCCAGCACATCCTGTAGGCGGTGAAGGGTGAAGCCTGAGCGGTGGTCTGTAACACGATTTTGCGGATAGTTATAAGTTCGTATCTTCTCACTGCGGTCGCCCGTTCCCACCTGTTTTTTACGAGCCCGGGCGATTTCTAATTGTTGCTTTTCCAGCTCTAATTGATAAAGACGGGTGCGGAGTAATCGTAAGGCTTTCTCGCGATTTTGCCACTGAGAGCGTTCCTCCCGACATTGCACCACTAATCCTGTGGGAATGTGCCGAATCCGAACAGCGGATTCAACCTTGTTCACATACTGACCGCCCGGGCCACCGGCACGGGAGGTTTCTATTTCTATATCCCGGGGGTGAATCTGTATCTCCACTTCATCCGGTTCGGGCAGAACAGCCACCGTGGCCGCTGAAGTGTGAATCCGTCCCCCGGATTCCGTCTCAGGTACCCGTTGAACCCGGTGGGTTCCACTTTCAAACTGCAATCGCCGAAAAACTCCCCTCCCTCGGATTTCACAGATAATTTCCTTAAATCCACTCCGGTCAGAGAGATGAGCGTCCAGGATTTCTATCTTCCATTTTTTCTTTTCCGCATATTTTTGATACATCCGAAATAAGTCTGCGGCAAACAGCGCAGCTTCTTCCCCGCCTGTTCCAGCGCGAATCTCCAGAATCACTTTCTGTATTTCTTCCTCCACATTTTCTACCAGTTTTTTATGCAAGGTGTGTAATATAAATTCTTTTTCCTCTTCCAGCTTCTGAATCTCGCGGCGGATGCTTTCTAAAGAATGAGGGTCTTTTTCACCCTGCTCCAGTTCCCTCCACTCCTGGATGGCTTTCATAACATTTTGGTACCGGGAGAAATCGTCCACGATGAGAGCAAGTTCCTTCTTTCGCCGCCCCAGTTCCTTCATCCGTTGAATATCGGAAATACTTCCCGCTTTGCTTAACTCTTCTTCTATATCCCTATATTCTTTTTCTATCTCTTTCAGTTTCTCCAGCAGTTTCACGATGGAACGAATCCAGTTATCCCTGATTTTCTTCGAGGAAAGTTCGGTAATCTTTCCCAAACTTTCTGTGGAATCTTTCTACTCGGCCTGCCGTATCTATGATTTTTCGCTTCCCAGTGTAATAGGGATGACAATTGGAGCAAATTTCCACATGGATTTCTGGTTTGGTAGAACCTGTGGTAAAGGTATTCCCACAACTGCAAATCACTATCGCATTTTCATAATAATCAGGATGGATACCTTTTTTCACCTTTCTCCACCTCTAACACTATTATTTTACCACAAAATCTGTAAAAGCAAATCCGTTAGCGTTCTCAATCCTCTCCCGAGGGCTTTTCTCTTCCTGAGGCATTGCACAATCCAGTTGCGGAGCATAAAATGAGATGGTGAAGGCGTTGAAAAAAATCAGGCAGAAGTCTATGATTATCGTTCTTTCCATATTTTGTTTTAGTTCAACCTTCTGTATTCGGATAGAAGGCGAGAAACTGGGTGTGAATCTTTTTCTGACGAGGCGGTATTCTCCTTCTGAATATCCCGACGCACTCAAGCGCGTTAAGGAACTAAAAGTTCGCTGGGTCAGGGAAGAAGTAAGCCTGCGAGATATAGCACCCCGGCCCTCTGAGTGGAGTACTGACCGGTACATTTTTGCTTTCAAGTTTCTCCGTAAAAATGGGCTCTACCCTCTCATCGTGTTTACCGATGTCCCGGAGTGGCTTCAAGAATCTAAAGGCCTGGAGAGTGAGTTCCTTCTTCGTGCGATGAGGGAATTTTATCCTTATACGCATTATTTTCAAATTCTCAATGAAGTGAATACCGCCCGTTTTTGGGGGCGTGCTCCTGACCCCTTTTCGTATGCTTCACTTTTGAGAACGCTCTATCCGTCTGTGAAGGATAAAATGCCCGATGCCCGGGTAGTCATGGCAGGCCTGGCGACTTCTGATGCCCTTTATTTTCGCGCATTCGCCCGGGCAGGCGGTTTAGAAGCGGTGGACATCGTTGCCGTTCACCCGTATACTTTCCCTCTCCCCTTTTATGGCGTAGAAGAAGAGAATCTCACTGACATACAAACGGAGGCCACAAACAAGGAACTCTGGGTCACAGAAATTGGCTGGAGCACAGCCCCTCAGGCGGATGGTGTTTCTGAAGACGACCAGGCAAATTTCTTGCAACAGTCAATTGCCCGCTTACTGTACAACCGTATTTCAAAAATTTTCTGGTATGATTTCCGGGATGATGGGGAAGACCCTGCTTCTCTGGAATCTCATTTTGGGCTCATCCAGTGGAGTTATCAGCCTAAACTCGCATTTTTTGCTTTTCAGGAAATGGCACAATCCTTACGCCGGAAAGAGACTGTTCGTATCACCGAATCGCTCCGAACCGTCTTCACTCTTGCCTCCTCTGCCGGAGCCTGGGTCATTCCATATCGGTCAGAGGATTTTCCAGATTTTGAAACGGGTTTACATTTCCCGGTGGGAGTAAGCATCCAGAATCTTGTTCCTGGCATAGATTTCAATTGCTTACAGGCAAGGGTTTCCGCACATCAAGATGGCTTACTTATGGGTGTGGAACTAACGGATGCGAAAGGTAAACTTTTTCAACAGGTCCTCGGCAGGATAACCTGGGAGGGGGAAAAAGATATTGTAGCGCCTATCTATCCTGTGGATGAAAATGGTAAAAGACTTCTGCTTCAACCTCCTGTAATCTTCTCAGGCTTCTTGATTCAACCTTCCCGTTTGTTCGGAGGTAAAGGCCATCAGGAAGGTGCTATCACCGTGACGAATGTGTCTTTGTGCCGTTACTCTGCTTCTATTATGATGAATTCCTCAAAAATTTATCCATAGATTTTCTCGTCAGATTTTCCTCTTTTTGATAAAGTGCCGGGGTAAACCAGTCTGAAAAAGAAAACTCGTGGTAAAATAAACTGGGAATGCGGATATTATTGGAATTCAAGGATGTCAAGCGATGGCCACCGCTGGGGAAAAAAGGGGTATTGCGGGGAGCAACCTTTCGTGTGAGCGCCGGTGAATTTGTGTGCGTGCTGGGGCATCCTTCATCGGGCATCTGGACTATTCCTCCCCTTCTCTTTGGCCTTGCCACTGCGACGGGCGGAAAAATTCGGATTCTGGGAAGTATCGGATTGGACATGGAAAAGAAGAAAAAAATCGCCTATGTGCCGAAAAACTTCCTGCCACCCCCTGGTATCACGATTCGGGAATTCTTCCTATTACATGCCTATCTAAACCGTTTTTCTCTCCCTCAAAGCCGATTACACTCTTTTCTCCAAGAAGTCCACCTGTATCCTCACCGTCACAAACTTCTGGAGAAACTTCCTGCCTCATTGTTGAATCTCACTTACATCGCCGCTTCACTGCTTCCTTCTCCCGAACTGGTGATCTATGAAGATATTTCAGAACAGGTGGATGAGAATACGGCTCCTCTCATCAATGACCTCTTGATAGAGGTGGTGAAACATCAGGGAGGAGTGCTCTTGCTCTCTACGGGCGTGGGTTTGATTGAAACTCTCTTTCATCCTTACATGTATTTTTTCTATAAAGGAAAAGCCCTAGGTGAGGGGGAACTCGCTGACTTGAACCGTGAGGAAGAAACTCTGCTGGTGGAAGTGGATGGAATCTCGGAAGACCTTCTCCATTCCGATGGCGTAATTTCCGTTGAAAATCTCTCCGACCGATGTCGTCTTGAAATTTTAGCTTCTTCCTGGTCACGTCTGGAAAAAGTAATTCTGGAAAGTGGTGGCATCATCCTCTCTGTAGATAGACAGCGCTTCCGCATCCGCGACCTGCTTCAGGTATGACGCTCCTGTTAGCAATTGCTCAGTTTTCTTATAGAAAGTTGAAAACAGATAAGACCTTGCTCTACCTGCTCTCAGGCATTTTAGTTTTGATTCTGCTTTTCTGCTTCCCCACTCTTTTACCGGGTCAATATCCTTCTACCCCCAGTCTGATGGCTTCAACCGGACTGGATTTCCTCGCCATTTACATCGGCTCTCACCTTCTGGCAACCGATGCGGCAGATGGAAGTTTTTATTATTTTCTTTCTAAACCCCTTTCCAGAGATGAATACCTTTTCGGTAAATATCTGGGAGGTGTGGCTATGTTGCTGACTCTTTTTTTCCTTCCGCTTTCTGAATTGATGGCGGTGGATTATTTGTATCGGAAAGGCGATGGGATATTTTCCTTTATCACCCTGATGGGGTTGAACTTTTCTATTTCCCTTGCATTTCTCTCCCTGGCTTTATTTCTGAGTGTGGAAAAATATACTCTACAAACTCTCATTTTCTTGACAGTTCTTCTTTTCCTCAGTTTCCTGCCCCGCTTCCTTCCACCCGGATTCTGGTCTCTCTGGTTAATGTATTATCCAGGTGCGTGGCGTTTCTCCGCATCTGTGGGTAGCCCGTCAAAAGAGGTGATTTTTCCAGTGATTCTGGGGTATATCTATGCTTTACTTTTCCTGGTTTTTGCTTTTATGAAGTTCCGCAGACGAGAACTGGCCTGAATGATGAAAGTATATAGCGTTTCTGAAATCACTTCCATACTCCAGCAAACTCTCCAATTTAATCCTATTCTTCAGGGTGCGTGGGTGGAAGGCGAAGTGACCAATCTACATATCCATCCATCCGGCCATATTTATTTTACTCTGACAGATGCCCATTCCTCCATCCAGGCTGTTTTTTTTGATGGGGTGTCTCGGTGCAACGGGAACTTTCCAAAAACTGGAACCTGTATCCAAGCCTTTGGGCGTGTGGATATTTTCCCCAGGAGGGGGATGTATCAATTCTATGTGGAACAAATCACCCAACCACTCAAAACGGGTGGGTTGCAAGAAGAATTTTTACGAATTAAAGAAAAACTGGAGAAAGAAGGCATTCTCACGAGAGCCAGGAAAAAAATTCCCCTCTTCCCCGGGAGAATTGGCGTTATCACTTCCCCGAGAAGTTCCGTGTTAAGAGATGTCCTGAGAGTAGGGTGGGGACGATGGCCAGGCGCGCACTTCCTCCTGGTTTCTGCCACCGTTCAGGGTGAAGAAACCTCCGCTTCCATCATTCGGGCCCTTCACTGGCTAAACGCTTATGGGAAAGTGGAAGTCATTCTCATAGTGCGAGGTGGTGGCTCGCTGGAAGACCTGTGGGGGTTCAACGATGAGGCTCTGGCTCGCTCCATCGCTTCTTCCTCTCTCCCTGTTGTCACAGGGATTGGGCATGAAGTGGATACGACTATCGCTGACCTGGTCGCGGATGGGGTGGCACCGACTCCTTCCGGTGCCGCCCAACGGGTGGTTCCGGATGCCAAATCCTGGCATCATCGGTTGAACTCTTCTCATTCCCGACTTCTGCGTCAGGTTCGTCATCGCATTACCTCCGCCCAAAAAAGCATTCAGTATCTTACTGCCTCCCCTTCTTTCCTTTATCCCCTGAGAAGAATTCAGCGACTGGCTCAGCAGTTAGATGATGCTTACTCTCGCTTGAACAACTCTTTTCACCGTTTTCTCAATAAGAAAAATGAAACTTTGAAACATTTACGACTTCTGTTGTCTTCTCTAAGTCCTTATAATGTTTTAGAGCGTGGTTATGCCATCGTGATGAAACCGGAGGGCAATCTTGTTCGCTCCATTTATGAAGTCTCCGCGGGTGATTTACTGGATGTAACCTTGCGAGATGGTGTGTTGGCCACGAAAATCCTGCAAAAAAGGGAGAGAGAAAATGAGCCCCGAGATGTCCTTTGAAGAAGCGTTTCAGTCTCTGGAAAATGTGATTCGTAAACTGGAGGAGGAAAATCTTCCCCTCGAAGAGTCTCTCCGTCTCTATCGCGAAGGTATTCAGCTCTATCAGTTTTGTCAAGCAAAACTGTCGCAGGTGGAAGGAACACTGAAAGAACTTACTCTGGAAGGTTCAAGTTTTGTGGAGAAGGATATTTCCTCTGATTTTCTCCAGCAGAAAACGGATGCCCCGGAGAAAGAGAACACACACACTTAATAAAAAAGTAAAGAAGGGATAAAATTAAAGTGGGTGGGTGAGAAGGAATGATAATATTTGACAAAAACCTATTAAAAGGAGGAGATATCTGTGAGGTTTAAAGTGGGAATCATCGGCGCTGGAAATGTGGGTGCCGAAGCCGCCAGTGAAATTCAAACCCGACAGATTGCGGATGTGGTTCTGGTGGACATCATTGAGGGATTGCCTCAGGGAAAAGCCCTGGATATGACGCAAGCCAGCCCTATCTATGGCATTTCATCTCGTGTGACGGGCTCCAATAATTATCAGGCCATAGAGGGGGCAGACGTGGTGGTATTGACTGCCGGGTTAGCTCGAAAACCCGGTATGAGCCGTGAGGACCTCTTGATTACCAATTTTAATATCGTCAAAGGCGTTTCGGAAAAAATCCGTGAATTCGCTCCCCAGTCTATTGTCATCGTGGTCACTAATCCTCTGGACGCTATGGTATATACCGCTTATCGGGTTACAGGGTTTCCTCCAGCACGGGTCGTGGGCATGGCCGGTGCTCTGGACACGGCTCGCTTCCGTGCCTTCATTGCTATGGAACTGGGCGTTTCCTTTGATTGCGTTCAAGCCATTGTTCTGGGAAGTCATGGAGATTTGATGGTTCCTGTGGTCCGATATGCGGCCGTCAGTGGTATTCCCGCCACGGAATTGATTCCCAGAGACAGGCTGGATGCCATTATTAACCGAACCCGTCAGGGCGGAGGAGAAATCGTCGCTCTGCTAAAAACGGGTAGTGCCTACTATGCCCCTGGCGTAGCTATCACAGAAATGGTGGAATCCATTCTCTGGGATGAAAAACGACTCCTCTCTGCTTGCACTTTTCTTAACGGGCAATACGGAATCAAAGATGTTTTTGTCGGCGTGCCCATTATACTGGGAAAAGAGGGTGTAGAAAAAATCCTGGAACTCCCCCTGTCTCCAGATGAATTGACCGCCTTGTCCACTTCTGCTCAGCATGTTCGTGACCTGATGAAACAAGTGGATACCTTATTTGGAGGATAAATAGATTGAGACATTTTCAATACGGAGACCTGGATTTTTACCATGTTCAATTCGGCACCTTCCGTTTAGACGGGGGAGCGATGTTCGGAGTCGTTCCCAAAGTTCTATGGGAACGGACCTACCCTGCCGACGAAAAGAACCGTATCCTGCTGGGTATGAATGTTCTGTTTGTTCAGGGAGAAAGGTTTCTTGCCCTGGTGGATAATGGTGTGGGTTCTCACCTCAATCCAAAGATGCTTGCTATCTATGATATTCACTGGAATTCTCCTTTATCTTCCCTTTCATTCTCTGTTCACGATGTTACGCTGGTGCTCCTCACTCATCTACATTTTGACCATTGTGGCGGGTCTACGGTGTTAGACCCCAGAGGGCGTCGGCTACCCGCCTTCCCCCGGGCCACCTATTTCGTCCAGAAAGAGGAGTGGGAGGATGCCCTGAACCCCAATGAACGCTCTAAAGCCAGCTATATCCCCGAACTCTTCCTGCCTTTACAGGAACTGAAAGTGCTCCGGTGGGTTACAGGAGATGATGTGCTCATCACCCCTCAAATTCGCTGCTTAAAAACCCCTGGACATACTCGCGGTCACCAGATCGTTCTGTTTCATACCACTAAAGGTATTGTGGCTTTTATGGGCGACCTGATTCCTACGACTCGTCACATCCCTATTCCGTATATCATGGCTTATGACCTGTTCCCCTTACAAACTCTCCAGGTTCGGAAAGAAATTTATCGCAGGATTGTGGAAGAAAAATGGCTTCTGGTTTTTGAGCATGATGAAACTCCTCGGGCTGGTTTTTTACACGAGTCCCATGGACAGTTTGTTTTTGAGTCTTTTTATCCGCCGTAATTTACGGCTATTGAGGTGAGAACCTTGAGAACTTTCAGGAAACATCCTAAAATGACTCCGAACTTCCTTCCTCTTTTTGAATCCTTGTATCATTCGCTGGAGCCCAGAAAGCAGAAAGTTCTAAGGTATCGTTTTGGCCTGACGGATGGCCGTTTTCACACCTTCCAGGAAACGGGAGCCCGGTTTCTCGGTGGAGTTTCCCGTCAAAGAGCTCAGCAATTGGAAGTCTCTGCTCTTTCCCTTTCTTATGTCAAGAGAAAATCGTTCCTTCCCGCTGTGGAAGAAACCCTTTCCTACATTTTTCAAACGCATCACAGAGTTCTATCCCGAACTTCTTTTGAGGAAGCTCTTAAAACTCTCCACCCCAATCCTCACTTTGCTCTCGGCGCCTTCCAAATAGTCTGCAGAATGTTTAAGGCCCAGGGAGGAATTCACTACTTCCTCAACGAGGAAAATGAAGGTTTCTACACTTTAAATAACGATAAAAAAACTGCCGAAAAAGTGAGGGTGGCGTTAAAAATTATGCAACAAATCCTCCAGAACGAAGTTTATCTTCCTCGCCAGGTTCTGATCAAAAAAATTCAGCAATCTTCTTCCATTCCTCTTTCCGCATATTTTCTAAAACACCTTTTGCATGAAGCCCTACGACAGCGGGTTCTTCTGAAAGGTAAAAGAGGGGTGATTTTCCTCCGGAAAGCCGTAGGTAGAACCGTCGCCATAGCGGCACTGGCATTGAAAAGAATAGGCAAACCGTCTCATTATCTAACGATCCATGAGGAAGTGAATCGGTTGCAATATGCGCGAAAATTGAATCCTCTTACGATTCATCGCTGTTTGTCCAATCATCGGGAGCGATTCGTTTGGACTGGACGCCCGGGTGTATATGGGTTAGTAGAATGGAATATCCCCAGGGCTGTTCGTCTCCGCCAACCCCTTGAGAAATCCGTGGCTATTCTGGTGAATGCTTTCCGCAAGATTGGGAGACCCTGCCATTATTCTGAACTGTTGGGGTTGGTGCATAAAAGGATGAAACTTCGTAAGCCTTCTCGCTTTTGGATTTTAAATACTCTGACTCGTGTAAAAGACACTTTTGTTTGGACAGGGGTTCCTGGATATTATGGACTTAAAGAATGGGGGCTAAAACCGGGTGTTACTCTTCGCTTACATGTATTACAGGTGCTTCAGAAAGCACGCACCCCTATGAACTTTCAAGAGTTATTGAGTATCCTCCAGCAACAACGACCAAAAATCACTCCTAAAGCCCTTCTCTTTGTTCTCACTAATTCCTCTGAATTTGTCAAAATTGATAAAAATGTCTGGTGTCTTACAGACCATCGTTTATATTCTCCTCTGCCGAACTATCCCGCTCTGATGAAAAAAATCCAGAATGCTACAAACAGCAAAAAATTCAATCGTTTTCGTATTTTCGCGAGTAAGGTTCAGCGGGTCGGAAAAGGAACGAGAAATCCCGACATCCTCTCTCTCCGATGGGGAATTCATAAGTGGTTAAAGTTGAAGAAGTATGCGGAAATCTTGAGTTTGGCTCCTCATTTGCCCCGCGACCGAGTTCTTTCTCGTTTGGTTCACCAGGCACAGATTCTACTTCAATCGCAGAAAACATAAGAATATAATTTTACATCTAATAGACAGACTACTTCTTCACCCACAGGGTCATCAAAAATTGTCTCAATCCATCTGGCGTAAAAATTCTGTTGCTCCTTTTATATCGCTATCCTGTATTTTTTCTAAATCCACCGAAGTGAATGCGCAGGTGGCAGGAATTTCCTCCTTGAGGCTTTTTGAAAAAGCCTCCGTAGGGCTTTTTTGCCTTTCTCCCCCATGTGCAGAGTATAAGAGTTCACATATTGCAGTATAAATTTTTTCCCTAATTCCTCAGGAATTCCTCGTCCATATTGAAGCGCGTATGAGAAAGCCTCTTCACGATGCGAAAGTGCATAAAGTATACTCCGTTTCATCACTTCTACTATCTTCTTCTTCTCTTGTTCTGGAAGGCTTTTATGAATCACATTAATCCCCAGTGGAACGGGCAAATGGGTGTTCTCATACCAGATTTTGCCCAGGTCTGTGATTTTCACCAGCCCATATTGTTTATAGGTAAGTTGTCCTTCATGAATCACTAATCCCAGATCAACCTTTTCTGTTTGAACAGCCCAGAGCACTCTATCAAAAGGCACTACCACCTCATGAAAATCCTTCCCGTATATTTTCAGCAGAAGGTAAGCCGTAGTCAATTTTCCTGGAACAGCCACGGTCATTCCAGAAAAATTTAGCGAAATTCTGTGGGGAAGTGAGCGAACGAGAAGCTCCGGCATCTTCTCGCGTGCCACCAAAATAGGCCCATACCGAATTCCCACGCTGGCACCACAGGTAAGAATGTCGTAAAATTTCTGAACCAGCGGATAGACATGGGCGGAAATGGCAGTAACATCCAATTCTCCAGTTTTTGCTCGTTCATTCAGGCTCTGGATGTCTTCCACTACTTGCTCAAACTGAATGTTTTCTGTTTCAATTTTCTTGGTAGCGATGGCATAATACATGAACGCATCATCTGCATCCGGGCTATGTCCTATCCGTATTCTCATAAGATTTTCACTCAAAAGGGGTATTTATCGTTCCCATTGTCTTAAGAAATTATAGCATTTCAGTTATCCTGTATAATATTCAGTAGAGGGGCGAAAATAAATGCAAGAGGCAAGAAATGTTCTTCTGCTATTTCATGTGCTTTCTGCGGTATTAATGGCAGGTCCCTTTTGGCTGCTAATGGCTGTAAATGAGCGTGCACGGATGGGTTCTAAAATCATCTATCCGGTAGACCGATATATGGAGAATATCATCTTTAAGGCTCCACGACGATGTATTTGGTGGCTTCTCACTATTCTTCTCACCGGGCTCCTCGTGGTTTGGGTAGATGAAATAGGTGTTTCAGGATTTTTCTCCAATTGGGTTCTGGATGTAAAACTGGGCGTTTTTCTGGTGATTCTCACTCTCCTGTATGTGGTTGTTTTCCGAATTGAACCCCAGATAGAAGGCTTCCTGGAGAAACTCTCTCCGGATAAGCCTGTGCCGGAGGAATTAGCGGTGCAACTCGGCGCACTGAGGAAGAACCGAAAAAAAATTTCAGCCATCTGCTTGTTCCTCGTGCTCACAGAAGTCATTCTGGGGCTTCAAGTCCATTCGCCCTGGCCTCTTTATCTGACTATCTCCTTGCTCATACTCACTGGCATCTTTGCGTGGCGCGTTTTTTCTTCCCTTGTTCTCTATGGCTGGTTGTGATTTCTTGAAAATAACAGATAAAATACTGGTTCCATCTTGCTCGCATGAAATGTGACGCCACGGCTATCATCCTCGCAGGGGGTAAATCCCGACGAATGCATGAAGATAAACGCCTCCTCCCCTGGGCAGGTAAGACTCTTCTGGAGCATATCATTGATAGAATATCTATCGTTGCGAGTGAAACTTTTGTGGTCTTCTCAAATCCCCCGATTTCGCTGCCTATCCCGTTGAAAAAGGTGAAAGTTTTGTTGGACCGAGAGAAAGGAATCGGCCCTATGATGGGCCTTTACACTGGTTTAGAGGCATCTCAGTATCCTTTCTCTTTTGCGGTGGCATGTGATCTGCCTTTCTTAACGCCGGAGTATCTTTCATTTTTGTATCAGCATGCGAACCATTATGATGTGGTCGTTCCTCGGATCAGGAATCGCTGGCATCCTCTATCTGCTCTCTATCGGAAATCCTGTCTCTGCATTTTGGAAAAGTTCCTCCAGCACAAACGTTATGCACTGACTGACTTTTTGGAGCATTCCAGCCTTTCCATCTGTTCCATTGATGAATCTTCACTTGCTCCCCTCTTTCCGCTCTCTTCTCTATTTATGAATATCAACACTTTCTCCCAATACCAGGAGGCAAAGTTAGAATATGAACGGGCCAAAACTATCGCAAAGTAGAGGGAATAAATTGGTGGACTCTTACGGCCGAATTGCCCGTAAATTAAGAGTTTCTGTAACTGACCGGTGCAATTTCCGTTGCTTATATTGCCTACCCGATTCTGAAATCACCTGGCTTCCACGGGAGAGTATTCTTACCTTTGAAGAAATTTACCGTATCGTCCACATCGCAGTGAACCTCGGCGTTCAAAAGATTCGCCTGACGGGAGGAGAGCCTCTTGTGCGTAAAAATGTGGAGGTGCTGGTTCATTTTCTCCGACAGATTCCCGGCCTTGCTTCCATCTCCATGACTACAAACGGATACTTTCTATTAGAGAAAGTTCAGGCATTGAAAGATGCTGGCTTAGATGGCTTGAACATTAGCCTGGATACCCTCAGCAGAGAGAAATTTGCTGAAATCGTGAGAAGAGATGCTTTTGATAAAGTTATAGCGGGAATCCAGGAAGCCCGACGAGTGGGGTTCACTCCGGTAAAAATTAATGTCGTGCTGATTCGTGGTATAAACGATGATGAAATTGAAGCCTTTACGAGGTTTGCTCGTGACGAAAACATCACCGTCCGATTCATTGAGTTTATGCCTCTGGATAGCGCCGGGATGTGGAGACGAGAAATGGTGATTTCCGCCGAAGAAATCCTTCAACATGTTCATCGCGTGGCTCCTTTTACCCCCGTTGATCCCGATGGCTCTGACCCGGCAAAACGCTATGTTTTTGATGATGGCAGAGGTGAAATCGGAATCATCTCCAGTGTATCACAGCCCTTCTGTCATTTATGCGACCGAATTCGCCTCACTGCGGATGGTTTCTTCCGAACTTGCCTCTTCGCCACAAAAGAATTTGACCTGAAGCCTCTCCTGCGCGGCAACGCTTCTGACCAGGAAATTGCTGACTTCCTCGCCAGTGCAGTGTCAATGAAAGAAGAAGGGCATCTGATTAATTTGCCTGGGTTTGTGAGACCGACTCGCACCATGCATGCGATTGGGGGGTGATTTTTCCATGGCTTTCTCATCCTCTCATAGGGTGAAAATTTTATACTTTGCTCAAACGAAGCAAATAACAGGTGTGAAGGAAGAATGGATGGACCTGCCGGAGAACCCCACTCTGAAGGTGCTGAAAAATCTTCTATTTGAGAAATACCCGAAACTCCAGAAGTTGGGTGATGCATTGGCCTTCGCAGTCAATCAAACTCTCCCCGAGGATACTTACCAATTTCAGGGTGATGAAGAAATTGCTGTCCTTCCACCCATTAGCGGAGGATAGCCATCATCCGGTGAATTTCTTTATTATGGGAGTGTCAGGACGATGATAGATGTGAGCCCGAAGCCGGATACACTCCGGGAAGCGAAAGCCGAGGCTATCTTGAAAATGCTTCCTTCCACACGGAAATCTATAGAAAATCAGTCAGTGCCGAAGGGCAATGTTTTAGAAGTCGCAAGGACGGCGGGCATCCTGGCCGCCAAGCGCACCTCCGAACTCATTCCCTTTTGCCACCCTGTTCCAGTGGATGCTGTCACTCTGGAGTTCACCCTCCAGGAATCCTCCCTTCTCATTCAGAGCCATGTGAAATCCGTGTGGAAAACAGGGGTAGAAATGGAAGCGCTTCTCGCCGCAACGCTGGCCGCTCTCACTGCCTATGATATGCTGAAACCTCTGGATGAAACCCTGGAGATTCAATCAATACGCCTGCTTGAAAAGAAAGGTGGAAAAAAAGATTTTCTCACCTTTTTTGAAAAACCTTTACGAGCGGCTGTGATTGTAACCTCCGATGGTACTTATGCAGGTAAGCGTCAGGACAAATCCGGCAAAATCATCGCCGAACTACTAAAATCCAACGGAGTGCAAGTAGAGTCCTATGTGATTTTACCTGACGACCGAGAGAAAATCATCCAGGAACTCCTGAAGCAATGTCAGGCAGGCATAGACCTGATTATGACCACAGGCGGAACAGGGCTGGGACCCCGAGATGTAACCGTTGAAGCTACAGAGGCCATCATTGACCGTGAAGTTCCCGGAATCCTGGAAGCAGCACGAGCCTTTGGCCAGCGTCGCACCCCTTACTCCATGCTCTCCAGAGGAATCGCCGGCGTGAAAGGGAAAACCCTGATTGTCAATCTACCCGGCAGTTCTAAGGGCGCTTCTGAATCTCTCCAGGCAATTTTACCGGGTCTATTCCATGCTTTACCGATGCTCTGGGGCGGCGGACATCCAGAACCTCCTTCCACAACCAGTCGCCCCTCAGATAAGTGAATATAGCCTGTGCTTTTCTCTTCTTTACCTTTACTGCCAGATGCCGGGAATTTTCGTCTGGCACTGTGGGCAAGAGCCAGACCCGCTTAATAAGTCTTTTTCAATCGTATAACCGTAGCGTTGAACCAATAAAGTGTGACAGGTCGGACAATAAGTATTTTCCAGACTTTTCACCCAGCCCGGCAAATTCCCAGCATAGACGAAATGAAGTCCTTCCTCTCTTCCAATCTCTGCCGCCCGCAATAGAGTTTTCGGCGGAGTGTTATCAGGGTCTGTCATCTTATAGTCCTTATGAAACGCTGTGACATGCCAGGGAATATCCGTTGACACACCTGCAATATATCGTGCCGCTTCCCGGAGTTCCTCATCTGAATCATTAAATCCCGGTATCACCAGGGTCACAACTTCCAGCCAGAATCCCTTTTCATATACCAGTTTCACGGCGTCCAGTACATGTTGCAGAACTCCGCCCAGTTTCCGATAATTCCGGTCATTCATCGTTTTCAAATCTATCTTGTAACAGTCTGTGTAAAGGTGGAGATAATCCAGCACTTCACCCGTTACATTTCCATTGGATACATATCCGGTTCGTAATCCCGATTGCTTTGCCAGTTGAAAGATTCCCACCGCCCATTCAGAGGTAATTAAGGGTTCATTATACGAACTGACCACCAGATCCGCTTGAAACCGTTTTGCCAGTTCCAGCATTTGCTCCGGTGTGACTTCCATCGGTGAGACTCCCGCTGCCGGGTCCCTCAATGCCTGGCTCGTGAGCCAGTTCTGACAGTAAGAGCAGTGAAAATCACAACCCAGCATTCCGAAAGTGAGAGCCCGGCTACCGGGTAACACATGAAAAAAGGGTTTCTTTTCTATCGGGTCGCATTGAAGAGCCCCCACATATCCATAAGGCACATAAAGAACCCCATTTTTGTTGTACCGAACCTGGCAAATCCCGCGCTGTCCATTGAATATGACACACCGATGCCCGCAGGCATAACAGCGAACCTTCTCTCCCGGCAATCGGTCATAAAGCCTCCCTTCTACTGTCAGCCCGTCTAAAATCTCAGCCAGCGTTTCTGCTCCTGCTACGGCTTTCATCCCATGATTCATTTTACAACGATCCGCTCATTTTGTGAAGCATTATAACTTCCCTTACAATAAGGATAGAATATGGAAAAAGAAGTTCGCTCACTATTGTCGCCCACATCCGTAGCGGTCATCGGGGCTTCACGACGGGTTGGCTCCATAGGCCATGCTATCTTCTCTAACATCCTTTTCAGCGGTTACTCGGGCGTTGTCTATCCAGTAAATCCCTCCACCCGGAGTATTCTCGGTGTGCGCTGTTATCCCACTGTGCTGGACATTCCGGATGAGGTGGAACTGGCCGTTGTAGTAGTTCCCTGCACGAAAGCGGTGGCGGTTATGGAAGACTGTGGTAAAAAGGGTGTAAAAGGCGCCATTATCATTTCTGCGGGCTTTGCTGAACTGGGGGAAGAGGGAATAAACCGACAGGAATCTTTACGGGTTGTGGCAAGCCGTTACCACATATCCCTGATTGGCCCAAACTGTTTTGGCGTCATCAATGCTGACCCTGCCATTCGTTTCAATGCCACCTTTGGCCGTGTAATGCCTGAACCGGGGAATATTGCTTTTATCTCCCAGAGTGGCGCTTTGGGAGCCGCCGCATTGGAATATGTTCAAGCCCAGAATATTGGCATTTCTAAATTCATCTCTGTCGGAAACAAAGCGGACATCTCAGAAAATGACCTGCTTGCTTTTTTAGCCTCCGACCCCCAGACCGATGTGATTCTCCTCTATCTTGAAGATTTAGAGAATCCGAAACGCTTCATAGAAATTGCTTCACAAATTACCGGAGATTTGCCGAAATCCAAGCCCATCCTCGCTATTAAATCTGGCCGAACCGTAGAAGGAGCGAAGGCTGCCGCTTCCCATACCGCTGCCCTCGCAGGCACCGACGAAGCCTACGAATTTCTGTTTGAACAGTGCGGTGTCTTTCGCGTTAACACCTTAGAAGAACTCTTTGATTATGCCACGGCTTTTTCAACCCAGCCTCTACCCCGCGGAAACCGCCTGGCTATCATTACCAACGCCGGCGGTCCCGCCATCATCGCTACGGACACCGCCATACGACATGGACTCTCTCTCCCCGAGCCTTCCCCTTCTACTCTTAAAAAACTTCAGAGTATCCTTCCACCTACCGCTTCTCTCCGAAATCCCATTGACCTCATTGGAGATGCAAAGGAAGACCGATATGAATCCGCACTACGACTCGTTCTGGAAGACGATGCCATAGATTCCATTCTCGTTATCTGCACACCTCACATTGCCACCGATTCCACCGCCATTGCCCATACCATCGTTCGCCTGGCGAAGGCATCCTCAAAGCCTGTCCTCGCTTCTTTTATGGCAACTCGTGACATTGGCTCTACCCTCCAGATTCTGGACTCGGCCAATATTCCCAACTACCGCTTCCCGGAATCAGCGGTGCGTGCTCTGGCTTATATGGCCAGATACGCCTGGTGGGTTCACCGCCCCAGAACCCCCGTCCACCTTTTCACTGATATCCATCCTGAAATCGCCCGACAGACCCTGAAAAAAGCCAGAGAAGAAAAACGCCTTTTCCTCCCCGAACCTGAAACTTACCGCATTTTAGAATCTTACGGTTTCTCCATTTCTCCCTACGCCCTTGCCACCAGCGAGGAAGAAGCCGTTTCATACGCAGAAAATATCGGTTTCCCGGTAGTTCTTAAAATTGTTTCTCCCAGTATCATCCACAAGGTGGATTTAGGTGGAGTGGTCTTGAATATCCAAAACTCTTATATGCTCCGAAGGGAATATCATTATCTGTTGAAGAGAATCCAATCCGCACAACCTGATGCTCCTATCTGGGGTGTTCTGGTTCAAAAAATGATTTCGGGTGGAAAAGAAACCATCCTCGGCATGCGAAAGGACCCTCACTTCGGACCTCTTTTGATGTTTGGCCTCGGAGGAATTTATGTGGAAGCCTTCAAGGATGTAACCTTCCGCATCGCACCTATCCGTGAACTTGGCGCCCGACGCATGATTACGGAAATCAAAGGGTATTCTATCCTCCGGGGCTTCCGGGGTGAGCCCCCCTCTGATATTCCCCGCATTGTGGAATACCTGGAACGCCTATCCCAGCTTGCCACAGAACTTCAAGATATTGATGAACTGGACATTAACCCTCTTCTCGCTATGCCTGAAGGCCAGGGTGCTTTCGTCGTGGATGCTCGCATTCTGCTTACCGCACAGGACAAAACCGCATAGAACAGAAAAATCTTTATGCCTCTTTCTGCTTTCTTGCCCTTTTGCCATCACTTCCAGGTGGTCAGCCACCGGCTAAAGAAAAGTAATGCCCACAGATGGGCTGACATCCGGCGTGGATTTTTTTCCTGTTCCTTCAGTAGTTTCATCACACCCTTTTCTGTCGCAAAATTTCTCATCTCCGGTGAAAGCAGGCTCTCTTTCACTTTCTTCAGAAATCCCCCTTTCATCCACAAACGAAGAGGAATAGAAAACCCACGTTTCTTTCGGTAAAGCACCCGCCGTGGCAGGTGAGATTCCATCACCTTTTTCAGGATATATTTCCTCTGCCTGCCCGGGTGTCGTAACTCAGGAGGAATTGTCACAGCCAGTTCCACGACTTCATGGTCCAGAAATGGCACCCGAACCTCTAACCCGTGAGCCATGCTCGCCCGGTCCACCTTCGTCAGGTTATTTTCAGGCAGGTAGGTCATTAAATCTATATGCTGAAGTGCAGAAAGTAGATCCCACTCGGCTCCTTCTTCAAAAAACTGAAGAAAATAGTCCGATGGGTGAATGTAAGGAGAATATTCTGGAAGAATAATTTGCGAAATCTGTGCATCGGTAAAAATTCGCTGACCGCTTTCAAAGATTTCGAGGGGATGCACGGGAGTCCATCGCCATTTCAGGAGGGAAAATCCCCCGTGGCTCATTTTCAGAACCTTTCTATATCTTCCGTAACCTGCGAACAATTCATCCCCACCATCTCCAGAGAGAGCCACCTTTACTTTTTCACTTGCCAGTGCTGAAACACAGTAAGTTGGCAATGCGGAAGAGTCCGCAAATGGTTCATCAAAAATCCGGGGTAACTGCTCTGCCGCTTTCTCCAGTTCCTCAGAAGCAATAATCTTTTCCGTAGATTCTGTTTCATACTTTTTCCCCACCAGACGAGCATAAGGAAGTTCATTGAACAGACGCTCTTTATACCCGATAGAGAAAGTTTTTACCCTCTCCTTACCTGCCGTCTGTGCCATCAATGCCACCACAGTAGAGGAATCCGTTCCACCGCTTAAAAAGGCTCCCAGCGGCACATCCGACACCAGGTAGGTGGAGACAGTTTCCTTCAACTTCTCCTCTAACTTTTTCATCCACTCTTTCAGGGTGGGTTTTTCATTGGCTTCCCATCGGGGCTTCCAGTACCTGCGCACTATGGGCTCCACCGGGAGAACCCTTTCACGGCTGAAATCTATCACACCCGCACAGGCAGGAGGCAATTTATGAATACCCGCAAAAATCGTTGCCGGCGATGGCACATATCCATATCGCAGATAGTCAACTACTGAAGGTATATGTATCTCCAGGTTCAGGAAAGGTAACCGATGAAATGCTTTCAATTCAGAGGCGAAGGTAAAAATACCGCTCTGGAAGGAGTAATAAAAAGGTTTAATTCCCAGGCGGTCGCGAACGAAGAATATCTTCCTGGAACGCAGGTCTAAAATCAGAAATGCAAACATCCCTCGCAATCTCTCTATGCAATCCGGGCCCCACTCTTCATAAGCATGAAGAACGCTTTCCGTATCACTCTGGGTTTTGAAGTAATGCCCGTGCCCGTCCAGCTGCCTTCGGATGTCAATAAAATTGTAAATTTCTCCATTCAAGACAATCCAGATGGAGCTATCTTCGTTGCACATAGGCTGGTCGCCCGTCACCAGGTCAATAATGGCAAGCCTGCGGAAAGCCAGCCCAAATCTCTCCGCCCGGTCCACATAATACCCCTCTCCATCCGGACCCCGGTGTTTCAAACTCTCCGCCATCTGCTTCAGCCAGTCCTGCTCTACTTTCCCGCCATCAAACCGAAGAATCCCGGCAATCCCGCACACACCTCTATTATAAGGCTTATGCCCTTATGGTCTATAATTTACATGAGTTACCTATGAAAGTGTTGCAGGTGCTTCCACGATTGGACTACGGGGGTGTGGAGCGAGGCACTGTTGAAATTGCTCATGCCCTCGTTCAATCTGGCTCCAATCCCTGTGTGGTTTCCGGTGGAGGCAGGCTCGTCTCTGAAATTGAAAAAATCGGCGGAGTGCACTTCACTCTCCCCATCGGTTCCAAAAACCCTTTCCTCGCCCTTTCCTGCATACTCCCTCTAAAGCGATTCCTCCAGAAAGAAGGGATACAAATCGTTCATGCTCGCTCTCGCATGCCCGCGTGGGTTGCCTATCTTGCCACGCGCTCTACTTCCTGTCATTTTCTGACCACGGCACACGGTTATTACCGTCCTCATCTCCTCTCACGCTCCATTATGCTGGGTGAGAAAATCATCGTGGTCAGTCATCCCCTTGCGGATTACCTCGTGTTAAAATTCCGCATTCCCTCACATAAAATCATCGTCATACCACGGGGCATCAACTTCAATGAATTTGCTCCCCCTGCTATGCAGGAAAGCGCCCGATTGAGAGAACAACTCCACATCCCCACAGATGCTTTTGTAGCAGGTATGATTGGCAGGCTTTCTCCCGGAAAAGGGCATCTGGTCTTCTTGAAGGCATTATCGCTTCTCCATAAAAAAAACTATCCCCTCTATGCAGTCATTGTGGGCGATGCCAGGGCCCATATAGGCTACAAAAACTCTATGCTCAATCTCGTCAATCAATGGCATCTCCAGGAATTCGTCCGTTTCACCGGCTTCACTGAAAATGTTCCCCTCTATCTCAGCATCTTAGATGTAGTAGTGGTTCCATCCACGGTACCCGAGGCATTTGGTAGAACTGCCCTGGAGGCAATGGCAATGAAAAAGGCGGTAATTGCCTCTGCCCACGGTGGAATCCTGGATGTCATCCAGCCCGGTGAAACGGGCATTTTATTCCCGCCCGGCGACACTTCTTCTCTCGCCGATGCCCTTCAGGAACTATTTCAAAACCCTGAAAAAGCGAAAAAAATGGGAGAAGCAGGATTCCTTCGCGCCATGCATCATTTTTCCATCCAGCAATTTACACAGAAAACTCTCCAGGTCTACCAATCTTTACTGGGAATCTAACTCGTAATCGCGTGTATGGTGTTCATTGCTTTTTCAATTCCCTTCTCAACACTTTCCCGATGGCGCTTCTGGGCAACTCCTGCAAAAATTCCACAGACTTCGGAACTTTATACCAGGCAAGATGCTCCTGACAGTAGTTCAGGATTTCTTCTTTTGTCAGGATTTCGCCCTCCTTAGGAACTACGAACGCCTTCACCACTTCTCCTTTTAAGCGGTCTTTTACGCCCACCGCCGCCGCATCTTTCACCTTCGGATGAGTATATAAAACCTCCTCAATCTCCCTCGGAAATACATTAAACCCCTCCGTGATAACCATATCCTTCTTCCGGTCCACGATATAAAAGAACCCGTCTTCATCCATCCTTCCGATGTCGCCCGTGTAAAGCCACCCATCCATAAGAACTTTCGCCGTTTCCTCCGCATTCTTCCAGTAGCCAGCCATAACTTGAGGACCTTTGATAATAACTTCTCCTTCTTCTCCTGCCGGTAGTTCCTTCTTACCATTTTCCACATCCACTATCTTCACATCCGTATCCGGCAAAGGTAATCCAATACTCCCCTCCTTCCGCTTCCCGAGGAGTGGGTTCACATGGGTCACCGGTGAAGTTTCCGTCAGCCCAAACCCTTCCACCAGTATAGAATGAGTTAATGCTTCAAACTTCTTCTGCACCTCTACCGGCAATGGCGCACCACCGCTGATAGAAACCCAGAGCGATGAAAGATTATACTGCTCAATCCTCGGAAAGTGGTTAATCGCTGAAAAGATAGAAGGAATTGCGGGAAGAACAACCGGTGGACGAAGTATCTGTAATGTTTCAAGCAGGGTTCTGGCATGAAACCGGGGAATTAACACAATCTCCGCCCCCATATACAGCCCAAAATTCAATGCCACTGTGAGGCCAAAGGAATGAAAAAATGGCATCACCGCCACGAAAGTGGCTCGCCCCTGGCTGATCTCGGGAAACCACGCAGAACACTGTAAAGTATTTGCCACTAAATTCCGATGTAATAGCATAGCCCCCTTAGAAACTCCAGTCGTTCCACCCGTATAAATCAATGTCGCCAGGTCATCTCCCTTCACCTGAACCCCGGTAGGGTAGGGTGAGCCTTCTCTCAATGCCTGCCGAAACCCTATTCCCACCAATTCTTTAGCACTGAAACCCTTCAACCCCGAACTCCGAACTCCGAACTCCCCACCCCGATTTTCAACCCCTGAACTCCTCATCCCTCCTTCGCTTCTCTGCTTTCCTTCTCCCCTTCCCTTTTTCAGGAAACGATACAGAAACGCTTGAATGGGTGGAAGATAATCCGCCGCACTCCCCACCACCACATCCCGAATCCCCGCCTCTTCGCACGCACTCCTCACCCGCTGCGCAAACATATCAAACGCGACCACCAGAGAAGCTTCAGAATCTTTCAAAAAATATACCAGTTCCCGGGCAGTATATAATGGGTTCACCGGCACCGCCGTTGCCCCCGCCTTTAATACCCCATAATACGCCACTGGAAAGTGCGGCGTGTTCGCCAGCACCAGCACCACCTGCTTCCCCTTCCCAATCCCCTTCTTCAACAAAAAATGCGCAAAACAGTTGCTTTCTTCTTCCAGTTGCTTATAACTCATCCGATATTGCATAAACACCAGAGCAGTTTTATTCCAGTGCTCCCTGGCTCTTGATGAGACCAACTCATGAAGGGAAATATCTGGATATTCCAGATGCTTTTTCACATAATTGTCATAATACTTAAACCAGATTTTTTCTTCCACTTGCCTTCCCCCTTTTACTCGCTCACCCCTTCCTCTCTTCCTCCAAGAACCTGAATAAAAACCTTTCGCCTTCGGGGGCGGTTGTCAAAATCCACCAGCACCACCTGCTGCCAGGTTCCCAGCAACAATCTTCGCGCCTGAAATGGCACCGTCAGTGAAGCCCCCACCAGCGCCGCCCTCACATGAGAAAACCCATTCCCATCCCCCCATTTCCTGTCGTGAGCGTATGGAATATTCTGCGGTGCCATCCGCTCTATCGCCTTAGATAAATCCTCCAGCACTCCTTCCTCAAACTCAATCGTCGTCACCCCAGCAGTAGACCCCGCCACAAACACACAGGCAAGCCCATCACGATAAGTTGACTCCTCCACCGCCTTCTGCACATCCCCCGTAATATCCACTATATGATTAAACCCCTTCGTGCTAAACTCTATTTCCTTCAAATATGCCATCCTTCCATCCCTCCTGTCTTTATCATACCAAAGGGAGAGCGAGGGGACAAAAGACGATGAGGGCACGGAAGTTCAGAGAATAGGAAATGCAAAGGACACAAGCTCCGGTGGAGTCTCACCGCTTTCCACATCAGATATAATGAACTCTTGGAATGGAGAAAAAAGTGGAATCTTTTCAGGAGCTGGTTTTATGGCGAAAGGCTCATGAACTATTCCTCCGAGTAGCAGAAGATGTAGAAAGATTTCCACCGAAAACCTCCCCACGGACAATTGCTGGGAAACTTATCCGTTCCACTGGCTCTATTTCCACCAATATCGCTGAAGGCTGGGACAGGCGAAGTGGGGCTGAATATATTCATTCCCTCACCATTGCACGAGGGTCTACCCACGAAACCTTAAACTGGCTCATCAAGCCCCACACCCTCATTTTTATTGATGAAGATACTTTTTCAGCAAGGAAGTCCAGTTGCCTTGAAATTTTGCCCATGCTGAACCCATTCATCGGAACTTTAAGGAAGAAGCAAGCCAATAGGAGGAACTCAAAATAACTGCCCTCTCTCCCTCTTGCCCTCTCACCCTCTTGCCCTAACATGCCACCGTGAAAATTAAAGTCAAACCCGAAGAATTCATCGTAGAAGAAACTCTCCATCTACCCACTCTCAGTTCCTCTGGAAAACACGCTATCTTTCGCCTGGAAAAAAAGAGCCTCACCACCCTGGACTGTGTCTCCATCCTCTCCCGTCACCTTCGCTTACCAGAAAGAAATTTCCACTACGCTGGATTAAAAGACCGCCATGCCCTTACCGTTCAATACCTGTCCATTACAGGCAATCCCCCGCCATCCCGCTCCATCCACCAGCAGAACTTTTCCCTCATTCACATTGGCTACGCCGATGAACCTATCACTTCCCGACTCCTCAAGGGCAATCGCTTCAAAATCCTCCTTCGTCACATACCGAAGGCCCACCGCTCAAAAATCCTGCAATCCCTGAAAGAAATCGCTCAGTTCGGAGTGGTGAACTACTTTGACGAGCAGCGATTTGGGAGCGCCCGTCACGGGAAGGGGTTCTTCGCCGACCGTCTGCTGAAGAACGACCCGGAGGGTGCCCTGAAACTCTTCCTCGCCCAGCCATCTCGCGAAGACCCCGCCCGCATCAAAGCCTTCAAACGCTTCCTCTTCCACCACTGGGGCAACTGGCATAAAGCCCTGCCCCTGACTCCCAGAGGCAGTGAGCAAAAAATTCTCACCTTCTTAAAAAACCACCCCACCGCCTTCACACAGGCCGTCAACCAGATTCCTTCTCACCTTCTTTCCATTCTCATCAACGCTTACCAGAGTTACCTCTGGAACGAAATGGCTATTCTCATCCTCCAAAAATTCCTGCCCGACGAACCCTTTCTCATCTGGAAGCATCCGGCTGGTTCCTTCTACTTCTATCAAACCCTTCCTGACGACAAACTCGACTACCTCCGGCAAGCAAAACTCCCGCTGGTAGATGCCACATCACTTCCTTCCGACCCTCTATTCCTGAAGGTTTATGAGGAAATTCTCTCCCGTGAAAAACTCACTCCAGAAGCCTTTCGCCTGCCGTGGCTCAAAAGAGCCTGCTTCAAATCTACCCCCCGCAATTTCCTTCTCTTCCCGGAAACCCTTCAACTCAGCCCCTTTGAGCCAGATGAACTCTATCCCGGCAGGCTCAAAGCCTGGCTTCACTGTTCCCTCCCCCCCGCTTCCTACGCCACCCTGATGGTAAAACGCCTCCAAACCGCCTTATTAGAACAAAACCCTCCAACCTCAAAGGCTTGAACCCTGTGAATCCCTCCATCCACTCCTTCCAGATCCGGTTGAAATCTCTCCAGGCTCTATCTCTACGGGGCTACGGCGGTGAAGAAGCCCACGCCCTTTTCTTTACCCTCCTCCAAAAATCCAGCGCCCCCCTTGCCGACAGACTCCATCACCTTCCCCGGAAACCCTTCTCCATACATCTCCTCACCGCCCAACGTCCCGAAAAAGGCTCCCTTTCCATCTCCGAAAAAACAGGGTTCACCTTGATTCTCCACTACTTCGGCCCCCAGCCCGAAATCATTACAAAAGCCTTCCTTCTTCGCTCCCCTTCCCTCTTAGGCTCCGGCAAAATCAGAATCCAGTCTGTAGAAGTCGCTTCCACCTCCTTTGAAGAAATCTTTCAGCACGCAGAACCCGCAACCCGAATCACCTTCCACTTCCTCACCCCCACCTGCTTCCGTCAGAAAGGGAAAAGCATCCTCTTCCCCGACCCCCATCTCGTCTTTGCTTCCCTTTTAGACCGCTGGAATGCCTTCAGCCCCATCGCCTTCCCGCCCGACCTCAACAACCTCTTCTCTCACATCCTCGTGGGCCGCTACCGCCTCCACACTGAACTCGTCCCTTTCTCCACCTACAGCATCATCGGCTTCAAAGGCGAATGCGAATACCACTTCCCCGGGCAATTTTCCGAACCCGAACGAAAGATGCTCTCCGCTCTCGCCACCTTCGCCCCCCTTTGCGGAATCGGCTACAAAACCCCTATGGGCTTTGGCGCCACCTCCCTCAACCCCTGAGCCCCCGCAACCCTTGCCCCCTCCCCTGATATAATGCGTATTATTGCTTATGTAGGGGAGGAGCTTGTCTCCTCCCGCCCCGCAACCCTTGCCCCCTCCCCTGATATAATGCGTAGGGTGTAGGACGATGAGTCTTCCCGAAAAATATGCCGGGCTCAAACCCCTGCCTGCAGACATCCGGAACCGGTTGGAGTTATTGAAAACTCTTCTTCCCCGACATTCCCTTCGGCTCTGTTACCTTTTCGGTTCCGCCGCTTCCCACCTTTCTGCTGCCATAGATATTGACCTTGCCATTCTTCCGGATGAGGGCTTTTCTGACTCCCTTTTCTATGCTGATGTTTCTCAAGCCCTTCCCACCGACCGCCTGGATGTCATAGACCTGCAGACAGCCCCTTATATTCTCCAGTTTGAAATCATCCGAACTGGCAAATACCTCTATTCTCAGTCAGAAGATATTCGCTTGAAATATGAGCGAACCGTTCGCTTTCTCTACCGGGATTACCTCCCCCGGCTCCATCAGCAGGAAAAAATCCTCCTGAAAAAAATGGGGAAATGAAAATTAAAAAGGACTTACCCCCCCCATCCTGCGATATAATAAGAGCCAGAATGGATAAAGAAGACAAATCCACCCCCTCCTCCGGGGCTTTGAAAATCGCCCTCGCCGCCCTCCTCCACGACCTCGGTAAGTTGGTTTCGCGGTCCCACAGGCACAGGGAAAAGTACGAGCCGAAGGAATGGTACGCTGTGAAGAAGTGGCCCCATTCGGGCGTGGGCGCTTATTTCATCAAGCAAAACATCGCTCACTTCGTGGGAATGGACGAATCAGTTATTGAGTTCGTCCGAAACCACCACGACCCGACCACGACTGAAGAGAGAATCCTACAACTGGCTGACTGGCTCGCCTCCGGGGAGAGAAAGAAGGATGAAGATTTGGAATCAGGAAAGGCTTCCGAATCCCGGATGATTAGCATCTTTTCACGGCTTTTCAATGGTCAGGGCGACTCTTACTATCCAGCACGAGCACTGAGACTTGAAGAGGAGTATTTTCCCGTCACCGATTCAAACACACAATCCGATGAATACGAAGTCTTGACGTCAGGTCTGGAGCGTGACCTGAAGGCTCTCAACGGGAATCACCTTGAACAACGCCTGCTCGCTTTGCTTGAGAAGTATCTCTGGGCTGTGCCCGCTCAAACGCCCACCAAAGTTGGAAGGTATCTGCCTGACATTTCCCTGTATGACCACTCTCGTGCCGTAGCGGCGATTGCAACTGCGCTTTGTCTTGAGCAGGTCACCGATGACCAGATAACAACTTGGACCTCAAATATTGAGATCTCAAAATACCCGGTAGATACTCCTTTCCTCCTGGTTCACGGCGACCTTTCGGGTACCCAGGATTTTATTAAGAGTGTTCCCGGCAAGGGCGCCGCCAAGTCCCTCAAAGGGCGTTCCGTGTATCTCTCTCTCTTGATGGAAATCCTTGCGCGCTTTCTCGTTGACCGCCTGCAACTCGGCCTCGCCAATATCCTCTATACAGGAGGCGGAAACTTCTTTCTTCTTGCGCCGGCTCGTAAGGTAGCAGAACTTGAGAATCTGCGGCGCGAAATTACCGAGGTGCTGCTGGAGGCTCATTCCGGAGAGATTGGCCTATCCCTGGGCTGGGTGCCTCTTCCAATCAGCGCATTTTTTGATGGTCAGCAACTCAAAGACTGCTTCAAGGAGGCTTCTGAGTCAGCAGGCGAATGGAAGGCGAGACGCTTCTCGGAATTGGGGCTTGCCGCTCGCTTTGGCGAAATCTTCACTCCCGCAATTCCGTCGTCGCCCAGCCAGGAGAGCAAAGTGGGCACTTGCGCTGGCTGCCACCGCACCCGCCCTATCGTGAATGAGGACGAACACCTGTGCGCAATGTGTGAGTCTTACAAGGACATCACAGAAGTTCTGAAAACCGCTCAGTTTCTTACTTTAAGCCCCTGCACTCCGGTGCGACATAAGGACTACAATGCTTACTCCGATGTCTTCAAGGCTTTCGGATACGAAATCAGGTTCCACCAAGAACCGATAAAGGGCGCGATCAACCTGAGGCTGAATTCCACTGACCTATCCCCGGATTGGGAAGGGTTCTACTTTCTGCCGGTTGCCTTGCCCCTGCGAGAAGACGGGAAGACGCTGAAGGATTTTGACGCCCTCGCGAAGGACTCCGAGGGAGACGATTTGCTCGGCTGGGTGAAACTGGATGTGGACAACCTCGGCAAAATCTTTAAAAACGGATTAACCAAGGAGAAGGAAGAGGGGAAGGATTACAGGGATTACACGCTTTCTCGTATCATCACCCTCAGTCGGATGTTCTCCCTATTCTTCTCCGTCCATGTTCAAAAGGTCTTTGAACCTCTGTATCTCGTTTACTCGGGCGGCGATGACACGCTTGCCCTCGGACCCTGGAATATGGCGTGGGACCGGCTTCGCCGCTTGCGGGAGGACTTTCAGAATTATGTTTGCAACCATCCCCGCATCACCTTTTCGGCGGTGTTTCAGACGCTCCCTCCAAAGTATCCAGTGACCAAGGCGCTTGACGAACTGGAGCACTTGCTCTCTGAGGCAAAGAGCGCCGACGGAAAGAACCGCGTTAGTGTCCTTGGCATCCCGTTGCGGTGGTTCCCGGCTTCCGGCAACGGAGACGAACTTGGTGAAGTGCTCGAGATTGTGAGGCTCCTGGAGCAAGCCGATGAGAAACGCCGCCTCCATCTTGCCCGGCGACTCCTCCGCCTGACCGGGGCATATCTTCCCGCCCTGAGCCGCACTACTCGGGGGTCTGTTTCGCCTTCCCAAATCTGGCGTTTCGCTTACTTCCTCAGAAACGAATCCAGGGGAACTCGTGACGCGCTCTACAGCAAGTATGAAGAACTTGCGGTTGCCAATCTGTTGAACCGCTCTACCCCGGTTTCGCCGGCAGTGTTTCCTGTCGCCGCGAGGCTGGTAGAAATGAAATTGAGACAACGATGATAAGGAGGGATAAACTATGAATGGGAGAGAGCAAAAAAAGTGGAGTGTTTCGCCGGATGAAATTATTTCGCCGCCCGAGAATTACGACCAATTTCTCAACAAGATAAAGGACTCCGTCAAGAGTGACAAGACTCGCCCGCATCAGTTACGGAATATACACGGCGCTCTCCTGAAAGTGAAAACTCCCCAGGAGCTGAAGCGCCTCCGCTACAAACTGGCTTACACCGCGGGCAGAATAAGTGGCACCAAGGAACTTTGCGACCTCCTGGAACAAGCGATTCAGCGTGCTAACACCGGCGAACATATCGGAAGAATTCGGGAGTTCCTTGAGGCCGTCATCGCATACCAGAAATATTTTGGAAAGTGAAGAGGTGATAAGAATGTCAGGCTATCGTCTTCTCGGCAAAGTTTTCATTGAGGGCTCCATAACGGCCGTCACAGGCCTTCACATCGGCGGTTCAAAAGAGACGCTTGAAATCGGCGCCGTGGATTCGCCGGTCATCAAGACCCCCACCGGCATCCCTTTCATCCCGGGTTCCTCCCTGAAGGGCAAAATGCGCGGTCTCCTTGACCAGAAGCACTTTGATATGAGCCCTCTTCTGGACTATCGAAACAGAGAGTCGTCCATGGATGATAACCAGAAGAAAAAGGAGAAGGATCGGCTCAAGGAAGAATCAGGGTGGTGGGACATAGGCGAAAGTTTCATTCACATCTGCGAAAAGGAAGAGTGCGAGCAATGCACTCTCTTCGGGCGCCCCAGTGAACTCGCTTCCTCCAGGCCGACGCTCCTTTACTGTAGAGATGCTTTCTTGGATGAGGGCAGGTTTGAGAAGACCTTCCCGGCACTTGAGAAAGATGGGCTGTGGACGGAGGTCAAATGGGAGAACGCGATTGACCGGTTGACCTCAGCGGCGAACCCGCGGCAGATTGAGCGAGTTCCACCAGGTGCGGAGTTCAAATTCGGGTTTATCCTCAGGGTCTTTCGAGCAGAGGACATCCCGCTTCTGAACCGTCTCCTCGAAGGGATGCAACTGCTGGAAGATAACTATCTGGGCGGGATGGGGACGCGAGGTTCTGGCCAGATTCAATTCACCAACCTCAAAGTCAGCGTGAAGAGCGCCGATGATTACAAGAACCTTCGGGATGCCACGACAGTCGCCGAGAATCTGCCGCATCTTTCTGACGCAATCAAAAAGAAAGAGGAGGAGAATTGGATTACGGAGATAATCCCGAAGCATCTGGGTCTGGAGGTCACTGCCCCAAAATGACGGTCGTTTTTGACGCCTACCTTCTTTTTCCGTTCCGCCCAGCTTCCCTTCATCATTTCGGCGAGTGGTCGCTGGAAGACTCCTCCCTCATCATTCATTCGGATACCCTTTTTTCCGCCTTCGTCAATGTGTCAGCGCTTCTGTTTGGGAACAGAGGTCCGAGCACGCTCATTCAGGCTGCCCAAGATGGGGCATTCCGCTTGTCTTCCGCCTTCCCCTGCATTAAGGTTGTCCGGAACTCCGGCTCTACAACCCACTTCTTTTTCCCTCGTCCGCGCATTCGTTTCGCCAGGGCTCTGGGCGAGTCGGAGCCTCTTTCCAAGAAGGAACTCAAGAAAATGCGGTTCCTATCTCAGGGTCTATTCCAGAAACTTCTCACTCAAACATTGCCCGAGGACGGGCAACCGCTCGCGGTGACCAACCTGGAGGAGGAGGCGAAGCGCCTGTTCACCGATTTTTACCTCTTGAAAGATGAACCTCTTGCGGGCAGAAATTTTACAGGCTCTGCTTCGCCGTTTGTCACGATTGTTTCACCGAAAGTCACGCTTGACCGGCTCACTTCCGTCTCCGAATTCTGGGACCAGACTGACCTCCTCCTTACTGAAATGGGACTCAGGGATGGCGTCCGCATCTTGCCGGGCTTCTTCTTTATGATGAGCAAAGTTGCGGATGACCTGCGGAATCTTCTGGAAGGCTCGCTCTGCCTCCTGATTGACGAAGGTATCGGTGGCAAGCGCTCCTCGGGCAGAGGGCTTTTTGCCTCCTTTGAACGCTCACGGATTTCCTTTGACCTTCCTGAGAACGGTAGATTCGCGGTCAACTTATCCACACTCCTTCCGGAGCGTGACGAGGTGGACCGGCTCATAACCTATGACTTTATCAAGCGCGGCGGATTTGTTTATTCCGGCGCCGGCACTGCTTTGCCGAAACCGGTAGTTAGAATGCTCAGCGAAGGAAGCGTTCACTCAGGCGTCCCTCGGGGTCGACTCTACCAGGTTCCCTTGCCCGCCAGTAACCCGCCTGGCCATCCTGTGTTCAAATACGGGCTTGCCTTCCCCGTACCCTTCGGAGGTCCGCTGTGATACTCCTCCTGCAAACCCTCTCTCCCCTCCACATCGGTTGCAACGACTCGTACTCCGCTCTCACGGACTACATCTATGCGGCGGACCGACGAAAAGTTGTCCTGATCTCCGCAGAGAAGCTGGAAGCCGCGCTCCAATCGCGGAGCCAACCCCCGGTTGACCTCGTGGAATCCTTTATCAACGAGGTGAGAAATGCCGAATTCAAACTCAGGAACTTCCTGCAATCCAACAACATTTCGGTGGATGAAGTGGCTGTCGGTGAGCTGAACACCCAGGGGAAGATACGCGGCGAAATCCATCGGTTTATCTACTCCGCCGCAGGTCCTTTTATTCCCGCTTCCTCTGTCAAGGGCGCCATGCGAACCGCCCTCGCTTACGCCTATTTGAGCCAGCACGCTCCCGGAACCCTTCAGAGTGTAATCCAAAAGCACCCGCGCGGGAACTGGAAAGAGTTAGAGAAAAAAACTTTTCTTGACCCCCATCGGGACCCCCTGAAGAACATCGCGATTTCTGATTCTG